>JAEUTY010000010.1 GCA_016787805.1 Flavobacterium sp. | reverse complement strand
TATTGGAAATATTGACTATACTGCAACTGATGCAATTGACGTAACAGTTACTGGTCTTCCAAATGGAGTTAGTGGAACTTTCAATGCTGGTGTATTCACAATTAGTGGAACTCCAACGCAAACTGGTACATTTAACTATACTGTTTCTACGACAAGTAATTGTGGTAGTGTAATATTAAATGGTAGCATAACTGTAAATCCAGATGCAACATTAAGTTTAACTTCTGGAAATAACAACCAAACGATTTGTATCAACACTGCTGTAACTAGCATTGTGTATCAATCAGCAAATGGTGCTACCGGCATTACTGTTTCAGGTTTACCAAATGGATTATCTGGAATACTTGCAGGCGATGTTCTAACAATAAGTGGAACACCTACAGTTTCTGGAACGTTTAATTATATAGTTACAACAGTAGGTGGCTGTAGTTCAGCTTCTTTAACTGGAACAATTACTGTTAATCCACTGGTAACTCCAACATTTAATTTTGGAACAAGTTTAGTTTTATGTCCTGGAGCTACTCCGCCATCATTACCAACATTATCATCTAATAATGTAAACGGAACTTGGTCTCCAAGTACAATTAGTACTTCTCAAAATGGGGTTTATACGTTTACTCCAAATACTGGAGAATGTGCTTCTGTAACCACATTAAATGTGACTTTAGAAAGTGCGTTTAGTTTTGAAATTGAAGGAGCTTGTCAAGGCAGTTCATACATCCTTAACGTTCCGGTGGTAAATGGGTTTGATCCTAACACTTCAAATTACAGTTGGACTATCAATGGTATTCAAGTTGGAACAAATGAAGAATTTAATGCAACCGCATATTTATCATCTTCAAACCAAGAATTACCGCTTTTGGTTACATTGACCATAACTACTAATGAAGGATGTTCGAATGTAGATACCTACCAAATTACAAGTGCGTTCTGCGACATTCAAAAAGGTATTTCTCCAAATGGTGATGGTAATAATGAGTTCTTTGATTTAGAAGATTTGAATGTTAGTAAATTGAGTATTTACAATCGATACGGAACTGTTGTTTATAGCAGAGCTAACTACTCTAATGAATGGGTTGGTCAATCTGATAAAGGAGAACAACTTCCTGATGGTACTTACTACTATGTTATTGAATTTAATAACAATCAAGAAGCCAAAACAGGTTGGATTTATATCAACAGACAAAAACAATAATTAATTCATAATTATAAACAAAAAAGGAGATTGTTAATTCAATCTCCTTTTTTAATATAATAAACTTGCTTCTTTAATAACTTCTCGCAGTACTTCATCATCAACCGATTCAAGATGGTAATAACGAAGCGACTTTACAGTATTTCTATTCTCATCAACCAAAATATCTTGATGAATTGTAAGCTGAAAACCTTTGGCAAATCCTACATCAACAAAACCTCTTTTTTTATTGGGAGCCAAATAGCAAAACGGTTTTTTTTTATAATAAAAATAAGGTACGCCCCATTTGAAAAGCAATTCTGTATTGGGCAACTCTTTTTCTACAACACTAATGATATAAAAAAGAATTTCTTGAAAATTAGGTGGTTGTCTTAAAATGTATTCTTCACTTGGTTTCATTATTCAATTCCATAAGTATCAAACAAATACATAATCGAAGTCATAGTGGCTGCTCCTAATTCTAATTCGCGCTTATTGACTGCATCAAAAGTATCATTAGCCGCATGATGGTAATCAAAATAGCGCTGCGAATCAGGTTGCAAGCCTACTTTCACAATTTTATCCGAAGAAAGAGGACCAATATCTACTCCAGTATGACCTTTAGATTTTCTAAAAATATGAATCAAATAAGGCTCAAATAAATTTTCCCAACTCAAAATTTTTGAATAATTGGCTTCATCACAATCTACTGAAAACCCGCGCGGTGTAAAACCACCAGAATCACTTTCCAAAGCAAAAATATGATTTTCACCTACCAACTTCGATTGCTCTTCGTATTTCAAACCTCCTTTTACTCCGTTTTCCTCATTCATAAATAAAACGACTCTAATTGTATTCTTTGGTTTATAGCCAATCTTTTTAAAGATTTCCAAAACTGCCATACTTTGTACACAACCTGCACCATCATCATGCGATCCATCTCCCAAATCCCAAGAGTCCAAATGACCGCCAACTACCATAATCCGCTCTGGGTGCTCTGAACCTTTTATTTCACCTATCACGTTATAGGACAATACATCTGGAAACGTTTGACACGATTGTTTAAAATACAATTTTGAATTAGGATTCTCTATTAATAACTTACTCAATAACTCCGCTCCATTGGTACTGATTGCTGCAGCAGGAATTTTTTTATCTTCAGGTGTATCAGCATAATTTGTTGAACCCGTGTGTGGAAAATCATCCATCCGCAAATTCATTGAACGCACAATTACACCTATTGCTCCTAATTTTCCTGCTTCACGAGCACCAGACGAACGTTGATCTACACAACCTCCATAAGCATGAAATGTCTCAATATGTTCTGGATTCATAGGACGATTAAAGAATATTATTTTCCCTTTTACTTTTTCTTCCCCTAATGCTTTGAGCTCATCAATAGATTTTACTTCAATTACAGAAGCATTCAAACCATTTTCAGGTGTAGCCACCGACATTCCTAAAGCGCAAATTGGAAAACTTATTTTTTTGGAACCTACTTGCAAATAGGCATCTTCCTTTTCGCCACGCACCCATTTTGGCACCATCACTTCTTGCAAATAAACCTTATCCAAGCCCAACTTTTCCATTTGCTGTTTGGTATACACAACAGCTTTGGCAGCACCTTCCGAACCTGATAATCGATGTCCAATTTTATTGGATAAATCATCAAGCCAAGAATAACAATTACTATCGGTTAATGCCGATTTATAGATTTGCTTCAACATAACTTCATCCGTCGATTGCGAAAACGAAACAAATGTTGAGAATACGAATAGTAAAAAGGTTTTTTTCATAAAAATGAATTTTAATCAAAAATAATCCAAAAAACATTTGGTGCAACAATTATAATTTATTTACTTTGTATCTCAAAGTACTTTCATATGGAAACAAAAGATTATTTAAAAGACATTCAAGATATCAAGTCGATGATGGCGCAATCGTCTCAATTTATTTCATTGAGTGGTTTTTCGGGTATATTAGCGGGAATCTATGCTATAATTGGTGCAGTCATCGCCTACTTTCTAATTGAAAATGAACGTTCCTATTACATTACTTTAGAAAGTGCAACTTTTAAATATATTTTGATAACTGCCTTTATTGTTTTAGTTCTTTCCATTGGAACAGCTTATCTTTTAACGATCCGAAAAGCAAAAAAAGTGGGTGAAAAAGTGTGGAATCCAACATCAAAACGCCTAATTATTAACTTTAGCATTCCGTTGATTACTGGCGGAATTTTTTCACTCTTATTACTCAAAAACGGTTATTATGGTTTGATTGCTCCAATAACGTTAATTTTTTATGGTTTGGCATGTGTAAATGCGAGTAAATATACTTTACGAGATGTTCGTTATTTAGGCATCACTCAGATTCTTTTAGGATTGATTGCAACTGAATTTTCGGGTTATGGATTGTATTTTTGGGTCATCGGTTTCGGAATTTGTCATATCTTGTATGGCAGTATCATGCATTTTAAATACGACAGAAACTAAATGAAGAAGAAACTTTTAATTGCTTTTACAGTAGTAATTGGTATAGTTTTGATATTTGTGAAACTCAATGCTTCCCAAGTAAAACAATCGTTGAAAACTTTAACAGAGAGAACAAACAAAACATTTAAAGATGGTGATATCATTTTTCAAACATCGCAATCGCAACAATGTGAAGCCGTTCGAATTGCTACCAACTCCAAATTTTCTCATTGTGGAATTATTTTCATAAAAGACGGAAAGCAATATGTTTACGAAGCAGTTCAACCTGTTAAGATGACTCTTTTGGAAGATTGGATTGAACATGGAAAAGAGGAGAAATATGTTGTTAAAAGATTAATTAATGCTAGTAAAGTATTGAATAAAAATACAATAGAAAAAATGAAAGCTTATGGGCAGGCCTTTAACAATAAAGACTACGATATTTATTTTGAATGGTCAAATGACAAAATATATTGCTCCGAGTTGGTTTGGAAGATTTATAAAGAAGGAGCTAATATTGAGCTTTGTGCGTTGCAAAAACTAAAGGAATTCAATTTAAGTGATTCGAAAGTGAAAGCCATTTTACAAGAACGATATGGTAATTCAATTCCGCTAGAAGAAGATGTTGTAGCGCCTTCTCAAATTGTCAATTCAAAACAATTAGTTACTATTTTTGATAATTATTAAAATCGTGAAAGACATCATCCAAAATATCAACAAAGCATTTGACCACCGAATACGGCTAGGCATCATGTCGGTATTAATGGTCAATGAAAGCGCTGATTTTAATATGCTCAAAGAACTTTTGGGTGTCACCGATGGTAATTTGGCTTCACACACCAAAGCCTTAGAAACCGAAAATTACATCCAAATTGAAAAGCAATTTATTGGCAAAAAGCCCAACACTCGTTACATCGCAACCAAAGAAGGAAAAAAAGCCTTTAAAGATCATATTGACGCGCTTGAAAAATTACTATCCAAAACTTAACACTATTTTTTTATTCATTTACTTTGTTTTTCAAAGTACTTTTAAAATTAAAATGAAAGATCTACTCATCGAAAAAATGTACGAATTATCAAAAAAACCGTACCAACGTTTCTTCAAACGCAACAAAGCTTGGGAAATAACGGTTCCTGAACTAATCCAATTGCCTCAAGATAGTTTGGGATTTCACTTAGGCAGTTTTATTCAAAAAAATAACTTCGAAATGCAACCCAAACTCGAAGACCACGATGTCATTCATGTGCTGACTAACACCGGCATTTCTGTAGTCGAAGAAATTGGCATGCAATACTACTTATTCGGAAATGGCAAAAAGAGTTTGTATTTATTTTTAGTAATCCTAACTGGAACGCTCTTCTATCCTACTCGCTTCGATTATTTTATCCAACAATACCAACGCGGTTTAAAAGCGCATTCTTTCCACAACTTAGATTTTTTAAAAATGCTCCAACAACCTGTAACTACAATTCGTGAAACCTTTAACATCAAATAAAATGAATAGCATTTTTCAACTTTATCAATACAATCGTAAAATAAATCATGCGGTTTTACTGATTTCAATGTATTGTTTGGCTTTACTGCTGATAAGAGCAAAAATAACCCAATCCATTTATTTGTTCTTCTTAATTTGGAACTTAATGTTAGCTGCAATTCCATATGCATTGAGTTCTTACACATCTAATCATTTTTCAACCATTAGAAAAGAATATAAAGGTGTTATACTGCTCTCTTGGTTGGCCTTTTTACCCAATTCATTTTACATCATAACCGATTTGGTTCATGTAGTACGAAGCACCGGAAATTTATTCTATTTCGATTTAGTACTTATCAGTTCCTTTGCTATTACAGGCTTCTTTTTAGGTTTGCTTTCGTTGTTTCAAGTAGAACAGTTACTCCTAAAAATGAATTTAAAAAGTAAAACAACCAATAGTATTGTAATGGCAATTTGCTTTTTAAACGGCTTCGGAATATACATCGGACGAGTACTTCGATTTAATAGTTGGGATATTCTGAGTAATCCAATCGAATTGTTTACCACTCTCTTTTACGAGCTCCTTTCCAAAGAAACCATTTTGTTTTCAATCCACTTTGGTGCCTTTATCTATTTGACTTTTCTTCTGTATAAAAACACAAATCAAAACACCACAAATTATGACCAAAGCACAATATAAATCAGCCACAGGAATTTTTTCAACACAACTTGCATTAGGTTCCTTCAGCATCGGAACGGTTTTACTAATCGCACACTTAATCAAACCCAATGGCGAACTACTAGTTGTTGGCTTCATTTACACGTTTTTCGCAACCATTATTAATTTAATTGTGCTTTTAAAACTGCTCTTCCTATTGCTAACCCAAAAAAATCACCAAGACTATTTTGCTGTCAAAATTCTAATCCTGTTAGCCAATATTCCTATCGTATTCGTATACCTCAAGATAGTGAACGAAACACTTCAAAATAATTATTAATTACAAATAATCACTAAATCAATTTATTATGGAACATCAAGAAACAGAAATCAAACAAGGCTTTTTTCAATCGGCTACAGCCAAAATGATGATGGTAGGTTTCCTATCGCTCATCTTACTGATTCCGCTATTTTTTGTACAAGATTTAATCTTAGAACGCAGTCAACGTCAAAAAGAAGTAGTGGAAGAAACCACATCCAAATGGGGAGAAAACGTGTACATCAACGGTCCAATTTTACGTATTCCATATAAAGATCCGCTGACCAAAAAAATCCAATTGGCGTATTTCTTTCCCGAAAACCTCAAGAGTTCAGTCAATACCAAAATGCAAAAACCGTTGGAACGCAGTATTTATAAATCAAATGTCTTTTCATCGACCATGCAATTTTCTGGAAATTTTTCCGCTCCTAATTTTGGTAAAAAGAACATTCCCGACGAAAACATCTATTGGAATCAAGCCAAAATAGTGATCGAAACTAATAATTTGAAAAGTTTGAAAGACGAAGTTCGAATGAAAATTGGCACACAAAATCTCATTTTCGAACCCGCAAATTCCAATGACAACATCGACGGATTGGAATCGCAGTTGTTTGATTATCGAACTATAGCTGGAAAAACTACGTTTAATTTTGATATCAACGTCAATGGAAGTAACAAAATCAAAATCATTCCGATTGGTAAAACTTCAACGGTCAAAATGGCCTCCGATTGGAATTCACCAAGTTTCAATGGATTTGTATCGCCTACCGAACGTAATATCACTTCATCAGGATTTACCGCACAATGGAAAGTATTGCACTTCAACCGTCCTTTTGCACAACAGTATTTTGAAAGTTTCCCCAACTTGGCAAGTTACGGCTTAGAAACGGATTTTATCACTCCAGTCAACGAATACCAACAAAACGAACGCGCATCCAAATACGGATTTTTGGTTATTGGACTGACGTTTTTGATCTTTTTCCTAATTCAATCGATTAGTAAAATCAACATCCATATTTTTCAATACACCATGATTGGAATTGCCTTGGTCATGTTCTACACTTTGCTAATTTCCATCACTGAGCATAGTTCGTTTACATTTGCCTATTCCATCGCAGGAACCTCAGTTGTAGCGCTAATTACCCTGTATTCTATCTCGATATTAAAAAACAAAAAGTTTCCCATTTTTATCGGAATTTCGCTCTCGGTATTGTACACATTCATCTACGTCATCATCCAACTTGAAGATTACGCTTTATTGGTAGGTAGCATAGGTTTGTTCCTAATTTTGGCCGCGGTAATGTACTTTTCTCGAAAAATTGAGTGGAAATAAAATTGCTGTTTTGTTGGTGGAAGCGATTGGCTTGGGCTTTATCAGTAATGGTAATTCCTGCTCTCGTCAGTCGCTTTGCCTTTTCTGCAAAAAGGCAAGAGCTCCAACAATGCCTCGATCAGGGCTAAAAAGTCAACCATTTGACTCCAAAATAAAACTCCGAAAGAAATCTGTGTTTCAATCGGAGTTTTGTGTTATTCGTAATTTTAATGACTACCCTCCACCTCAATCGCGTCTACATCTATGTTTTGTTTTTTCAAAATACCTTTCACCAAAACGGCAAATAAGGTCAAATAACCAAAGCAAACTACTGCAATAATATACGACTGATGAATACCCATAATATCGGATAATTTGCCTTGTATTGGAGGAATTATTCCACCACCTAAAATCATCATAATCAAGAAAGCTGAACCTTGTGACGTGTATTTTCCTAAACCAATAATCGACAAACTAAAAATTGCAGGCCACATAATACTACAGGCCAATCCTCCAGAAAGGAAAGCGTAAATAGCTACAGTTCCACTCGACATTAATCCGACAATCATAGCAATAACACCGAAACTTCCAAAAATCATCAAGGTTCTGGCAGGCTTGTCTTTACTCAAAAAGAACGCTCCAATTTGAATTAATACGCAAAAAACGTAATAATACAAAGGTTTCATGTCTTTACCCGAAAGGATATTCACCCCCAAAATTACCGCAAAAGCAATCAATGGAATAATGATCAAAGCAATGGTTTTGCTGCTTCCTTTTAAGTTAAAAACACTAATAGCACCAGCCCATCGACCAATCATCAAACTGCCCCAATACATTGACACATAAGGTCCAATATCCGATGATTGCAAGCTACCAAATTCAGGTAATTTTAATAATTCGCCTAAATTACTTCCAATAGCTACTTCAACACCAACATAGGTAAAAATAGCTAACATTCCCAACACCAATTGCGGATATTGCATGGCGCCCCAACCTTCTGCTTTTTTCTGAGCTGATAAATACGAGTAGAAAATTCCACCTAAAACGACTACTAAAGCCAATACCAAAAATCGAATACGATACGTTTCTAAATCGGCCAATTGTTCGGCATTTAAAGTCGTTACGTCTGTTTGGTACGATTTAAAAATAGGTACAAAACAAGCCGCTAATAACAACGTCATTATTACTAACGTTCGTAGCGCTTTATTTGCTTTTTCCATAGGCTCGTTGGCGATTCCACTCGGCACTTTTTTAGAAAAATAAAATAATGCTGCTGCAGCCACAAAGAGTAAACCTACACCGATATATAAAAACACTACTTTATTCAACTCTAAGGCTTTGATTTGTTCGTCAGAAACCGAAGCTGCTGTTCCGAACAACGCTAAAGCCACTACAATCGGTCCAATGGTCGTACCAAAAGAGTTGATTCCGCCACCAAGGTTTACTCTACTTGCTCCAGTTTTAGGATCACCCAACAAAATCGAAAAAGGATTCGCAGCTGTTTGTTGCAATGAAAATCCTAATGCCACAATAAATAAACCCATCAACATTCCTGCATACACATTAGCTTCAACTGCTACAATCATTGCCCCGGCTCCCATAGCTGAAAATAATAATCCGTAAATAATACTTTTTTTGTAACCCCATTTGCCTACAATATCTTTTCCACTCATATCGCCTAGGGCAAATAATAACAAAGCTCCAATGTAATAGGCCGTGTAAAAAGCAAAATCAATCAACTGCGATTGAAACTGATCAAGATCAAAATAATGCTTACAAAAGGGAATAAAAATACTGTTTCCCGCTGCTATAAATCCCCAGAAGAAAAACACTGTAATTAAAGTGTATAGTGCAGGGTAATTGGTTTTAATTGGTTCAGAACTCATAATTTGGTTGGTTTATTGGTTAGTTTGTTAATTCATTGGTATAAAACGGATAGCTGTTCCGCCGCCTTTAGCCAAATTTAATTTAATTTTAGACTTTGCCGTTACTTCCATCGTTTTTATTTCATAGCTTTTCGGATTGTCTTTCCAATCGGCATTTTTACCATCTTGATACACAACCGCTTTGTATTTTACATTGGGAGAAAGAAAATCAAGAGCTATTTCAGTTTTGCGTTCATTTTCATCAGTAATAGCACCCAAATACCAATTTTCAGAACCTTTTTCTTTTCGTGCAACGGTCAAGTAATCGCCTGGCTCTGCCTCAAGGTATCTGGATTCTTGCCAATCTACTCCGACATCTTTGATGAACTGAAACGCATCTAAATGTTTTTCATAATTTTCTGGTAAATCGGCTGCCATTTGCAGTGGCGAGTACATTGTTACATACAAAGCCAATTGCTTGGTTAAAGTTGTATGCACTTGTTCTTTCTTATTGGAATCATACACACTCATTTTAGTTTCAAAAATACCTGGCGTGTAATCCATTGGTCCACCCAATAAACGGGTGAAGGGCAAAATCGTTTCATGCGAGGGCGGATTACCAACACTCCATGCATTAAATTCGTTGCCACGAGCTGCTTCTGCTGCTATGTAATTAGGATACGTTCTGTGATAGCCCGTTGGTCTTGAACTTTCATGTGAGTTGACCATCATTTTGTAATCGGCAAAACGGCGTGCAACATGATTGTAATGATTGACCATGGTTTGTCCATCATGAAATTCTCCTCGAGGAATAATCTTTCCAACATAACCCGACTTAGCCGCTGGATATTGGTACACTTTCATAAGATTTAATGCGCGATCGAGATGGCGTTCGTAATTGGCAACCGAACCCGAAGTTTCGTGGTGCATGATCATTTTTACTCCTTTTGACTTAGCGTAATCATTGATTTCTTTCAAGTCAAAATCTGGATAAGGTGTTGTAAAATCAAAAACTTCTTCTTTCCAATTGCCGTACCAATCTTCCCAACCTACGTTCCAACCTTCGACCAAAACACCGTCAAAACCATGTTTGGCTGCAAAATCGATGTAACGTTTGGTATTGGCTGTAGTGGCGCCGTGTTTTCCTGAAGGAATTAATTCTTGAGTAGCAGTGTTTTGAGCATTTTGCGAACCTGCGTAATCCCAAGTTGATTTCCCAACGTGCATTTCCCACCAAATTCCAACGTATTTCATTGGTTTGATGAATGACGTATCTTCTATTTTGCAAGGCTCGTTTAAGTTGAGAATCATTTTGGAACTTACAATATCGCGTGCGTCATTGCTAATCATAATGGTTCGCCAAGGAGAAACGCAAGGGGTTTGCAAATAGGCTTTATCGCCAATGGCATTTGGAACCAAATGTGAAGAGAGTTTAAATTTGGTTGGAATTAAATCCAGATGCATAACAGGATAATTGACTACCGCCGCTTCAAAAATATTGAGGTAAATTCCATCTTCCGATTTCATCATCAAAGGCGATTGTACTCGGTATTTATCTTTGATGGTTTTTAGACCAATTCCGTTGTTCATGTCCAAATTATCGGTATTTACCTCCGAAAGTTTGGTTTCTGCGTAAGCATATTCCTGACTATCATAATCACCTGGAATCCAAAATGCTTTGTGATCGCCAGTTAGGTTAAATTCTGATTTTTCATCAGAAATGATGAAGTAGTTTAGTTTTTCTTGCTTTGGAAATTCGTAACGAAATGCCACTCCTTCGTCGTACACTTTAAAAATAATATTGAGTTTGCGTTTGGTTTCTTTTTGATATAAAAAGTAAGTCACTTGATTGTATTTGTTTTGAATAGTAGATTGTTCACCAAGCACAGGATTCCATGGTTCGTCGACCGATTTAGTTTCTTGTTTGAGTAAGGTAAAATCGCTATCTAAATCGTCTGTATCCTTGAGTTCGATTCCTAAAAAGCTTGGATTAATAATTTTTTGGGATTGGTACGCAACCGTGTAAACCGGTTTCCCAAAATCATTTAATTTAAAATCTAAACTGATTTTTTTGGAAGGTGAAAATGCACTTTGCGCTATCATTAAAGTTGAAAGGAGCAAACAGCAAGACCAATAAACGTACTTCATAAAAATATTTTTTTATAAATATACATTTATATCAAATTCATGGAAAACGATTGAAAAGAAGTTATTAACGAAAACGTTTTCATTTACCTCTAAATAGAAAATAGAAGAACTTTAATCCGATCTTATTTTCCATCCACATAATCTTGCAAATAGGCAAATCTGGGCGTGAGTTTACCATTTTCGGTAATCTTGGCGCGTTGCAAAATTCCATCTTTATCACCATTGAAAAAAGCTGGAATTACATGTTTCATAAACATTTCACCAAAACCTTCGCTCGCATCTTTGGGCAATTCGCAAGGTAAATTATCAACCGACATTACCATAATTGAACCCGGATGTGTGAAAGGAACTTCTTTATTTTCAAAAGGCAAATAACCAAAAAACGGATCTGCAATGGTCGACGCTTTTATCGTACAAGCAATTGGCCCGTCAACATCGCAAGAAATATCGGCTACGACTTTAATTTTGCAGTCAGGAGCTAATAACATATCACGAGTCAAGATATCAGGAGCGTTATTACCATGAAAATGTCCAGCCATAAACACATCTGCTACTTTGGTAAAACGCTCAAAATCAGAAGTATATTCAGTTGGGTTTTTGTAAAAATCTTGGTTATCCAACACTTTTCCATCCAAACGTTTGTTGTAATCCAACACATCAATTTGGGTATAAACGGGTTGCGTAAACACTTTTGTAAGGAAATCATCTACCGAAACCTCTTTGATTTTCATTCCATCGAGAATTTCTTTAGCGCCCATCCCTACTTTTCCGTGACCTGTAAGAACAATTTTGATATTGGGAAGCGTTTGACGTTTTAATCGTGCAATCAATTCGTCTTTTCCGCTCAAGGTTTCTGCTTTGGGCAAATTGAATAGTTCGTATTTGATTCCGAATCCTCTAAAACCGTTGTATGCGCCCACAATTCCGGCGTATCGCCCAAAACCAATTAAGCGTTTATTGTTAGCATCAACGATGGTTTCATGGTCATACAATTCGATATTTTTGTCTAAAATTGCTTGCAATAATTTCCGGTTGTGTGCTTGAAATTTAATTGTATGTGAAAAGAAAAAGTATTTTTTATTCGGAATCAAGGCATCAACTGGAATTTCTTTTACACCAAACAACACATCACAATCGTTCATATTAGTAGTTACTTCCAAGCCTAAATTTTGGTATTGCTCATCGGTAAAAACACGAATATCTGATGATTCTACTTTAATGGATGCTTCTGGATGTTCATTTTGCAAACGAACCAATTCTTCTGGAGTAAATACCACTCTTCTGTCGGGTGGATTTTTTCTTTCTTTGATAATTCCGAACTTCATTTTGAATGCTTTTTTTGGTGCGTCAAAAGTAGTTGTATCGCAAACGTTTTCAAAACTTTTTAATCGAAAAAAAATCTTTGTTTGTTACTGATAAATAAGCACTTAGAAAAATGTTGAAAAATTGGTAATAACTACGCTATTTTTTTAGGTTTTTTTTAGGAAGTGGATGGCTATATTTGCCTTTTATGTCATCAACAATGCAATCAATCAAACCCTTTTTATATTCACTTTTAGTTCTATTTCTTTTTTCCAGCTGCGACAAAGACCGTAAAGGCAACTCTTCCGAAGACGAAGCAGTTGAAATGTTACCTTTTTCAATGATTCCTTCTACGAAGGAATATCCAAAATTATCCGATAATTACATTAAGGAGAAAAAAACACAAATTGAAAATTTCTTTACCGATAATTATGCCAATGATTTTGAAAACATCAGTTTTTTGGTTGCTCAAAACGGACAAATCATTTATGAAAAATACAATGGTTACGCCGACAAGGAAAACAATATTTTAAATTCGCCCGAAACGCCACTACACATTGCTTCGGTTAGTAAAGTGCTCACCGCTTCCGCTATTTTGAAATTGATTGAAGCAGGCAAACTCGATTTAGATCAAAAATTAACCACTATTTTCAAAGAATTTCCCTATCCAAAAGTAACGATTAGAACTTTACTCAATCACCGAAGTGGTTTAAAAAAATACAACTATTTTACCGACGATGATAAAGTGTGGGACAAGTCGAAAAACATCACTAATCAAGATATTTTAAATTTATTAATTACCAAAAAATTCCCGTTAGATCATCCAACTGACACTCATTTTGTATACAACAATACTAATTATGTTTTGTTAGCATTAATTATTGAAAAAGCGACTGGATTAAAGTTTGCCAAAGCCATGAAACAAATCATTTTTAGCCCGTTGGGAATGAAAAACACATTTGTTTTTGATGAAACTTCCAAAATCAGCAAAGCCACACCTTCTTACAAATGGAATTACGATATTTATCCTTTTGATTATTTGGATAATGTATATGGTGACAAAAACATCTATTCAACACCACGCGATTTATTGAAATTTGACTTGGCACGTAATGATCCGAATTTTTTGAACAAATCCTTGCTTGACCAAGTTTACAGAGGCTATAGTTACGAATCAAAAGGAATTAAAAATTACGGTTTAGGTATTCGTTTGCGTGAATGGGATAATGGCATTAAAATCTTTTACCACAATGGTTGGTGGCACGGAAATACGTCGTCGTACATCACTTTACGAAAAGAAAATGCGGTTATCATTGCGTTATCTAACAAGTTTACGCGTAAAACGTATCAAGTAAAACGCTTGTCGGTACTTTTTGGTGATTATCCATTTACCTTGAAAGACACTACGTCGAATGAAGAGTAAGAAATCATAAATCTTTTTTAACATCGTCGAAAGTTTTCAAACTTATTTGTATTTTTGACCAATCAATATAAAAAATGCAATTCAAACATCCAGAGTTTTTATACTTCCTTTTCTTATTGGTCATTCCAATTCTGGTGCATCTTTTTCAATTGCGAAAATTCAAAAAAGAACTTTTTACTAATGTAAAGTTTTTGAAAGAACTTGCCATTCAAACCCGAAAAAGTTCTAAACTCAAAAAATACTTGTTACTCGCTACACGATTATTGCTTTTAACAGCCATGATTTTGGCTTTTGCGCAACCTTTTTTCAAAGCCAAAGACAACAAAAATGCAGGCAATGAAATGTACATTATACTCGACAATTCGTTCAGTATGCAAGCCAAAGGGAAAAAAGGAGAACTGCTCAAACGTGCTCTACAAGATTTGTTGGAACATACTCCAGAAAACATCAATTTTTCGATATTGACCAATTCCGACAATTACTACAACACTAGTATCAAAGCCATTCAGCAAGATTTGCAAAACATGAGTTACAGTGCAACTCCGTTTCAAATTGACAATATTTTAGCCAAAATAAATGCTCGAAAATCGGCTTTCAACAAAGACATTATTGTGATTACTGATGCTTTAGGATTGAAAGAAAATCAGTTAAAGAGCTTCAAAAAAGAAGACAATGTGTTTTTCTATATGCCCGAAGCCGAACAAGAAAACAATGTTGCTGTTGATAGCGTTTTCATCAATCAAACCTTAGATAATTTCTATGAAATTGGAGTAAAAATTGATGCTTTTGGCGATAAAAACAAAGACGTTTCAGTAGCGCTTTACAACCAAAACAAACTCATTGCCAAAACTTTAGTCAATTTTGAAAACAACACTAAAACCTTGAATTTCGCTATTCCGAAAGAGAATTTTCATGGTTATGTTGCGGTTTCAGATAATGGTTTAGACTACGACAACACCTATTATTTCAGCTTATCCAAACCTGAAAAAAGTAATGTGATTAGTGTTGGCGATGCAGAAAAAAGTAGTTTCTTGAGTCGCATTTACACCAGCGACGAATTCAATTACACCAATTACACCTTGAGTTCACTCGATTATAATGCTATTGACAAACAAGATGCGATAGTGCTGAATGAAATCTCTGAAATTCCACAAGCCTTGCAAACTACCTTAAAATCGTTTGTGGAAAAAGGAGGCAATGTGATTTTCATTCCTTCAGCAGAAAATGCGGTGACGAACATCAATAGTTTCTTATCGAGTTTTGGTTCGATTCAATTCAAATCCTTGGTCAATGCAGAAAAAACGATGACCAAAATCAATTTCAGTCATCCATTATTTAGTAGTGTTTTTGAGAAAAAAGTCGATAATTTTCAGTATCCAACGACCAAAAGTTCGTTTGACATAGCTTCAACAGCGTCTATTATTTTGGGTAATAACGATCAATCGCCTTTCTTGTCGGCGTTTCAAAACGGACTTTCTTCGGTATTTGTCTTTTCGGCACCAATAAATAAGTCGAATAGTAATTTTCAGAATTCGCCTTTGATAGTTCCAACGTTTTACAACATGGCGCAAAACACTCAAAAAACTGGCGTGAAATCATTTACGATTGGTAAAAATCAATCTACTGTAGTGGAAACTTTACTATCGAAAGACGAAATTGTGAGCATCAAAAACAGTCAAAATAACGCTAAAGGCAATTTTATACCTGTGCAACAAATATTGAATAATAAAGTAAAATTGACTTTCAACGACAATCCAACTATTGCTGGAAATTATGGCGTTTTCAACAATACAAATTCGGTGGATAATATTAGTTTCAACTACGATCGAACAGAAAGTAATTTGTCAAATCCGAATACCAACGCTGCTAGCGAATTTGAAGAACTCAACGATTTAGAAACTATTTTTGACACCATACAAACCAACCGAACTGATAGCCAAATATGGAAATGGTTCGTAGTTTTAACTTTATTGTTTTTAGTGATAGAAATACTCATTCAAAAATTGGTCAAATGAACGTAATTATCCGACAAGCCAAGATTGTTGACCCGAAAAGTACTTTTCACAATCAAGTTGTGGATGTGAAAATTAAAAATGGGGTTTTTGAAAAAATTGCACCAACATTACCCAAAGAAGATGGTTATGAGGAAGTCACTTTCTCGAATTTACATCTTTCACAAGGTTGGTTTGACAGCAGTGTATCGTTGGGTGAACCTGGTTATGAAGACAGAGAAACTATAGTCAACGGATTACAAGTCGCAGCCAAAAGTGGATTTACAGCTATAGCTTTACAACCAAACTCGTATCCAGTAATTGACAATCAATCGCATGTCCATTTTGTACAGCAAAAAGCGGGAAATTCTGCTACTCAATTGTATCCGATTGGAGCTTTGACTAAGAATAGCGAAGGTACAGATTTGGCCGAATTATTTGATATGAAAAATGCTGGAGCGATTGCTTTTGGCGATTACAATAAAAGTTTATCCAATGCCAACTTATTGAAAATTGGTTTGCAATATGTACAAGATTTTGACGGTTTGGTGATTGCTTTTTGTCAAGATGAGAAAATCAAAGGAAATGGTGTTGTCAATGAAGGTATAGTTTCTACTCGATTGGGATTGAAAGGAATACCGAATTTGGCAGAAGAACTCATCGTGGCTCGCAACTTATTTTTATTAGAATATACAGGAGGAAAATTACATATTCCAACCATTTCAACTGCGAAATCGGTGCAATTGATTCGCGAAGCCAAAGCCAAAGGATTGAACGTGACTTGTAGTGTTGCTGTGCATCATTTGACTTTGACTGACGAAAAATTAGATACTTTTGATTCGCGTTACAAAATACTTCCACCATTGCGTACTAACACCGATTGTAAGGCATTACTTGATGGTGTTTTAGATGGAACCATTGACTGTATTACAAGCGATCACAATCCAATCGATATCGAGCACAAAAAAATGGAATTTGATTTAGCTAAATATGGAACTGTAGGTTTAGAATCGGCTTTTGGAGCTTTGGGAACAGTACTTCCAACTAAGATTATCATCGAAAAGTTAACTGCTGGAAGATCTATTTTCAACATCAATTCATCAGAAATTAAAGAGGGAAATACAGTTGACATTAGTTTGTTTTCTACCGAAAATGAATGGGAATTTACCAAAGAATTCCTTCTTTCAAAATCAAAAAACTCAGCTTTTTTAGGATTTAAAATGAAAGGAAAAGCGCTTGGAATTTACAATAATAATCAACTAGTTTTATAATGGAATCGGAAATTAGCAAAGGTAAAACCGCAGCTATTATTAGCTATATCCTCATCGTTGGACCACTTATATCTTTATCAATGAATAGTGAAAGTAAAAATGCTTATGCCTCGTTTCACATTCGACAAGGATTAGGTATCACATTGACTTTCATAACATTAGGACTAACTATTAGTCATTTTGAAAGCATAATGATTGCTGCGCCAATGTGGGTATTTATTTCTGTATTATCTATTTACGGTATTTTTACCGCTGCAAAAGGCGAAACGAAACCCTTACCTCTTTTGGGTAATTTTTTCCAGAGATGGTTAAAAATGATCTAGTTTTCTTCTCTTAGTATTTGTATCCAACCTGTTTTTGTCTCTTCAGGCAATTCAACTAGGTAAAAGTAAACACCTTCTGGAAGCTTTCCACCGGAATCGTTTTGACCATACCATTCGTTTAGGTAATTGTCTTTTTCGTATACCTTTTTTCCCCAACGATTAAAAATGATTAAATGCTTTGGTTTGAGAAGAGATAAGTCAAAATAATTATTGTACTCATCTTCGTTAGGAGTAATAACATTAGGTATTGAGCAAAAAGGGTTATTTACAGTAATCATTTTAGTTTTATCACAACCGTTGGTATCAGTAACAGTAACCATTAATGCTAACGGAATTTGAACATTTGAAAGGTTGTTGTCTAGAAAATTAGAAACATTAAATAAAACATCAGAAAAAATAGTAGCGTTATCATATTCCCAATTGATAATAGTTGAAGATAGGTCAACATCATCCGATTGCAGTTGAATAAAAAAGTCGTTGTTTTGACAGAAAACAGTATAATCAAAGTTAAAATCTGCAAACACTTGAATTTGTGCCGAAGTTCCGAAAGCACATTCCTGTGAATTGGGAGTAAAAGTATACGTTCCCGATTGTGTATTATCAAATTGTGGCGACCATGTTCCTGAAATTCCGTTATTGGAAATCGTTGGAAGTACAAAATTAGTTGTTCCATAACATTGAGTTACAAAACTCGGAAATAGTGGCGTTAGTTTTGGATTTACAACAATCGTCATTTGTGTTAGATTTGCACACCAATTAGATGATGGTGTAAAAGTATAGGTTGTGGTGGTGGTAGTATTGATGGCTGGCGACCAAGTTCCTGTTATTCCTTCAGTTGAAATAGTTGGCAAATTTGGTAAATTAGTTCCTTCACAAATTGGTCCCACTGGAGTAAATTGCGGTGTAACTTTAGGATTTACTACAACCGTCATTTGAATTGGATTAACACACTGCAAATTAGGTGTAAATGTGTAAGTTGTGGTTGTGGTGTTATCAAATGAAGGCGACCAACTTCCTATCACGCCATTTGTGGAAACGGATGGTAATGCAATTGTATCACCAGCACATATCGGTCCGACTTGAGCAAAATTGGCTACAGTTGTATTGATTTCAAAAACAGTAATAGTCATCGTTGCTGTTGTCGAACA
Source organism: Flavobacterium sp. (assembly GCA_016787805.1). Classification (GTDB taxonomy): domain Bacteria; phylum Bacteroidota; class Bacteroidia; order Flavobacteriales; family Flavobacteriaceae; genus Flavobacterium. The sequence goes on along the minus strand of JAEUTY010000010.1, from coordinate 99,018 downwards.
AACTCCAGAAGTTGGGGTAAACGTGTAGGTTGTTGTTTGCGTATTGTTGATAGCTGGCGACCAAGTTCCTACAATTCCATTATTAGAAACCAACGGCAAAGGATTTAACGTCGACCCAAAGCAAATTGGTGGCACTTGCGTGAAAACTGGAATTCCGACATCAACAATAGAAACTATAGCTAAATTGTATTCGCAAGTTGTATTGATACTAAAAATTTGTGTAAAATTGATTTGCTGATTCGTAGTAGCATTAGGAACAATAATTTGTGAGGTACCAGAAGCTGCAATAGTAATTGTTTGTGATGCTCCGCCATTAATGTTGTAAGTCAAAATATCACCAGGTGTTGCTGTTACAGTATAAATAGCATCTTGACCTGGACAAATTGGGCTATTAGTTGTTACAACTGGTTGAAGATATTGCGCTCCACATACGGCAATTTCAGGAGGCGAAGTGAAATCATATGACGAAATGGTTTCATTTACATCGGTGCCATCACCAATTGATCCGCGTACTCGGTGACCTACATAACCATACCTTGAGTAACATTGCTTTATTAATGCACAAGTATGACCGCCAACTTCAACAAAGGTGATGAAATCAGAATTTGTTATACCTGTAGGGACATCCAAATAATTGATTGCTCCTTCTATTAAATCGCCACCTTCAGTTCTTCCAATCATAAAAAAACTATTACATCCAGCTGTATAAATAACACCATTGGTTTTTATAACAGCGAGTGCCGCCAAATTTTCGTCATGTTCATTAGAAGAAATCCACGCTGCATCAGTAATTATTGTATTATCAGGATTTTTTGCATTGACCCAAACGGTTCGGTTGGTTGAAGTTCTGTCACCTAATTGTCCATAATTATTACTTCCCAATGAATATACTTTTTTGTCGAAACCTACTACAAAATAAGAAACTCTAGTAGATCCAAACAAGTTATAATTACTGTTAGTAGCTTGAATCATCTTAATTCCGGGTATTCCTACAGGTAAAATCATTTGGGCAGCAAAATTTCGATCAATTGGATTCAATCCATCGCCTAAATAAGTATCATCACCCCAAGTCCAAATAGTGCCATCAGATTTTAATGCAAATCCAACAGAAGAAGTTCCTCTTGCAACAATTACATCAGTCAATGGTGTTGTTGCATTGACCATTACTCGACTCCATTGTGTTGCATTTCCTGTTCCGCCATTTCCACGGATATTAACGTATTGTGATAAAACATAAACTTCACCAATACAAGTAGTAATTGTTATAGTTCTATTTGCAACAAACATCATTTTTACATCATCCGGAGAAACGCCTGTTGGCAATCCATCTAATTTTCCGTTGACCGAAATTTTTTGAAAAACGGAAGACGATGTCAAAGCATCACTAATTACCGCACCTTCATTACCTAAAACAAATAAACCATCAGAGGTTAAAACTATCAATTGCACATTCAAACCAAAATCAGATCCCATTCCCATTTTATAAATCGATCCAGTTAATGCAGGATAATTAGTCGAATTGAATGTTTGAGGTGTTAATGCATTGTCTGCTCCATTGTTCGCCATAAATTCTCCCCAAACTTTCCATCCACCATTAGGTTCTTTGATATATGTAGAGTGAAATGCTGAACCCATGTTGTCGTAGGCAATATCTGTCGCATTATCATTGGACAAAATTCCAGTATTGGGATTACAACTAGGTTGTCCGCATTGTGCAATTGAAGTACTACTCAAAAAAAGAAGCGCTAATAAAAATATGTAAAGTAGCTTTTTCATTACTGATTTTGTACAGGATTATGCATCGCAACCGATTGTATTTTGCCTTCAGCATTGATAAAATCAAACATTAAATAGGCGTTTTCTGAAACTTTCCCACTTAAAGTATAAGTTAGAATATGTAATCCTTCTGAAAATTCAAAGGTTGTAGTGTTTAACTTTGCGATCAACGAAGAGCCTATTCCTGCAACATTAACTACTTCATTATTTAAAACTATCGGTTTACCGTCAAAAGTTTCAATAAAAACCGGTATTTTAAGTGTTGTTCCGTCCATGCTCTTATTTTTGATGATGGGTGAAGAAAATTGAATTTTATCAGCATCAAAATGCATCTTAGTTCGGCCAACCGTTAAGTTAATTTCTTTTGGCAAACTAGGATGACTACAATCACCCGCCGTAAAAGGTTCTTTAACTGCAATTGCTATTTTGTATTTTCCTGGTTTAGAGAAAATGAAACTATTAATTTCTGTACTTTTTAGAATAACTGATGTATCTTCGCCCGAAATAGTAAAGTTTGCAGTTTCATGCACTTCATTTAATTGAATTGATTCACCATAATTAATGAACATTTCAGTACTTTGAGCATACATTTGAAAGCTGAACAAGCTTAAAAAGGCGATAATTACTTTCATGTTTTAGTAATTAAATATTAAAATTTATTTTTGTGAGGACATAGCAATTCCCGATACTAACAAATGTATTACTATTTTGGCAATCACTATTTTATCTCATAACAAAATCGACAAACTAACACATAATGAAGTTAAACTACTTAATTAGAGAACCTAAAATCATATTAGAAAAAAATCCAATGCTTTTATTGCTTCATGGATATGGCAGTAATGAAGAGGATTTGTTTTCTTTTGCCTCTGAATTACCCGAGGAATATTTCGTTATTTCAGCTCGAGCTCCGTACGACATGATGTACGGTAGTTATGCTTGGTATGCTATTAATTTTGATGCTGATGAAAACAAATTTTCAGATATTCCTCAAGCACAGCAATCACGTGATTTGATTGCTAATTTCATTGATGAGCTTGTAGGCCACTACCCCATTGATTCAAAGAAAGTGACGCTTATTGGCTTTAGTCAAGGTTGCATTTTGAGTTATGCCGTAGCAGTATCTTACCCAGAAAAAATTCAACGAGTAGTCGCTATGAGTGGTTATTTTAATCCTGAAATTGCTACAGAGAATTTTGAGCAAAATGATTTTTCAAACTTAAAAATATTTGCCTCACACGGATCAGTTGATCAAGTAGTTCCAGTCGAGTGGGCGCGCAAATCATCTCCTGCATTGCAAGAATTAGGAATCGATATTATTTACAAAGAATATCCCGTTGGGCATGGTGTTGCGCCACAAAATTTCTTTGACTTTAAAAATTGGTTATTGGCAAACTAAATAATTAATAACCATTTCAGAAAAAAAACAAAAATTGTGTTCATTTCTGAAATGGTTTTCTTTTAATCTTCTCTACTAATGTAAATCCAGCCAGTTTTTGAAGCAGCATTTTCAAAATCTATCACATAATAGTAAACTCCATCAGGCAACTCATCACCTTCATTAGTTTGTCCTCTCCACTCGTCATAGTAATCTTCTTTATCATAAACTTTTACTCCATAACGATTGAAAATACTTAATTTCTTCACATCTAATAAACGAAGATCAAAAAAGTTATTTAATCCATCACTATTAGGTGAAATTCCTTTTTGAATACCACAATAAATGATATCCAATGCGATTGATTTCTGTTTTTCACAACCATTAGCATTGGTTACAGTTACATCAAAATTTACTGGCAAAGGCTCAATTATAGTGGTTCCATTTAAATAATTAGTAACATTGAGTTGATATCCATTGGCAATGGATATAGGTGAATTAAAATACCAATTGTAATTAGCTAGATCAGCATCAAAGCTATTTGAAACAGGTGAAACCTCTAAAATAAGTTCTCCGTTTTTACAATATTCAATAATTTTAAAATCAAAATCGTCAAATACATTTACTTGAAGTGTAGCCGTATTAGCGCATTCATCACTATTGGGTGTAAAAGTATAGGTTTGCGATTGAGTTGTATCTAAATTAGGTGCCCAAGTACCTCCAATAGAATTTATTGAATTTAGAGGCAGACTATAATTTGAATCCCCAAAACACAATGTTGGAACTGAATCAAAAATAGGATTATCTTTTGGAATAATGACTACTGTCATTTGAGTTGGGTTTGCGCAAACACCTGCATTAGGTGTAAATGTGTAGGTAGTTGTTGCCAAATTATTCGCACTTGGTGACCAAGTTCCTGAAATTCCATTAGTAGATGTATTAGGCAAATTAGGAAAAGAACTTCCCTCACAAAGTGGACTTACTTGATTAAATAATGGTGTAACTTTTTGGTTTACAACAATAGTCATTTGAGCAACATTAATACAGTTTGTTGCCGATCCTGTGAAAGTATAAGTTGTCGTTTGTAAATTATTCAGAGCTGGAGACCAAGTTCCTAAAACACCTTCTATCGATGTAACTGGCAAAGGTGCTAAAACATCGCCTTCACAAATGGGTGCAACTTGTTGAAATGTTGGTGTAACATTAGGATTAACCGTTATAGTCATTGTTGTTCCAACTGAACAAAGTAAGCTAGATGTGGGAGTAAATGTATAAGTTGTAGTTTGCTGATTATTGGGCACAGGAGACCAAACTCCAGAAATTCCATTAGTTGAAATAGTTGGCAATGGATTAATTGTATCACCAACACAGATGGGTGGTATTTGAGAAAAAGTAGCAACTGTACCAGGCGGAATAACTGCAACAGTCATTGTTACAGTTGAAGCACAAACCGAATTAGTTGGTGTAAATGTGTAAACAGTAGTTTGCGTGTTATCAATGGCTGGTGACCAAGTTCCAACAACGCCATTAACTGAAGTTGTAGGAAGAGGATTTAATACTTCCCCTAGACAAATTGAAGGCACTTGATTAAAAACAGGAGTCACTCCATTATTTGAAACTTGGACAGTCGCACTTAAAGATAATGCATTCGAGCAAGAACCTGTGGCTCCTAAAACAAAATTTAAATTAATAGTTTGATTAGTTGTGACTCCATTTACAGCTACCTCTACACTGCCACTTGAGCCTATTGTTACATTTTGATTAAAACCATTATTGATTGTATAAGTAATAATATCTCCAGGAGTGCCTGTTATTGTAAATAATGCATTTCCTCCTGAGCACACAGTTGAATTAGAAGTAAGAACGGGTTGCACACAAGGTGTACCACAAACAGCTATTATAGGCGGTGAAATAAAGTCGTAGGAGGTTTGAGTGCCTGATGTAGCTGTCCCGTCTCCCATAGAACCATTTATCCTATGCCCTACATATCCATATCTTGTACTGCCAACTTTTATTAGAGCTGCTGTGTGACCTCCTACTTCGACATAAGTAATCACATCCGAAGCATTCACGCCATTTGGAATCTCTAAATAGTTAACTCCATTCGAAATTGCTGCTCCTACCATATAGGTACTATTACATCCTCCTGTGTACAACAACCCTCCCGTTTTTATAATCGCAATACCAGAATTGAGATAATCATGCTCGTTGGTTGAAATCCATTCAGCATCATTTATAATTGAGTTATCTGGATTTTTGGCATTGACCCAAACCTTACGTAAAATTGAAGTTCTATCACCTAATTGTCCATTACTATTATCTCCTAATGAGTACACTTTCTTATCTGTTCCCAAAACAAAATAATAATGATAATTATTAGTGTTTCCCCCTTGTATCATTTTTACAGCAGTTATTCCATTGGGCAAAACCATTTGAGTAGCATAATTTCTTGTAAGTGCTGATGAACCATCTCCAAGATAAGTCCCATCACCCCAAGTGTACAAATTGCCATCTTCTTTTAATGCAAAACCTAATCCATTGCCTCCACGAGCTAAAACAATTGATGTAAGAGGTGTAGTACTGTTTTCTTTTACTTGAGACCATTGTAGTGAACTTCCAGTTCCGCCATTACCTCTAAGTGATGCATATTGCGACAACACATATACTTCGCCAGTGCAAGTAGTAATTATCAGAGTATAAGTTGATGCAAAAAGCATTTTTACATCAGCTGGACTAACGCCCATTGGTAAGCCATCCGATTTTCCGTTTATGGATATTTTTTGAAACACTGACGATGAAGTAATATTTTGATCCAACACTGTGCCCTCACTTCCTAAAACAAATAAGCCTTCTGAAGTTAGCACAATCAGTTGTACATTAAAAATCCCTGCCGACCCTAAAGCCATTTTGTAAATTGTTCCTGTCAAAGCAGGATAGTTAGTAGCATTGAAACTAATTGGGGATAGGACATTGTTAAAACCATTATTTGCCATATCTTCCCCCCAAATTTTCCATTCTCCATCAGGTTCTTTTATAAAAGTTGAATGGTAACCAGAACCCATATTGTCATAAGCTATGTCTGAGGCAATATTATTGGAGTACAAACCAGTATTTGCATTACAAAAATCGGAAACTCCACATTGGGAATGCGAATTAATGAAACTCATCAATCCTAAAAACAGTAAAAATTTAGCAATTTTTTTCATCTTCTTAATTATCAATTTGTTTTTGTAATGCTATGGATTGAATGTTAGCATTGGCGTCAATAAAGTCAAACATTAAATAAGATTTTTGTGTCACTTTACCTTGCAAAGAGTACTTTAATAAATGCTTTCCAACAGGTAATTCCTTTTTTTCTTGGTCCAAATTTGCAATTATGTTTGATCCAATTCCTGCTGAATGAACTGTAGTAAAATCCATAAGTGCTGGCATTCCATCATACGTCTCAATAGTTACTGGAATAGTCATTGTAATACCTTTAGTATCTTTATTTTGCATAATAGGTTCAGAAAAATTCAATTGCGTATCATCAAAAACCATTTTTATTCGACTAACGTTTACTGTTATTGCTTTTGGTAAATGCTCATGATTGCATTCATTTTGTTTATGGTTGTTTTTTTCTTCTACAAGAATTTTATAAACTCCAGGTTTAGCAAATACAAACTCATTTATTTTATTGCCTTTAAGATTCTTGTTCCCAAACTCACTTGAAATTGTAAAATGAGTTTGAGATTCAATTTCTCCTAAGTAAATTTTATCGCCATAGCTTATGGTTATTTCTTTAGTTGGTTGAGCATTACACATAAAAGAAAATAGGACTGTAAAATAAAATAGTAGCCTCATGTTGTTTCTCGGGATTATATTATAGTGTTTACACAAATTTATGATTTAAAAGTTATTTCTTTTTTTAAATAAAATAAAATCGTTCAAAGGTAATTTTGTAGGATAAACTACACAAGTAATGCCTTCAACAATAAAAAATTGAAGATTTAACTATTTGCTATCTAAGCTAAAAGGCACTAAAACCAAGCAAGATTTTATAATAATTGTCGCTTTTTATTTTGCTTGAAGCTGATTTCTGAAAATAATAAAATTCAAAACCATTCGTGTAACGACTATGAGCTTACTGTTTGTATTATTTTCTTATACATAGATTATAAAGCATTTACATTAATGCAATCTGTTTCTAAATAGCGACACGAAACAAAGCTAGGAGTTATAATAATCTTGTAAAATATTTTTTATTGTTCCTCTGATGGAATTTCTTCATTATCGTCGGATATGGTTCCACCTATTTCGCCATCACCAGAGTAAATTAATTTACCTGATTTTTTGAGTTGGTAACCATTTAGTGGAATCAATTGCCAGTCGTCTAAAATCCATGGCTTATTTTTAGCAGGACGCTCTAAAATAATAGAACTATCTCCGCTTGGCAGGAATACTTCTGCTTTATCTCCGCTTTCATCAAACAAAACATAGGCACAAAGTGTTACATCTCCATCTTTATGATCAGTAGGCATTAATTGAATTCCGCTAAAAGCGCGAACACATTCTTTATTCAGTTTAGACCAAGTATAGCCCGCCGAAGCCAAACAACCATTTTCATCTTTATCTCCACCTAATACCAAGTCTTTTTTGGCTGTTTTTTTTGTTTCTTCTTCATTGTTGGTAAAATAATTACACGAAGTAAAACCCAAAAATAGAACTACTAATACAATTGTTTTTTTCATATTTTAATTGAGTTGTATAGGATATAAATAAGATGACATCGTTTCAAAAGTAATATTCCCGTCTGATTCTACAAAATACTTCAACAGTACTTCGCCCCATAATTGGCCATTACTATAATCGGCAATAATCCAACGGTGATTTAATATTTTTATTTTATTGATGATGTACTTTTGATCGCCTGTTTTGGTTTGGTCAACGTACTTATTGCCTTCAGGATCAGAGTTAAACTCCAACAAGGCCTCTTTTATTTTTGGAATCAAAACCTGATAATTCAAGTTACTTTCACCAAAATAGTTTTGCGCCCTATCGTTCATCTCAAGTGAAAAATAATCGGCATCGTATGCATTATTGCTTATCGCTTGCAACGAATCTTTGTATTTCAAACTCATATTGTCGTATTTTTTTTGGGTCGAAGCCTCTTTTTTGCTGAAATACATATAAGTAAACACATTCATCAGAAGTGATAAAATAAACAGATATTGTACTAATTGCTTTTTCATTTAATTCAATTTAAATAGTTATCTCTAAGTTGTCATAGGCTAGAAAAACATTTTGAGGCAATTTTTGTTGTACCTCATCGTGAAACCCTAAAATGTGACTAATGTGTGTAAAATAGGTTTTTTCTGGTCGAATCAAATTTACAAAATCTAACGCTTCCTGCAAACTAAAATGTGAGTGATGTGGTTCTTCTCGTAAAGCATTCACAACCAAAACCTTTACTCCTTTTAGTTTTTCTAATTCTTCATTTTCGACAGTTTTTACATCAGTCAAATAAACAAAATCGCCTATTCGATAGCCAAAAACTTGCAAAGAACCATGCCAAGCATTAATAGGAATAATTGTTTGGTTTTTAATCGTAAAAGAAACATTATTTACTACTTCATTTACAACCACAGAAGGAACTCCAGGGTATTTGTTTTCGGTTTCAAAAATATAATCAAATCGTTTTTTCAAATTGGATAAAACACGTTGATGTCCGTAAATTGGAATATCACCTTGTACAAAATAAAAAGGTCGAATATCGTCTAAACCAGCCGTATGATCGGAATGTTCGTGAGTGAATAAAATGGCATCAATGTGTTCGCATTTGGAGGTGAGCATTTGTTGTCTAAAATCGGGGCCACAATCTATTACAACCGAAAAATTATTACTGTGAACCCATACTGAAACTCTAAGTCGTTTGTCTTTTGGGTTTTCGCTATGACAAACAGAATGATGGCTTCCAATGACAGGAATACCTTGTGAAGTTCCGGTTCCTAAAAAATAAATTTTCATTTAGCACGGTTTTTGATGCAAAACTTTACAAAAATAGGATTAATTCCCTTTTAAAACTACAGGTATTTTATTAACTTTGCATAGTATAAAATTGATTATGGCAAACAACGGTTTAGACATTAAGTTAAAAGGAGATAAAGTTATTGAGCAAATTCCTTCAATTAAAGATAAGGCATTGCGTATTAACTTGAATGAGAACATTTATGGAACTTTTGCTGAAATTGGTGCTGGGCAAGAAACAGTAAGACATTTCTTCCGCTCTGGAGGTTCGTCTGGAACTATAGCAAAAGCAATGTCGGCGTACGATAAAGACTTTAGCGATGCCATTTATGGCATTGAAGACGACGGTCGTTATGTTACCGAAAGTCGATTAAAAAAAATGTTGACGCACGAAACGGAATTAATCGAAAAGCGTTTAAACAGAGAAAAACATCCCAACAAAATATTTTTTAGTTACGCCAATACGGTAGCTACAATTGATTTTGCAAAGCAATTCAAAGGTCACGGTTGGGTTGGAATTAAATACCAAGTAGAGCCTGATGAAGACTATAACGAAATTACACTTCACATTCGATTTAAAGAAACCGATGCGCGTTTGCAACAAGAAACGCTCGGAATTTTAGGTGTAAACTTAATTTATGGCGCGTATTACAAATACAACGATCCTAAAAAATTACTACGCTATTTGTACGACCATTTGGATAAAGACCAATTGGAAATTGACACTATTAATTTTTCTGGACCTCGATTTGCCAATGTAGACAACCGATTGATGAGTTTGCAATTGGTTAAAAATGGCATGACCGACGCCGTAATGTTCAGCCCAGAAGGAAAGAATATTTTGCCAGCAGCCGTTTTATACAAAAAAAATATTTTGGCTTTACGCGGAAGTTTTCGACCAGTTACTAAGGTAAATATGGATATGTACCTGAAGTCTTTAGAGATGTTTGTGGAAGAAAATAAGGTTGAAAAAGAGAACACTTTTGTCATATTTGAAATTACCTTATCCAATTTACGTTCGGAAGGCGAAATTGACGAACGCGACTTCATGGACAGAGCCGAATTGCTTTGTTCTTTAGGCCAAACGGTAATGATTTCCAATTTCCAAGAATATTACAAAGTGGTAGAATACTTTTCAAGTTATACCAAAGCACGTATGGGATTGGCCATGGGGGTAAATAATTTGGTTGATATTTTTGATGAAAAATACTACCGACACTTGAGTGGTGGAATATTAGAAGCCTTTGGAAAATTATTCTACCGCGATTTGAAAGTGTATTTGTATCCGATGGAAGAAGATGGCGAAATCATCACTTCGCAAAACCTAAAAGTGCATCCGCGCATGAAAGAATTGTACAAGTTCTTTGCTTACAACGGAAAAGTGGTAGATGTTCAAGTAAATGACGTTGACAATTTAAAAATCTTCTCTCGTGAAGTCCTAAAAATGATAAACAAAGGTATTCCAGGTTGGGAGAAAATGCTTCCTGAAGGAACGGCTGAGTTGATTAAACAACATCAACTTTTTGGTTACGACCCGAATAGAGTGCTAGAAGAAGTATAGAATAGTGGTCAGTTTCAGTGATCAGTAAAAATAATAATCCTCAATGGTGAAAGCAGTTGGGGATTTTTTTATATTTGATACTAACAAAATTTTATAAAATGGCAGCTTCCAATAAAATCACTTTTCAATTCATAAGCGAACCTACCGATGTCAATTTTGGTGGAAAAGTACACGGTGGCATTGTGATGAAATGGATTGACCAAACGGCGTATACATGCGCTCGAAGTTGGGCTGAAAACTATTGTGTAACCGTTTATGTTGGTGGCATTCGTTTTTATAAACCGATAAGTATTGGCGAAGTGATTAAAATCAACGCGTATGTGATTTATACTGGAAACACTAGTATCCATATTGCTGTAGATGTTTACTCGCGTGATTTTAAAGAGCAACAATTTGAAAAGAAAACACACTGTGTAATTGTTTTTGTATCGGTAGATGAAGCTGGAAATCCAATTCCGGTGAAGAAATGGATTCCGCAAACCGAAACTGAGAAACAATTGGCAGAATACGCTAAAAAGTTGGTTGACTTGCGTGAACAAATCAACGATGAGATGAAACCGTTTTTTGATGGAATAATTGACGAGTAACAACTTTCATTTTCTTAAACGAATTGAAAGTTGTTCCACAGAGTATCACTTAGAATACACAAAGTGTCACAGAGTTTTTACTTCAAAATCTGAGCCGCATGTGCTTTGGTTTCTACTTTTGAAATTACTTCGTCGATGATTCCGTTTTCATTAATAACAAAAGTCGTTCTGTGAATGCCATCGAATTCGCGTCCCATGAATTTTTTTGGACCCCAAACTCCAAATGCCTTGATTACCGCATGGTCTTCGTCGGCAATTAAGGAAAATGGGAATTCGTATTTGTTTTTGAATTTACTTTGTGCTTTAGCTGAATCAGCGCTTACTCCTAATAATGCGTAATTGTTGGCTTGGAAACGCTCGTAATTATCGCGCAAATCGCAGGCTTCGGCTGTACAACCCGGTGTGTCGGCTTTGGGATAAAAGAAAACTACTAATTTTTTTCCTTTGTAATCGGCTAATGTATGAGTCTTTCCGTCTTGGTCAATTCCTGAAAATGCTGGTGCTTTGTCGCCTTTTTGTAGTGTTGTCATATTTTTAATTGATAATTCTTAATTTTTAATTGTCCATTGTTAATTGTCCATTGTCAATTGGTTTGCCCCAGATTGTAGTGGAAAGCCTTTTGCGAAGAAAGTGAGTTTTTGCTGCTGTAAAAAAGCGACCAACGGAAGCTGTTTTATGGCTTACAAAAACCACTTTGTGACCAAAAGCTTGTAACGTAAAGCTGGATTAGGCGCATAAAAAATAATCTCCTATTTTTACGATGTTAAAATTACAAAAATGACCAAGAAAGAGCGTGCAACATTTGTTATAAATACGTTAAATGAGCTGTATCCAAGCATTCCGGTACCTTTGGATCATAAAGATGCCTACACGTTGCTAGTTGCGGTATTGTTGTCGGCGCAATGCACGGATGTGCGTGTGAATCAGATTACGCCTTTGTTGTTTGCTAAGGCCGACAATCCGTATGATATGGTAAAAATGAGCGTGGAAGAAATCAAGGAAATCATTCGTCCGTGTGGACTTTCGCCTATGAAATCGAAAGGAATTTATGGTTTGTCACAGATTTTGATTGAAAAATACAATGGCGAAGTGCCGCAGAGTTTTGAAGCATTGGAAGCCTTGCCCGCTGTGGGACATAAAACCGCAAGTGTAGTAATGAGTCAGGCATTTGGTGTTCCGGCTTTTCCAGTGGATACGCACATTCATCGGTTGATGTACCGTTGGAATTTATCGGATGGAAAAAATGTGGTGCAGACCGAGAAAGATGCCAAAGCGATTTTTCCGAGAGAATTATGGAATGATTTGCATTTGCAGATTATATGGTACGGACGCGAATATTCGCCTGCTCGTGGTTGGAGTTTGGAAAAAGACATTATTACCCGAACGATTGGGCGAAAAGAAGTTTTGAAAGAATTTGATAAAAAAATATCCCGATAACGAATCGGGATATTTTTTAATTAGCAATAATCTCAAAGTTTTTGTTACCAATTTTTACAATGTTTAATGCTTTTGAATAATTCAGAAGGAATTGCACTGTTTCTTTTTTTGGTAACATTTTGGTAGTTGCTAATGCTTTTTTAGAGTAAAGTTTTGCCATAGAGAATTGTATTGTTATAACTCTATAACGCAGCAACTTGTGTATTATTGTTAATTGGTCAAAATAATATTATTTTTTTCGATTACTTTTCTCAAGTTCATAAGTGCGTAGCGCATTCTTCCAAGCGCCGTATTTATACTAACGCCTGTTGCGTCTGAGATTTCTTTAAAACTCATGTCTTGATAAATACGCATAATTAACACTTCTTTTTGGTCTTCAGGCAATTCTTTAATTATTTTTCGCAAGTCATTTTCAATAATTTCGGTCACAATTTTCGACTCGATATTGGGTTGATTGTCTGAAATAACAGAAAAGATAGAAAACTCCTCTGTTTCGCGAAGCATTGGCATTTTTTTGTTTTTGCGGAATTGATCGACAATTAAGTTGTGCGCAATACGCATCACCCAAGGTAAAAATTTTCCTTCTTCATTATACGATTTTGATTTTAAAGTATTAATCACTTTAATGAAGGTATCTTGAAAAATGTCGTCGGCTAAATCTCTATCGGCAATTTTAGAATAAATAAAACCGTAGATTTTAGATTGATGTCTGTTGATTAACACAGCCAAGGCGCTTTCGTCACCAGCCATGTAATTCTTTACCAATAATGCATCTGGGATTTGTAAAGTAGCCATAATATTACCTTTTAGTTTTGGGTTAAAAATGTGAGATTTTCTCTAAAAAGTAATTTTTATGCGATAGGCAACTTTATTTTAAGATTAAATTATAGCCAAATGTAACATAATATTTTCTTAAAAAACAAATATTCGTGTAAATTTTAACATTTTAAATGCAATAAAAAAGGAAAATGGTATCCAAAAAATCATTTTTTTTAGTAAAAATCAGCTAATGTTAGAACAATTCAATTTATTTATTTATTTATTCACCAACATTTTTTTGACACTTCTTTTATTATCCGAATAAACAGTTACTATATACATTCCGTTTGAAAAATTGGTAATATCTATAGATTGAGTACTTTCTGTTGTAGTAACTACTACACTTCCAATCATATTCCTGATTTCAACTTTATCAATTGGACTATTGGAATGAATCATCAAATTACTAGAAACAGGATTTGCAAAGGAGAACTCAATATGTTCAACTTCCTCTAACCCTAATGCACAATTGTTGCCAACCACATAAGAAAAATATTGCGTAACTGAAAGTCCGCCCGCATAAGCGAATTTAACAGCGTAATTAATTGTTGATCCTATGATTTGGTTTGTAATTGTACTGGTGAATTTTTTATCTGTAACTGGTGTCATAACGGTTTCAGCGAATGGATTTTGCTTCCATAAATAGCCAAAAACCGATGTTTTATCAGCATCTAACAATTCAAAAGTGATTTTAACGTTAGTTCCAATCGTTTCAAACTCGTAATTGTAACCAGTGGTAAATGAATTCAGTTGCGCAGAATTACTAAAACCACTACAACCAACATAGCTCAAAGTTGTGGCATTTCGAACTAATGGATTGTTAAGAAAATTATTCCCTGAAAGATCACTTGCCGCAATCGTAAAAGTGTAGTTAGTATTTGATGACAAATTAGAAATAATAACTGATTTTGGTGTGTTAGACAAACCAGTTGTATTAATAGAACCGCCACTATAGTTGATGGCATAAGCTATATTTCCTGAATTATCGGTAGCATTGAGAATTAATTCAACAGAAGAACTAGTAATCGTGCCTACAGTAGCTGTAAAAGCAGTGGGAGCAGTTGTATCAACAATTGTATTTTGGTAGACTCTAACGTAATCCACTTCCATAGTGGCTTGCGTAAAATTGGAAGGAATTGTTCCGGCTATTCCACCCATGGCAATATTTAATAAAAGATATTGTTCAGCATTAAACGGCCAATTTTGTGGTGTTTTGATGGTTGGATTATAGGTATAAAAAGCAACACCATCGAGTAAAAAAGTAATTTGATTGGGTGACCAATTCATCGAATAGACGTGAAAATCATTTCCCAAGTTATTGGCAATGATACCTCCAATATTGGTCGTATTTCCAAAGGAAGAGGGCGTATGTAATGCACTTTGAATGTAATTCAATGGTTGCGAGGGCGTAATACCGTGTTCCATGATGTCGATTTCGCCACAAGCGGGCCAATCAGTGTTTCCAAACTGAGCATCAAAATAAGCGCCGTCTTCGTTGATGTTTTTCCCTAACATCCAAAAGGCTGGCCAAGTGCCTTGATTTGTGGGAATTTTAGCCCTTATGTCGACACGACCGTATAAAAATGCAAACTTTGAATTCAAACGTGCGGAAGTATATTGTTTGGTAATACCTTGATCGGTGTACGGTTCTTTTTTAGCTGTTATGGCAAGTAAACCATTACTTACTGAGGCATTAGCCAATTGATTGGTATAATGTTGTACTTCACCATTAAACCAACTTCCTCCCGCTGGTAATTGAGTTTGATGATGCCATTTTGATGCATTTACAGCTCCATTGTTATCAAATTCATCCGACCAAACCAAATCTGTGTAAACTACATCTACTTGTGCTTGAGAAATTTGCAAACAAAAGAAGATAAAAAAAAGAAGATAACTTTTTCTATTTTGCATTGAATTTTAATTTTTCATTCTTGTCCCATAAACCCCAGTAAGCGCCCACATCGCCCTCTGCTCCTACTTTCCAAGATTCATCAAAAGACGAAAAATAAAACGTTTCAATACTATTTTGTGTGGCCCAAAGCTGGGTTTCAACAAAGTAGCGCATCGCATTTTCTTCAGAGGCTATAGCTCCTTTTAGGCTTCCTCCAGCACTAGGCCAACCTGTTTCGGTAATGATTACTCTTTTACCATCTCCAGCATTTTTGGCTGATTCGAACATACTTTTCATGTGTTCATGTGAATACTCTATAGGGCAACCTTCCCAATACGGATAGCAGTTGGTTAATATGATGTCGCATACTTCGGTAATATTGGGACGATGCGAAAACTCGTAATACGCGTCTACATAACCTACTGGAATGTTGGGTAAAGCTTCTTTGACCCGCTTGATGTAATCAATTAGTTGTGTTTCGGTTAAATCGCCACGATACATCACTTCATTGCCAACTGCAGCTACATCAACGCAACCTTCTTTGGCCAATTGAATTAGACCTTCTATTTCTTGTTCATTGAGTTCTAAATCGCTTCCCAGCCATGCGCCAACCAAAGTTTTCATCCCATTTTGATGTGCTATTCTTGGAACGTGCTCGTTGCCTTCAATACAAGAAAAAGAACGAACCCATTTCGCATAAGGTTTTAAAATTTGAATGCGACGATTAACTTGCTCAGGCGTTATGATATCGCCTGGTTTTTGTCCGTCTTCATACAAACTAAAACAGATGCCATGAATCCCTTTTTGTAATGTTTCTCTCCAAGTTTGCGAGAGTTCTTTTTCTGAAATTGTAGAAAATTGGTGAGTTTGAATTTCATTTATTGATGAAAAACGCTCAGCCGAAAAATAGTGACCTTCTCTAAATGACATAGTAGTTTATTATTTATGCAGATGCTTTTCTGGCATCAAGTTCTTTTTTGATTTCTCTCGCTTTTTCCTCAGTTAAATCGTAATTACGCATTACCCACATGGCTATCAATGTACCTGCGATTGGAACACCCGAAAAGAATAATCGCAATCCTGTTACTGCTCCTTCGGGTTGCGTTTCAGCACCTGCTTTAAATGCAACAGCCGACATAATAACTCCAGTTAGTAAACCTGCAATAGCAAAACCAAATTTTACCATCCACCAATAAATGGCTCCAAATACACCTTCTCTACGCTTACCAGAATACAATTCATCCATATCACAAACATCGGCCGTCATCGACATCATTAGTGTAAATAAACTCCCTATTCCGAATGAGAAGAAAGGCAATGCAAACAAAAACATATAAGGTTTACCTGGCACAAAAAGGAACCAAAGTAAAATATAGCCAAAAACTGATATTCCTTGTGAGATTAAAAATACTTTTTTCTTTTCCATTCTTTTTGACATCCAAGCCACAATAGGAATAACCACAAATGTGGTCGCAAGAGCGCCTCCACAACCAAAAAGTGTAGGCCATATTCCAGCAGCTGATGCATTTCCATTAAAAAGATAATATACGACAATAAAGAACGTGAATCCTGCTACGGTATTGAAAGCGTTAAAAATCAAAAAAGTGGCTATGCAAAGTTTTCGAAAAGGTTTGTTGGCAAATGCTTCTTTGAAACTAACAATAATTTCTTTCATGCTTCCGCCTATGGTTTTTAACGTTAGTGGTTTTAAATTGTGGTCATTTTTAGTCGATTTACTTTTGATGAAAATGGCTGGAATCATCGCTAAAACCATACAAGACAAACCTACGCAAACTGCAAGTGTTCTTGTTGCTGTATCGGCATTGGGAAACCATGAAGGATCATACATTACCACCCAAAACCAAGGCGCAATTACCCACGCCCATTGACCAATCCACTGTGAAATAGCCATAATTGAAGTACGCTCATGAAAATCATCACTCATTTCGTAACCCATTGCCACAAAAGGCACACTAAAAATGGATAAACCTATATGAAAAAGAAGCGACCAAATCAGAAAAAAAGTAAAATTGTAAATCACACTGTCTTCTCTGTACAATTGCCACATAATGACAAAGGAAATTCCCATTATGATGGAACCCCAAAACACGTATTGTCTTCTTCTACCCCAAACTGATTTGGTGTTGTCTGAAATAAAACCCATCACAGGATCAAAAAAAGCATCTACTATTCGAGGAACAAAAAATAAAACGCCCCACATCCATGAAGGCATTCCTAAATTTTCTACCAATACCACCATAAAAATTCCTAAGGCTGCAGGAAACATTTGGTTAGCAAGCATTCCTAAACCAAAGGCAATTTTTTGACTCATAGGAACTCTTTCGCTTGAGGTTGAGATTGTGTTTGACATAGTGATGATGTTTAATTTAAACTTAGTTCTTTTTTATTATAATAGTTTGAATGGCTTTTGCCGAAATCGTACAATCTATATTTTGATTATTCAATGATAAAGCTAAGGATTGGGCATTCTCAGTCGGATTAAAAACCACGACTGCTATAGAATCATCAGGGTTTTTAACGGCAGTTGCCATAATATCTTTATGATTGATTACACAACCTATTTTTACCGCACCTGGACGCATGAATTTGCTAAAATGCGCCAATGTATAATACAAAGGTGTAAAATATACTTCATCATTCACAGGATCAACAATTACGGGAGCCGTGCACCAATTTTTAAACCAATTGGGCCCTCCTTGTCGATCCAAAACCATATTCCAATCGATCCAACCGTCAACCCAATTGTTCAAACAACCAATAATATCGGTGGCATAACGATTGACTGGAGCGTATTTGGGATGCAAATGCTTGTCTTGCTCGCTGGCCCAATCCCAACCCCAATCGGTGGCTTCTTTTTTCCAATACCACGCGTCATCGCGCCAATGAGGCACTTCCGAATCGACACAAGCTTCCGTTTGAATTAAATGTTTGTCGGGTGACTTATGATGTGCATATTGCAATGCGTCAGGGAAATAATCATAAGTACTTTCATACCAATGAATGGCCGTTCCAGCATAATATTTGGATGAATTTTGATCTTTATACATCACATCAACCCATTCTTTCAAACCCGCTCTATTTTGGTCATAGCCTAAAATTTTGACTTTCCCCCAACCTTCTTTTTCCAATTTAGGACCAAGATGGTTTTCTACAAAATGCGTCATTTCTGTAGGAGAAAACAAAGTACTTTCCCAATTGTTTCCGTTGCCATGAGGCTCATTAATCACTGTAACTCCCCAAATTGTAATACCTTCTTTCTGATAAGCGTCTAAATATTTTGAAAAATAAAGTGCGAATGCATCGTTGTATTCGGGTAATAATTTTCCGCCGACATATTTCTTGTTGTCTTTCATCCAAGGCGGACAAGACCAGGGCGAAGCTATAATATTGAAACCTTCTTTTGAAATAGATTTTGCTTCCAATATCATCGGAATCAAATCGCTACGATCGTCCTCGATAGTAAAATGCTCCAATTGCAAATCGTTCTCAACTTTGGCATACGTATAGTTTTTCAATGAAAAATCGCATGAGGCTATATGGGTTCGAGTAAGCGAATAATTAGATCCCGCTTCACTAAAGTACGCTTCCAATACTTTTTCTCGGTTAGCTTTGCTTAATTTATTGAGTAAATATGCCGACGCTTCTGTAAAAGAACCCCCAAAACCCGTTATCGTTTGGAATTTTTCATCAGGATTCAACTGAATGGCAATTGGGTTACTTTTGGGCAAAAACTCGGTTATTTTTTTTAAGGAATTACCTTGAGCCGAGGTTTCGTACACCTCGTATTTTAAACCATTTGTAACTCTACAACTTTGCAATGAAAAAGCCATGATAAATGCAATTATCAAAAAAGAAATATTTACTCTATTTTTAAAAAAATGTTTCATTTTAATTATGAACCAAAGGTTCGTTGGGCATCAACACCGCTTTCCACAGTTGTTTTTCGTTTCCATTGAACGTTTTAGTGATGGGTTTACCATTTCGAGTTAATCCTTTAAAAACACCACAATCAACCGCTTCCCACAAAGCGTATTTGGCCTGACCATTCAGATTGATTAAACCAAAATGATTTTCCGAACCATTAGGATTGGCGCTATCTTTCCAATTTTCATCAAAGGCTTCAAAATAAAAGCAGCTTATTTTGTTTTGGTTGGACCAATCACGCATGAGCTGATAAAAATGCGCTGATTTGTATTCGTCAGTAGCCTTCGAACCATTTTCACCATATTGCTCATTGGATTGCGTGGCCCAACCTGTTTCGCCAATATGGACTGGTTTGTTCACTCCGATGGATTTCATATACTTCACCACACTTTGGTATTGCGAAATCGCGTAGTCACGTGAATGAATCATTAAAACATCAATTTTTTCCTTATCTGATAAGGTTTGCTCTTTATCTGTAAGCTGCCAAAAAACGGGATTATAATGTGTATCGTGCATCGGATAGGTATGCATCGAAATGTAATCAACCGCTTTGATGAGTTGATTCAAATCGTTTACATGATAAGAAGCATCTCCTCCACCCCAAGAAGCGAAATTATCAGACGAAGTAATCCATAAATCGGATGGTAATTGGTTTTGCTTTTTTAATGTTTGCAAATGATTCACCCATTTCAAAATGATATTGGGTGTAACATAATAACTCGTAGCCCATTTAACCATGGCTTCATTACCAACCGCTATAATTTTTACTATATCGGGAAATTGATTAGCCAATCGAACTGCTTCTTTAATTTCGACAGCGTTACGTTCGCTTTCTTGATCGTGAATGGGAGGCAAATCAGTCCAAGCATTTTTACAATCAATCCAAGCGCCCAACATCACATACATTTCAAAATTGGCATCTTGCTTTTTCAATTCGGTTATGGCCTCAAGTAAATTTTCCGCTTCTTTAAAATGAACATTGTAATTCCGAATGATTTTAATATTCATAGCCGAAAGGATTTTCAAATCTTCTTTAATTTCTACCAAAGAAGGCTCTTTATCTCGTGTATTGGTTCGGTAACCTCCATAACAAATGGCTTGATAATTGGGATTTCCTAATATTTTTTCTGCTGTCATTATTGTAAAATCATTGCTTTTCGTAGTACACGATACCATCAAAAGAAATAGTATGTAGCATACTTTTTTCATTATCTTAAATTATCTTTTGTTAAAAAAACTACAA
This sequence comes from Flavobacterium sp., assembly GCA_016787805.1. Taxonomy (GTDB): domain Bacteria; phylum Bacteroidota; class Bacteroidia; order Flavobacteriales; family Flavobacteriaceae; genus Flavobacterium. The sequence continues at coordinate 78,375 of JAEUTY010000010.1, read as the reverse complement.
TTTGAACTATCTGATTGGTTCTTAAAAACACAGATCGACTTTGTTCTACAGGTAATTCCAATCCATTAATAATTTGGCTTTCACCATTAGCATAAAGCAATTGAACTTGATTGCTATTGCTCATTTTATAGACTATCGGCACTTGACAATACGTAAAACCTAAACATTTCTCTTCGATAGTGATGGTTTTTTCAGTTCCATCAACCAAAACAAAAGTGGCATTGATTTCTTCTGATAAAAACTCGTCTTTGGTCAATAACGTAGGCTGAAATTTGATTTTCCCATTGGTTATTTTAATACCCAACTCGCCAATTCTAGTGAGTATATCTTCTTTTACTTGTCCTGTCATTCCGGGTTGTTGCGCGCCTCTATGCCATGGCGTGTGTGAATACGGATCAGTAGGAAAAGCGCCGTAAACTTTGGGCAATTTATGAATACCAATCCCTACTCCTATTTCGTTAAAATGATGTTGAAGCGATTGTACAGTTTCATGATTTTGTTCTGAGACCATAGCCTCTTCGCACACTTCTTCTACGGCCAAATGCAATTTTGAAACCATATGCCAATAAATAGAACCTAAACCTTCATAACCATAAAAAGTTCCAGAACGACCAGTGAAGGCTTTGTGATTGAAAACTTCTTCAAAAAGCTGAAGTACTTTTTCTCTATCAACAATAACCCAATCTTTCCATTCAGGTTTTGTTTCGAGTTCGTTCAAAGCGTTATTCAAATCATTAGTATTATGAAAATTACCGTTGAAATGATAATTTCCATTTCGATCTCGATTGATTAGAGCCGAATTGTTATTTTCAATCAAATAGTTTAACAAATTCGATTGATTGACTTGGCTTTGTGTTAAGGTATTTTTTTCTAAAAACTTCGGTAATTCTTTGTTAGGATACAATAAGTAACTATTCTGATCTTGACGATATAAATTACTATTGCGTAAGGCTTTTAAATTAGCTAACGATTCGCTGGCTGACAAAAACCCTGAGCTTAGAACCGCTACTTGACCTTCGAGCATTTCCGGAAGGTAGGAAACGGAAACACTATTCGGGTGAAGAGAGATTAGATTATAAGCATGGTACAAGTTATCTTCTCTTTTATTGGCTTTAATAGAGTGTTCAATAAAATCAAGGCAAACTTGGGTGAAATTTTTTAAACCTTGCATCGAATGCGTTCTTTTTTTACCCCAAAAACCACTGTGATACACTTGAAAACGGTATTCTGAAGCCGCTTTTCCTAAAGCATCCATCATGGTTTTACGATCTTCGTTGGAAATAGTCGTTTTTAACAACGGTGAAAATTGCATCAAATTTTCGCGTACGGCATGATAAAATTCGACCATTTCATTAGAAATTTTGATGGTTTCTTGGTCGGAATTATCTAGAATTCGTTGGAAGAATTTCAAAAATCGTCTCAAGTAATACAACGTTACCATCGAAACACCATTTCCAACTAATGCATTATTGGCATCGTTCCATTCGGGTCGTTGCGTATTCATCCAAATACCCGCTTCTGGAATAAAATTGGACATTTTAGAAAGAACTGTCGCTAAGATTTTCTCAATTAAATTAACATGATAAATCTCGTTGTTATTGTCACGTAAAAGCGCGCCATCAGCTCCTATTTCGTCTCGCCTTTTGTGTATTTTGGCATCCCACTGATGGTCAAACAAAATAGTGTCTTTCGGATTTTTTACTATTTCCTCATATGGTTTGATGATGTAGGGAACGGCTGCGTAAACAAAACAATCTTTGTCAAAAAACGACTGCAACGAGCCAGGTTGATAGTGTTCTTTAAACTCTAAAAACTTAAGTAAATAGATAATTTGGTGATCACCCCAATAGCCAATATACGACCAAGGATTGTCGGGCTCAATAGTTTCCCAATCAAAACCACTTTTGGTCACGCGATACGGATTATAACCATCAAAAGTAGAAGCGTTCAAAAACTTGTGAATCATACCGTCGATAAAATCAGGATATGACCACGCCAAAGCTTCCCAATTCTGAAAAATATCGCGCCAATTGCCTTCGTAATCCAAAATTTTCGAACCGTCAATTTCACTTCGTGTATTGATTGAAAATTTATTCCAAGGTCGACTCGGATCACCATGTCGACGGCTGAATTTTAGCGGCAGATATTCGATACACAAACGCACTAAATCGGCATCTTCGATGGTGGCAATTTGATTTTTTAAATCCGAATAGTCAAAAACTTCGGGTAAACCATTGATAAAGGCACTATTATTTTCAAAAACGAATTGATTGGCTTTTTGAATATAGCGAACAAAATCCGCTTTTTCAATTTGGTAGTTTTTATCAAAAATTCCGCCACGCATACTGTTAAACAACACATTCGAAAAATGGCGAACGTCTTTGCGATGATCAGCTGTAAATTGCAAACCATCCGCGGAAGCGTTGAGATAAATCAGATTTTTGGTCCCGAGTTCTATATCATCCGTCAACCGTTGTTCGAGCGATTCGTCGTTGCAAATGGCATCCGAAAGTTGAATCACTTGCGATTGATCTTGGTTGACGTTGGCTACAATTTTCCATGATTTGGACGTATTTTTCAACAAAAACAAATCCGAAGAAACAAAATAGGCCCCTTTTTCGCCTTTTACATCTGTTTCGGAAACAATTGCTTTTTTCTTGCGGAAATTGGACAATTGCATTGACGATAGCAAATAAGTTGGATGATCCAAGCCTAATGACCAAACGATATTGGCTTTTAAAGCCTCGCTAGGTTCAGCCTTATCGACAATGACAGCGCTTAAAGCATAAATTCCTAATCCGCTTTCTGGCACTAATTCGTTACGTTTGTAAGCATCAACCAAATTACTAGTTGTGGCTTGCAAATCACTATTTACACCATGAGGCATAATGTTCTGAATTCCGTCTAGAATGGTAATATGGTAATCGCTTTCTGAGAAATTGTTGATTTCAGATTTTTTCACAAAACCAAACAAGTTGCTATTGTTCCATTCGTAACGAAAAGCCAAATTAAAATCGTGATGAATTTCTTCAAAAATAATTTTATTTCCGTACACACTTTTGTACAAATTTCGCGTCAAATGATAGTTATCGTTGAAGCGTTCAGAAAAAGGTTCCCATAGAAATACTTGGTCATCTTTTTTGATTTGAAAAATCGATTTACTACCCGTGATATCCGCAAATTCGGTTATTTTATCATCGGTATAATAGGGAAAAAGGGCAAATTCTGCATTTTTACGTCCAGCTGTGAGACCACCATTACTAGATATGAACATCCAGTGGTTGGAATCACTGACGATACTCATAAAAAAAGGACGTAAATTTTCTACATTAGAAATTCGATAAAAATGTTCATTTCCAATTGAAATTAAATCCATATCGTTAGAATTATCCATTTCAACAGTATTTTCAATCAAAGAATTCGTCTTGGTTGAGATCATTTAAATTATGCTTCTTATTTAAAATTGATTATTGGTAAACTCTTACGTAGTCGATGGTCATTTTTTGTGGGAAAGGTGTTCCGTTGTTAGGAAAACCAACATAGTTTCCGCCTACAGCAACATTGAGAATCATAAAAAATGGATGATCGTAAACCCAATCGCCAGGAACTTGGCTTTTATCTATACGTTTGTACAAAAAGCCATCCACAAAAAAGTCAATTTTATCGGTGTCCCATTCAACTGCGAAAATGTGAAATCCATTGTCAAATCGGTCATTACGAAGTGCATAACTACCTGAAATAGCATTTGCACCCGAATAACCTGGACCATGAATGGTTCCGTTAACAATACTTGGCAATTGGCCTCGGAGTTCCATTACATCAATCTCGCCGCAATTAGGCCAGCTCACTTCATCAATATTAGATCCGAGAAGCCAAAATGCAGGCCATAAACCTTGTCCGTAAGGTGTTTTTAATCGTGCTTCGTAGCGACCATAGGTTTGCGAGAATAAATCTTTGGTTTTAATTCGAGCCGAAGTGTATTGCGAACCGTTATAGTTTTCGCGTAAAGCGGTGATCACCAAATTTCCATTTCCGTCCATAGAAACATTTTGAGTACGATTGGTATAATACTGTAATTCTTGATTTCCCCAACCGTTGGCTCCAGTTCCGATATCAAATGACCACTTGGTGGCATCAGGCGATTCACCAGCGGCACCATTAAATTCGTCACTCCAAGTTAATTGCCAATTGCGCTCGTCAATTTTTTGTTCTTTATCTGAATCGCAGGCCGTTAAAGCCATCAAAGTAATTGGCAATAAAAACAGTTTAGTAAGTGTGGCTTTTTTCATTGGTTTATCATTTTAGTTGCGGAAATAAATATTATCAAGGTAAATGGTTCCATTACCGTCGAACTTCATCTGGAACACATTGTTCAAATTAACAGGAGCAAAACTAGTGAGTGGAATATCGATACTGTTCCATCCACCAATAGTTGGAACTGTTAAAGAGACTGCTTTTTCAACAGGACCAGGACTAATTAAATACACTTTCAAATTGGTGGAATTGGCCGAATAAAAATCGAGGTGTAAAAAGTTTCTGTTGGTTACATTTTGCGCGCTTCCTAGTTCAATTCCTTGGTAATTTAAGCCACCATAACGCAATGTGTTATTTCCAGCAATAGGCACTTGGGTTACTTGTGTAGCTTGACCCCAATTCGGATTAAAATTAGTTCCTGCAACATTAGTATAAGTATCACTAAAAATAGACGTTACATTGGCAGCTGCCGTGGTTGGTGTAGGAGCCGCAACAGTAGGAACAACAGGAATTACACTTCCGTTATTGAACAAATAAATATTATCAGCATAGAAATTAGATATATTAGTTCCTTCGAAAATTACTTGTGCTAAATGTGCTCTGTTGGTTAATCCTGTAAAACTTGTAAACGGAATATCAAGGCTAATCCAATTTTGCGCTACTAAAGTCGGGCTTGTATAAGTAATAGTGTGTCCTGTATCATCAGTACCGCCAAAAACGCCGTCATTCCCAAAATCAACCAATCTAATTTTAAAATTAGCTCCTGCCGCTAATGTTCCGGGAATGTATATATCCGCATGAAAGTGTGACATCAAAGTAGCATCGATAGTGGGATTAGAAAATTGAATTCCAACAAAATTAAAATTAGTATAGTTCAATACATTATCACCATTAACAGTAAAATCTGACGATTGCGTAGTTTGATACGGTTGCCAATAACCATTATAATAATCAACTGGAACATTATTGTAATGATTTGAAAAAATTGAAATAACGGTATTAGCAGCTTCAGTTGGTGTAGGGGCGCTTGTAAAAACTCCAGCCGAATTTACTGTAAGAGAGCCAAGAGCACTTTGCCCATTGAGAGTTGCAGTAATAACTGCGTTTCCTGAACCAACTGTAGTTACTAATCCCGCTTCATTAACAGTTGCAACAGACGAATTGGAAGAAGAAAACACCAAATAGGAAGGCGACATCGATACATTTTGATTGATGGCATTAGGCATACTAAAAGTGGTAAAAATTCCATCAACAGTACTTGTAACACCGTTAAAAGAAGTAATCACTTTGTCTAAACCATTCAAAATAGAAGCTTGTCCGTGAGCAATTGTCCCTAAGTTTTCAAATTTTACATCATCTATCCAAAAAGAATAGCCGTTGCCATTTTCTGGTCCTTCAGAATAATAAAACATTCCTTTTTCTACTTTCAATTTAGACGCATCTGGAATTGGAATGATATACTTTTTCCAAGTTGTAGTTAAGCTCAACCCTGAAACAGAAGCCTGGTATTTGTTGGCACCCAAATCAAGACCAAAACCTGCAACATCAAGTGTAGCTGCTACCGAGCTTTTGGCCCAAAATGTCAAGGCATTGTAACTTGATAAATCACGTCCGACACTGGTAAAAAAAGCACCACCAGCGTAGGAACCTAGTGGATCGTTTACATTAGGAACATCAATTCGCATTGAAGCTGTTGAATTGTTATAAGTAACATCGCTATCCACTTGAAAAGCTGTAACAACGCTATTACTGAATGCGGCATAATTCAATCCAGCACTAAAAGTATCAATAAACACTTCGGGATTGGAAGAATATTTGGCTTCTTCAAAATCATTAGGATCGTTTTCACAACCCGACAAAAAAACTACTACCATGCAAAAAGCAGCTAGTTTTAGAATACGATTATTAAAAATTGATTTCATAGTCTATTTTTTTAATTTCCAATATTAATGTGAATGTAGGTTCTAATTTCCCACTCGTTACCATTATCAAATCCGATAGCCGTTGGATCAGGCACCCATTCGCCAGCTGGACTTAAAATTTGAGTTGGATTGTATCTAGGAGAATATTGGTCTAAGCTTCTCCATGTTCCGCGAATACCGATTCGAGTTCCAGGCAGAATAAACCAATCAGGTTTTCCAATTTCTGTTGATAAATCAGCCATCAATTGTAATGGGAACGTGAGGTTAAAATCACGATGATAATCATAAGGTCCCCAATCGTTTACTTTAACAAATGAGTTTAATTTAATTTTTCGATAGATTACTCGTAGATCCATTCCGTAACGGTTTATGGTGCGAGCATCACTACCGTTGGCTTGCGCATCACCACCATAAAACGTTGTGATGAAACCAAAGTCTTTGGTCAGTTTTGACACAATTCGAGCATTTACTTCCCATAAATCGGTTGCTGGTGCGGCACCTGGGAACGCAAATGTAGTTCTACCATTTCCTAAAATACCAATTGCGGCATCCTGAGTGGTTGGTAAATGGCGGTAAACAAACCCTGCACTAGTTGAAAATTTGGCATCTTCCGAACGGTCGTTATCCCATTCGTACATCCAAGTACCTGGTGTTGGGTCGAAAGTGAAAAGAATTTCACCAGCTACTTGTTCGCGATTCGCTCGAACCACAAAAGGATCTTCTAAAATATTTCTAGGTCTTCCTGGTGCTGGAACATCAGAACTGATAGGACCTTCAAGTGGTTTTTGCCATAAGAAATTGGGAGCAATTTGTAATTTCCCCACCGTATAGGTTAAACCAGTTAAGAAATTGTATTGATTACCACTACCGCTGTCTTTTAATCGCCAGCCTGTAAACGTTTGTGTTAGGTCGGCTCCTCCATTGGCTACTAAGCCCATAGCTGCCGCTTGTCCGTACCAATTGAATTTCCCTCCCGTGTAAGTCAGCTTCATTTTTCCTCCCCAATTATCTTTCGATTGAATTTGAGTTTGGTAAACTTGTGTGTTACTTCCTTCACCCCGAACAACCTGATAATCTCTACCATTTAAAGGTTGTCCAGCCCAAATTCCTCCCAAGTCAACACCGAATTTTCCAAATTTTCGGTTCATGTGAAGCGTCCATCTTCTTGTTTTAGGTTGTGGAATAGCGAAGGAACTTTCGGTAACACCTTGTTGTTCCAAGTCTTCGTGGAAAACTGTAGTAAAATCGAATTTTCCTATTTTTCTAGAGTACTTCAATAATAAAGCTGGGTTGGCTCCCCACCATAATTGAGGTCCAAATGCCAATTTAAAACCATTGATATATTTTTTCCCTTCTATTTCTAAACCAAAAGGAGCGCTACCGTTATAGATGTCAATTTGGTTACCGTAGTTGGCTTCGGGATATAAACCAAAGAAATCGCCTTCATAACCCCAATGGTAGTGGCCCGTTCTGTAAAAACCGGTTAAGTTAAAAAATTTGTGATTCCAACCATAACTGGCTCTGTACAACTGAACTCGGTTGACATCTTGCAATTGTAATTCACCGTTTGGACCTTCAACTGTTACTGGACGTCCACGATTTTCATAAAAAATTTGATCAATTGGATTTTGAGCAACGTTTCCTAAAATATTAAACTCTACGTTGAGATTGGTATTGGAAGACGGATTAGCACCTACTCCAATAAAGTACGATTGCATGTGATCAAAACCGAGTTGATTTGGATATTCGGTAGTATTAGGTTTAGGATCGCTCGGTGTTGTAATCAGTGAACCTCCGGTATTAAATGTAGTGAATTCGGCAGACAAACGGCTGAAACGAATTTTCGAACCTTTGGTAGACTCAATGGCTGCCTTATCGGCTCTTGCTCTTAGAGAAGCGTCCATGATTTGAGCTTTGTCGAAAGTTGTGTTTAACGAAGTTGGCGAAGTTCCTTGAGCATAAGGATTAAATTGGTGAAGTTCTTTCAATACATAATAAGCCGTACGAGGATACAATTGGTAAAATCCCTTTTCATTAGTTGGTCCTTTGGCACAAACCCCAAACCATTCTTCATTCATATTATTTTCACCTTCAGTATAATCTCTGATGTAACCACCATTAGACCACGATGCATTAGTATCATGAACATCCAAATTTTTGGTTTGAGCATATTTCCACCAACCATCACTAAATTGGAATGTAAAACCTCCCAAACAGTTTCCCGCTTTTCCCATTCCGGCTGCATTTTCATAAATTTCTTTCCAATTGCCTTTCAAATAATAAGCTTGTGCATTTTGATCTTCTTGATTAGTCAAAACGTTAAAAGCATCCGAACCAAATTCAGTAAATAAAACTGGTTTTCCGTATTCTTTTTTCACTCGTTCGAATAAATCTCCAAAAGAGACACCACGATAAACGTTGGTTCCTAAAATATCAACGTCTTTACATTCTTTGGCTATAATATCGAGAAAAAGCAAATCTCCATTACAAATAGCTATTGGATGTGAAGAGTCGATTGCTTTCATACTTACAACAGCTTCGTTGAAAAGTTGGTATAATGATTGGGCACGAACGGTTGATTTTCGGTCTTGAATTGGAATATCTTCGGTTTCAGCTCCATCCCAAAACAAGCCATAGTTGTTTTCATTTCCTAGCAAAAACAATAATAATCCTTTGGTGTCTTTGTATTCAGTAGCCATTTGAGTTACTTCTTTGAGTAACAAATCGCGTGTTTTGGCATTGGAATACTCGGTGTTGGGTATCCAAGCACCATCGATAGTCAAACCATAACGTCCAAACGAATGATTGAGCATGGTGTAGATTCCGTAGTTGTTATATACATACTCAATCCATTTTTTGGGCATGCCTGAGTACACACGAATGGTATTTACTCCCATATTTTTGAGCAATCCCATTTCATCATCCAATGCTTGTTGAATGAATGCATCGGACTGATTCCACAAGCTGTACGAATAATTGGTTCCGATCGGAAAGTAGTCCCAATTCATTCCATTGACAATGAAATCTTTTCCATTGACTTTGAGTTTCATCTCAGAATTACTCTTTTCAACGGTAACTTTATCAGTTTGCGCGTGTAAAAAAGAGAATCCAAAAAGTAGCAAAAAAAATATTTTTCTCATTTGGTAAATAGGATTTAAAAAAATTACAATTTTTGTTTGATTAATGTTTTTATAAAAATAAGTAGATATTATTTTTTATTTCGCAATTCCACCTCAACAAAAAATATACATTTTTAAAATTGTGATAAAAAAATAAAAAGTAGCATAGAATAAGGGCTTAAAAGCTATTATAAAAGCTAACTAACATCCATAAAACAGAAGGTTAAAATGATGAATGTTGTGGTTTTGTATAGGTAAAATTAAGAGGATTTAATAGGTCTAAATCGATAAAATATACTCTACTAAACCTTTTTCGTGCGGTAAATCCATTTTTTTACGCAAACGATATCGTTTAATCTCAATACTTCGTACCGAAATATTCAATAATGGCGCAATTTCTTTGGAGGATAAGTTCAGTCGAAGATAAGCACACAAGCGTAAATCGTTTGGTGTTAAAGAAGAATGTGCTTGTTTGATTTTCTTTAAGAAGTCTTTGTCAACTGTATCAAATGCTTCTTTGAAAACTTTCCAAGTGTCTTCTTCAGAAATATTTCGATTAATAGTTGATATTACCGACTTGATACTTCGGCTATTATTTTCCTCAGATGTTTTCTTTAAATCTTCTTTAATAAGAGCCAATAATTCGTCTTTTTTGATTAAACTCATGTTAGAAACGGCAAGTTCTTTGTTTTTAGCATCAACATCTTGCGCCAATTGTTCATTTCGAATTTTCATTAATTGTTGCTCGTTTTCAAGTTCTTTAATTTCAAGCAGACGATTGTTCTCTTCAATCAATTTTTCACGTTGGCGGCTGTAGTAGTTTTTGTATTGCTTATTAACATAATGAAGCAAATAGAAAAACAAGATCAAATAAAATACAATTGCCAAATTGGTTGCATAGAATGGTTTACTGATAGAGAACTCGTACACATCGATATTATCTGAAAAAGAATTTGAGGTTCTGGCTCTAACCTTGAAAACGTAATCACCTGGTGGAAGATTTTTAAAATTGACTGTTGTCTTCGAACTCCACTCGCTCCATTCATCTTGAAATCCGTCTAGCAAATACTGATATTCAGTAAAAATATATTTATTGTATTCGGGAACTGTATAGTTAAATGTGATATTATTTTCATTGTGATTAAAATCACCACTCTCTGTAATCGAATGACTTTTTTGGCTTTTATTAAGTTCATTAATCCCAATATCAGTAATGGAAACCTTGTGGTTTTTAAGATTCAATTCATTGATATTAAAAACATAAAAACCATCAGTAGTTCCAATTAAATAGTCGCTATTCGAAAGCTGTGTAATGTTTTCATAGCCCAGCATTGAAGTAGACAAAGTAGCTGGAATAGGAATGCTGTTTCGCTTTAAACTTGAATTGAGTTTGTTTAAGGTATAGTAGTTGATATAGCTTTTGGTAAACAACCATAATTTGTTCGAGTTGTCTTTAATTAAACGACCTGAAGAATATTCTCCATTATTAAAAACAGCGCTTAATTTAGCGTCTTTTTCGAACTGTTTTGATTCCTGATTGAGTCTAAAAACACCATTCTTAAATACGTAATAAATATAATTATTAAACTTAGCCAAACTAGCATTTTTGCCTTTTGGCGGATTCGAATACGTAAATAAATTGTGGCATTGTGTTAGATCTCTCGTGAGATTGAATCGAAAAACTCCTTTATATTCATGGCTTACATATACCTCATTAGAAGAAGTAATTTCGAAATACTTGGTCGAGTAGTTAAATCCATTGATTTTATATTTAAAAACCCAGCGATTATTACTTTTCTCTAAAACTGAAATTCCTTGATAATTCCCTTGAAGAATAATGTTTCGATTAGAAGGCAATACCTGAAATTTCCATGTCCCAGATTGCAAAAAAATAGGTGTTGCGCTTTCGCCATCAATAATAAAAGTGCCTGAGTCGTGTCCACAAAACAAAGTGTTATCATGAACAAAAAGTGACCAAACCTGACCTTTGGTTCCTGAAACAAATTGAAAAGAAGCATTGGTTTTATAATCTTTACAAAACAATCCTTGATTGGTGCCGATATAGAGTTTATTATGATGTAAAAGGGCACAATACACCGTTCCTAGAGTTCCCGAATCGTCTATGTAACTTTTGATAGGAGAATTGAGGTTGATACAGTTAATGCCATTATCTAAACCAGTCCATAAATTGTGATCAAAATCTTCAAATAAAGATAAAACCGTGTTGTTACACAGGCCTTTACTTTGATTAATGTGGTATTTGATTTGACCTTCTTTTGATAAAACATAGACGCCTTTAGAGATAGTTCCGACTGCAAAACTCTCGTCTGATAACATTTGACTGCTATAGATACTTCCTGAGACAATTTCAGCATCGGCTTCTGTAGTAAACTTGACCAAATTACCATTTAACAATTTGAAAAAACCATTAAATTGGGTATGAATCAGTAAGCCATCATCCTGTGAAAAAACATTAATAATCTTGTTTTTTTGCAATTGAGCACCACTTCGTATCAGTTGACTTTTACCATTTTCAATTTCATAAAGTGAATAATCATTGGTTTGATAAAAAAGCGAATTTGACGTTTGAAACGATTTTAAAATATTGCTTTTTGGAGATAGGATTCGGTATGAATTTGTTTTTGAATCAAAAATATAAATACGATTTAGCGATTGAAATATCACCCATTGATCGTAACTAATAATATTCCAAAATTGTTCGTCATCGAGTAATTTATGTTTGATTTTATTACTAAGAGAAGTGTAGTTTAGTTTTCCATTATCTTTTCTTGTCCAATAACCAAATTCCATGTAACAACCCGTGTAAACCCGGTTTCCAATCACTTTTACCGAACGAATTATCGTTTCATTGGGCGATTTATATAAGTTCCAATTGGCTCCATTGTACTCTAAAAGTCCCTCATTATTAGCAAAAAATATAAAGTGATTTTTATCTTGAGAAATCATCCAGTTTTGGTTTCCCGCTTTGTATTCTTCTTTAGCAAAGCTAAAAATAGGCGGCAACTCCTGCCCCAAAATTATTAAGGAGAAAAAGCTAAAAAATAAAACCAAATAGATTCTCATACGTGTTTTTTATGAATATGTAAATATAAAAAAACCTTGTCATGAAACACAACAAGGTTTAATTTATAAAGTAAATTAGTTAATCTACTTATCTTTTTATGAATTTAGAAGAAGCTTCAGTACCGTTGATGGTAGTTTTGATAATGTAAACACCGCTATTTAAAGCGCTTACATCCATGGTTGCTACATCATTATTAAACTCTTTTGAGCACATTTCTTGACCCAAATAATTGTAAATTTTAACTTTTTCAATTGTACTATTAGCAGTTATAGTTAAATAGTCTTGCGCTGGGTTTGGATAAATCGTATATACCGATTTGTTCAACTCATTAAGACCCAAAACTGTGTTTTTGTGAACATAAATGTTGTCGTACCAAACATTACTCACGTTAGCAGTAGTAATACCAATTTGAGCCACATCATTACGAGCCAGACTTCCCGCTACAACACCACCAAGTGCTGTGATAGGCACATCAACTGAAACCCATTGATTAGCTACTAATTGCGGAGTTGTACCACCATTAATATTTACTTCTAATGAAGATGTTTCGGCATTTGTTCCATTAAAATTAACTAATTTAACATTAAAAACATCACCTACTAAATCTGCATCTGTAATGTAAAAGTCAAAATGCAAATGAGTAAAGTCTGTTAAATTTTGTCTGTTTGTAGTAAAATCTATACCATGACATACCACACCTGTATTTTTTCTCAACGTGTTATTGCCTGCAATCTGAACTTCAGTAGTAGCAGCACCGCCACACCAACCAGCATCGAAATTGTTCATTGTAATATTGGTGTAAGCATCGCTATAAAAAGAAACCACATCTGCAGTAGGTCTTGCTGGTGGTGTTGGAGCGGCAACAGTTGGCGCCGTTACACAAGCTGGGCAGCTAGTTCCTCCACAATCTATTCCTGTTTCATCACCGTTTTGTATCCCGTCAAAACAAGTAGGAACACCTTCTTTAGCCAAAATAAAACGCCACCATCCACCTGCGTTGATTTCAATATCTAAAGTCATCAATGAAGAAGAAATTGAAGTAACAATATAAGTTATGGATGCTGGGGCGTTAGATGGTGATGATAATTCCCCACCGTTGTATACTTTAGGCAATCCTATATGAGCACCAACACCACTTAAAGTTAAGGTGTTATTTGATGAATTGTACACATAAGTAGCTGGATTTGAACCATTGTGAGGAGCTACTGGTGTAGCACATGTATCTGGTGAACCTTGCCATCCTTCTACCCATGTTTGAGCGCCTTGAATATTTGAAAAAGTACCATTTGCATTAAATACAAATTGATCGTCAAAAAAGCAAGCTCTCGTAGTAACATCAGCCAATGAGTTGGCATACCAGGAAGTATTGCCTAGACCCGGACCTACTCCAAATGCACCAGCTTGAGGACTCATTTTCCAAGTTCCTTCCAAAGGCGAAGTCGCTACTTGTTTTTGCAAGTTAAAACGCCACCAACCACTACCTATTGAAATATCCAATGTCATAGCAGTAGCTGTTAACGAAGAAACTGTATAGGTGATTGAAGCAGGTGCATTGGCTGGATTGGTTAGTTCACCGCCATTATACACTTTAGCCAAACCTAAAAAAGCTCCAACACCGTTCAATGTTAATGTGTTGTTAGAAGAATTGTAGCTGTAAGTTGCTGGGTTAGATCCATTGTGTGGAGCTACAGGAGTACCACACGAATCGCCTCCACCTTGCCAACCTTCAATCCACGATTGCGAGCCTAATACGTTGGTGAATGTTCCATTGGCATTGAATACATATTCATCGTCAAAATAACAGGCTCTTGTTGTCACATCACCTGCCGAATTTGACCACCATGATGTATCGCCCTGACCAGGTCCCACACCCAATGCCCCAGCTTGCGGAGCCATTTTCCATGTTCCCTCTAGCGATTGAGCCACAGAAAGTGTAGTAGCAAATAAAAATAAGAAAAATGTAATTTTTTTCATGATTTAAAACTTTTTAAATTGATTACTGTAAAACTACTCACTATTTGACTAAGACCATTTTTGTTTAACTATATAAAAACTATACAAAAATACATTTTACTAAAACGATTGAAATACGGGCATTGTTAGCAATATCAAGTGATTACGCCCATTAATTATAAAAAGAACAAATTTCAAAATGTTGTGGTAATGTAGAGGTAAATTTGAGCTTTTTACTCTAAAATCATGACTGATTTTTTTACCATATAGTTGAATTAAGCAAAATTTGATCACTTTTTCTCCATCCAAACGATATAAGCATCTTTAAAGCATAAAAGTGATAAAAGCTTTGACTTTGTATTCTTCTTCTCAGCTCAGAAATGATTATATTTGCAAAAATTTGCATCTCGCTATGATTACCAAAGATATTGCTACTTTAGAACCCAAAAAAAACATTCTAATTAAGGGCGCTCAAATTCACAATTTGAAAAACCTTGATGTGGCCATTCCGAGAAACCAACTCGTTGTAATTACAGGTTTATCAGGTTCGGGAAAATCTTCATTGGCTTTTGACACTTTATATGCCGAAGGTCAACGTAGATATGTCGAAAGTTTATCGAGTTATGCACGTCAGTTTTTAGGCCGTTTAGATAAACCTAAAGTGGATTATATCAAAGGTATAGCGCCTGCAATTGCCATTGAACAAAAAGTAAATACAACCAATGCACGCTCAACTGTTGGAACATCAACTGAAATTTACGATTATTTAAAATTACTTTTTGCTCGAATTGGAAAAACCTATTCACCAGTTTCGGGTAAAGAAGTAAAAAAAGACTCTGTTACTGATGTTATTTCGGATGTAAAAACCTTTGCAATTGACAGTAAATGGTTGCTCCTCGCTCCTATTCATTTGGAAGAAGGAAGACAACTGGAAGACAAGTTAAAAGTATTACTCCAACAAGGTTTTGCTCGTGTTTTAGTAAATAACGAAATGGTTCGATTGGATTCGATTGAGCAACATTCATTAGATAACAAAGATATTCTTCTGATAATTGATCGTATTATTGTAAAAGAGGAAGAAGAATTCTACAATCGACTGGCTGATGCTGTGCAAACGGCTTTCTTTGAAGGAAAAGGCGAATGTTATTTGCAAGAATTGGACACTAATAAACGTAAAAACTACAATACTAATTTTACGCTTGACGGAATCAATTTCTTAGAGCCTAATATTCATTTGTTCAGTTTTAACAATCCATATGGTGCTTGTCCTACTTGTGAAGGCTATGGCAATATTATTGGTGTTGATGAAGAATTAGTAATTCCCAATTCAGCAATGTCAGTGTATGAAAATGCCATTTATCCTTGGCGAGGCGAAAGCATGAGTTGGTACAACGATCAATTGGTGAATAATGCCTACAAATTTGATTTTCCGATTCACAAACCTTTTTTTGAATTGACAGATGAGCAAAAAGATTTGGTATGGAAAGGCAATCAATATTTTACAGGTTTGAATGATTTTTTTAAAGAATTGGAAGAAAAAAATTATAAAATTCAAAACCGAGTAATGTTGTCGCGCTATCGTGGCAAAACCAAGTGTACAACTTGCAAAGGCAAACGACTCCGACAAGAAACAAATAATATTAAAGTGGGCGGAAAAACGATTTCAGAAATTGTAGATATGCCGATTAAAAACCTTATTCGCTTTTTCGCCGATTTACAGCTTTCAGAATACGATTTTAAAGTAGCTAAACGATTGCTTATTGAAATCAACAATCGATTGGCCTTTTTAAGCGATGTTGGTTTGGATTATTTGACTTTAAATCGAAATTCAGCTTCACTATCTGGTGGCGAATCACAACGTATTAATTTGGCTACCTCATTAGGAAGTAGTTTGGTTGGTTCAATGTATATTTTAGATGAACCAAGTATTGGTTTGCATCCCAAAGATACCGAACGTTTGATTAAAGTCTTGAAAGAACTTCGCAATTTAGGAAATACCGTTATTGTTGTAGAGCACGACGAAGATATCATGAAAGCCGCCGATATGATTATTGATATTGGTCCGGAAGCTGGAACATTTGGTGGAAAACTAGTTGCACAAGGTACTTTTGATGAAATTCTGAAAAGCGATTCGTTGACAGCAAAATATTTGAACGGTGAAATGGAAATTGCGGTTCCCAAAACCCGACGCACTTCTAAAAACCAAATTGAAGTGATTGGGGCACGCGAAAACAATTTGAAAAACATCAATGTCACATTTCCGTTGGAATGTTTAACCGTAATTACGGGTGTTTCTGGAAGCGGAAAAAGTACATTGGTCAAAAAAATACTTTTCCCAGCTTTACAAAAGAAGATAGAAGGCATCGGTGAAAAAGCAGGACAATTCTCAGAATTGGCTGGAAGTTATTCACACATTAAAAATGTAGAATACGTTGACCAAAACCCGATTGGAAGAAGTTCGCGTTCCAATCCGGTAACGTATATTAAAGCGTACGATGATATTCGCGATTTGTTTGCCAAAGAAAAACTGTCCAAAATACGCGGTTACCAACCGAAACATTTTTCATTTAATGTAGATGGCGGACGATGCGAAACCTGCAAAGGCGATGGTTCAATTAATGTAGAAATGGTTTTCATGGCCGATGTTGAGTTGCCTTGCGAAACTTGTGGTGGTAAACGCTTCAAAAAAGAAATACTCGAAGTGCGTTTTGAAGAAAAAAACATCGACGACATTCTGACCATGACCATTGATGATGCAGTGGAATTCTTTAAACAACACAAACAAACCAAAATCACACAAAAATTACAACCGTTGCAAGATGTTGGTTTGGGTTATGTCCAATTAGGTCAATCTTCATCAACACTTTCAGGTGGTGAAGCCCAACGTATTAAATTGGCTTCGTTTTTAGTCAAAGGAACGACCAAAGACAAGGCGTTATTTGTATTTGACGAACCCACAACTGGATTGCATTTTCACGATATTAAAAAACTATTAGCGTCGTTTGATGCTTTACTTGAGAAAGGTCATTCGATTATTGTTATAGAGCACAATTTGGATTTAATTAAATGTGCCGACTATATTATTGATTTGGGTCCAGAAGGTGGCGAAAACGGTGGAAAATTACTAGCATTTGGTACACCTGAAGAAATTGTAAAAAACAAAAATTCGGTGACGGCGAAGTATTTGAAAGAGAAACTATAATAAAGTTACACCTCACAGGTTTTGAAAACTGTCAGGTGTAATTAAAAGATTATTCAATCACAATTTTCTTTGTAATCGATTGCGAATTGGTTTCTAAAATCGCCATATAAATACCTTTTGGCAATTGGCTTACATTGATTTGCTCCACCAAACTTGTATTTTCAAACGATTGATTTAAAACGGTTTTCCCTTGGATATCAACTATTGAAATAGTATAATTAGCATCCGCAATCGTACCTTTATTAATGTATAAAATGTCTTTAGTAGGATTAGGGAAGAAACTCACTTGCGCTTCTTGCTCATAAATTGTAGTATTTAACGCACTTGGATTGGCAGTTGCATAATGCATTGTGGCCGCAATCGCCGCTTTGGCGATTTTGTAGTTGTATACTGGATCCATATTGACTAATAGATCTGTTGCAGTATGACGATGAGGCGTTTCATTGGTTTCAAAAAAACCTGTAATTACCTCGTTGTTATCTTCAAAACTCATGTAATCTGAAGCATACGCATACGATAAAAACGTGTTCAAATCAGTATACAATTCGGTACAAGTAATTAATTCTTGTGTACGCACATTAGAAGCTGCATTGTTTGAAGTTGGACTTCCAGTATCTCTTTCACAAGTTACGGTGTCATTTATCATCGAAGCATCGCCGCCAATTTCATCCATATTAAAAACCACGCGAATATCCATTTTGGGTGTCGTTCCATTTACCACCGTATTCACAAAATGTTGACTGCCACGCAAACCGTCTTCTTCACCACTAAAATTGATGAATTTAATAGAATACTCTGTTGGAATTGTGCGCAACAAACGAGCGACTTCCAAAACGGCTACGGTTCCACTTCCATTATCGTTGGTTCCAGTTCCAGTAATTGAATCGTAATGACCACATACAATTACGTAGGTATTTGGATATAAAGTTCCGACTTTAGTGACAATTAGGTTTTTGCATACAGCAGGAGAACCTGAATAAGTATAAGAATCTTCTACCATCTGCGATGCTGTGTAGCCATAACTCAAATATTCGGCTTTGAGCCAATTGAGTGTATTTTGTAAAGCGGTTGTACCTCGACGTTTTACACCAAGGGCTTCAAATTCCGTCAAATTGGTAGTAATATTCGTTTGCGAACATTGATCAACAACATCTTGATAGGCTTGAATATAGGTTTGCCCATAATTTGCTCCCGAAAACAAGAGAGCAGTTGCAATTAAAATAGTATTTTTTACGAATTTCATAACAAAAGTAGTTCTATGATTTGGATTTCGGCAACAAAAATAATAAAATTTTGCAGACTACAAATTTAATTTTTTGAGTACTTGCCAATCATTAAAACCATCATATATTTCTAGTTTTCAAACAGTTAATAATCATTAACAAATCGTTGACAACTCATTATAACTGCTTTGGCACACAACTTGGAATGTACCTAACATCAGAAAGTTTTTCTGGTCGAAAAAGCTGAAAATCGAAAGAGTAAGCACAACTCCGAATCGTCGGATAAAACGAAAAGATTATGAAAAAAATTACCCTTTTAGTAGCAAGTGTTTTACTGGTAGTAAACGTTGCGAATGCACAAAGAAATGACAGATGCAGCTTTGATGAGCCAATCTCGTTCACCGAAAGAGGAATTGAATTCTTTGTTTTTCCAAATGGCGACTTTGATTTCAACACTCGTCCAAACGATAGTCACGGTGAGTTTTATTTTAGAGGAGCTGGAAAAAAAGGAGCTGATGTTCAAAATAGAGGCACAGTAGCAAGAGGTCCAATAAATTACGGTGTATTAATTGAGCACGATAGTTTTGGGCGCGTTCGTAGAGTGGGAAACACGTTTATCAACTACGATTACAACGATAGAGTTACCCGAATTGGTTCAGTATACATGCGTTACAACCGTTTTGCGCTATGCCAAGTAGGTGGTTTACACATCATCTACGACCGAAGAGGTGCTATCGTAGACTTAGTAGGAAGCGTAAAAGGACACCGAAATAATGGTTTTACCACTACAACTTACTATGGAACCGCTTATCACAACAACGTGAATAACACGTACACTTACAACAGCGATGATTACTACTATTACAAAGCCGACGGAACGCGTGCTAAAATAGAAGACAAAAAAGAATAAAGATTGATTGGTTAGTTAGGTTTGTTTGTTTGATGAATCCTGCAGAATCTGGGAAGAGGACGCAGGATTTTTTCTTTGGTAGCTCATCCAGCTCTACGTTGCAAGTCCTCAGTCTACAATGTGTTTTTGTACGTCTGCTGTCAGCTTCCGTTGGTCGCTGCCATCAGCCTACAAAAAACTACATTCTAGCCTTCCGGGCTTTCCTCTGCGATCTGGGCTAGCGTTTCCGTAACTTTTGAAGTACAGTGTCAACTACAGTATTAAAATCTTCAGAAATATGAAGCTTATAATTCACTACAACATACAAAACCGTAATAAGTGTCGATTTTAAAACAATATTAGTGATTGGATCAAACGGAAAATCCCAATAATAAAACGCGAAAAAGAACACCGCAAAAACCACTAAAGAAGTAATCGTTTTCATTGTAAACGGAAATAATTTCATCTTCATCACCACAAACAATAATTTAGCAATACTGTAAAACGTAATCGAAATCAACGTGGCTATTGCCGCACCATTGATGCCATATTTCGGAATAAAAATCATGTTCAACGTCACCGCCAAAAAAGCCAACAACAATCCCAAAAACAACACCATTCTGTAGTATTTCGAATTAAAAATAATCGCATTATTATTGCCCAATATCAAATCAAAATACTTCGAAAAACCAATGGTAAAAACCACAAAAACGCCACCTCTATAATTCTCAGGCAACAACAAATACAATTGATTGATGTTGAGCAAAATGCCTAAAAAAACCAATCCGCCTACAATTTGCAATGTGATCGATGTTTTTTTGTACAACTCATTCAACTCGTCGTGTTTGCCTTCGGTCATCAATTTGGCGGTAATTGGGTAGGTAATTTGGTGCATCGCTCTACTCGGAACTGAAATCACTGTGGCAATAAAAATCGCCACCGAATAATACGCAATATTCTCAATTTTGATGTATTGACCAATCATATTTTTATCAATATCCAGCAACATATTGGCGATGCTTCCCGAAAGAATAATAAAAATCGAATAGGTCAAAATTGGCTTAGTATTACTCGGAAATTGAAACGAAAACGACACTTTTTTAACTTTCATCGCATAAAAAAACATCACCAAAGTTGTTGCCAAATAAATGCCCATTAATGTGTTGATGAAAGCCAATGGCGACATCCAACCAAAATACACCGCAAAAAGAAAAATGGTGATAAAAACACGTAAAACAACTTCTTTGACAAAACTTCCAAACACTGATTGCATATGGACTTTTACCCAAGCGTAAAAAATTTCAAAATAACCCATACACAATCCAATGACTGGAATTTGCCACACAAAATCGTGTATAATTGGGTTTTCTCTAGATAAAAAACCAGCAATATATTCATAGGCTAATGTTCCCAAAAGCAACATCGGAATCAGAAACAAAAACGGTAACAAAAGTACAAACGACAAAAATTGCCCTTTCTCTTTTTCAGTTGGATATTGAGTGAAAAATTTGACCAACGTATTGTGCACTCCAAACGCCATCAAAGGCATAATGACATTGGCTGAAGACAAAATATAACCTGTGAGTCCGTAATACGTTTCGCCCAAAAAATGCGGATACATAAACAACGTATTGGCCGCACCAATCACAAAACCAATATAAGTAATGATGGTATTTTTGATGGATTGGTTGATTACGATGCCCATTTTGAAGTTAGAAGTTAGAAGTTAGAATTTTAGTCGGAACAAATATCATCATAGTATTCGACGAGTTTATCCAACGTTTCCATATTAAATTCATTGTTGTTAATTTTTTCCACTAAAATGGCACAATCGCTGAAATATTTTTTTAGAATTTTTTTGAAAAAAACGGGTTTAATTTCGGTTGGTAAATCCTCAAAATCGCGCTTTACAAAATAGCTTTCTTTATCAGCAAAAAATGGATTAGTAAAAAACTCATTTTTATTATTACTTATTTGAATGTTGCCATTATGCATTTCAATGTTGTTTTGAGGCAATAAAGAAGCTCTACGGTATAAATTAACATTTCCTCTGGTCACTAGCTCTAACAACTCTGGTTTCAAACCAGTCATAATTCTAACATATTGCAATTCAACTTTTACATCAAAACCAATAAAAGTGATTCCTAGCACTCCGTCTTCATATTTCCATTCGTCGGCCTTGTCATTTTGCGATAAACGAAACAAAATAGTATTTCCTTTTAATCCGCCAAATCCGTCCAACTTGGTTCCATCTTGAAAATACAAAACCGCGTCTGCATCTTGCGCAAAAGCAAAATCAATTAAAAAAAAGACTACTAAAAATATAAATTTATTCATTTTTTAATAACGTCACTAATTGCTCTGTTAGCTTTTTTCTAGAATATTGTTGCAAACCTACAGGAAAAACAGCTAATTTATTGGCTAAATACAATTCAAAATAACTTGATATAGTTTTCTTCAATTTTTCTTTTTCTTCATAGGTAAAGAAAACGCCTGTATTAGTTGATGTGATAATTTCGGCAAAATCAGAATCTTTTGGTCCAATAGCTATAATCGGTCGCTCGGAAACTAAATATTCAAAAACTTTTCCAGGAATGATGCTTTTGGTTTCGGGCGAATCAATCTCAATTAGCAACAATACTTGTGATTTGCGTTGGTGTTCCAATGCTTCTTGATGCGAAACATAACCCAAATTATTGACATATTCATTTAAATTGTAATGTGCAATCGAGTCTACGATTTCCTGACTTACTTTTCCAATCAATTTCAGTTGAAAATGGAGAGCAAAATCAGAGTTTTCATGGATCAATTCGCTCAAAACTTCCCATAATAACTTCGGATTTCTATTCGATAAAAACGAACCAATATGCGCTAAAGTAAACTTTTCATCAAGAGTTTGTTTAGTAACATTTTCCACATCGTAACCATTCGTAATCACTTCAATTGGGCGTTTTGTTATCGCTTGAAATTCTTCTTTTGTTGTTTTGCTTGTAACTATAATTTTGTCAGCCGAATTCAACACTTCATGCTCTAATTGCTTGTGCTTTTTGGCCGCATACAACGATAATTTTAGGGCTTTGTGGTAACCAATAGTAGTCCACGGATCACGAAAATCAGCTAACCAAGTTACCTTGAGTTCCTTTTTCAATTGCAAACCAATCAAATGCAAACTGTGTGGCGGACCTGAAGTTACTATAGTTTCTATTTGATTTTCTTTAATGTATTTCTTGAGAAATTTTACAGAAGGTTTAACCCAAAATACACGGGCATCAGGAATGAACAAATTACCACGAATCCAAAGTAAAAAACGTTGCAAAAGCGTTTGTTTTTTGGCTGCAGGAATAATTCCGGAACTGATTTTTTGTGTCGAATTTTTTGAAAAAAAAGAGGCTAATTGGTACGGCTCGAAAATGTTGTTTTTTAATATGATTGCTTTTTCAGAAACGTCTTTTTGCAAACCTTCATCAAGTATCGGATAAGTTGGGTTTTCAGGAATATATACTATTGGCTGAATACTAAAATCGGGCAGATACTTGACAAACTTCAACCAACGTTGTACTCCTGGTCCGCCAGCAGGAGGCCAATAGTAAGTTATGATTAGCAACTTTTTTTGCTCAGTTTTCAAATTTATGAATCAGATTTTTTTATTGATTTTTTCTAACTCTTCAATATCCAATAAGTCTTTAGGTCTGTTGGCTGCTTTTTTGGCTTTAATTAAATTGTCATAATCCAAAAAATAAACTGGAGTGCCACTAATTTCAACGATGTATGCTTTTGCTAAAAGTTCTTTAAAAGTAGTATTTTCCAAGCCTTTAACCGAAGTCATTATATCCAATCGCAAATTAAAATTTAACGAAAT
Organism: Flavobacterium sp.; assembly: GCA_016787805.1. Lineage (GTDB taxonomy): Bacteria > Bacteroidota > Bacteroidia > Flavobacteriales > Flavobacteriaceae > Flavobacterium. The sequence continues at coordinate 54,869 of JAEUTY010000010.1, read as the reverse complement.
ATCTGTCCAGCCCGGTACAAATTGAATGGTGCTTATATTTTCAAAATCACCTATCCCCGATTGTTTCAAAGCTACTCTTAAATTTTCTCTATTTTCAATAGAATCCTCAATAAATATATCTATATCACCCGTATTTCGGCCATAACCATATATATTGACAGCAAATCCTCCAATAGTCAAATAGTTCACTTTATTCAAGGAAAAGTACTTCCAAATTTCAATTATTTGACTGTTCATTTAAATTATTTGCTATTTTTTTTTGCTGTCTTTAAAAGATACGAAATTTCGATAATAGCCATCAATTTTTCAAAACGTTGCTGTGGCGACATTTTTCTAATTTCATCTATATATCGTGCTTCCATTCTAGAAGGATGAGCATTATTTAACTTTTTTGACTTCATATGGACTAAAAATAACAATCAAATTTACAAAATTTAAGCTTCTGTTTTAGTTCTTTTTCTTTCAAAATAAATTCCACCTCCAATTAATAGTAGCATCAATAGCGAACTGATCAAAGCAATTGTGCTTCCCATTTTAACTACTTGAGGTTCAAATTTGAATTCAATCGTGTGATTTCCTGCTGGTATTTTCATTGCTCTTAAAGTATAATCAGCTTTGAAATATTCAGCAATTTTACCGTCAATATATGCGTTCCAACCGTCTTTGTAATACATTTCAGAAAAAACAGCTACACCTGGATTTGCATTTGATGATCTGTATTTAATGTAATTAGGTTTGTATTGTACCACCAAAATTTTAGCCAATGAATCCAACTGAATGGTATTGGTTTGCGCCAAACGTGTGAATTCTTTATTTACAATAGCGACTTCTTTAGAGTTGAATTTATTCAATGCTTTCATTTCGGCATCGGCATTATGAACAAATTGAATTCGTTTTACAAACCAAGCATTGCCATTCGCATCTGGATTTATGACAGGAAACTCCTGCCCTTTTTCATCCGTTTGCAAAATGTATTTTACGTTAAGCATGTTCAAAACTTCAATATTGTTTTTAGAGATTTGGTAATCAAAAAGCTCTTGCATTCGTTTCGGGCGAACAGCAGAATAACCTCCAATTGATTTATGAAAATACGATGCTTTGGCGTTTAAGTAACCTTCAATATCCAAGACTCTGTAGTGCGTTGTATCTTGCAAAATTTGCTGATCGGAAGGCGACATTTCATAAGGCATATCTACTTTTCTAGCGGTTGCAAAATCGTCTTTGTTAACGTATTTTTTGTCTACAAAGAACAAATCAAAAACCATTAAAAGTCCGACTAAAACTACTGCTGTATTGGCTTGTAACTTGTTTTTTACATGCATAAACAGCAAAGCAAAAACAAGAGCCACAAAAAATCCTGACCGCAATAAATCAGCGGCATACAAACTTTTTCGATCTTGTTTCAGTGCATCCAAAAAGTTCACACCAAATGATTTATCTTCTCCTTGGCTGAACATTTGAAGCAACTGACCATCCAATTGACCTGAGAAATCAAAGGCATCGCGCGAAAGGAATAGAACTATTAACAATCCGAAAACGGTTGCTGCTGCTTTCCACAAACTTGACCATTGCTTTTCTTTATCGGTTGTAAAAAAAGCTTGTAATCCCATAAAAGCCAAAACTGGTATACATAATTCCAGCACTACTTGAATGGAAGAAACAGCTCTAAATTTGTCATACATTGGCACGTAATCAATAAAAAAGTCGGTCACCGATTGAAGATTTTTACCCCACGACAAAACCAATGAAAAGAGTGCACCAATAAGAAAAACGTATTTGATTTTGCGTTTGTCATGGTACATTCCCAATACAAACAAAAAGAAAATCACGATTCCAATGTAAGCCGGAGCAGCAACTATAGGCTGTTGTCCCCAATAAGTCATTCCGTAACTTTCGGTAAATTGTAAAGCTTCATCGGGAGTTGCTCCATATTGAAGCATAAAATTGTACACACTTGAATCTTCGTTGAGCGACTCGCTATTGCCACCACCAAACAAACGCGGTGCAATTAAATTAAAACTTTCTGCAATTCCGTAGCTGTATTCTGTAATGTATTCTCTATCTAAAGCACTAGTATCTGTTTTTTTACTTCCACTCGGGCTAAAAGTCAATTCACTTTTGCTTCGCGTACTAAAATCGGCGTATTCTTTGGTGGCTAATAAACTAGTAGCATTTACTCCAACGGCAATGATTACCACTGCTAGAAAAACCAATTTGATGCGAATTATTGCTTTGAAATCTTTTTCTTTAATCAATTTATAAGCATAATATATTCCTATAAAAAGCAACAAAAACAACAAATAATACGTCATTTGGAAATGATTGGCATTGATTTCTAAAGCCGTTGCCAACATGGTGAGCAAGCCTCCAACTATGTAACGTTTTTTAAAAACCATAATTACTCCAGCCACAACCATAGGCATATAAGCAATAGCGTGCGCTTTAGCATTATGCCCGACACCCAAAATAACAACTAAATACGTTGAAAGTCCGAAGCCTAAGGCACCAAAAAATGCTTTGAGCGGATCAATTTTTAAAACCAAAAGCAAAATGTAAAACCCTAAAAAGTACAAAAACAAATAATCGGCTGGGCGAGGTAAAAAACGTAAGGCATCATCTAAATGACCAATAAAATCATTTGGGTATTTGGCGCCTAATTGATACGTTGGCATTCCACCAAAAGCCGAATTGGTCCAATAAGGTTCAGCGTTTTCTTTGGCTCTAAAATCGTTTTGCTCTTTGGCCATTGCTGTGTATTGAACAATATCCGATTGCAAGATTTTTTTGCCTTGCAGAACAGGGTAAAAGTAAAATAGCGAAACAATAATAAATCCGATGACGGCTACTAAATGAGGATAAAACTTTTGAATTTGCTTCATTGTAATGGTTTTTGATAAAAAAAGAGACTATTCTATCTCTTCATAGTCAATGTATTCTCCCACTTTTTTGGTCTCTCGAAGCTTGTCACTTTTTGGAGTAGCGTTCGAATTAAAATCGGTTGAATGAGTTTGATTTTGGTAGTGTTGTTTGAATTGTTCCTCTGCTCTTTCGACCGCTTTTTTGACCAAAATAGGAAAAAACAATCGTGCTAAGAATTTGAAAATATAATAAAACGCCAATATCCACAAAAGCGTTCTTACGAATCCTGGAAGTGATGCTTCTTGCATTGAAAACTATTTTTGCCAAAAATACTAAATTCTAATATTTAAAATTCGTTTCGCTTCTTAAATAAATAATAAAAAATAGTACATTTGAAAAACATTCTATAAAAGTCAAATTCTATTGTATGAATTTTAAAAAAAACCCTTGTATATTATTGATTTTAGCATCGATAAGCAGTTTTGGTCAACACACCGATGTTATTAATTCGAATCGCCCAAGTGAATCGCAGTCTGCGTTTGCAGTAGGTAAAAATGTCATACAAGTCGAATCGGGACTTAATTACATCAACGATAAACATAATTTATTGGAATACCATTCTAAAGGTTTTTTTATTGATTTTACGGCACGATATGGGTTTATCAAAGAACAAATGGAAGCAATAGCCGAAATTAGTTATCAAATGGACAAATACCAATTAGAAGATGACGAACCATTCAAAAGAACTGGAATGCGTTCGATGAATATGGGTTTGAAGTATCTTTTTTATGATCCTTACAAAAACGTCAAAGAAGAAGTTAATTTGTACAGTTGGAAAGCCAATCATAAATTCAAATGGAGTCAGTTTAAACCTGCAATATCGGCATACGCAGGTGCCAACCTAAACTTTTCAAATCCTTTTTATTTGCGTGATGAAAAGCCTTCTTACATTAGCCCGAAAGTAATGCTGATTACACAAAACGTATTTGGCAAAGGTTTGGTTCTGATTACCAATACCTTTATGGATAAAATAACAACCGATTACCGTCAATTTGGTTACATCATTACATTGACTAAAGGCTTGAACGACAATTGGTCGGTCTATTTCGAAAACAAAGGAATTAAAAGCGATTATTATTCTGACGGCATTTTTTCTGCTGGAGGTGCTTTTTTGATGAATAAAAATTTTCAAGTAGATTTTACAATTAGTAAAAATTTCAAAGATACACCTTCGTTATTTTACGGCGGATTTGGTCTTTCATGGCGCTCCGACACCAATTACAAAGAAGTTAAAATTAAAGTCGAGAAAGAAAAGAGTAAAATGGACAAGAAAGTCGAAAAAGAGGCCAAAAAGAACAGCAAGAAAAAAAGAGTTGACGAAATAAAAGTAGAACATCCATAGCATGATTACGATTAAAGAAGCCGTTTCTAAAGCGGAACTAAAAGAATATATTCAATTTCCATTTTCATTGTACAAGAACGAGCCCAATTGGATTCCGCCTTTGATTGCCGATGAATTGGCTGGATTTGACAAAAATAATAATCCAGCGTTTTTGAGTGCAGAAGCTTATTTTTATTTGGCCTACAGAGACAATAAAATAGTTGGACGAATTACTGCCATTATCAATTGGGACGAAGTAAAAGACCAACAAAAGAGTAAGGTTCGTTTTGGTTGGTGGGATGTAATTGATGATATTGAAGTGACCAAAGCATTGCTTGAAAAAGTGTACGAATTGGGCCGAAAAAACAACTTAGAATACATAGAGGGTCCGATGGGATTTTCGAATTTGGACAAAGTGGGCGTTTTGACTGAAGGATTCGAATTTATTGGCTCGATGATTACTTGGTACAACTATCCGTACTACAAAGAACACTTGGAACAATTGGGTTTTGTTAAAGAAAAAGAGTTCATCGAAAGCGTGTTTCCTTTTTCAAATGTACAACCCGATTTTTTCTTAAAAGCGAATGATTTGATTAAAAAGCGCTACGAATTAACGGCAATGAATTTTACCAAAACAAAAGACATTATGCCTTACGTAGACGAAATGTTTGATTTGTTCAACACGGCTTACGAAGGACTTTCATCATTTGTGGCAGTTACACCCGTTCAGAAAGAATATTTTAAGAAAAAATACATTGGTTTTATCAATCCTGAATACATTAAATTCATTTTTGATAAAAATGGTAAAATGATCGCTTTTAGCATCGTAATGCCAAGTTTTTCGGAAGCGATTAAAAAAGCCAACGGTCGATTGTTTCCGTTTGGTTTTTATCATTTATTAAAAGCCAAAAAACACAGTAGAGATGTTTTGTTTTACCTGATCGGAATTTTACCCGAATACCAAAACAAAGGAATCACGGCGATGATTTTTAATGAATATTATACTGTTTTCAAAAAAAATAAAATTGAAACTTGCATACGAACACCAGAATTAGAAGAAAATAATGCCATTCACAATATTTGGAAACATTTTAATCCCACAGTGCACAAAAGAAGACGAACGTATCGTAGAGATATTCCATAAAAAAATCCATTCGTAATTGAATGGATTTTTTGTTTATGTAGTTGAAAAGAACTATTCTACATTTTGAACATTAGCTTCAGCAATTTGCTTGTACGTTCCGTTGACTAATTTTTCACGAATGGCTTCAAAAGCGGTAAGCGTTTCATCAATATCAGCAATTGTATGTGAAGCAGTTGGAATCATACGTAATAAAATAATTCCTTTTGGAATAACTGGATACACTACAATTGACAAGAAAATACCGTAGTTTTCTCTCAAATCATTGACCATTACCATCGCTTCTGGAATTGAACCTTCGAGGTATACAGGAGTTACGCAAGTATTAGTGTCGCCAATATTAAATCCTCTTGATTTTAAACCGTTTTGCAAAGCATTTACGTTTTCCCACAATTTGTCTTTCAAACTTGGGTTGTCACGTAACAATTGTAATCTTTTCAACGAACCAACCGTTTGAATCATCGGCAAAGCCTTAGCAAACATTTGAGAACGTAAGTTGTATTTTAAGTAATCAATAATGTCTTTATCAGCAGCAACGAAAGCACCAATGTTCGCCATTGATTTGGCAAAAGTCGAAAAATACACGTCAATTCCGTCTTGACAACCTTGCTCCTCACCTGCTCCAGCACCAGTTTTCCCTAAGGTTCCAAAACCGTGCGCATCATCTACCAACAAACGGAAATTGTATTTTTCTTTCATCGCTACAATTTCTTTCAGCTTTCCTTGTTGACCACGCATACCGAAAACACCTTCTGTGATGAAAAGAATTCCACCACCAGTTTCTTCGGCTAATTTGGTAGCACGTTGTAAGTTTTTCTCCATACTTTCAACATCATTGTGACGGTAAGTAAAACGTTTTCCCATGTGCAAACGAACACCATCGATAATACAAGCGTGCGCATCAACATCGTAAACAATTACATCATTTTTAGTCACCAAAGCGTCAATAATAGACACCATACCTTGGTAACCGAAATTCAACAAATAAGCTGATTCTTTCATTACAAAAGCCGCCAATTCATTTTCCAATTGTTCGTGGTAATTGGTGTGACCGCTCATCATACGCGCTCCCATTGGGTAAGCTGCTCCGTATTGAATTGCTGCATCAATATCCGCTTGACGTACTTCAGGATGGTTGGCTAAACCTAAATAATCGTTCAAACTCCAGTTTAAAATATTTTTTCCGTGGAATTGCATTCTCGGACCTAATTCTCCTTCCAATTTTGGAAAAACATAATATCCTTCTGCTTGCGAAGCCCATTTTCCTAAAGGTCCTTTATTATTTTGTATTCTCTCAAATAAATCTTTTACCATGATAAATTAAGTTGTTAAAAAACGATGCAAAAGTAGTAATAAATTTCTGGATTTAGAGAAATATTTTAACTTAATAAAACTCCTTATTTTCTATTGAGTTTTATACGCATCTCTTATAACATTTCACAACACAAAGTGCAAAATTGATTACTCAAATTACCCTCTGCAAATTGATTAATGAATCTAAAATTATACCTGTAAATATTTCTCTTTTAAAAATAAATTTACCATCAAATTATTGAGATTTTTCTTAAAAAACAGTTCGTTTTTTGCAATACATCGGTTGATTTAGAAGCTAATGCATTGACTTTCAGTAAAAATTATAACTTCGTCAGTTGATTTAATTAAACCCTATTTCTATTTATGAAAACCAAACTTCTTTTGCTGATGATATTAATGTCATCTGGTGTTATTTTTGCACAATCGTTTTGGAAAACCACTTCCAAGAAAAATGAATCTATTACTTTTGAAAATAAAAGAAGTATTAGCAATCCCAACGTATTTGAACTCAACTTTTTGGCATTAAAAAATCATATTGCCAACAGTCCTAATCGTTTTGATTACAAGAAAAATTCTACTGTAGCAATTGACATACCAAATGAGTTGGGTCAATTGGAGCATTTCATAATTTATGAGTCTTCCAACATGGATCCTGCTTTGGCAGATCGCTATCCTGAAATCAAATCTTATGTTGGTCAAGGAGTTGAAAATCCGGCCACTACAGTTTATTTCAGCATTTCTCCATTGGGTTTTCAGAGTATGAAAATCAATTCTGATCGTACCACAGTTTTTATTGAACCTTATACGACTGATTTGCAATCTTATGTTGTTTACAAAAAATCGGACAAGAAACAAGCTTTTTCAAAATTTGAATGTTCGGTTGTTGAAAATGGAAAATTAGATTTCACTACAAATGACAATTTTGCTCGTCCGAATGCAGACGATGGTTTTTTGAGAACTTTTCGATGTGCCTTGTCAGTAACAGGCGAATATACTGCTTATTTTGGTGGAACAAAAGCACTTGCGTTGGCCGCCATGAACAATTCGATGACGCGTGTTAATGGTGTTTTTGAGATGGATTTTGGTGTACACATGAATTTAATTGCCAATACGGATGATGTGATTTACTTAAACGCCGCAACCGACCCTTATTCAAACGCTGCAACGGGTGCAGGAGGCGCGTGGAATGGTGAATTGCAATCTACTTTAACTTCAGTAATTGGTGAAGCCAACTATGATGTAGGTCATTTATTTGGTGCATCTGGTGGAGGCGGAAATGCAGGTTGTATTGGATGTGTTTGTGTGAACGGTCAAAAAGGAAGTGGATTTACCTCGCCAAACGACGGAATTCCAATGGGTGACAATTTTGATATTGATTATGTAGCCCACGAATTTGGTCATCAATTTGGCGCCAATCATACCTGGACACATGGTGGTAATGAAGGAACTGGGGTTCAAATGGAACCTGGATCAGGATCTACTGTTATGGGGTATGCCGGAATCACCTCGCTGGATGTTCAACCTCACTCTGACGCTTATTTTCACGCTATTAGTATCCAACAAGTTACTAATAATATTAAAACTAAAACATGCCAAGTTAATACCGCAACAGGAAATGCTATTCCAACTGCCGATGCAGGTTTGGATTATACAGTTCCAAAAAGCACTCCTTTTATGCTTACAGGAGCTGGGACTGACACCAACAACAGTGTACTAACGTATTGCTGGGAACAAATGAATTCGCAAACCAATAGTACGGCTCCAAATGCAACTAAAACTTCTGGTGTAAACTTCAGATCTTACAACCCAAGTACTTCTCCAGTTAGAGTATTCCCTAGAATGCAATCTGTTTTAGCGGGAGCTACAACAACTGCTGGAACAGAGATTACTGTAGAAGCGCTACCATCTGTTGCACGTACATTAAACTTCCGTTTAACTACTCGCGACAATAATGTGACTGGTCCAGCCAACAATAGTGACGACATGATTGTAACTGTAAATGCTACGGCAGGACCTTTCACAGTAACAGTTCCAAATACCGCTGTTTCTTATGCAGGAAATTCATCACAAACTATTACTTGGGCGGTTGCAGGAACTACTGCTAATGGCGTAAACTGTGCCAATGTTGACATCTTAATGTCGACCGATGGTGGAACAACTTTTCCAATCACATTGTTATCGGCTACACCAAATGATGGAACACAAGCATTAACAATTCCTAATTTAGCAGGTACAACCAACCGCATTATGATTAAAGGAACCAATCATATTTTCTTTGATGTTTCCAATACCAATTTTACTATAACATCTGGAACACCAGAAACCACTCCTCCAACAGCACCAACATTAACAGCATCAGGAACCACACAAACTAGTACAGTGCTTTCATGGTCGGGTGCTACTGATAATGTAGCTGTAACTGGATACAATATTTACCAAGGAGCAGTTTTAATAGGAACCACTGTATCTTCACCATATACAGTTACTGGCCTAACACCTGGAACAACCTACACTTTTACTGTAAGAGCAAAAGATGCTGACGGAAATTTATCGGTTCCGAGTAATGCCGTAAACGTTACTACGGAAGCTCCAGATACAACTCCGCCTTCACCACCAACATTAAGCGCTTCAGGAACAACTTCTACATCAACTGTACTTTCTTGGTCGGGCGCTACTGATAATCTTGGTGTAACAGGATATGATGTTTTCCAAGGCGCAGTCAATATAGGTTCAACTACTACAGCGACAACATTTACTGTAACTGGCTTGACGCCTTCAACAACGTATTCATTTACAGTAAAAGCCAAAGATGCTGCTGGAAATATTTCTTCAAACAGTAATGTTGTAAATGTAACTACAGATGCTCCTGATACAATCGCGCCTTCTGCTCCAGTCTTAAGTTTTACAGCTAAAACAGCCAATACAGTTTCATTGTCTTGGACCACTTCAACTGATAATGTTGGAGTTACAGGTTACGATGTTTATCAAGGTGCAACTTTAATTGGATCAACTACAAGTACAACAACTTTTGTTGCTACTGGGTTGACCGCATCAACAGCATATTCTTTCACTGTGAGAGCTAAAGATGCTGCAGGAAACATCTCGGTTCCAAGCAATGTTTTGACTGTTACTACTGATGCATTCAACTATTGTGCGTCACAAGGAAATAGTGTTGCTGACGAGTTAATTGGAAATGTACAATTAGGAACTATCAATAATGCTTCAACAGGCGGAACAGGTTATACTGATTTTACAGGCATTTCAACTAACTTAACATTAGGTTCAACTAACACAATAACTATTACTCCAACCTGGACAAGCACAGTTTACCCAGAAGGTTATGGTGTATTTATTGATTACAATAAAGACGGCGATTTTGTTGATGCAGGTGAGACTGTTTGGACTCTTGCTGCAACAACTACAACTCCTGTTTCAGGTACATTTACTGTGCCAGCTACCGCTACACTAGGGCAAACCAGAATGAGAGTTTCGTTGAAATACAATGGAATCCCAACACCTTGTGAAACATTCTCTTATGGACAAGTTGAAGATTACACTGTTGTAATTGTTCCATCATCTTCTACTTTAAATTTAAAATTATATTTAGAAGGATATTATGACACAACTACCCACAGCATGAGATCGGTTCAGTTCAACCAAGGCACAAGTTCAAATCCAAATGATGTAGATACAATCAATGTTGAATTGAGAGATGCAAGCACACCAACAACCTTAATTGCAACAGCTCCAGCTATATTACAAACAAACGGTACAGCTGTATGTAATTATCCAACTGCACCAAGTGGTTCTTTTTATGTTGTAGTGAATCACCGCAACTCGGTACAAACTTGGAGTGCAACACCAATTACAATTGGACCTACAGCGGCAACTTATGATTTCTCTGATGCAGCAACAAAAGCTTTTGGAAACAATTTAGTTCAATTGGAGTCTGGCGCTTGGGGTTGTTATACAGGCGATATGAATCAAGATGGTAATGTAGATAATTCTGATTATTCGAACTGGGAAGTGGACGCAAATGAATTTGCTTTTGGAAATTTCGCCACTGATTTGAATGGTGATGGTAATGTTGATAATTCAGATTTTTCAATTTGGGAAAATAACTCCAATAATTTTATTTTTGTGATAACACCTTAATTTTTTATAAGCTCAAACAAAAAGGATATTCAATTGGATATCCTTTTTTTTATGAATATGATATAATTGTGATATTCAAAAATTGGGCAATACTCGCATCCCTCTTACATTTGTATTAATAACAATGTAACCTACTTTTGTAATATATTTTCAAATGAAAAAAAACGCAATCCTTTTAGCTCTTTTATTTTTTTCAATACTAATCAACGCTCAAAGAGCTACATTGAAATCTACTCCTAGTTACAAAAAAATGATGTACGACAACAGTATTAATTTTTATACTGTTTGTGATTCAGCAGAAGCCTATTTTAAAACAATTGATAGAGATAAAAAAGGATCAGGTTACAAACCTTTTATGAGATGGAAACAGGAAAATGAGTCGAAATATGCTCCTTCTGGTGACCGAAAGGTAGATCATTACATAGCTTTTAAAGAATACGAAAGAATTAAAAGAGAAAGTAAAGATAACCAACAACAACGTTTATTTGAAACTGGCGGATGGAAATCATTAGGGCCAGATAACATTACGAATATTACTGGACATTACTCAACAGGACTGGGAAGAGTTGAATTTGTGGAAGTCAATAAAAACAATGATCAACAAATCTATATTGGTTCAAGAAGTGGAGGTTTATGGCGAACTAGTGATGGTGGAGCCACTTGGTCGCACAATACCGACTTTCTTCCTGCATCAGGTGTAAATGCAATTGCGGCTAGTCCGACTAATTTTGACAATGTATTAATCAACGTCAGAAATGCGGGCAACGGAACTTCGTTTGGTGTATATAAATCTAATGATGGTGGTACTACATTTACTCCAACTGCTTTTATTCCAACTAATGTTGGTTATGGTGGCTTGGGTTCGAACTTTAAAGTTTACACCATTCAATATCATCCAACAATTCCAAATTTAGTTTTTGTAGGAACAAGTCAAGGATTGTACCGCTCAACAGATAATTTACAAACTTGGACTAGACAAATCATCGGTGGCGATGTTTTAGATGTTGATTTTCATCCTACCAATAGCAACATCATTTATATATACGACGAATTTTTTGCAGCCAACAAAAACAAAGTTTTAAAATCAACCGATTTAGGTGTCACTTATACAGGATATGTTGATTTGCCAGGCAACAATAATGTAAAAATCAAAATTTCCGTATCACCTACATGTCCAGATTGTGTTTTCGCCTCTTCCGATAACGGAATTTGGAAGTCAACCGATGCTGGTTTGACTTATACTACTATACAAAATCCACCACCATCTGGAGTAGCGTTATGGCAAGCAATGCCAAATGATTTGGACACTACTAAATTTGTATCTGGCTATTTAGACTTATACAGAAGTACCGATTCGGGTACTACTTTCAATCAATGTACTTGGTGGAGTTTAGGTACCAATAATGGTAGTGGAAATAATCAACAAAACTTTAATACATCTACTCATTATGTTCATGCTGATACTAATTATTTAGACTGTGTGAATGGTGTTTTTTACACGTGTACAGATGGTTTTTTGAGTAAATCTACTGATAATGGTTTGACTTGGCAAAAATTAAGTTTATCGGTAGGAATCAGAGAAAATTACTGTGTAGGAACGTCACAATCTAATACGCATGTTTCCATTTGTGGATCGCAAGACAATGGAACCAGTATCAAAAATAAAACTGGATGGATTGAAGCCTACGGCGCTGATGGAATGGAAGGCATAGTTTTACCATTAAACCCTAATTACATGATTGGAAGTACGCAAAATGGTGGCAGAGGACGATACCTTGATGGAACTGGAGCTAGTAGAACAGGAATAACGCCACCAGGTCAAGTAGCTTCTTGGGTTGCGCCATTGGTCTATGACCCGAACAACCAAATGACAGTGTATTCCTTTGGAACAAAAGTACATAAGAGCATCGATTTTGGAACCACTTGGGTAGATCTTGGCACTCCAACTACATTAGGTGGAGCAATCGAAACCGCTGCCATTGCTGAAAACAATAGCAATATTATGGTAGTTACAAGAGGAAGCGCTATTGAACTTTCTACTGATGGTGGTACAACTTTTTCTAACATTAAAAATGGTTTACCAAACAACTCCATTACCGACGTAGCATTTGACCCTAATGACGATACTACTATGGTAGTAACTTACGATACCTATCAAAACAATGGTCAAAAAGTATACGTCACAACCAACTCTGGGTTAACTTGGCAAAACATCACCTACAACTTAGGAAACATGCCGATTTACTGTGTGACCATAGATCAAACTAACGATTCCACCATTTACGTTGGTGCAGCAGTAGGAATTTATAAAAAAGGGATGAGTGACAGTACTTGGACACTTTACAATGAAAATTTACCCAATATAGCCATAGAAGATTTAGAAATTAATTACGGTTCGAATACTATCAAAGCCGCAACTTGGGGTAGAGGTTTGTGGGAATACTCTTTGGCCAACCGCAATAGCTTTCCTGCTATAGTTGAAACGTCAATTACCAATCCACCAACATTTACTACACCAAAAGCGGGTTTAAATCAACTGGTAACATCTGAAATTCAGTACAGTGGCTCATTGACGGATGTTCATGTAAAATGGGCAGTTAATACTCCAACTTTTAATTCAACAAATGTTATTCCAATGACGGTTGTATCAGGAAATATATGGCAATCAACCACTCCATTACCTGATTTTCCTGCCGGAACAAAAGTGTTTTTCAAAGTCGTTGCCACTGGATCGAACAATGACACCTCAGAAACCTACAAATTTATGTATGAAATCAGACCTCTAACTTATTGTGCTTCACAAGGAAATAGCGTTTCAGACGAACTTATAGGTAACGTTCAACTAGGCACTATCAACAATGCATCTTCTGGCGGAACAGGCTATACCAATTTTACATCAATCTCAACCAATTTAGTGATGGGTAGCACCAATACAATAACCGTAACACCATTTTGGACTGGAACAGTTTATCCAGAAGCCTACGCTGTTTTTATCGACTACAATAAAGATGGTGATTTTGATGAAAGTAATGAAACTGTTTGGACATTGGCCGCGACTACCAACTCGCCTGTTTCAGGTACTTTTACAGTTCCAACAAATACAGCTATTGGATCGACAAGAATGAGAGTCTCGATGAAATACAATGGAATTCCAACCGCTTGCGAAGTGTTTAGTTATGGCCAAGTTGAAGATTATACCGTTGTACTGCAACCTGCGTCATCGACAGTAAATTTAAAACTTTTCTTAGAAGGATATTACGACTCTACAACACATTCTATGCGCTCTGTTAAAGTTAACCAAGGAACTGGAACAAACGCTACAGAAGTTGATACAATTACACTCGAATTAAGAGATCCAACCACAACATCCAATACCATAGCTTCAACCACTGCAACATTAACTACCAACGGAAATGCAACTTGTATATTTACACCAGCCCGAGAAGGATCATACTATTTAGTAGTAAAACACCGCAACTCAATTGAAACATGGAGTGCAAGTCCGATTGTGGTTAGTGCAACTAGCAATTATGATTTTACTAATTTGCCAAACAAAGCGTTTGCTGGCAATATGTTTGAAGTTGAAACAGGTGTTTGGGCATTATTTACTGGCGACATCAACCAAGATGGCAACATCGACAACTCTGATTACTCCTTTTGGGAAACTGATGCCAATGATTTTGCGTCTGGAAATTATGTCACCGATTTAAATGGAGATGGCAACGTAGACAACACCGATTATTCTATTTGGGAGAAAAATGCGAATAACTTTGTTTTTGTGGTGACGCCGTAGCTAAAGATTAATTCTTTGCAAATTTTAAGAAAAACACTTTTATCTGATAAGTTAAATCAGACAAAAGTGTTTTTTGAATTACTATAAAACAAAAATGCCAAGCTTTCCAACTCGGCATCTTTAACCAACTTAACTAAAAAAACTAAAATTTAGAACTACTTAAATTTTATCTAGAATGTAACATTAGGCGTTGGTTTTATTTACAATGCTTTTTTCCAAATTTTCCACCATTTACGTCTTTCAATTCGGGGTAAAATCGAATCCAACTCTCCTTTTTGATTGGGAAATAAAATATCTCCGCTTCCGCTAGCATCATAAAACCCTACTTGATGTTTTTCTGCTAATTCAAACATAGCAGAGTAAGCTTTTTCAGCTACCGACCATCTAAATGAGACGTAAATAACATGTTCGCCAATGGTATAATCTGCAACATACTCACTTTCTAAATCTTCGGCATTAACAGGTGCAAAAGGCCCGTTTAACGCCGGGAAATCATTAATAATCTCATTAAACCAATTTCTTAAATTATCAGAAGTGACAATTGGATCAACATAATTATGAGATTCTTTCCATTCGGTTTGAACATCATACCATTTTAAAAATTCTATTTCTGATTGTGGCGCAACATCTGGATTGAACACCATTAAATCATAACTCATACGTGCTTATATTTTACTTTCTTCTTTCACTCTATTTAAGAAATAGTTTCTTACAAAAATAACCCATACCGTTCAATCAAAACACAGGAAAAACACCCTTTTTTATCAGGAAAAATTGCTAAATTAATTTTACTACTAATAAAATTGCCAAGCTTTTCAACCTGGCAATTTTTCCCCAAATCAAGTAAAACATAAACTACTTGGTTTTCTATATATATCGTTAATTAGTATAATCTATGTTGCAAAGTTAAAACTACTGTATTCAAAAAAATAGCGTATTTTTACGTGTTTTTTATAAATTAAATCCCATTATGCAACTCGTATTCGCTTCCAACAATAAAAACAAAATCAAAGAGATACAATTGTTAGTTCCAAGTCATATTGAAGTGCTGAGTTTGGAAGACATTGGCTGCTTAGAAGATATTCCTGAAACTGCCAATACTATTGAAGAAAATGCAATTCTTAAAGCCAATTACGTAACAGAAAAATTCGGTTACAATTGTTTTGCTGACGATTCGGGTTTGGAGATTGATGCATTGAATGGTGAACCCGGAGTTTACTCTGCTCGTTATGCAGGCGAACCCAAAGATGACAACAAAAACATCGAAAAAGTACTTGCAAATCTGAAAGATAAAACCAACCGAAAAGCCAATTTCAAAACCGTCATTTGTTTGAATCTAAATGGCGAACAACAACTTTTTACGGGAATCATCAACGGTAGAATTATCAAAGAAAAAATCGGAACCAATGGTTTTGGCTACGACCCTATTTTTGTGGCCAATGGCTATGATAAAACCTTTGCCGAACTTACAATGGAAGAAAAATCAACGATTAGTCATCGTGGAAAAGCGGTACGTCAATTAGTGGATTTTCTGAGTTCTTGAGAAAAAAACACATCTTGAATAGCCCCGACAGGAGAAAGCTACCGCGTAGCTCGGATGGCGGGACGAATGCTCTAAAAACGGCTATTTTTCTGCTTCTAAAAATCCAAATAAATAAATGTAAAATCTTGTGTCAACTCAGTTACTCAGCAGCTCAGTTACTCAGCTACTTTGTTAAGCAAAAGTTAACTTTCTAATTATCAACCACTAGCAAATTAGTTTATATGGTATTTAAAGACTACCTTTGCACGCCGTTTGAGGTTAAAGGAACCAAAAGAGCGGGTTAATTTAAAATACTTTATGAATAAATTTGAACAATTAGGTCTGAATGAGTCGTTACTGCTGGCGATCAAAGATCTAGGATTTGAGAATCCGTCAGAAGTGCAAGAAAAAGCGATTCCGGTTTTATTAGAAAACGAAACAGACTTAGTGGCTTTAGCACAAACAGGAACAGGGAAAACAGCAGCTTTTGGTTTCCCACTGATTCAAAAAATTGATGCTGAAGACCGAAGCACGCAAGCGTTGATTTTATCGCCCACGCGTGAACTTTGCTTACAAATCACCAACGAAATTAAACAATACTCAAAATATGTAAAGGGTTTACATACAGTGGCAGTTTATGGTGGTGCAAGCATAACCGAACAAGCCCGAGAGGTAAAACGTGGCGCCCAAATTATTGTGGCTACACCAGGAAGAATGCAAGACATGATCAATCGTGGTCTTGTAAACATTAAAAACATCAATTATTGTATTCTTGACGAAGCTGATGAGATGTTAAACATGGGATTTTATGAAGATATCGTTTCGATTCTATCCGACACTCCCGATGAAAAAAGTACGTGGTTATTCTCAGCGACTATGCCAACAGAAGTAGCGCGTATTGCGAAGAAATTTATGGCTGATCCAGCTGAGATTACTGTGGGAACAAAGAACTCAGGTTCGGCTACTGTTTCGCATGAATTTTATGTTATAAACGCTCGCGATCGTTATGAAGCTCTGAAACGTTTAGCAGATGCCAACCCAGATATTTTTTCGGTTGTTTTTTGTAGAACCAAAAGAGATACACAAGCCGTTGCCGAAAAATTGATTGAAGACGGTTACAGTGCCGCAGCGTTGCACGGCGACTTATCTCAAGCGCAACGCGACACAGTGATGAAAGCATTTAGAGGAAGACAAATCCAAATGTTGGTAGCGACTGATGTAGCGGCACGTGGAATTGATGTGGATAACATTACACACGTAGTGAATTACCAATTACCTGACGAAATTGAGACCTACAACCACCGTTCAGGTCGTACAGGCCGTGCGGGTAAATTAGGAACTTCGATTGTCATTATCACCAAAAGTGAGATTCGTAAGATTCATTCTATTGAGAAAATCATCAAACAAAAATTTGAAGAGAAAACCATTCCGAGTGGCATCGAAATTTGCGAAATTCAATTACTACACTTAGCCAATAAAATCAAAGATACTGAAGTAGATCACGAAATTGACAACTATCTTCCTGCGATTAATGAAGTGTTGGATGGCTTAACCAAAGAAGAATTAATTAAGAAAATGGTATCTGTTGAGTTCAATAGATTCATTTCTTACTATAAAAAGAAACGCGATTTATCAGGTGAACGTTCTGAGAGAAGTTCGTCTGAACCTAGAGAGATTAGAGCGGGCGATCCGGTTCGTTATTTCATCAACATTGGAGCCAGAGACGATTTTGATTGGATGCAATTGAAAGATTTCTTAAAAGAAACACTTGATTTGGGTCGTGATGATGTATTCAAAGTAGATGTTAAAGAAGGCTTCTCTTTCTTTAATACCGATGGTGAACACACTGAAAAAGTAATGGAAATCTTAAACGGATTTGACTTAAACGGAAGACGCATCAACGTTGAAATTTCTAAGAATGATGGTGGAAGCCGCGAACGTCGTGACCACAACGGTAGAAACGAAAGAAGAAGTTCAGGTGGTTTTGGCGGAAGACGTGATGGTGAAAGAAGTTCGGGTTCAAGAGGCGGAAGTTTCGGGCCAAGAAGCGAGCGTAGAGAAGTTGGATTCAAAAGTTCAGCACCACGAAGAGAATCAGGTTCTATCCAACGCGAAGAGAGAAAACCTCGTCGCTCAGAAGGCAGTTCAGATCGACCAGCAAGCCGTTCGTTTGACGCTGCTAAAAACAGAAGGCCAAGAAGAAGTTAATTCTCAAATGATAAATAACAAAACTCTAATCAATAAACTGGTTAGAGTTTTTTTATTCATTTTGTTAATTTTCTTATAATTGCATCCAAATATCTACTCGAGTTTAGTACTTTTAAACCATTAATTTTGACGATGAGATATTTACTTATTTTTTTCCTACTTCTAACAACTGGTTTTTCTTTTGCACAAGATACTTCACTTAAAAGTAAAGTTTCTGGAACCATTCTTAATAGCGCTAATTTGCTCCCTTTATCAAATGTTAATGTAATCAACATCAACAAAGTAAAAGGAACTGTTACTAATGGAAGAGGAACTTTCGAAATTGAAGCTACGGCCAATGACACCATACACGTTACCTGTATCGGTTACCAATCGTTACGAGTAAGAGTCACCAACGACTGGATAAAAAACCCAAATACCAAAATAGTTTTAACTGAAAAAGCCATTGCACTTGAAGAGGTTTTTGTACGAAAATATATGCTTACAGGTTACTTAGAAGTTGACAGCAAATTAATTCCTTATAATGAAAACTATTCGTACAGTATTTCTGGTTTATCCAAATCGTATGAAGGAGGAGAAAGATCGCCTGGTGCTTTTTCTCGTGTGATGAATTCTATTTTTAATCCTGCCGATATGTTGTATAATTTCTTTGGAAATAAGCCAAAAGAGCTCAAAAAACTCAAAGAAATGCGAAAAGACGATACGGTTCGAAATTTATTAGAAACCAAGTTTGATCGCGAAACTATCGCCGTACTCTTAGGCATCGATAAAGACGAAATTCCCGAAATTTTACAGCGCTGTAATTACTCGCAAACGTTTATTGAAACGGCCAACGATTTACAAATTCTCGACGCCATCAGTGGCTGTTATGAAGAATACAAAGTATTGACCAAAAAAACCGAAAAATACGTTAAGGATAAAGACTAAGTCGTTTTTTCTGAAAAATACCGCTCTTCTATTCGTTTGATGTCTTTGATTGAGTTGCGTGTCCAAGTGAGTCGCTTCTGCAAAATCTCTTCAGCCTTTAATTGCCAATTCAAATTGGATTGTCTTAATCGATTGGTGATATCTTGAATGATAATTGCCGCCGAAACCGAAATATTCAAACTTTCCGTAAAACCTACCATCGGGATTTTCAAATAGCCATCGGCTTGGTCAATTACTTCTTGTGAAAGTCCTTCCTTTTCAGTTCCGAAGAAAATCGCACTGCGCTTCGTAATATCAAACTCATGCAACATACACGAATCATTGTGTGGAGTCGTAGCAATAATTTGATAGCCTTTTTCACGCAAAGAATCCATACAATTTTGCATCGAATTGAACCGATTAATATCGACCCATTTTTGCGCTCCCATCGCAATTTCAGTGTCAATGCGTTTTCCAAATTTTTGTTCCACTACATTCAATTCCTGAATCCCAAAAACCTCGCAACTGCGCATTACAGCGCTCGTATTGTGCAACTGATACACGTCTTCCATCGCAATCGTAAAGTGATTCGTGCGGTTTTCTAAAATCTTAAGAAACTTTTCTTTTCTGCTCTCGGTCAAAAAACCTTCTAGGTAATTCAACAAATCTAAATCTATCATCTTTTGTTTTTTGGGCGTTCCCACCGAAAAAGGTGGTCGGGCTTTCGTCTTTATCTTTTACTCCGTTGCACTGCGCAAAAGGATATCGCCTCAATCCCTAACGCAAAATCGTTCTAAGCAAAAATATTTGTCAAAAATAACAAATTTGATTAGCTTTATACAATGAAGAAACTAGTTGTACTTACAGGAGCAGGAATTTCGGCCGAAAGCGGCATTAAAACATTCCGTGATGCTGGCGGATTATGGGAAGGTCACGACGTAATGGAAGTAGCTTCTTACGATGGTTGGCGCAAAAACAAAGCATTAGTACTCGATTTTTACAACCAACGCCGTAGACAATTACACGAAGTAAAACCCAACTTAGGTCATTATATTTTGGCTGAACTTGAGTCTGATTTCGACGTTCACATCATTACACAAAACGTCGATAATTTACACGAACAAGCGGGAAGCACTAAAGTTTTGCATTTGCATGGCGAATTATTCAAAGTACGAAGTGATCGCAATCCGCCTGTGGAAATTTTAGAATGGAAAACGGATTTGAAAATTGGTGATCTAGACCGCGAAAAAAACCAACTTCGTCCACATATCGTTTGGTTTGGCGAAGCTGTTCCCGCTTTGGAAGAAGCGGTAGCAATAACACAACAAGCCGATTATTTTGCTGTAGTAGGAACATCGTTGCAAGTGTATCCCGCCGCAGGATTGTTACATTATACAAATTATAACACTCCTATTTTTTACATCGACCCGAATCCAGCCACTATTTATGATTTGTCCAATCCTCTCGAAATCATTGCGATGAATGCAACAGAAGGTGTTCCTGTTTTGAGAAAAAAGTTATTACAATTAGAATAAAAACTGAATACTAATAACTGAACACTGAACACTATTTGTTATTTTTGCACCTTCAAAACAACAACACAACACATGCAACTATCCGAATTAAACGCCGTTTCTCCTATTGATGGAAGATACCGAAGTAAAACGATTTCTTTATCGCCTTACTTTTCTGAAGAAGCGCTCATCAAATACAGAGTTTTAGTCGAAATTGAATATTTCATTGCACTTTGTGAAGCCAATATTCCGCAACTTTCTGGAGTAGATAAAAGCCTTTTTGGTGAATTGCGAACAATTTATACCAACTTTTCATCGGAAAATGCTCAAAAAATAAAAGACACGGAAAAAGTGACCAACCACGATGTCAAAGCGGTCGAATATTTCATCAAGGATCAATTTGAAGCCTTGAATTTATCGCAATACAAAGAGTTCATC
Source organism: Flavobacterium sp. (assembly GCA_016787805.1). GTDB lineage: Bacteria > Bacteroidota > Bacteroidia > Flavobacteriales > Flavobacteriaceae > Flavobacterium. Next base: position 33,638 of record JAEUTY010000010.1, on the reverse strand, counting down.
CACTTCGGATTGACTTCACAAGACATCAACAATACTGCCATTCCATTATCCACCAAAGAAGCATTTGAAAAAGTATACTTACCCAATTTGATTGCTGTAATTGCCAAATTGAAGGAATTGGCTATGGAATGGAAGGACGTTCCAATGCTAGCCAGAACGCACGGTCAACCGGCTTCCCCTACTCGATTAGGGAAAGAAATTTTGGTGTTTGTAGAACGATTAGAAGAACAAATGCGTTTGTTATTCAACATTCCGTTTGCCGCTAAATTTGGTGGTGCCACAGGCAATTACAACGCACATCATGTAGCTTATCCGAATGTAGATTGGAAAAAATTTGGGACACAATTTGTCGAAGAAGCTTTGGGCTTACACCATTCATTTCCTACTACTCAAATCGAACATTACGACCATTTTGCAGCTTTTTTTGATGCTTTAAAACGAATCAATACCATCATCATCGATTTGGATCGCGACATTTGGGCCTATGTTTCGATGGATTATTTCAAACAAAAAATCAAAGCAGGCGAAATCGGTTCTTCGGCCATGCCACACAAAGTCAACCCAATTGATTTTGAAAACAGCGAAGGAAACTTAGGCATTGCCAATGCGATTTTTGAACATCTTTCAGCCAAATTACCTGTTTCAAGACTACAGCGAGACTTGACTGATAGTACAGTTTTGAGAAACATTGGTGTTCCTATGGGACATACCCTAATTGCTTTTGAAGCTACACTTAAAGGTTTGAACAAACTTTTATTGAACGCAGACAAATTTGCCGAAGATTTAGAAAAAAACTGGGCCGTTGTAGCCGAAGCGATTCAAACGATTTTACGCAGAGAAGGTTACCCAAATCCGTATGAAGCACTAAAAGGATTGACTCGCACCAATGCTGCTATCACCAAAACATCAATTCACGAATTCATAAGCACTTTAGACGTTTCGGAGGCTATTAAGGGTGAATTATTAGCGATTTCTCCTAGTAATTATTTAGGAATTTAATTAGTTTTCAGTCGCAGTCACAGTTTTCAGTTGTATGCAAGATATCGATTTATGCTATCAATATTTCAATAGTATTGATGTCTTTATCTTTTCTACTTTTTCCTAAAATAAAATGATTTATAATAAGAGGAATTTTGAATGGTAAAGGAAATATTTCCAATTGGGAATCTTTAACCACCATATCATTGTAATTTAGGACTGATATTTTAAATTTTCCATACTCCATATTCTCAAAAGAATAGAATTTAACTGCCCTTCTACCGTATTTAAAAACCTTTGCTTTTAAAATATTTTCAGTTAATTCAATATCTTTATTGGTATCAATGTTAGTTATTTTGATATGAAAATCAGGATTAACTTTAACATAATGCCCGCCTAATATATAAATAGCATAAGAGCCATAGTAAATTTCTGTTTCTATTGTTTCTACTATATTGAACTTTATTTGCATGATTAAAAGTTTTCAGTCGCAGTCACAGTTTTCAGCAAGTGATGAATACAAAACTAAGGCTTACATCCAAATTTTTCTGGATTGGCAATCATGTAATTGATTAATTTACCTATTTCAAGAGTTTGGTTAGATAAATCTATATAAACGTCACTTGTAATATATTTACATTGATAAGCGAATTCCAACCATACATTAGTTTCAGAATTTTCACCATCACTGTCTGTAAGTTTACTTATGAAGTGTGCAACATATTTTCTTTTTCTGTAAGATTCAGCGATATTGGCGCATACACTTCTTGATGAACGTCTAATTTGATCGGTTAATGAATATTTTTCTTCAATTGGAAATGATTTCGAAAGGATAAAAATTTCCATTGACAATTAAAATCCTTTTTGATAGGCTAATAATTCTCTAAAGTCCATATAATTAAAATTTTTATTTTGGCTAATACTAAAAACTGTGACTGCGACTGCGACTGTGACTGCGACTGTGACTGTGACTGCGACTGTGACTTTTACCCTGACTAAACCTACCTTGAATAATTCGGCGCTTCTTTCGTAATCGTCACATTATGAGGATGACTTTCACCAATTCCGCTGGTTGTAATTCGAACAAATTTACCTGTTTCTTGTAGTGTTGGAATATCTTTTGCGCCACAATAACCCATTCCAGCACGTAAACCGCCAATGAATTGCTGCATGCTTTCGTTCAATTCGCCTTTGTACGGAACTCGACCTACAATTCCTTCTGGAACCAATTTTTTAATATCGTCTTCTACATCTTGGAAATAACGGTCTTTCGAACCTTCTTGCATTGCCTCTACCGAACCCATTCCGCGGTACGATTTGAATTTTCTTCCCTCAAAAATAATGGTTTCACCTGGCGATTCTTTGGTTCCGGCCAACAACGAACCCAACATCACGCTATCGGCTCCAGCTGCAATCGCCTTCGGAATATCACCTGTATAGCGAATTCCGCCATCTGCAATTACGGGAACGCCTGAGCCACGCAACGCCGCTGCAACTTCCAACACAGCCGAAAACTGCGGAAATCCTACTCCAGCTACCACACGAGTCGTACAAATCGAACCCGGTCCAATGCCGACTTTCACCGCATCCGCTCCATTTTCTACTAAATACAACGCCGCTTCGGGTGTAGCAATGTTTCCCACCACTACATCCAAATTAGGGAATTTCGTTTTTACTTCTTTTAGTACTTTTACAACACCTTGCGTGTGTCCGTGCGCCGTATCAATAATCACTGCATCTACTCCAGCATTCACTAAAGCGGTTGCTCTTTCCAAGGCATCAGCAGTAACACCCAATGCTGCAGCCACTCTTAAACGACCGTAACGATCTTTGTTAGCAATTGGTTTTTGAGCTAATTTGGTTATATCTCTAAAGGTAATTAAACCTACTAATTTGTAATTTTTATCAACTACAGGCAGTTTCTCAATCTTATTTTCTTGTAAAATACCTTCGGCTTCTTGAAGTGTAGTTCCTTCGGCAGCTGTTACCAAATGTTCTGACGTCATCACCTCCAAAATAGAACGCGAATTGACTTTTTCAAAACGCAAATCACGGTTGGTCACGATCCCTTTTAGTATGCCGTTTTCGTCTACTACTGGAATTCCGCCTATACTGAACTCTTTCATTGCTAGTTTCGCATCACCAACTGTAGCAGTTAACGGAAGCGTCACCGGATCGATAATCATACCACTTTCCGCCCGTTTTACTTTGCGAACTTTAGCTGCTTGCTGCTCAATCGTCATGTTTTTGTGCAATACGCCAATGCCGCCTTCCTGCGCCATCGCAATCGCCATCGAACTTTCGGTTACAGTGTCCATTGCCGCAGAAACAATAGGAACGTTCAACGTAATGTTGCGTGTAAATTTCGATTGAATACTAACCTCGCGCGGTAAAACTTCAGAATAGTTGGGAATCAAGAGAACATCGTCGTAAGTAAGGCCTTCGCCGACGATTTTAGAAAGGTGTGCCTTCATGGTGCAATTTAGTTGTTGTAGTTAAATTGCATGCAAATATAGTTAAAAAAGTGATTAGTGAATAGTAATTAGTGATTAGTTTTTCAACTTTGTTGATAAGACTAGCATAGTCTTGGAACACAGATTTCACAGATTTGAAAAATTTTCGCAGATTTTTTTTGAAGCAGATGTATAATAATTCTAACGACGCCTTGTCCCGCTTTCCGCTGTACTGCGTGCCGCTGCAATCGGGGCTAGTTTAGACGTTTTGTTTCTCAATAGCACTCTCTGAACACTGAATACTGAACACTGCCCTAGCCCAGATTGTAGTGGAAAGCTTTTTGAAAGTGAAAACTAATTTTTGTTGCTGTGAAAAAGCGACCAACGGAAGCTCTTTTCGCGGCTTACAAAAATAGTTTGAAGTGAAAAAACTTGGAACGAAAAGCTGGATTAGCTACTAATGAAACTCGCCAAACAAACGTGAAGCCACGTTGTACGCGCTTTCAAAGCTCATCGGACTCGTATTGGTGTTTTCTTTGACTGTAGTGAAATACGACAACAATTTTTCGGTTGGCATATTGCCTGTTAAATCATCTTTGGCCATCGGACAACCCCCAAAACCTTGAATCGCGCCATCGTAGCGTCTGCAACCGGCTTTGTAAGCGGCATCGATTTTTTCAAACCACTTTTCGGGTGTCGTGTGCAAATGCGCGCCAAACTCAATATTCGGGTATTTTGGAATCAAATTGGAGAACAAATAGTCAATGACTTCGGGCGTTGAACTACCAATAGTGTCGGAAAGTGAGAGGATTTTTACGCCCATAGTGGCCAACTTTTCCGTCCACTCTCCCACGATTTCCACATTCCAAGGATCGCCGTACGGATTGCCAAAACCCATAGAAATGTAGGTTACCACTTCTTTATTGGATTTATCAGCAATGTTGAGGATTTCTTGCAACGTCACTAAACTCTCGGCTATGGTTTTGTGCGTATTTCTCATTTGAAAATTCTCCGAAATCGAAAACGGAAAACCTAGATAATTAATTTCCTTGTGAACTGATGCCAATTCAGCACCTTGTGTATTGGCAATGATGGCGAGTAATTTACTGGTTGTTTTCGACAAATCGAGTTGCGCCAACACCTCAGCGGTATCTTGCATTTGCGGAATCGCTTTGGGCGAAACGAAACTACCAAAATCAATCGTATCAAAACCTACTCGCAACAACGCCTGAATGTAATCGACTTTACGCTCGGTGGGAATAAACGGTTTGATGCCTTGCATGGCATCGCGCGGACATTCGATGATTTTGATGGTTTCCATATAAGTCGCTAAGATAAAAAAGTAATCACTAAACTCATAAAAAATATTATATTTGAAAATAATATAAATTTTTTTCAAATGAAATCGTTCAAACAAATCGTAATTATTTTTGTTTTTTTTAAGTTCATATCATTAGCAAATGCTCAAGTAAATTTTATAAAAGGTTACTATATAGACAATAACAATACTAAAATTGAATGCTTAATCAAAAACCTAGATTGGAAAAACAATCCAAAGAGTTTTGAATATAAAATGGATGAATCCTCAACAATTAATACTCATGACATAACAAACACTAAGGAATTTGGTATTATCGACTTATTTAAGTATAAAAGATGTAAAGTAAATATAGACAAGATTTCAAACGATTATACTAAATTATCTAATTCTAGCTCTCCTAATTATGTTGAAGAAACACTTTTTTTAAAATATATTGTTGAAGGCAAAATTTCGTTACTGGAATATATTGACGACACGGTTGCTCCTTCTTATTTTGTTGAATACAATGATACTAATGTTGAGCAATTATTTTATAAAAAATATTTGATTGATGAGTCAACTGCTGCAAGCAATAATTATTTTAGAATTCAACTTAGAACTCTTTTTAAAGATAGTGCTGTAAGTGAAGATGAAGTCCAAAAATCTGATTATACACTTAATCATTTAACTAAATTATTTTTAAAATATAACAATCAAACTACTGCGACGAATTCTTATAAAAAAAGAAATAAAAGTTTATTTAATATGTACATTAAACCTGGTGTTAGTTTTACAAAATTCAGTTTAAGTAATAGTGAACTCAACTCCAGTACCGATTTTGATATGGCAACTAGTTTACGATTTGGAATAGAGCTAGAATATGTATTTCCAATCAATAACAATAAATGGAGTATTAGTTTTGAACCTACTTATAACTCATTTAAAACCTCCAAAGATTTTAATTATATAAACACCACTTCAACTGTAATAAAAACAGCTGTTACACTGGATTACAAATCTATTCAACTACCTCTTGGATTTAGACATTATATGTTTTTAAATCAAAAATCAAAATTATTTTTAAACGCCGCTTTAGCTTTTGATTTAAACTCTTCTTCAAAAATCAGTAGTGATAACAATGGCTATCCTATTAATTTAACTGTCGAATCATCGCTTTTTTTATCTGGCGGAATTGGTTTTAATTTCAATAATTTATTTTCAATTGAAGCAAAGTACGATAGTAGAGAAATAATTAATTATGTTTATTGGGACTCCAATTTTAATAACTTTTCAATACTATTGGGATATAATATTTTGAAAAGAAATAATAAAAAATAAGGTTATTTATTCAAAATTGCCTTATTGATATCGCTTACTAATTTTGGCCCTTCGTAAATAAATCCGGTGTACAATTGGACTAAACTGGCGCCTGCTTCGAGTTTTTCGATAGCGTCTTCTGCTGTATGGATTCCGCCAACACCTATAATTGGAAATGATTTATTGCTTTTTTCCGAAAGGAAACGAATCACTTCAGTGGAACGTTTTGTGAGTGGTTTTCCCGATAATCCGCCCATTTCAGACTTATTTTCGGATTGTAATCCATTGCGAGATAAAGTGGTATTGGTAGCAATTACGCCTGCGATTTTGGTTTCGTTGACGATTTCAATAATGTCGAGCAATTGCGAATCGGTTAAATCGGGTGCGATTTTTAGTAAAATAGGTTTCGGAGTTGTATGTTGTAAGTTGTCGGCTTGAAGTTGATTGAGTAGTTGTTTCAACGGCTCTTTTTCTTGCAATTCGCGTAAATTGGGAGTGTTGGGCGAACTTACATTCACTACAAAATAATCGACGTAATCGAATAAGGTTTCAAAACAGATTTTGTAGTCATCAACGGCGTTTTCGTTAGGAGTTACTTTATTTTTCCCAATATTGCCCCCAATGAGAACGCCTTTGTTATTTTTGAGTCGTTCTACTGCTTCTTTTACGCCTCCATTGTTAAAACCCATTCGGTTGATGATGGCCGAATCTTCTTTTAAACGAAACAAACGTTTTTTTGGATTACCTTCTTGACCAATTGGAGTAAGCGTGCCGATTTCAATAAAACCAAATCCGAAGTTAGAAAGTTCGTTGAACAATTTGGCGTCTTTATCAAATCCGGCAGCCAATCCTACTGGGTTTTTGAATTTGAGTCCGAATACTTCGCGCTCCAATCGCTTATCTTCAATTGAATACATTAATCTAAAAAGTAAAGAGCAACCCGGAATTTTAGATAGAGTTCGAATTAAAGAAAAGGTAAAATAGTGCACTTTTTCGGGATCAAACCAAAAAAGAATAGGACGAATTAGTAGTTTGTACATAGTTAGTGTTGTTGTGGTGCAAAAATAGGAAATTGGGAGGTTTTTTAAACACAAAAGGCACAAAAGATTACTTTTAACTAATTAGCTAAAAAAACGGATTGACATTGAACATTTAGCACAAAAAACGCATCTCAGTGAGATGCGTTTTCTTCAACCCTAACTATGATGAAAAAATTATCCTATTTCGATTAAGCGTTTTGGTTTAGGCAAAGCTTCTTCTTTTTTAGGAAGCGCTACATGCAATACGCCGTTTTCGTATGTTGCATTAATACTGTCTGTATTTACAGTTTCAGGCAAAGTAAATGCTCTGCGGAACGATGAATAGTTGAATTCTTTACGAGTGTATTTTCCTTGAGTTTCTTCTTTTTCAGATTTTTCTTCCGAAGAAATGGTCAATACATTGTGATCAATTTCGATGTTGAAATCTTCTTTGGTCTTTCCAGGAGCTGCCAATTCGATTCCGAAACTGGTATCCGTTTCTTTGATGTTTACAGCCGGAACATTGGCGTTAAAACTTTGCATTCCGCCTAACCAATCTGGTTTTAATAATTCATCAATAATCGATGGAAATGGTACTGTGTTTCTTTTAATTAAGTTCATAATTTTTATGTTTTAATGTTAAACGTTTTTTTAATTACGATTAGCAAAAGACAAATTATATACCAATGGAAAAATCAGGTCATTTTGACATTTCAAAAGCCAAAATCAGGTTAGAAAACTGAAAAAAAGTCCGTTTTAACATTTTGTTAACTGACTAATTTTCAGAGCGATAAAAAAAGCTGTTACAAAACAGCTTCTCATTATTTTTATAGTGGAATAAAAAAATTAATTATGTTGCTCTTGGAAAACTTCCAATAAAAAATCGGGATGTACCATTCTAGTTGGCGATTCTTCCATGGCTTTCAATACTCTTTTTATGGCGAATGGATTCAATCCCATATTGATTCCGATTTCTCGAATCTTGATTTGTTCACGTTCATGTAAAACACCATCACAATGCATCAACAAGGCCAAACGATAAAATTGTTGAATGCGTTCAAACTCGGTTTTAATAATTTCGCTGCGATGCTCTTCATGAAAAAGTTGTTTGAGTTCGTCTTTAGAAATACCAAGTTCAACAGCAATAATCGATAGAAACATATACTCTCTTTCGTGCAATTCGCCATCTACAATCGCAAATGCAATCATGTCTGCCAACAAACTTATTTTTTGTTCCTTTGTGTTCATCAAAATGATTATTTTTAGCTAAAATATACTATTTTGTTAAAATTTGAAAATTAATACGTTTGAAATTCATTCTATCTCTTTTAGTCTTTGTCCTTTTTTGGAAAAATAATGCACAGGAATCAACGTTGAGCAAACAAGTTTCTACCTTTACTATTGAAGCTCCTCAATTGAATGCATCGAAAAAAATTTGGGTGTATCTTCCCAAAAATTATACTGAAAGCAATAAAAAATATCCTGTGATTTACATGCACGATGGTCAAAATTTATTTGATGCAAAAACTTCGTATGTTGGTGAATGGAATGTTGACGAAACGCTCGATAGCATCAATGCTCAAGTAATAGTTATCGGAATTGAACACGGCGGTGACAAACGAGTTGAAGAACTAACTCCATACAAACATGAAAAATACGGCGGTGGAAAAGCCGATTTGTATTTAGATTTTATCGTTTCAACCTTAAAACCTTATGTAGACCAAAACTATCGCACAAAAACCAATGCCAAAAACACGTGTCTTTGGGGAAGTTCACTCGGCGGATTGGTATCTTTTTACGGCGCATTAAAATATCCCAAAGTATTCGGAAAAGTAGGTTGCTTCTCGCCTTCATTTTGGTTCAATCGAAAGGAAATTTTTGGTATGATGGAGCAAACTAAATCTTACAAAACAAAGATTTACTTTTTATGTGGTGATGACGAAGGCGACGAAGACATGGTAAAAGATTTGAACGCAATAGAATACCAAGTCAACACCAAACGCTGCCAATGCGAACATTTGAACAAAACCATAATTGTAAAAGGCGGACAACACAACGAAAAATTATGGCGAGAAGGTTTTAAAAAGGCGTATCTTTGGCTTTTCTGATCAACTCAGTCACTTAAACAAAAAAATGAACAACAACGATATTTTCAAAAAACTAAGAGTAGCTTTAATGCTTCGCGACGACCAAATAGAAGAAATTTTAAAACTGGTCGATTTTCGTATGTCGAAAGGTGAAATTGGGAATTTTTTCCGCAATGCTGATCATCCCAAATACGTAGAATGTGGCGATCAAGTACTTCGCAATTTCTTGAACGGATTGGTAATTTACTTACGCGGAACCAAAGAAAATCCTAAAAACCCAATGGATACAATTGCTATTCACAAAAAAGAAGCGCAACCGAAAGAGTTTAAAGAAAAGCCCTTCGACAAGCTCAGGATAAAAAAAGAAGATGATACTAAAAAAAACGTAGCTCCTAAAAAGAAATTTGCTCCCAACAAACAGGTGAAAAAAGAACCAATTGTGGAGAAAGTTCCGTTTAAAAACGGAAAGAAAAAAAGCTAATTATTAAAAAACAGATGCGATTTTTTATAGTATTATTATTTTCGTTGACCTTCTCTTTCACTTGGAGTCAAAAGAAGAAATGTAGGTCATTTTTAAATGGAAGTTTCATTTATGTTGATGAAAAGTCTCAAGATTGGATAGTTTACCGAAGAGATTCGTTGCAAATTGAAACCAACTCAAAAACAGGAGTTGAAATTCATGCTTCTATTGAATGGATTTCCGATTGTAAATATGTATTGACCTACATAAAAGTCTTGAACGCTGACGACAGTTTATTTATTGGAAAAAAAATAAATGTTGAAATAACAGATGTAAAGGAAAACTTTATTAAATACAGAAGTGTTTCCAATGGTATTGAAATCGATGGCGAAATGATTTATTTATTCAATAGTTTGAAAAGAGTTCACACCCGAAAACCTAAAAAACAATAATTTGAAAACAGTGCAATTAGAGCAACTTATTGGTTTATTAGAAAAAAAAACGATTCATAGCTCTAACGAAAATTCTACTATTTCTAGTGTTAATGTGGCTTGGCATATAGATCATTCACTCAAAGTAATCAATAGTGTCATTGCTACTTTACAGAAATCAGATGCAAAATACCGTTGGGATTTCAATTGGAAACGAATGTATTTTTTTCTCCGAAAATCAATTCCACGCGGAAAAGCTCGAGCTCCAAAAGCAGTGCAATCGTTTGAAGAAATTACTATAAAAGATATTGAACGCCAACTCAAAACAGCTCGATTTTTGATTCAAGAATTGGAAACTATGGATAAAAACACTAATTTTATTCATCCATTTATTGGAAGACTAAATTTGAAACAGGCGATTCTTTTTTTAGAAATACACACGCAACATCATTTGGCAATAATAGACGACATTATTCAATAATTATGGATTTAACAGCGCAAATCAAAAAGCAATTTCCACTTTTTAATTCCGATTTGATTGCTGAAATTTTAGTTCATGCTATCGAAAAAGAGATTCCAAAAGATACCGAACTATTACGCGAAGGTCAGTTTATCAAAGTTATTCCGTTGGTTTTAAACGGTTTAATTAAAGTCTTTACTCGTCACGAAGACAAAGAATTACTATTGTATTACATCAAGCCCAACGAAAGTTGCATCATGTCGTTTTCGGCTGGCATCAATCAGCAACCTAGTAAAATATATGCATCAACAGAAGAAGACTCGCATTTACTTTTAATTCCAGCCGAGAAATTAGGCAAATGGACTAAACAATTCCCCGATTTCAACTCGCTTTTTTTTCTACAATACAATTTGCGGTATTCCGACTTGCTCGACACCATCAATTCGCTTCTTTTTGACAAATTAGACAAACGTGTGTACGATTATTTGAAAGAAAAAGTTGCTGTTACGCAACACAATCCTTTAAAAATTTCGCACCGCCAAATTGCTAGCGAACTAGGCACCGCACGCGAGGTTATCAGTCGAATTGTCAAGAAATTAGAACTCGAAGGAAAGGTCAAACAAAGCGCTACTACCATAGAAATTTTAGACTAGTGACTAAAGTCACTGCCTACGTTTTTTATCTCACCTAAATTTGTATCATATTAATCAATACATCTTTAATTATGAAAAAAAATATGGGTTCAGCAGATCGTATTATCCGTTTGGTAATTGCTGCAGTTTTGGCTTTTTTATTTTATAACGGAACAATAACTGGAACATTAGGAATTGTAGCGGTAGTTGCTGCAGGCGTTTTTGCACTTACTAGTTTGGTGAGTTTTTGTCCTTTATATCCTTTATTGGGAATCAATACCTGTTCGGTTAAAAAATAATTTTTTTTGTTATCACCGTACTAATCCTGTCTGTTTTTAGATGGGATTTTTTTATTACTTTAGCTTATAATTTAAACTAATGATTCCTCATATTCAACATACCGAAATCATACTTTACGTCAAAGACCAACAAAAAAGCACCCAATTTTACGAGCAACTTTTTAGAAAATCAGCCGATTTAAATGTGCCTGGAATGTCTGAATTCGTACTCAATGATTTTTGCAAACTCGGATTAATGCCCAACGACGGAATTGCCAAAATCATCACTCCTGCGCTACCACATCCTAATTTAGGAAATGGAATTCCGCGTTGCGAATTGTATTTTATTGTTGAAAATCTACAAGAAGAATACGACCATGTAAAAAGTAGAAACACAACCATCATCAGCGAAATTGAAACGCGCAACTGGGGCGACACCGCTTTTTATTTTTCAGATTTGGATGGACATGTGGTGGCTTTTGCTGAGAAAACCAAATAAAGAAATGAAACAAATACTAAATGAAATTCCTTATACAGAAGACCAAAAAACGTTAAAACTATTCAAAGAGTTTGAAAATTTGAAAAATCAAGAATTTTTATCAAAAGAGCAAATTATTAAAATATTGATGTGGAAATCTCCTAGACCAAAAAATCTATATTTATCAAATTCAGAAGTTGAAATCAAGGAAATCACTGAGATCGCTTTTAAAACTAAATCCGACATATTAAAAATTCATATTCTAACTGCATTAAAAGGAGTTAGTTATCCAGCAGCATCAGCGATATTAATGTTTTACAACCCAAACGATTATGCTGTTATAGACATTAGGGTTTGGAGACAATTGTATAATGCAAAACTTGTAACATCAAACCCAATTGGTCAAAACTTTACTTTGAAAGAATGTGAAATATTTTATGCAACCATAAGGAAATTATCTGTAGAATTAAATCTTACTTCAAGACAAGTTGAAAAGAAAATATTTGATTATGATAAAAAAACGCAAATAGGAAATCTCTATAAATAAAAAAATCCCGAGCACAAACTCGGGATTTTAACTTCGTATATCAAACTTCGTACTTCTAACTTACGAAAGCGCTTTCTGAACTTGATCCGCTGCTTCTTGAAATTGAACTGCTGATAAAATTGGCATTCCTGAATTGTCAATTAATTCTTTTGCAATTTCAGCATTGGTTCCTTGTAAACGAACAATGATTGGCACTTTAATCGCATCACCCATGTTTTTGTAGGCATCTACAACACCTTGCGCTACACGGTCGCAACGAACGATTCCACCAAAAATATTAATCAAAATCGCTTTTACGTTTGGGTCTTTTAAGATGATTCTAAACGCCAATTCTACACGTTTTGCATCGGCTGTTCCACCAACGTCTAAGAAGTTCGCTGGCTCAAAACCTGCGTATTTAATCAAATCCATTGTAGCCATGGCCAAACCTGCACCATTTACCATACAACCTACTGTTCCGTCAAGGTCAACATAGTTCAAACCCGCTTCTTTTGCTTCTACTTCAATTTGATTTTCTTCTCTTACGTCGCGCATTTCAGCATATTTCGGCTGACGATATAAAGCGTTATCATCAATATTTACTTTGGCATCAACCGCCATAATTTTGTTGTCCGACGTTTTCAAAACGGGATTAATTTCAAACATTGAAGCATCTGCACCAATGTAAGCCGCGTACAATGCTTCCACAAATTTCACCATTTCTTTGAACGCATTTCCAGATAATCCTAAGTTAAAAGCAACACGTCTTGCTTGAAAACCTTGCAATCCAACTTGTGGATCAATTTCTTCTGTAAAAATCAAATGCGGAGTATGTTCAGCTACTTCTTCAATATCCATTCCACCCTCAGTAGAATACATAATCATGTTTCTTCCTGTCGCTCTATTCAATAAAACCGACATATAGAATTCAGAAGTTTCGCTTTCTCCTGGGTAATATACATCTTCAGCAATCAACACTTTGTGCACCGTTTTTCCTTCTGGTGGAGTTTGCGGTGTAATCAATTGCATTCCAATAATTTGTTCCGAAATCTCAGTTACTTGCTCTAAATTTTTAGCCAATTTAACGCCTCCGCCTTTTCCTCTTCCACCAGCGTGAATCTGAGCTTTGATTACGTACCATTGTGTACCTGTTTCAGTAGTCAATTGTTTTGCTGCAGCTACAGCTTCTACTGGATTATTAGCTACAATTCCACGTTGCACGCGTACACCATATTTCGCTAAAATTTCTTTTCCTTGATATTCGTGTATATTCATAATAAAAGTTTGTCGTTTATAAAGTTCCACAAAAGTAATTAATTAGAATGAATCCTAAAAGAAATGTATATCAATTTAGTAACTTTATTTTAGTTTTGTTAGGAGCGAATGGCTTGGGTGTTCTTGCCATCCATTTTCCTGCTTTTCGTTACAATTAGCTTTGTCAAAGTTTTAAAACTTTGACAAAGCTAATTTCCGCTACAATCAGGGCTAGTTTGTAATCGTATTGAAAAAAATCAAAAAAACTAAGCAACCTTTTTGGTATATTTACATCAGTATAGCATAATCTTAAATTCAACTGCTATGAAAACGATTGCAAAACTTTCTATCTTTTTATTATTTATTGTGGTTACTGCTTGTTCCAAAAGTGATAATTCCGAACCAACTCCAAAAATTGACGGTGAATGGAATTTAAAATACGTCAACGGATCATTCACAGGAGCTAGCCATTATTTTCAACCTGGAATAGTAAATTGGAAATTCGATCCAACCAATCAAACTGTAACTGTAGAAAACAACAATACTGACACCAACTTAAATGCAATTTTCCCATCTGGAACGTATAACTATGAAATACTAGACAGCAACCCTGATGTTTCTTGCTCTCAAAGTATCAAAATTGATGGAATCGAATTTGGTTGCCTCGAAATCACAACCGACGAACTCAACATCACACAGACTTATGTAGATGGTTTTCATGTGCATTTAGTTCGCTATTCGTTGTAACCATTTTCAAAAACTTCTCACTTGCAATTCCGCCTTTTGATTGGTAGCTTTGCCAAAAAACAAAGTTATGCAACCTAAAGATTTATTGGCTCTTGTTGAAGAATTTGATCATCCTTTGTACGTATATGATGCCGCTGTTATAGAACGCCAATACCTGCGACTTACCAACGCTTTTTCCAAAGTAGAAAACCTTCGTATCAACTATGCCATGAAGGCCTTGTCTAATATTTCCATTTTGAAATTGCTTAAAAAGTGTGGTTCGGGTTTGGACACGGTTTCAATTCAAGAAGTTCAATTGGGCTTGCACGCTGGCTTTACTCCCGATAAAATCATCTTTACTCCTAACGGTGTTTCGTTTGAAGAAATTGAAGCAGTAGCCGAATTGGGCGTTCAAATCAACATCGATAATCTTTCGGTTTTAGAACACTTTGGGGCAAAACATCCTAAAATTCCAGTTTGCATTCGCATCAATCCTCACGTAATGGCGGGCGGAAACGAAAATATTTCTGTCGGACATATCGATAGTAAATTCGGGATTTCGATTTACCAAATTCCGCATGTGTTGCGCATTGTTGAAAACACAGGAATGCATATTAACGGCATTCACATGCACACTGGTTCTGATATTTTGGATATTGAAGTGTTTTTGTATGCATCAGAAATTTTGTTTGATACAGCAAAACATTTTAAAAACTTAGATTTCCTTGATTTTGGTTCAGGATTCAAAGTACCTTACAAAAAAGGCGACATCGAAACCAACATTGAAGAACTCGGAAAAAAACTCACCAAACGCTTTTTGGCATTCGAGAAAGAATACGGAAGAACACTAACATTAGCTTTCGAACCAGGAAAATTCTTAGTAAGCGAAGCCGGATTTTTCTTAGCCAAAATTAATGTAGTAAAACAAACCACTTCGACAGTTTTTGCTGGGATTGACAGTGGTTTCAATCATTTGATTCGCCCGATGTTTTACGGTTCACAACACCAAATTGAAAACATTTCCAACCCTAAAGGAAAAGAACGTTTTTATACCGTTGTAGGTTACATTTGCGAAACCGACACGTTTGCCAATAACCGCAGAATTACCGAAATCAAAGAAGGCGACATTTTGTGTTTTAAAAATGCAGGTGCGTATTGCTATTCGATGTCATCCAACTACAATTCGCGTTTCAAACCTGCCGAAGTGTTGTGGAAAGACGGAAAAGGTCATCTAATCAGCAAACGAGAAACCTTTGAAGATTTGATTAAAAATCAGATTGTGATTGAGATTTAAACACGGACGTTTAATGTAGCGGACGTTTTTTGATCATTCCGCCTTTGGTGTCTTTGATGGAATGTTGCACCACAAAAGCATCTTCATCAATTTTTTCGATTTCCAATAATAAGCGTGTGACTTCAAGACGAGTGACAACACAGAAAAGGATTTTATTTTCATTGTAATTCACACCTGTTTTTCCGTAGCCGCTTTCTGAATTGTAAACGGTAACGCCACGACCTAATTTTTCAATAATAGCTTGTTTGACTTCGGTTGCATTTCGAGAAACGATGGTTACACCAATATATTCCTCGATACCATTAATGATAAAATCAACCGTTTTGGAAGCAGCAAAATACGTTAACATTGAATACATTGCTGTTTCCACATTAACCAATAAAGCCGAGAAAGAGAACAAAATCACATTAAAAACAGAAATGAAATCGCCTACCGACAGACTGGTTTTTTTGCTGACATAAATCGCCAAGACTTCGGTTCCATCAATTACAGCTCCTCCTCGAATAGTAAATCCAATTCCTGCTCCTAGAAAAAATCCACCAAAAACTGAAATCAATAATTTGTCTGAAGTTATAGCTGGAAAGTTGACAAAATGAACTAATAACGACAATACCAAAATAGCCAATGTACTTTTGACAGCAAATTCAATTGAAATTTGCCTTGCGCCAATAATGATAAAAGGTAAATTAATCAGTACAATTAAAACTGAAAGTTCAATTCCAGTCATGATTTCTGTTAGTAGCGACAAACCCATTGCTCCACCATCAAGGAAATTATTAGGCAACAGAAATTCTTTCAAACCAATACTTGCCATCGTCACACCAATACAAATCAAAATAAAATCTTTGATGTGTCGCGTGTAAACTAATTGCGTAATTCGGCTACTGTTTTGGTAGAGATTTTCAAAAAATAATCGCATAGAATTTCCATTTAGCCCAAGATACTAAAAATTGGCTAAAACGAAAAATCATTCGTTATTAATTAACAAAAAATTGATGTAATTTTAGTCTACAATCTCCGTCAACACTTCGCCTTTTGTACTGTTTGGCATTGTAATTTTCAGCAATTGAGTTACCGTTGGAGCAATTTGCGTGATTTCTTTACGATCGTTGGTTTTTCCTTTTTTTATGTGCCAACCGTAGAAAATAATGGGAACATGCGTATCATAAGTATAAGGTGAACCGTGCGTAGTTCCAGTAGTTGAATAATATTCTGTATATCCTGGTTTATATACAAAATACAATTCGCCATTTTGAGTAGGATCGTAACCTTTTGATACAAAATCCAACAACACATCGTTGCCAGTTGCAGTTAAAATTTCTTCTTCTGTGTACACTCGCTTTACATATTCTTTGGTGTACAAATATTCTTTAAAGGATTGTTTCACATTGGTCAAATTCAAACCTTTTGTTTTGATTTTATCTTTATCGAAATACACGTTAAAACTAGAATAATTCAAGAGCAAATCTTCACCAAAAGTAGCTTGAGAAAACGCTCTTAAATCGGTTTCTACATTTTTATAATTGATGCAATCAACCGTGTATTTATTGTCTTTCAAATAGGTTGCATTTTCAGCGCCAGCGTGATCTGCCGTAAGAAAAACAAGGTAATTTCCTTTGCCAACTTTAACATCTAAATACGTCAAAAAATCAGCAATTGTTTCATCTAAACGTAAATAGGTATCTTGCAATTCAATAGATCGCGGACCAAAAGTGTGTCCGATATAATCGGTTGAAGAAAAACTTAGCGCTAAAAAGTCGGTTATTGCATCTTTTCCTAAATTTTCTTTTTCAATAGCTCGTTTGGCCAAATCATTAATCAAATTATTGCCATACGGACTAATTCGCAATACGCCAGCATCATTTTTTTCAACCATTTCTTTGGTATTGTAAGGGAAAAAAGCGGTTTTTTGATACAATTTCCCTTCATACGGATTTTCGTCAGGAAGGCTTTCGTTGTAGACTTCTTTGGGTTTCAACAAATTCCAACCTTTGTTGGCGTAATTAAGATAGTTTTTTTCTTTGTTAAAATCGTCAACCCAAGTAGGTAAGGCGGTTCCGTAATACGAACTCGAAATAAATTCTCCCGTTTTGCAATACCAAAATGCCCAATCAGCAAAATGACCTGCAGGAAGAATTGCCCCACGATCTTTAATACTAATTCCGATTACTTTGCCTTTAAAATTGGTTGACAGTTTTAATTCATCTGTCATTGTGGTGCTCTGTAAATTTTTGGGCGACATTTTACCTTCGCTTTCCGAGCCTGGAACCAAAGTGGTAACCGAAGCATCATCTGTACAATACACGTCTTTTTTTAACGTACGGTGAAACCATTCATTACTCACTATTCCGTGAATGGCTGGCGTTGTTCCTGTGTAAACTGAAGCATGCCCAGGCGCTGTGTAGGTTGGCATGTAATTGTAATGTGCATTTTCGAAAGTATAACCTTGCGCTATTAATCGTTTGAAACCATTGGCAGAAAAGTCGTTTTGAAAACGGTACAAATATTCCATCTTCATTTGGTCGACTATAATTCCGACTACTAATTTTGGTCGTTCTTGCGCATGAGTCAGTATTGAGAAAATGAGAGTTGTAATCCAGATAAACTTTTTCATTGGGATAAATTATTTGTACAAAAGTAGTATTTTGAATGGGAATTGATGTGAAGAAATAGAGAACAATTTATGAATTGTTGGGAAAATTTTAACCACATAGATTCATAGATTATTAAAACTTGTAAGGCATTTTATTTTGCATAGAAAACATGAGCTACTAAAGCTAAATGAGCTAAATATAGTTTATATTTAATTACTTTAAAAACTAAAGTTTGACTTATCTTTTTTAGCCAATTCGAATTCTTCTATCACTTCATTAACAATGACTTCAACGGGTTTGATATCGTGAATTAAGCCTGCAATCTGGCCAATTTCGAGTTCGCCTTCAACCAAATCACCTTCAAACATACCGCGTTTGGCTCGGCGCTTTCCTAGCAAATTTTCCAAATCTTCTTTAGTTGGACATTTAGCATACAACTCTTGTAAATCGTTAAAGAATTTATTTTTTATCAAACGCACAGGAGCTAATTCTTTTAAAGTCAATTGTGTGTCGCCTTCACCTGTTTCAACAATTGTTTTTTTGAAATTATCGTGCGCCGAACTTTCGGTAGAAGCCGCAAAACGACTTCCCATTTGAATGCCATCAGCACCTAGAATCATGGCCGCTAACATTCCGCGACCCGTTGCAATTCCGCCTGCAGCAATAAGAGGAATTGAGATGTTTTCGCGCACCATTGGAATTAAAGTAAGCGTTGTAGTTTCTTCACGACCATTGTGTCCACCAGCTTCAAAACCTTCGGCTACGACCGCATCTACTCCAGCTTCTTGCGCTTTTAGAGCAAATTTGGAGCTACTAACTACGTGAACCACTGTTATTCCTTTTTCTTTCAAATAAGTAGTCCACGTTTTCGGATTTCCTGCCGATGTGAAGACAATTTTCACCCCTTCTTCAATAATAATTTGAATGATTTCTTCTACATTTGGATACAACATTGGAATATTAACTCCAAACGGTTTATCAGTTGCTTTTTTGCATTTTTGAATGTGCTCTCTTAAAACATCTGGATACATTGATCCTGCTCCAATCAAACCTAAACCACCAGCATTGCTCACTGCGCTTGCTAATTTGTAACCTGAATTCCATATCATTCCACCTTGAACAATTGGATATTGTATATTGAAAAGTTGTGTAATTCTATTCATTAATTTTTAATGATTTTCCCTTGGTACATTTTATCAGAAGTAGGAATTGTAAAATAGTAAACTCCTGAATTCATCGATTCTAATGAGATTGTTTGTATAGGATTCTCTATTTTTTTTGTTAAAACCACTTGACCTAAACTATTGTAAAACGTAACCTCGCTACCTAAAATTGATGTACTTACCAGAGTAATATTTTCATTAGTTGGGTTTGGAAAAAACTGAAACTGCTCCATTTGGTTTTGATTTACTGCTAGCAATCCCATATTCATAGCCAATCCGAAATCAGGAATACCATAACCATATTGATCAGTAGGATTGGTATATCTATCTGCAGATTGTTTGACTAACTGAATAATTTGTTGATTACTAAAATCAGGAAAAACACTCCAAAAACTAGCAATCATTCCTGCCATAATTGGGCAAGAGAAAGAAGTTCCACTAGCAGTTTGAATAGTTCCCGAAGTATTGGCTACTACAGAGGCTTGTCCTTGAGCCATGACTTCAGGTTTGATGCGATTTGGATAACCCGGACCAATCGAACTAAATGAAGCATAATTTTCATTTGCTTGAACAGCACCAACAGCTAATACATTAGTAGCTTCGGCTGGAACACCAATATGATTTAAAGGTTCAGGATTCCCACCCGAATTACCCGCGCTTGCAACTACAATCATTCCTTTACTGAAAGCAATATTAGCACCTCTTGAAGCAAATGCTACATCACCAGTCATATTAGTATACACGTGGCTGTAATTGGGATTATCATAACCGTAATATCCTAAAGAGGTAGAAATTATATCCACACCCAAACGATCGGCTTCTTCAGCAGCTTCAACCCAATAACTTTCTTCAACTGGATTTTCTTCGGTGACATCTTCGGTTACAAAAAGATAATAGTTTGCATTAGGAGCCGTTCCAACCAACTCGCCATCAACAAAACCTCCCATGCACGATAAGGTCATGGTTCCGTGATTGTGCAACGAATAAACATCTTCATTTTGACTCACATAATTGTATCCACCAAGAATTAAATTGTTATCAAACAATCGTTGAAAAGGTGACGTAGAATCGACATTGATGAATCCAGAATCTAAAACAGCGATAATCTTTCCTTGTCCGGTATAATTGGCTTGATGAATCAGATGACCGTTTAACATTTGGATTTGATTTTGAGAATTTCCATAGTTAAAACTTTCAGCAACGTCTAATGTTTTATTTATGGGAGAAATTGGTTTAGGATTACTTTTCTTACCTCCTGAATTCAAAGAATTATCAGCAAATTGGATGGATTGCACAAACGATAATTCATTTAAAGCAAGAATGCTTTGCTGTGTTCCTCTAACATGTACACAATTCATCCATTTGGATTTTGCCTTAACAGTAATCCCTTCATAAGTGGCAACTTGAATGTAATACGTGGGTTCAATTGGAGCATCATTGACATTCAAAGGAATTCCTTGTGTAGCTCTTCTGTCTAATGCTCTTTGTGTGAGCATTTGCAACGGATTATCTAAATAAAACTGAGCATTTGGTTTATCGGTAAAAAATACCCAAGCATCTTCTTCTTGTGAAAAAGTGACATTTGCAACCAAAAGAACGATTAATAGTAGGATTTTTTTCATAGTGTAAAATTTGGATTCATCAAAAATACAAAAAATATAGTTTGAAAGTGAATTTTAGGAAATAACTCCAGAGCCAACCAATTCATCTTCAATATTCCAAGCCACAAATTGACCTTCTGTAATGGCCGATTGAAGCTCTTTAAATTGAACGTACAAACCACTATCAAATTGGTGTAAAGTAGCCTTTTGAAGTTCTTGGCGGTAACGAATTCTGGCTTTTACTTCCATTGTTTCTCCTTTTTTCAAAGTCAAATCTTCGCGAATCCAATGCGTTTCTGAAGGCATTACTTTCAATGCTTTTCGGAACAAACCTGGATGTTGATGACCTTGACCAGTATAAATCACATTGTTGTTAACATCGGTAGCAATGATAAATAACGCTTCTTTGGTTCCTCCTACATTTAATCCTTTGCGTTGACCAATAGTAAAATAGTGAGCGCCTTGGTGTTTGCCAACTGTCTTTCCCATTTCAGGTGAATATTTAATTGGTGTTGAATCGTAAATTAATTCTTCTTCCAATGAATTGAAAACAGGTCTTTCAACAGAATAGATTGGATGATTGGCTTCAATTTCAACGATAATACCTTCTTTGGGTTGCAATTGTTGTTGCAAAAATTCGGGCAAACGAACTTTTCCAATAAAACACAAACCTTGCGAATCTTTCTTCTCAGCTGTAACTAAATCGAGTTGCATCGCAATTTCTCGCACTTGAGGCTTGGTTAGTTCTCCAATTGGGAAAAGCGCTTTACTAAGTTGCTCTTGTGATAATTGGCATAAAAAATACGATTGATCTTTGTTATCGTCTTTTCCTGCCAAAAGTTGGTACATTTTTTTTCCATCCACCTCAATTTCTCCTTTTCGGCAATAATGACCAGTTGCCACATAATCAGCGCCTAAACTTAAAGCGATTTTCATGAACACATCAAACTTGATTTCGCGATTACAAAGCACATCGGGATTTGGAGTTCGTCCGTTTTCGTATTCGTTGAACATATAATTCACGATACGTTCTTTGTATTGTTCACTTAAATCGACAGTTTGAAAAGGAATACCGAGTTTTTCGGCTACTAAAAGTGCGTCGTTACTGTCTTCGAGCCATGGACATTCATTGGAAATAGTCACTGAATCATCGTGCCAATTTTTCATAAAAAGGCCAATTACTTCAAGGCCTTGCTCTTTTAAAAGATAAGCAGCAACACTTGAATCTACACCACCCGAAAGTCCAACAATAACGCGTTTCATTTGTATACAATTTGGTGCAAATTTAAATCAATTTCAAGACAATATTTACAATTTGTATTGGTTATAGTGATAGGAAAGTAAATTAAAGTTATAAATTAGTTACTTTTATTTTTTAAATGAACAAAATGAGGCTTTACAAACTGTTTTTCTTATTACTTTATTTCTCATTTTCTCAAGGACAGCGGTACGTTTCATCCATTTCTAATTATGAAACTTATCAAAACTTAAAAGGAAAACCATTATCGGATAAATTTTCTAATATCGAATCTGTAAAAGTGATTTACAGCATACAGAATGACAAATTGTACTTTTTTAACAGTAGTTTGATTCGATTACATTTTGAATTTGTGTCGGGCTATTTGGGATACGACAAAGGATTGGAGGAGTTTAATAATGATAATTACAGTGACACTGAAAAAGGCCGAGAGTTTTTGTTAGGCAATCTGAATCATATCAAAGGAACCAATAAATGGGTTTTTGAATTGGCTGCTTCCGATCATATGCCAATTGGGTTAATTGAGAAGTTTTTTACTTTAATTCAATCGTCAACTTATATAGGAAAAGAGTTAAAATTTTACTTGAACAATCGTGAAAAAGTAGATTTTTTTCAGCAAAATAAATTCAAAATTCCTTGTGTTACATCAGAGTATATTTTTAATGAATTGCGTTATCAAGATGTAGTTTCGGGCTCAACTGTTGGCATTTTGAAAAATTATACTCTGAAAGAATTAGATTCAATTGAACCACAACCTGATGAGATTATTATTCTGAATGGAACTCCCGAAATACTACCTAATGTTAAAGGAATTATTGTCAATGAATTACAAACACCGTTGAGTCATTTGGTTATTTTGGGAAAAAATCGCAAGATTCCGATAATGGCGTACACTCAAGTTGAAAAAGATTGGAAATTGAAAAATCTTCTCCATAAAAAAGTAGAATTGAAGATACAAGTTGACACTTTTTATGTGAAAGAAACAACCAAAAAAATAACTCCAAAATCCATTTTAAAGAAGAAAAAATTGATTGTCGACAATACCGAAACTGCTTTGGTTGATTTGAATACTATTCCTAAAAAAGGAGTAAATTGCATTGGAGCCAAAGCCATGAATTTAGCCTACTTAAAAGCTATTTCGAAAGAAATTCCTTTTAAAACTCCAGAAAACGCCTGCGCTATTCCGTTTTACTATTACTCCAAACACGTTCAAAAAAAAGCAATTTTTGATTTGATTCAAGAACTTTTAAAATCGCCCAACAACAAACGCGATTGGATAACATTGCAATTAAAAAAAATACGAACCGCTATTAAAAATGAGCCTATCGATTCCAAATTAATTCAGTTGTTGAACGACCGATTAGGAAAACAAACTCAATTTAAAAACTTTCGATTTCGTTCATCCACTAATGCCGAAGATATTGAAGGATTTAACGGCGCCGGTTTGTACGAATCAAAAACAGGAGTTTTGAACGATTCTATCAAAACATTTGAAAAAGCCATCAAACAAGTTTGGGCAAGTGTTTGGAACGAAAGTTCGTATTGGGAACGAGAACTTTTTGGAATTGACCAGCAAAGCATTGCGATGGGCGTTTTGGTTCACCGTTCATTTCCAGATGAAGTTGCCAATGGAGTAATAATTACTAAAAACTTGTACCGTGAAAATTTTACAGGCATTACAATCAACATTCAAAAAGGCGATAACTCGGTAGTAAAACCCAAAAAAGGAGATGTTTGTGAGCAATTTACAGTTTACGATTTTAACTTATTTGATACTGAAGATGATTTTGATGTGGATTATACTTCGCATTCGAATTTGAATGAAAATAAACCTTTATTGAATAAGAAAGAAATCAATTCTCTTTACAAAATAAGCAAGAAGATTGAGAATCGAATGTACCGCTATTGGAAAAAAACAAAATACTTCCCTGTAGACTTAGAGTTCAAAATTGTCGGTGATGATCGATCAATATATATTAAACAAGTAAGACCTTTTACAGAGGAATAAAAGGTCTTACAAACTCTATTGCTAAAAATTTACTCGTTGGGATCTTTGGTGATTTTTCGTTTCTCGAATTTTTTCCCTTGAAGATTCATATTCTTTTTGACTATTTTGTCATTTTCAAGAAATTCCCAAATTCCTGTTTTTTTTCCGTTGGTAAAAACACCTTTTGCAACTACTTTACCTTCCGCATCTTTAAAAATTGCGGGTCCGTGAAATTGATCATTTTTATAATTTGATTCTTCAAAAACAATTCCGTTTTCAGCGTATTTTTTATAAATACCTTCTTTTTTACCGTTCTTATAAGTGATTTCTTCTGCAATTGCTCCTTCTCGGTAAAATACTTTTCGCGTCCCGTTTAATTTTCCATTCAAATACATTTCTGTAGTCATTAGTGCATCTGAATCCAAATGATAGTATTTCCATTCGCCTTCATACAGTTTATTTACGAGTTTTCCTTCGCTAACTTTAAATCCTTTTTGATTGTAAAAAATAGTATAACATGAATTATCGATGGTTTTAAATTCGCGAGTTGCAATCACAGTTCCAACTTTTGTATCGTCAAAAAACTTAAACATTCCGGTTTCTTTTCCGTGATCAAAAGTACCTTCATAACGCAATCGTTTTGATTCTTCGTGATAGCCTTTCCATAGTCCGTGTTTAAGTCCTTTATCATCCAATTTGTTGATTTCTTGAGCGTTCATGTTGAAGAAAACAAACAGTAAAAATATTCCAATTCTCATTTGATAGATTTTAATTTTTAAATATAACTAAAAGTGGTTGCATTTATTGTTGCAAAAATAATTCCAATATTCTCTAAAACCAATTTATCACAAAAAATACTATTAAATCAATTTGTGTTTTGTTTAACGTTTTAACCTTATTATAAAACAAAAAAAGGTGTTTTACTCAAAACCCTTTAAACAAGAATGTTAAATTAAAGCGAAATTTATTTTGTTTAATATTTTTTATAATTAGTTAAACAAAAAAGAAGTTAATTTTGAGAAAACATTAAACAAAAAAATTATGAAAACTATGAAATTAAAACTGTTTGCCATTATCGCTACATTAACTTTTGGAATGACATCTTGCAATGATGATGATGAAGCAATAGTTGTAGTAGAAGACAACACAATTACTGGAATTGCAAGTAACAATGCTAATTTATCATCTTTGGTGGCTGCACTCAACAGAGCAGACCTTACCAACACGTTACAAACAACAGGACCTTACACCGTTTTTGCCCCAACAAATGCTGCATTCACAACTTTTCTACAAGCAAATGGCTTTGCTACTTTACAAGATGTTCCAATTCCTGTTTTGAAAGAAATTTTATTGAATCATGTTGTAAATGGAGCTGCCCAATCTACTAGTTTAACCAATAACATGTATTTAAAAACTTTAGCTAAAGGCACAGCGTCGTCAACTAATACCTTAAGTATGCATGTCAATACAACATCTGGAGTTAAATTGAATGGTGTATCGAATGTGACAACTCCAAATGTTTTAGCTTCCAATGGTGTAATTCATATTGTAGATGCAGTGATTGGATTGCCAACCATTGTCACTCATGCAACGGCAAATCCGAATTTCTCTTCTTTAGTTGGTGCTTTGACAGGGGCAGGACAACCTGATTTTGTGGGTATTTTATCAGGAGTTGGTCCGTTTACTGTTTTCGCTCCAACAAACGCAGCTTTTACGAGTTTGGATGCAGAGTTGGCACCTGGAGGAATAGCTGGTGTTTCCACTGCCAATTTGACTAAAGTATTGCAATACCATGTTGCCAATGGAAATGTACTTTCCACTTCATTAACAAACAATCAAGTTGTTGCGACTTTGCAAACACCACAATCGTTTACCATTAATTTATCACCAGCCAGAATAACAGATGTAAACTCAAGAGTTAGTAATATTACTGCTACAGATGTACAATGCGCTAATGGGGTAATTCACGTTTTAGACAAAGTTCTATTACCTACTTTTTAGTTTATTTATTTATTGATTAATTTGGTTTGTTTGAAACTCTCAATTTCGGTTGAGAGTTTTTTATTTTTCTTATAAAATTAGCTCTATGTTTTTATACAGATAAGTACTGTTAATTTTTTATTTTTTAAATAAGATTATTTTCTATATTTGCTTCATAATTAAGTAAAAAACAAATCTATACATTATGAACCTACTCAAAAACAACCTATTACTTTTCCTTTTTGTAAGTGTGCTGATTTTTACTTCATGTGAAAATGAAGAGAATGCCAATGCAAAAAAAGAAACTCTATTTGGACTTACGTCGCAAAATGACGATATGAGTACATTAAAAAAAGCACTTGAAATAACTGGATTAAATTCCACTTTAGAAGGATCAAATATGAAGACTTTATTCGCTCCTTCCAATACTGCCTTTTCGAATTTTTTGGCCGAAAATGGTTTTAACTCTATTGATGAAGTACCTGTAAACACTTTGAAAGAGCTACTTTTAAATCATGTTATTGATGGTAGAATTAAAGAGCAAGATTTGCCTAATAACACTTACATCAAATCAAATGCTATTGGTTATGCTTCATCAACCAATGCTTTGAGCTTGTATTTTAGAACTACAGAGTCAGGAATTACTATCAATGGAATGGCCGATTTAACTGGTCAAACTCTTCTGGCATCAAACGGGATTATACATAAAATAAATCATGTTTTGGAATTACCTTCAATTATGGATCATATTGTTGCTAACCCAAATCTTTCCATTTTAGCCGGTGCTTTAGAAACAAATACAGACTTTGATTTTGCTGCAGAATTGTCAAGTATCAATAATGGTCCTTATACTATGATAGCTCCATTGAATAGTGGTTTTTCTACATTATCATCAGATTTACCAGCAGCTAGTCAAGCTACGATGGCACAAGTATTAAAATACCACGTTATTTTAACGTCTAACTCGTTATCAAACACGTTAACTGATGGTGCTTCAATTAACACTTTTGCTGGTGATTCTTTTACAATTCAATCTACTCCAGCAAATTTCAGAATTAAAGATTACAACAATCGTTTGGCTAATTTTACAACCAAAGATATTCAATGTTATAATGGCGTTATTCATGTAGTTGACCGTTTTTTAATACCAAATTTGAATTAAGAAGTTAGACTACAGACTATAGAAATAAAAAAAGGTTCGTTGATTAACGAACCTTTTTTTTATTGAAATTATTCAGTGAATTTATTTCTTCTTTTGTTGTGCTTTTTGAGCTTCAGCTTGTTCCATCATTTCACGCATTTTTCTTTGGAACTTACTTTCTGTTTTTGGTTTGGCTTTATTCTCTTGAATTTGAGCATGAATTTTATCACTGTCAATAAAGTATTTTTTGATTACCAACATAATCCCAATTGTGATTAAGTTAGAAATTAAATTATACAAACTCAACCCAGAACCATAATTGTTGAAGAAAATTAACATCATAAGTGGCGATAAGTAAATCATAATTTTCATGATTTTGGCCATATCAGGCATTCCTTCTTGTTGTGGTTGTGCCATTGCCTGATCGCCTGAAGTCATTTTCATATAGAAGAAAATAGCTATAGATGCCATCAAAGCAAATAAACTCACGTGATCTCCGTATAACGGAATATTGAAAGGTAATTGTAAAACTGAGTCGAACGATGATAAATCATCAGCCCAAAGAAATCCTTTTTGTCTTAAATCTACTGAAGTTGGGAAGAACAAAAAGGACGCGTACATGAACGGAATTTGAATCAATGCCGGAATACAACCTGCCATTGGATTCACACCAGCTTTACTGTACAATTTCATGGTTTCTTGTTGCTTTTTCATAGGATCTTTGGCGTATTTTTCACCTAGTTCCATAATTTCAGGTCGCAAAACTTTCATTTTGGCTTGCGATAAAAACGATTTGAATGTAATTGGCGACATGGCCAATTTGATCAAAATAGTAAAGATGATAATTGCAATTCCTAATCCCATGAATGAACTCAAAAATCCGAATAGCGGAACGAAAATCAGTTTATTAATCCAACCAAAAATTCCCCAACCCAATGAAACAATTTCGTCTAGATTGCGATCGTAGCTGCTCAATAATTTGTAATCTGCTGGGCCAAAATACCAATTCATTTTATAATCTATCTCACCATTAGTAAAAGCAAGCGGAGCTACAGTTTTGAATTGTTTGGTGAAAGTAGAATCTTTTTTCTCATTGGCTGTTAAGTCGAATGATTTGATTGATGCTTTTTCTAAAGGAGTTTTGGTTAGCAAAATACTTGTGAAAAGATGTTGTTTGTAAGCAACATAAGTCACTTTTTCTGGAGTTTCTTCTTTTTCTTTTCCTTGGCCAGTGTAATCGTCTTTTCCTTCGTCGTATTCGAAAACCGATTCAGTGTAACGATTTTCATATGAGATGCTTTTCTCGTTTCTGTAGGCTTTTAAATCCCAGTTTAAATTAGCTGGTTTTGACGTGTTTAAGGCTTTATTCAAACCTTGTGATCGAACATCAAAGTCGAGCATATAATCGTTAGGTTTGAGTACATATTTGTATTCTAAAAACTCGTTGGCAGCCGATTTCAATTTCATCGAAAGTACTTGGTTTTCGCCTACTTTACTTAAAGTTGGTTCAAAAAACAAATCTTTGGTATTCAGCACACGATTGTCGACTGTTTGTAATTCGATATTGAAATTGGCGTTATTGTTTTTGATTAAAGCCACCAAATCACCTGAATTTTTCTCGAATTTTTCAAATTTTTTAAGTTCAACTTCGGCTATAGCGCCACCTTTGTTGTTTACTGAGATTTTGACCAAATCATTTTCAAGAACGGTAACACCTTCTTTGGCTGTTGGCAAGGTAGCTGAGTAAGCAAAACTTCCCAGAGTAGATTGCAATTTTTTAATTTTGGTAGAATCAGAAACAGTAGAATCAGTAGCTACGGCTGTTATTTCTTTGTCAGATACAGCTACTGTTTTTTTCTGTTTTTCAATTTTTTCTTGTTTGGCTTTTTCAATTTGCTCTTTTTGAGCTGTTTTTTGGTTGTTGTACATCATCCACATTACGATACCAAAAATCAGTGCAAATCCGATGATAGAATTTAAATCAAATTTCTTGTTTTCCATAGTAGGGTTCCTTTGCAGGAAATTTATCAATTATATAAATGTGTCGCCGTTGCGACGATTTTGTTTCTGTTTCAAAAAAATAGTTTTTTAGCACTCCTAATTTAGAAGCCCAAAAGCTTACTCTTTAGCCCTGATTGACGCGATGCCGTGCAAAGCGGAAAGCAGGAACACGGACAACCAGAATGCCTACTGATTCGCTCCTGACTTTTCAGTAAATACCTAACTGCAAAAATCGGTTAGGATAATTTATTTTTCACAATTGCGGCTACAAAGCTAACAAAAATTGGCTGTGGATTGGCAACTGTACTTTTGTATTCAGGATGGTACTGCACTCCGATAAAAAAGGGATGGTTTTTGATTTCTACAATCTCAACCAAACCTGTTTCTGGATTGATTCCAGAGCTTATTAAACCCGCGTTTTCAAGTTGTTCTGCGTACGTATTATTGTACTCATAACGGTGACGATGGCGTTCTTCGATTTGTGTTTTACCATAAATTTGGTGTGCCAAAGTGTCTTCTTTAATGTTGCATTTCCACGAACCCAAACGCATTGTTCCGCCTTTGTCAGTAATGGTTTTTTGACTTTCCATCAAATCGATAACCGGATTTGTGGTGTCGGGATTCATTTCGGTTGAATTGGCATCAGTCAAACCTAAAATGGTTCGTGCGTATTCAATCACTGCCATCTGCATTCCGAGGCAAATACCAAAAAAAGGAATGTTGTTTTCACGAGCATAACGGACCGTTTCAATTTTACCTTCTATTCCGCGTTCGCCAAATCCAGGAGCAACTAGTATGCCATCGATTCCTTCGAGCATTTTTCCTGCCGAATTGGCATCTATGTGTTCGGAGTGAATGCTAATTACGTTCACCTTGGTTTCGTTGGCAGCACCAGCGTGAATGAACGCTTCTAAAATGGATTTGTACGAATCTTGCAATTCCACATATTTCCCAACCAAACCAACGTTTATAGTGTGTTTTGGATTTTTCAATCGGTGTAAAAAATCGTTCCATTGCGTTAAATCGGGAGCTGATTTTTCGGGCAAACCTAATTTTTTAAGAGCGACCACATCCAAACCTTCTTCGAGCATTAAATTGGGCACTTCGTAAATGGTTTTGGCATCGATGGATTGAATGACTGCTTCACGTTTGACATTGCAAAACAAAGCCAATTTCTGACGCAAATCGTCTGACAATTCGTGCTCGGTACGACACACCAAAATATCCGCTTTGATTCCGCTTTCCATCAAGGTTTTTACAGAATGTTGCGTTGGTTTTGTTTTTAGTTCGCCAGCTGCTGAAAGGTAAGGAACAAGCGTTAAGTGAATTACGATTCCGTTGTTTTCACCCAATTCCCATACCAATTGACGTACCGATTCGATGTAAGGCAATGACTCGATATCACCAACCGTTCCACCAATTTCGGTAATTACAATATCAAAATTGCCTGTTTTACCCAGCAATTGCATACGTTCTTTGATTTCGTTGGTAATATGAGGCACGACCTGAACGGTTTTTCCTAGGAATTCACCGCGACGTTCTTTTTCGATTACCGAAAGGTATACACGACCGGTTGTCACATTATTGGCTTGCGAAGTTGGAACATTCAGAAAGCGTTCGTAGTGACCTAAATCTAAATCCGTTTCGGCTCCATCGTCGGTAACGAAGCATTCGCCATGTTCGTAAGGATTTAAAGTTCCAGGATCGACATTAATATACGGATCAAATTTTTGTATAGTTGTTCGGTAACCTCGTGCTTGTAATAATTTTGCTAACGAAGCAGCTATGATTCCTTTTCCTAAAGAAGAAGTCACACCGCCAGTAACAAAAATGTATTTCGTTTGATTCATTGTATTAGTTGTTGTGTTGTTGCCCTTCGTCAAGCTCAGGATAAATTGTTGTTGTAAAAACGAGGCAAAAGTACAATTAATTAGTCAATTTGGCAATTTGAAAATGTGGCAATTTGGAAATGTGCCAATTTGCCAATTAGGGAATGTGTCAATTTTAAGTGACTCATTGACTCATTGTCTAATTTACTCATTGACTCATTGACTCATTGACACATTGACTCATTGACACATTATTTAGGAAACTGCTTTTTAATATTCCGCACCAACTCTTCCAAGCCGTTTAATTTGAGTTCATATACTAGTAATAATTGTTCGCCCAATTGCCCTTTTGGAAGGTGATTATTTTTGAGCCATACCAAATAATATTCAGGTAAATCAATAAGAAAACGCCCTTCGTATTTACCGAAAGGCATTTTGGTGTGTGCTAATTTGATGAGGAGTTGTTGTTGATTGTTCATTTTGAGTCGAAAGTCGAAAGTCAAAAGTCTAAGATTAATCTTTCCAACTTTTGACTTTCTGACTTTTATTTCCAATTAAAAGTGACTTCTTTTTCAATATCGGGATGCAAACTCAACAAAACAGGGCAAGTCATGGCGCTTCTTTCTAAAATAATTTTGTTTTTATCCGAAGTATCGATTGCCATGTTTAACTTGACAATAATTTTGGCAATTTTTCGAGGTTCTGCTTGCATTATTTTAGTGACAGAAACGGTTGAGTCTTTTAAATCTACTTCTAAGTCTTTTGACTTAATTGCCATGATGGAAACCATGCAACTTCCGAGAGCTGTGGCTACTAAATCAGTCGGAGAAAAAGCTTCACCTTTGCCATGATTATCGGTTGGTGCGTCGGTTAAAATTTGTGTTCCCGATTGTATATGAATGCAAATGGTACGTAAATCACCTACGTATTCGATACTTGAAGTTGCCATTTATTGTGCTTGTTTTATGGTTAAATCAGGTTGATACGTTAAAATATAAACGCCTTTGTTGTTGTATCCTCCAGCTGGATTTTTGGTGTAATCAAATTTGCTTTCCACTTGTTCGGATGGTTTTGTTTGAATGGTTTCCTCGAAGGATTGCTCTTGCGATAAGCGCAACATAGTATCAAAGACCAAATCGAAGCCTCTAGTGGCAAATTGGTTGGGTAATACTTTGTTTATTTTGCGATAGGATTTTTCAAAATCAGTAGCTTCAGCTGAATCGTTTTCGCGGTACAATGATGGATAGGTCAATTTGAGCTTGATTAAATTATTCAGTGAAATTTCTTCAAAATCAAGCATTTCATTAGTTTCCGTAATAATCAATTGAACGGAATAGTCTTTCATCGCCATAACCATAGTTGAAATGGTAGTTTGAATCGTATAATATTTCTCCGACTCAAGGATCACAAAATTGGTTTTATCTTTTACAAAATGCTTTTTGATACTATCCGAAACGAAGGTGTTTTTGGCAGAAACGCCAACCCATTTGACATTTTTTGCATTGGCTTTTATCAATTCAATTATGGATATTTTATCGGGCTCAACCAACGCAATGATGTTTCCGTTTTTGGTATTCATATAATCAAAAATGGCTTTTTTCTGGGCAATTTCTGATGGCATTGAGTTGTATAAATTGGTATACGATGTTGCCACTTCTTTGGATAGAGGCGAAATTACAGGAACTTTTTTGCTTTCTAATGATTGTGCCACTTTTTCAACATTGGCTTGAAAAAAAGGTCCGATTACAACATCCGCATTGGGTGCTTTTTCTTGTAATGTAGTCACTGCCGACGTAGTTGTTTTGGTTTCTTCTGAATCAAAAATACTTACATCGACATTCAAACCTAAAACTTTGGCAGAATCAATTGCCATCATAGCTCCCGAATAAAAATCGAGTGTCATGTTCAAGAATTTGTCGTCTTTAAATTTGGCATTCAACGGGCGTAAACTATCGGCTTCTAATTTTGCTATATTAAATGGAATCAGTAGCACTAGTTCTTTTTTTCCGTTTTTCGAAATGGTAGAAGTCAAATCTGTGGTTCCTTTTGAAGATGAACTTACTTTTGATAAATCAACTGGTACTTTCAACACCATTCCTTCTTTCAAACCATCGCTCAACTCAGGGTTTAACTGTGTCAATTCATCTTGCGAAATGTTCAACATTTTAGTCAAACTATAAAAAGTATCGCCGTCTTTAACCGTATAATCAAACAAAGGTTTCGAAATTATTCCGTTGTTGGCTGAAGGCTTTGGTTTTTCGGGTTCTTTTGATGGAGAAATTGGCGTTGGTTTACCATTTTTATTGATTTTTAATTTAAATCCAATAGGTAAATTATCAACCACTTCTGGATTTTGTTTTTCCAACTCTTCTACTGTGATGCCGTATTTGG
>JAEUTY010000034.1 GCA_016787805.1 Flavobacterium sp. | reverse complement strand
TGCGGCGCCATCCACCAGCCAACCAATGGTTCCCATATCGGCCCATGTTACAGAAGGGTAATTGAAAATACTTGAATATTTAGCTTCACCTGAATGCAATTGTTCGATTAGTTCATCACGGGAAATTCCGAGTGTTTCTGCTGCGCTGTACAAGTACAAACCGTGTCCACCTTCGTCTTGAATTTTGGCTAATAAGGCTACTTTTCTTCGCAATGAAGGAGCACGTGTAATCCAATTTCCTTCGGGTAACATTCCGACTATTTCAGAATGTGCGTGTTGTGAAATTTGACGAATGTGCGTTTTGCGGTATTTTTCAGGCATCCAATCTTTCGGTTCGATTTTTTCATCGCGGTCGATGCGCGCTTGAAATAAATCTTCTAGATTTTTCGTTTCTTGTTCTGACATAATTATATAGTATTCAGTGTTCAGTCTCAGTGTTCAGTTATTTTCTTAGAACTATTATTTAGTTCCTTTTGTTTGTTTATTAGCCCCGATTGCAGCGGCACCTTGTAGAGCGGAAAGCGGGAACATGGATGGCAAGAATGCGCAAGCTATTTGCTCCTTATTCCGTTTTCAGTCACAGTCACAGTTTTCAGTTCTATAATCCGAAATCTACTACTACTTTCTTTGAAGTTGGGACAGCTTGGCAACTTAGCACGAAGTTTTTAGCTAGTTCATCTTCTTCGAGTGAGTAGTTGAGTTTCATTTCGACCGAGCCATCGACTACTTTACAACGACACGTGCTACACACACCGCCTTTGCAAGCGTAAGGCAAATCGGCTCCAGCGGCAATAGCACCATCGAGAATATTGTCGAAATCGTCGCCCATCACGAAGTGGAATTCTTTTCCGCCATCGATAATAGTTACTTCGGTTCCTTCTACTTTTTTCTCTACAATTTTGTTGATGCGTTGTTTGTCTTCCTCTGATAATCCAGTATTGAACAATTCGTAATGGATTTTATCTTTGGCTAAACCGGCACTCATGAGTTCTTCGCGAAGTAGGAAAATCATGTCTTCAGGTCCGCAGATGAAACATTCGTCGGTTGACGCTACATCAATTAATTTATCGGTAAGAACGTTTATTTTTTCTTTGGTGAATCGTCCGTTGAACAATTCGGCTGGACGGTGTTCTTTGGTTAAAAAATGAAAAATTTCGAAACGGTTGAAATAGACGTTTTTGAGTTGTTCAATTTCTTCTTTAAAGATAATTGATTTTACGGTACGATTCAAATAAAACAGTTTAAAAGTACTGTTGGGTTCGGTTGCCAAATGCGTTTTGATGATGGACAGAATCGGTGTAATTCCGCTTCCGGCAGCAAAGGCAATGTAGTTTTTGGCTTGTGTTGGCTTAGCTTCGGTAAAGAATGTTCCGTTGGGCGCCATTACATCTAAAATGTCGCCTTTTTTCAATGTATCGTTAGCAAAAGTTGAGAAAAGTCCTTCATTTATTTTCTTGACTGCTACTTGCCATTTGTTTTCGGTTGGAGAAGAACAAAGTGAATACGAGCGACGTACTTCGTTGCCGTTGATTTGGGTTCGCAACGTTAAATGTTGTCCTTGTTTATAGTTGAACTCCGATTGTAATTCGGCAGGAATATCGAATGAAATGACCGTACAATCTTTGGTTTCCTTGTAAATATCAGCTACTTTGATACTGTGAAATTTTGCCATATTTTTTAAAATAAATAAAACTAACAATTGTTAGTTTGTTAGGCAAATTTAATGATTTTTTTGATTGGTTACGAAAACGTTGTAATTTTTTTAACCTTCGAAGAATTTTAAACTCATCAAGAGATATATCATTGTATAATTCCGTTGAGTAGTACTTCAATCATATTGGATTTGAGTACGGCTGGATTGGGAGATTTTTTCTTACCGTACCACAAATAGAGTGTTCGCAAAGTAGAAAGTGTAGAAAAAATAATTACTTCGAGATTGAGGTTTTTGATTTCACCTTCGTCAACACCTTTTTTGACAATAGTTCTGAAATTTTCTTCGTAATCTTCGCGCATTTTGACAAAATAACTCAAATCGGAATCGGTGAGATGCATCCAATCATTGTTGAGACAGGCTAGTGCGTTCGAATCGCGCAAAGTGATATCGACATGAAGTTGAATAACACGCTCAATTTTTTGGATAGCGGTAGTTTCTGAGGCTACAATTTCGTTCATTACAGAAGTAAATTCTTCGGCCATTTCGATAATGATGAGCACTAGAATTTCTTGTTTGGATTTGATGTGGTTGTACAAACTCGCCGCTTTGATATCCATTGCTTGAGCGATGTCGCGCATAGTAACAGCACTATAACCTCGTTCTTTAAAAAGAGTTGCAGAGACATTTCGGATTTCGGTTTTTCGATCGGTAATTTTCATCGAGTTCAAATATATAGAATATTTTGAGTTGGGTAACTTTTGTTACTGAAATGTAATTGTTGTTGGATTAATTTTGCTTTAGAAATTTGATTTTCAGCAACACAGAATAAGAAATTTAAAAAAAATAGAACTATGGGATTATTAAGTATGTTAGGTTTGGGTGGAAAAACAGAAAGCGTGCAAGAGTTTATGAATAAAGGCGCAGTAATTATTGATGTAAGAACTGTTGGCGAATATAGAGAAGGACACATTAAAGGTTCAAAGAATATTCCGTTGGATATGATTTTTTCGAAGGTGAACGAAATCAAACGAATGGAAAAACCCGTAATTGTTTGTTGCCGTAGTGGCATGAGAAGTGGTCAAGCTGCTTCAATTTTGAAAAACAGCGGCATTGAAGTAATGAACGGTGGTGGCTGGCAAAGTTTAGAAAGTAAATTGTGATGCATTGATTTGATTGATTGTTGAACGAAAACGGCTCTTATTGTAAGAGCCGTTTTTTATTTTTTCACAAAGCCTTTTCCATCACATTTAGAGCAACCCATTACGGTGTATTGTCCTGTTCCAGCACAATGACTGCATTTGGCTAAACCGCCAGTATTTCCTGTATGTCTATCATAGGTAACCCTATCTTTTCTGTAGCCAGCACCTTTACACATTGGGCATTGAACTTTTATTACACCTTGACCATTACACTGACCACACTGATGTTCAAATTGAATTTGATTAGCTGCGTCTTGTTGTCGTGCCTTTTCTTCTTCAGCTCTTTTAGCGGCATAATAGTCTAATTCTTTTTGGTTGCCCAAACTTCTATAATAACTTCCACCATAAATATTGCAATAGAAATCACTTTCACTATAATTATCGGGCGTTGTAAACGTACAATTAGAAGATTTTCCATCATTCCAATCGGAGGCATTTAATTTATATCCTGTTACAAAATATACAGTCCCACTACCTTGTATATGCCCATAAAAATCAAATTCACCTTCGTAATATCTTGAGTTATTTTGATATTGATTCTCTCTTGGGAAGATTTGTTTACCTATATACTTGCCATCTTTAAAATTTTTTATTTCAACTAGTTTTTCATTCACCGTAAAGTTGCCTTTTAATGGTAATCCGTTTTGATACTCGCCGGTAAAAGCAATTTTATAATTATTGTATACTTTGGCACATTTTCCGTGAAATTTATAGTCTTTTATAGGCCCAATAATGGTGTATTCATAACCCATTGGATCTTTACCAATAGCCGTAAAATCTCCAATTGGATTACCATTTTTAAAAGTTCCTGATAATTCATAACTCAAATCAAATTCAGGATCTTTATTCACCAAAACGATTGACTCTCCGTTTTGACAATCACCTAATAAACAAT
The DNA here is from genome assembly GCA_016787805.1 of Flavobacterium sp. GTDB lineage: Bacteria > Bacteroidota > Bacteroidia > Flavobacteriales > Flavobacteriaceae > Flavobacterium. The sequence goes on along the minus strand of JAEUTY010000034.1, from coordinate 1,521 downwards.
ACACATTGGGCACTAAAAGCATAGCTTTTCTGACTAATTTGCTTTTTTTGTATTCACACCACTCTATTGCACCATTTGGGCTTTTAATAGGAATAAATCCATCAACAGTGTTTCCAAATCCATAACTAAATTCAACGGTAAATGACCCGTATTGATTTGAAATTTTCCATTTTCCTGATGGCCCAAAAGCAAACATTTCGCCACTGTATTCATATCCTTCTTTTGTTCTGTAATAGGTTTTTCCAATGAATTGGTATCTATTATCAAAATTTGATTTGATTTTGGTTCCATCGGTTGCGATAAATTCAAATTCATCATTTGCTTTATAATCTAATATATCTCCATTAGTAAATGTAAATCTTTTATCAGTTGGAACTTTCATTCCAGAGTAGCTTGATGGACTATCGTAAATTTTATAAGAAGAGATTACAGCTTTGTCACCATTAGCAAAGTTGTACGTTCCATTAACAGGTTTGCCTTCAAAAAAATCACCTTCATAGCTGTCGCCATTGGAAAATTTAATAGTTCCATTTTTAAAAGAAAAAGCACCATCTGAATGGCGTTTCTTTACCTCTCCTTTAAAGATTAAGTCATTTTTTAAAGTTACTTCACAAATTTCTTGATTATGTTCATTGAGTGTTAGATTTTTCAACTTCCCTTTTTTAAAAAAAACCTGATCTTCATCAACACGTTGAGTGTTTGGAATTGTAACAGGCAACTTCATTTGAAATAATTCAGGGAATACTTCTTTAGCATTAATATCTTGCCCAACAACAATAGTAGAAAAAAGAAAAAGGAAGGTAATTAGAACACTTTTCATAAGTAAAATATAAATTGACACGCAAATTTAGAATCTAAATTCAATGATAAAAATACGCAAATTTTCGTATAATAAAAAACCACCCCGTATAACACGAGATGGTTTTCAAAAAAAAACTAAAAACTACTTACTACTTTTTGATTATTTTAAAGATTTCAACTTTAGCGTCTACCATCACACGAATGATGTAGGTTCCGGTTGCATATCTTGACATATCAACTTGGGTTTCCATTTCGTTGATTTTATTAGCAAATATTACTTGACCCAACATATTAACTACCTCTACACTCGACATATTTTCAGTTGATGAAATCGTTAAACTGTCGAGTACTGGATTCGGATACAATTGGATAATAGTAGATTCGAAATCGCGAATTCCTAAACATCCTCCTAAGGTCATGGTTACTGCTAGTCGATCTGGGCTTTCGCAACCATTTACGGTTTGTGAAGCATAATAGGTAGTTCCAGAAACGATAGCAGTTCCTGTTGGTACAATATTTCCACCTGTTGCAGCGTCGTACCAAATAATATTGGTTCCTGTAACAGCAATTAATTCAACTGTTTCACCATCGCAAAACGTTTGATTAGCTAATCCACTTGGCGCAGCTGTTGGTGCAATTGTTGCTGTAACGGCTGTTCTTGATGAAATACAATCTCCGTTTTGTGTCTCCACATAATAGGTTGTTGTAGTAGTAAGAACT
>JAEUTY010000037.1 GCA_016787805.1 Flavobacterium sp. | reverse complement strand
TTATTGTCGTTTTTTATGGTCTTCGGGATACCCAAATTGACCACAACTTTGTTGTTTGTTGGTCACTTGAAAGCATTGATCACAAGGTTCTACTTCGTAATGAAGCGTAATAGTAGTACAGCCGCAATCGTACTCTAAGATTTCGGCGTATCCGGTGCATTCCGCGTTGGCGCACTTTTGTTTGAATCGATTAATTAATTTGGCCATAGTAGGAAAATTGTATCACAGCATCAGGGGAAAACGCTGCAATCCTAAAATCAAAGAGGAAATGTAACTATTTGGTAAGAAATAGAACACAGGAAAAACACCCTTTTTTATAGGGGAAAAACACCCTTTTCTGCTGATGTAAATTTTATGGGTTAAAAATACTGTGGTGAGAAAAAAACGGATTACGGCTTTTCCGTACTTTTTGTTAAAAATTACCGCAAAGAAGGGGTTTTACCACAAAGACCACAAAGAAGACGCAGAGGTTCACGAAGGTTTTTTGATTTGGAGATTGTAAGACATGTATAGAGGCGCACTGCTGTGCGTCTTTACTGTAATTTGAAGACACCTGCATTTGAATAAAAAACCGCCCAATAAAAAACTGAGCGGTGAATAGGAATTCTATATTAAATAGAACCAATTGGTTTATTTTTTTGTTGGTGTTGTTGGCTGAAGTGGAATCGGTTTTTTCGAATCCCATTGTGCTTTTTGCGACAACAACCAACTGAAATCGCCCGATAATTGTGGTAATTGTATGATTGAATCTCTAGCAATTGGATTTTTTGGAGTTTTTTTGGTTTTTCCGATAGCATAAATTCCGGCACTTGAGTGACAACCAATGCAACTTTCTGTTCCAAAAATGGTGATGTCGCTAGGCGGATTGGCTTCCATCAAATTGGATGCTGATTGATTACCGCCTTGGAAGAACGTTTCCATTGAAATGTTGGTCAACAAAGGAATATTGGGATTTCCACCTGCTTTGTTGGTCACCGATTCTGGCAAATGATAACCTGCTGCAGTATTGTTGCCTGGCGGCACATTTTGATCGGTTGGATACTGTGTGTCAATTAACTGATAGTATTGAAAAACGCTTCCTTGCGATTTAAAAAAAGCTTGCATTTGCTGGTTGATTTGTTGCACACGAATTGGGATATCAATCATACGTTTGGCTTGGGTTTTCATGACGTTGGAACTGGCAAAATACTTGTTGGTATCACCTGTAACCGTCCAATAATCGCCGTGAGTTCCTTTATTGAATTGGTAAGTCGAACCGCCATTGGCTACATCTACATTTACCGGACAAATCAAACAATCTGGATCGGTTAATGTTGGGTGAATGGGCAGTTGTTTTCCGTCTTTTTCCATCGTATTTTGGTCTAAATTATCGATGTGCTCAAAAGTAGACCAAACCCATTGCTTGCCTGTAGGCGTTTTTTGACTGATGTGAAAACCAATCATTCCGAGGTCTTTTTTAACCAAAGCTTTGGTTTTTGGATCTACAACGTAACCTTTTACGCTGTAATAACGCTCTTTGTGATCATTGGCTTCAAGGATTTTCCATGCAAATTTAATTTCAACCGCACCTACTTTGTGGGTTTTGAAATCGCCTGCGGGGAAATTGGCAATTTGACCATTTTGGGTAAAGGCAATTTGACCGTTGATATTGTACAATTTATTGTTTACCACATAGTCGTATTCTTCTTTATTCATGAGCACTTCATAAACGACTACGTTGCCATTTTGGTCAAATAATTTTCCTGCAAAAGCCTGATCGGTTTCGTCGGCAATGTTTTTTGAACCTTTGTGGCCGGTTGGTGTTTCAGAAGATAAGAAAACTCGCGCTTCGTGATCGTTGAAAACGCTTTCCACTAAACCCAATGCGCCGCCAGTTCTTTTACTGTCCCAAGGAGCTGGAACACCACCATCTTCACGGTACACTTGAAACGCTTCTTTCCAACCCATCCAAGTGGGTGTTCCTTCGTCGGTGAATTTAGGTAGCGGATTGCCTTTAGCGTCACGTGGCCAAAAAATAGCTACAAACGATTGCCAACTGAATTTATTGAACTCTTGGTTCAAAGCATAAAAATTGTCGTTGTTTTTTTTGAGTTTGGCTTGAATTTCAGGATCTACGTCCACGGGAATTTCATGCGAGATGGTAATCGGAGATGCAACATCTTCATAGGTGGTATTGCACGAAACCAAAAACAGAAAACCTGCTAAAGTTGTTAGTGCAAATAAGGTTATTGTATGCCTTTTTTTCAAGAAGAGTAAATTGTTTTTCATAATTAAAATGATTAGGAAGAATACTGTTACATCAAATCTACAGCAACGTTTTAGTAATCAGCCAAGTAGAAACCCCTCTTTTTGAAACCGCGTAGTTTTACTTAAGATTGTTAGATCTGGGAATTTGAAAATTTGAAAATTTGCCAATGGCTAATGGATTTAAAACAGATTGATTATAAGATTGGGGATTTACTTTCGACTTTGACTAATTGCTAATAGCTTTAAGGACAATAAGATTTGATGATTTGCTTTTGACTTTTGACTAAAAAAAAACGCCCTATCGTAAGACAGAGCGTTTTTAGTATTATTTTCGAATTTCTTTTCCTTGATCATCAAAGAAGCGGTATTCGAGGTACGTGTAAGCGTCACGAGGTATGATTTTCACCCATTTTTTATGTTCAAAAAGCCATTTTGAACGTAAAGATGGAAAACCTTTTTTAAGGTATGCGGCCACAAAAGGGTGTACGTTGAGTACGAGTTTTTTGTGGTCATTTTTGAATCGTTCTACATCAGAAGCGATTTTGTCAATAATCAAAATAGGAGCATCTACTTCACCATTTTTATTATTAGGATCTTCTTCCCTTGTTTCGATATTAACTTCTGGTCTTACGCGTTGGCGAGTAATTTGAACTAATCCAAATTTACTTGGCGGTAAGATTTTGTGTTTTGCTTTATCATCGCTCATTTCTTCTTTTAAGAAATCGTACAATTGCTTGCGGTGTTCGGGATCTTGCATATCAATAAAATCGATCACAATGATGCCGCCCATGTCGCGCAATCGCAATTGACGTGCAATTTCTGCTGCTGCGATTAGGTTGACTTCGAGTGCGGTATTTTCTTGGCTTGTTGCCTTATTCGAACGATTGCCACTGTTTACATCGATAACGTGCAATGCTTCGGTGTGTTCGATAATTAAATACGCGCCTCGGCTCATCGAAACGGTTTTTCCAAACGACGTTTTGATTTGGCGTTCTATATTGTATTTCTCAAATATAGGCGTGTCTCTCGACTGATAAAGTTTCACCATATTTTGTTTCGAAGGAGCTATCTCGGCCAAATAGTCTTTCGTTTCTTGAAACAACTCTTCATCATCTACTTGAATACCCGTGAAGGTATCGTTAAAAATGTCTCTAAGCATAGAGGAAACTTTGTTGAGTTCACTCAGTACTTTGGAAGGATGATGAGCAGTTGGTAATTTTTTACACATTGCAGTCCAGCGATCCACGAGGTTCTGCAAATCTTTTTCTAATTCGGCTGTTTTTTTGCCTTCTGCTACTGTTCTCACAATAACACCGAATCCTTTTGGTTTAATGGCTTGAACCAGTTTTTTGAGTCGGTCTTTTTCTTCTTTTTCTTCTATTTTTTGCGAAATAGAAATGCGATCCGAAAAAGGAACCAATACTAAAAATCTACCGGCAAACGACAGTTCAGAACTGATGCGTGGGCCTTTGGTAGAAATGGGTTCTTTGACCACTTGAACTAAAATCGATTGATTGGCACTCAGCACATCCATGATGGCACCATCTTTGTCGATTTCTTTTTCAAAAGGAAAGTTTTTTAGGGAGAAATCTTTTATTTTACCTGCGCTTACAAGTTTAATGAATTTCAAATAAGAAGCTAAATTCGGACCTAAATCGTGGTAATGCAAAAAGGCGTCTTTTTCGAAGCCAACATTTACAAAAGCCGCGTTGAGTCCGGCCACGGGTTTTCTGATTTTGGCAATAAAAACATCGCCTACCAGAAAATCGTTCTTTTTTTCTTCTTCCTTGTGTAATTCAATTAGTTTTCCATCTTTTAATAAGGCAAAATCTACAGCATTGTCACCACTACGGATGATTAATTCTTTATTCATGTTGTAAATTTTTATCCCAACAAAAAGCTTTTAGCTCTTAGCTTTTAGCTTTTAGCTCAACAAGTTGGCTAATTGCTGACGGCTAACTGCTGACGGCTAAAGTAAGGATGGATTAAACATTAACAGGTATTTTGTACCCGGAGAAAATTAGTGTTCAGTTGACATTGACAAGTGAGCAGTAACTGATTACTGAATACTGACCACTGATTACTAATTTTCGTTTTCAATGAACGTTTAAAAAGAAAAAAGTAGTTTAGAACTACTTTTTCTTTTTGTGACGGTTAGCTCTCGCTCTTTTCTTACGTTTGTGCGTCGCTACCTTATGTCTTTTTCTTTTTTTACCACTTGGCATACTTTGTAGTTTTTGTGATTAATAAATGGTTTTATACTGTAACTTCAGTGTTTGATTTTACCGCTTCTACAAATACTTTAGCAGGTTTAAAAGCTGGAATATTGTGAGCTGGAATTTTGATAGTTGTATTTTTAGAAATATTTCTTCCTGTTTTTTCAGCTCTAGTTTTGATAATGAAGCTACCAAAACCTCTTAAATATACGTTGTCACCACTTTCTAAAGATGTTTTTACCTCTTCCATTAAGGCTTCAACTGTTGCTTGAACATCTCCTTTTTCAAGACCTAATTTCTCTGAAATCTTTGCTACGATATCTGCTTTCGTCATTTTCTTTCGTTTTTAATATTTTTTATTTATTTTTTTGAGAGTGCAAATATACGAATAAAAAAAACTAATAATCAACCTAATTCACTAAAATTTAATTACATAAAGATTTACTTTTGCATTTCAATACTTAAAAATGACTTTTTACGACCGAATAACCCGTTGGTATTTAACAAATAAACGCGATTTACCCTGGCGAAAAACCACTGATCCGTATGCTATTTGGCTTTCAGAAATCATGCTTCAACAAACACGAGTAGCGCAAGGATTACCGTATTTTGAACGTTTTATTTCGACTTTTCCAACTGTTTTTGATTTGGCCAAAGCCGATGAAGAGCAGGTTTTAAAACTATGGCAAGGTTTGGGTTACTACTCACGCGCTCGCAACATGCACAAAACAGCGCAAATTGTTGTTGACGAATTTGAAGGTATTTTTCCGCCATCTTATAAAGAATTATTACAACTAAAAGGCGTTGGCGAATATACTGCTGCTGCTATCGCTTCGTTTTCTTACAATGAAAAAGTGAATGTTGTGGATGGAAACGTTTTTCGTGTCATTGCGCGCTATTTGAATGTCACAACCGACATTTCCTCGGCTACAGCCAAAAAAGAATTTGTCGCTTTGGCCAACGAGTTGATGGAAAACCGCGACTCAGCCTTGTTCAATCAAGCGATAATGGAATTTGGTGCTCTGCAATGTGTACCTAAAAATCCGAATTGTAGTAGTTGTGTATTGAACGAAAGTTGCGCTGCTTTACAACTCAAAAGAGTAGACCAATTGCCTATTAAATCTAAAAAAACCAAAGTTCGCAATCGGTTTTTGAACTATTTGATTTTTGAAGATGCCGAGCAAAACACCATGATTCGCAAACGTTCTGAAAAAGGAATCTGGCACAATTTGTACGAATTTCCAGTGATTGAAACAGAAAACGAGGAAAAATTGGAGGTTGTAATCGACAAAATCAAACAAGAATTTGCCGATTTGGAAATTAATTCTGTCCGAATTTACGACGAAAACCTAGTTCACAAACTCTCTCACCAAAACCTTACTATCCGCTTTTTTGGTGTTAAGACAAGCCAAAAACTAGTTAATGGTTTGCCAATCAGCACAATAAATCAGTTTCCTTTTCCGATTGTTTTAATCAAGTTTATCGAAAAGTATTTGAATTAAAAAAAAATTAGTAACTTTGAATAAACTTAATAAGTAAACGCCATGAACGGAACATTGAATAAAGTTATGCTAATAGGTCATTTGGGTGACGATATTAAGATGCATTATTTTGAAGGTGGAAATTGCATAGGACGATTTCCTTTGGCCACAAATGAAGTGTACATCAACAAACAAACCAACGAAAAAATTACGTCTACAGAATGGCACAATTTGGTGGTGCGCAACAAAGCTGCCGAAATTTGTGAAAAATACTTAACCAAAGGTGACAAAATTTACGTTGAAGGCCGAATCAAGTCGCGCCAATGGCAAGCAGAAGATGGCACAACCAAATACACTACCGAAATTCAAGTCACTGAATTTACGTTTTTGAATGTGAAAAAAGATACGGAAAGCAACAAACATTTGCCTTCATCAGAACCTAAACATTCAGGTTTTGATCCGAATTTGGATGCTAATTCAGGAAATGATTTGCCGTACTAAAAGGTTTAACTAATTCATTTAATTTGGACCCAGAGCCCAGTTTAATTCTATTTACAGCCGTAAGCATCCAAATTGTTTTGGAATTTTCTGTTGTGGTTTTGCTATTGGTGATAGCCGCGTTACTTTCGGCTTCTGAAGTGGCTATGTTGTCTATTTCTCAAAAAGAAATCACTGAAATTGCTCAAAAAAGACCGTTAACTTCCAGTTTAATTTCGCGACTGCTTTTGAATCGCAAACGGCTTTTAGCAACTCTGACTATTGCCAAATATTTTGCTTTATTAGGAACCATTGTTTATTTTTTGTGGTTGTTTAAAAATTACGAAATTTTATACGTTGGTAAAAGTCTGTCGTTTGTTTTGCAACTATTGTTCATTTCGTTTGTATTGTTGCTTTTTGGAGAAATTTTGCCCAAAGTATATGCCAACAGCAAAAGCAATGAGCTCGCGCAATGGATTGTTTATCCGATTTATGTGATTGATAAAATAATGCTGCCTTTTAGTTATCCTTTTACCAAAATTTCAAATTACCTTAATGACAAATTGGGTCAAAAGAAAACCAATTTCTCGGTAAATCAACTGTCACAAGCACTAGAATTGACTTCTACTGATGATACTTCTCAAGAAGAACAAAAAATTTTGGAAGGCATTGTAACCTTTGGAAATACCGACACCAAACAGGTTATGAGTCCGCGTATCGACTTGTTTTCTCTTGATATCAACGAGAGTTTTGCCGAAATTTACCCCAAAATTGTTGATAAAGGTTATTCTCGAATTCCGGTTTACCGAGACAATATTGATCGTATAGAAGGCGTTTTGTTTGTAAAAGATCTGATTCCACACATCAATAAAAAAGATTTTGATTGGAAAAAGTTGATTCGCGAACCGTTTTTTGTTCCAGAAAATAAAAAACTTGATGATTTGCTGAAAGATTTTCAATCGATGAAAAGTCACTTGGCTATTGTGGTGGATGAATACGGTGGAACTTCGGGAATTGTTTCTTTAGAAGATGTAATTGAAGAAATTGTTGGCGATATTAGCGACGAATTTGACGATGACGACATTCATTACTCAAAAATTGATGATCGCAATTATATTTTTGAAGGAAAAATCAATTTAAAAGATTTCTTTAGAGTCATCGACACTGACGAGTCACTATTTGAAGAGCAAAAAGGAGAAGCCGAAACCTTAGCGGGTTTTATCTTAGAAATATTGGGTAATTTTCCGAAAAGAAGGCAAAAAATTCAATTTGAAAATTTCTTATTTACCATTGAAGCTGTTGATAACAAACGAATTAAACAAATAAAAGTTACAATTAATGAATAAACCTTTTGTACTTAAAATTACCTTTTTACTATTGGTATTTGCCTCTTTATTTACAAGTTGTAAAGACGATGTGTTGCCAAAACCAAAGAGTCAGTTGCGTTTGGAATATCCTATTGCAGATTATGCCAAATACGAAAACCATTGCCCTTTTACATTTGATAAAAATACGGCAGCTTCCATAAAAGAAGACGGAAAGTGTGGATTTAGCATTACTTATCCTAAGATGAAAGCTACGATTTATTTGACTTATAAAAACGTAAATGGCGATTTAAAAGCCTTGTTGCGCGATGCTCAAAAGCTAACTTACGAACACGTTATCAAAGCCGACGATATTATTGAGCAACCGTTTATTAATACGGATAAAAAAGTGTACGGAATGTTTTATCAAGTAGGTGGAAATGCAGCAACAAATGCTCAATTTTATGCTACTGATAGTTTGAAACATTTTATAACTGGTTCGGTTTATTTTTATGCCAAACCCAACTTTGATTCGATTATGCCAGCTGCAAGCTATATTAAAAATGATATGCAAACACTGATGGAAACATTGGAGTGGAAATAATTTTTAAGGAAAGATTCCACTTATTTGAGGTAAAATCCCAAAAAAACACAATAAAAAAAGCCGTTTCAATAGTAATTTGAAACGGCTTTTTGTATATGAATTAATAATTACGCTTTGTTTCCAAGCTTTACATCCGATGTTTTGTATGATTTGCCATCGGCAGTTGCTTCAATGGCTTTCACTAAGTCGTCTGCTGTTAAAACATCCAAATCAAAATTGATGGTGGCTTCTTTTTTATCAAAATCTACTTTTGCTTGTTGAACGCCATTCATCTTAGCTAAATTTTCTTCAATGGCTTTTGCACAACCGATTGCACACGTCATTCCTTCAATGTGAATTTTAGCTGTTTCCGGTTTTTTAGCAACTGTAACTTCTTTTTTAGTTGTTGCGACTACTTCATTGGGAGCGCTTGCCGTGTCTTTGCAACCAACAAAAAACACCGAAGTTAATGCTAATGTCAAAATAGAATGCGAAAGTTTCATAATCAAAATAGGGTTTAATTGGGGAATTATTTGATTTTTAATTTGATACAAAAATACTACTTTTTATAAATGACTATTCATAAAATTATGTCAAATTTGCAACTCCAAACAATCATTTATGAAATCAGGCACTTTAAAGTGGCTTTTACTTACAGTTTTAGCACTAATTTGGGGAAGTTCATTTATCTTAATAAAAAAAGGTTTAGTTGGGCTAACGCCTATGCAATTGGGTTCGTTGCGCATTATTTTCTCGGCAGTATTTTTACTTATAATTGGTTTTAAGAGCATTACTCAAATCAAGCAACATCAGTGGAAATACATTGCATTAACCTCGTTGTTTGGTACATTTATTCCAGCCTTTTTATTTGCAATTGCTCAAACGCAAATTAGTAGTTCGGTGAGTTCTATTTTGAATTCGCTCACGCCATTAAACACATTGATTTTAGGCGGAATTGCCTTTGGATTGAGTTTCAAACGCACCCAAATTTTTGGTGTTATCATCGGATTAATTGGAACACTATTATTGATTGTAAATGGCGCGATTCACCATCCAAATCAAAATTATTGGTACACGATTTTGGTGTTGATTGCTTCGATTTGTTATGCTACGAATGTCAATTTGTTGAAGAAATATTTATCCGATGTTAAACCGTTGAGCATTACCACTGGAAATTTTTTGGTGATGTTAGTTCCGGCTTTGATTGTGCTTTTTTCTACAGATTTTTTAACTGTTGTAAAAGAAGTTGAAGTGCAGCACTCAATGCTTTTCATTATGATTTTGGGTGTTGTTGGAACCGGAATTGCCAATATTATTTTCTTCCGTTTGATTCAAATGTCGTCGCCTGTTTTTGCTACTTCAGTTACGTATTTGATTCCAGTTGTTGCTTTTTTCTGGGGATTATTGGATGGCGAAATGCTAACGCCAGTGCAATTTATCGGAGCGTTTATAATATTGATTGGCGTGTATTTGTCGAGTAAGAAATAGTGGTCAGTGGTCAGTGGTCAGTGGTCAGTGGTCAGTGGTCAAAATTAAAAAAAACCGTTCCAAATTCATGAAACGGTTTTTTTGTTAAAATTTTATTCTCTTTTATTGAAAATCAGCGTCAGAAACTCCTTCGTTGATTTTTACGTCGTTCATTTTGAAATCCAATTCCATTCCTTGGTTGATGATCATTTGGTGTGGAATTTTAACTCCTTTAACCTCTTTATAATCTCCAAAGTTGGTCATGATTGTCATTTTTTGATCGCCTCTTTCAACCGTTTTTGCTTCGGCCACTTTCAAACCTGATTTTACATCGTAGTACAAAGTTGTTTTTCCGTTTTTGATAACGTAAGCATCTGAACCATTCATTGGCTCAATTCCGTCGAGTACAATATCGGTTTTTTTCACCAAATTCAACTCGTCGAAAGTGTTGGCAGAAGCTCTTCTTTCAGCAATTTCTTCTGGAGTTAAGTCTTTTCTTTGACCTTGTTGAACAGAATAACCACCTTTAGTGTTCAAAACTTGTTTTGATAATTCGCCCATTCCTTCCATTTCAATTTTAATCAAAACCTGACCTTTAGCGTCTTTTTTAGATGAAAATTTCAATGGCGCTGGTGCTTGAGGAATAGTAGCTGTTCCTGAAACAGCTAATGTTTTAACTCCAGAAACCGCTTTTTCACCACCAATTGCGTTGATGTAATTGTCTAAAACTGTTTTAGCAGTTACACCGGTTGGAACCGTTTTTTTCATGGCTGGTTTTTCCACTGGGTTTCCAAATTTGTCGTAGAAGAACATTGGAATTTTTAATCTTTCTAAAGCTGGAATTACTTCAGCACCTTTTCCAGTAATTACGATGCGCAAGTTGTTTTCTAATACGTATTTGTTCATCACTCGCATTACGTCTTCTGCTGTAACTGCTTGAATGTTTTTGATGTAGTTTTCGTAGAAATCAGCAGGCAAACCTTCAGTTTCTATATTCAATGCGTAACGAGCCACCGTTTGTGGTTTTTCAACTTGCATTACAAACTTTCCAACGTAACCCGCTTTTACATTATTTAAGGTTTCATCGGTTACTTTTTCCGTTCTGATGCGTTTGATTTCTTTTAAAAATTCTACCACAGCGCTATCCGTAACTGCATTACGCACTTGCGAATTGGCTTTGAATTTGCTTTCTCCGTACTTACTTGTTCCAACATACGAACGTGCACCGTATGTCCAACCGTGTGCTTCACGCAAGTTCATGTTCAAGTAACTGTTAAAATCGCCACCTAATACTTGATTGGCCACGATTACAGGAAAATAATCAGGATCTGATAATTTTAAGTTGATAGTGTTTACCAAAGCAATTTCCGATTGCACTGCATTGGGCATATCCACAAAATTAATTTGAGTGTATTGTGGATTACTTGGTGTTGAATACGATTGTTGTGGTGCTTTTCCTTTTACCCAAGGAGAAAATAATTTTTCAACTAATTTCTTAGTTTCTTTGTAGTTAACATCACCAATAACTACTAAATAGGCTTTTTCCGGAACAAAGTAAGTGCTATAATTTACTTTCACATCCGATAATGAAACATTCTTGATGGTTTCTTCAGACAAATATTCTCCTGCAGGGTGGTTTTTACCATATAAAAGTACATTTTCAACACGTGAGGCTACCACAGGAACACTTTTTTCCTGAGTTTTTAAGCCTTCGATTAGCTTGTCTTTTTCTTTGTCAAATTCTTCTTGTGTGAAATTAGGATTCAATGCACCTTCTGCCATCAATTCTAAAATTCGTTTCGAATATTTAGATAAACCACTAGCAAAAGCTCCGTTGGAACTAAAATTAATATCGGCTCCTAAGAAATCGATTTCTTCGTTGTAAGCTTCTTTTGAAATTTTAGTAGAACCATTTCCAAGTAAACTACTCGTCAAATCATCTACTCCTTTTTTGTTCCCTTCAGCATACGGAGCGTTGTCAATTGATAAATTAAAAGAAACTCTTGGTAATTTGTGATCTTCTACCACCAATACTTTCAAACCATTTGGCAATACAAATGATACTGGTTTTTTGATGTTGATTTTTGGCGCTGGTCCAGGTTTAGGTTGCGATCTGTCTTGTGCTTGCATAGTTATTGTTAAAAACAAGCTGGTTGCTATAATGAGTATTTTTTTCATGATTTCTTATTATTTGTTTGCTTCGGCTTTATCTTTTGCTGGAACGTAATCCAAAATCAAACGTTGGTTTGGATTTAAGTATTTCTTAGCGATGTCTCTGATTTCCTCTCTAGTAATTGAACGGTACATTTCAATTTCAGTATTGATTAAATTTACATCACCATACAATAAATAGTACGAAGCCAAATTTTCGGCAACACCTTCTACGCTAGCGTTATTGTTTACATAATCGTTGTCAAATTTGTTTTTTAATTTTTGTAAATCGTTTTCAGAAATCAATTCTGTTTGCAGTTTTACAATTTCTTCATCAATTTCTCTAATCAAATCTGTCGATGTGTTTTCACCTTGAGGCATTCCGTATAAAATGTACATTCCGTAATCTTCTTGCGAATAGTTGAAAGCACCAATTTGCAAAGCCATTTTTTTATCGTCTACGATTTTTTTGTACAATTTTGAACTTTTTCCATCGCTCAAATACGACGAAATCATGTCTAAAACTCGAGCATCACGCGTTTTCATTGAAGGCGTTCTGTAAGAAGCCACCACCATTTCTTTTTGAATGTTCGGATCTTCATATCGTGCTTTTATTGGTTGCGTGATAGCATCTTCTACGTATTTTTCCCTTTTAATTTCTTGTCCTCTTGGAATGGGTCCGAAGTATTTTTCAATCCATGCTTTAGTTTGCGCAACATCCAATTGACCTGCTACAACCAAAACCGCATTGTTTGGAGAATAGAATTTTTTATTGAACGCCTGGAATTCTTCTAGTTTTGCAGCATCCAAGTGCTCCATTTCGCCAATGGTAGTCCAACGATAAGGATGTTTCACAAACATATTGCGTTTTACTTGAGCAATTAAATTTCCGTAAGGTTGATTGTCAACACGAAGGCGTTTTTCTTCTTTAACTACTTCGTTTTGTGTGTCTACACCAATTTGATTGATTACAGGATGCATTAATCGCTCCGATTCCATCCACAAACCTAACTCTAAGCTATTTGATGGAAATACTTCAAAATAATACGTTCGGTCATCAGTAGTGTTAGCATTGTTGGTTCCCCCGTTAGAAGTCACAATTTTGAACCATTCGCCCCTTTTAATGTTTTGTGTTCCTTCAAACAATAAGTGTTCAAAAAAGTGAGCAAAACCAGTACGATCTGGATTTTCGTCTTTAGCGCCTACATGGTACATAACCGATGTAATTACTACTGGAGCCGATGGGTCGTTGTGTAAAATAACGTGCATTCCATTGGCTAAATCGTATTCCTCAAAAGCAACCTTTTGAGCTTGTGCTGTTCCTCCAATCATAAGTAAAGAACTTAAAGCAATTAATGATTTTTTCATAAAAAATGTCTATTTTTTGGTGATAGCAGTATTAGTGGTAACACCTGCGTTTTTGTTACACCAAAAGTAACTTTTTTTGAGGAATAATATTCGATTTAACAAAATATTGCGACTATCCATTTAACTAACTGATTTTAAAGAACAAACTTTTTTACAATTGAGGTTGTACGTGTAATAAAAAGTTATATATTTGCACACTCAAAAAATTAATTAAACAATTTGTTATGTACGCAATCGTAGAGATAGCAGGGCAACAATTCAAAGTAAGCAAAGACTTAAAGGTTTATGTGCACCGTTTAGCTAATGAAGAAGGTTCAAAAGTTTCTTTTGACAAAGTTCTTTTATTAGATGACAACGGAAGCGTAACTTTAGGCGCCCCAGCTATAGAAGGTGCTTCCGTAGAAGCCAAAGTGTTACAACACTTAAAAGGTGATAAAGTAATTATCTTCAAAAAGAAAAGAAGAAAAGGTTACAAAAAAAGAAATGGTCACCGTCAGTATTTAACGCAAATCCTTATTGAAGGAATTGTAGCAACGGGTGCTAAGAAAGCGGCTCCTAAAGCTGAAAAAGTGGAAGCTCCAAAGGCTGAAGCTAAAGCTCCTAAAGCTGAAAAATTAGTAGAAACTGTTGAAGAAAAAGCACCAAAAGCACCAAAAGCAAAAAAAGGTGGTGATGATTTAGTAATTATTGAAGGTATTGGTCCAAAAGCGGCTGAAGCTTTAGTAGAAGCTGGTATCGACACATTTGCAAAATTGGCTGCTGCTAGCGCTGAAGAAGTAAAAGCAATCTTAGATGCTTCTCCTTCTAAAGTACAACATTTAGATCCAACAACATGGGCACAACAAGCACAATTGGCTGCCGATGGTAAAATGGATGAATTGAAAAAATTACAAGACGAATTGAACGGCGGTAAAGCAGTTTAATTTGAGTATTAACTTATAAAACCAAAACATCATGGCTCACAAGAAAGGTGTCGGTAGTTCGAAGAATGGTAGAGAATCACACTCGAAACGTTTAGGCGTTAAGATTTATGGTGGTCAAGCTGCAATTGCTGGTAACATTATCGTTAGACAAAGAGGTTCAAAACACAATCCAGGTGATAACGTGTACATGGGTAATGATCATACCTTACACGCAAAAGTGGATGGCGTTGTGGTATTCCAGAAAAAGAGAGACAATAAGTCTTATGTTTCTGTAGTTCCTTTTGAAGCATAATCAAATTTTAGTTTGATATACAAACCCGTTCAGCAATGAGCGGGTTTTTTTTATTATAACAACTCTTCTTTTCAATCGTTTGTCAATAAATTTATTTCCACTGCAAAAGCCCTAGCCCAGATGGGAATGAAAACCCAGCAGCGCAGTGCGCTAGATTTGGTTGCTATTGCGCTGCGACCAACGGAAGCTGGGCAATAGCTTACCAAAACAGCACAGTGCGTGAGGAGTTGCAATGGACAGCTGGAATAGCTTCTAATAAAAAAACCACCCTAAAAAGAGTGGTTTGTCATTTATTCTGGGTCGTTCATTTTGAAGCTTTCCATGAATTTGGTCGTGTAATTTCCGGCCACATAATCGGGTTCGTCCATCAATTGACGGTGGAATGGAATCGTGGTTTTGATGCCTTCAATGTAAAACTCGTCTAACGCGCGTTTCATTTTGTTGATGGCTTCTTCGCGGGTTTGCGCTGTAGTAATCAACTTGGCAATCATCGAATCGTAGTTGGGCGGAATAGTGTAACCTGCGTAAACGTGCGTGTCTAAACGAACTCCGTGTCCGCCTGGCGCGTGCAATACAGTGATTTTTCCTGGTGAAGGACGGAAATCGTTGTATGGATCTTCGGCATTAATACGGCATTCGATAGAGTGCAATTGCGGCAAATAGTTTTTACCCGAAATCGGCACACCAGCGGCCACTAGTATTTGTTCGCGGATCAAATCGTAGTCAATTACTTGTTCGGTAATTGGGTGCTCTACTTGGATACGCGTGTTCATTTCCATGAAGTAGAAGTTCCGGTGTTTGTCTACCAAAAACTCAACTGTTCCGGCGCCTTCGTATTTGATGTATTCGGCTGCTTTTACCGCGGCTTCACCCATGCGTTGACGTAAGTCGTCTGTCATGAATGGCGAAGGAGTTTCTTCGGTTAATTTTTGGTGACGGCGTTGTACCGAGCAATCTCTTTCCGACAAGTGACACGCTTTTCCGTAAGAATCACCTACCACTTGAATTTCGATATGACGTGGTTCTTCGATGAGTTTTTCCATGTACATCCCGTCATTTCCGAAAGCTGCTGCAGCTTCTTGACGTGCGCTTTCCCAAGCTTTTTCAAGTTCATCTTCTTTCCAGATGGCACGCATTCCTTTTCCACCACCACCAGCGGTAGCTTTCATCATGACTGGATAACCGATTTCTTTGGCTACTTTTTTGGCCTGAGCAAAATCTTCTAGAATTCCTTCTGAACCTGGAACACAAGGCACACCCGCTTCTTTCATGGTTGCTTTAGCAGTAGCTTTGTCTCCCATTTTATCAATCATTTCAGGAGAAGCGCCGATGAATTTGATGCCATGTTCTTGGCAAATTTTAGAGAATTTAGCGTTTTCCGAAAGGAAACCGTATCCAGGGTGAATCGCGTCAGCGTTCGTAATTTCGGCTGCAGCGATGATATTTGACATTTTTAAATAGGAAAGATTACTTGGCGGAGGGCCGATACAAACCGCTTCGTCGGCAAATTTTACGTGCAAACTTTCGGCGTCTGCTGTAGAATAAACTGCTACGGTTTTAATGCCCATTTCACGACATGTGCGAATAACACGTAATGCTATTTCTCCTCTATTGGCAATTAGAATTTTTTTGAACATAATTTTTTAATTAGATAATTAGACAATGTGTCAATTAGACAATTTTGAAGGTAGAAAACTCTAACTTCCAACTTCTAACTTCTAACTTTATTAAGATGGATCAACTAGGAATAAAGGTTGGTCGAATTCTACTGGCGACATATCGTCTACCAATATTTTTACGATTTTACCTGAAACTTCTGCTTCGATTTCGTTGAATAATTTCATGGCTTCAACCACACATAAAACATCTCCTTTTCCGATAGAAGCACCTACTTCAACAAATGGCGCTTTATCTGGCGCTGGTTTGCGGTAGAATGTTCCAATCATTGGTGATTTGATTGTTACGTATTTTGCGGTATCATCAGCGGCTGGTGCAGCTGGAGTTGCAGGAGTTGCGGCTGGTGTTACAGGAGCTACTGCTTGAGGAATTGCCTGTTGTATTGGCGCTTGTTGTACGTAAGTTATATCGGGAGAGTTTCCTTCGAGTGTTGTTCTGATCGTAATTTTAATTTCTCCTGTTTCTAGTTTTACCTCAGCAACACCAGAATTGGACACAAATTTGATTAGGTTTTGAATTTCTTTTAAATCCATAATTATAGGTTTTAGTTATCGTTCGTTTATTGTTTATCGTAAGCCCATTTAAGATAGATTGAACCCCAAGTAAATCCGCCGCCAAAAGCAGCAAAGATTAGGTTGTCTCCTTTTTTGAATTTGTGTTCAAAATCACTTAATAATAGTGGTAATGTAGCCGAAGTAGTATTACCGTATCGTTGTATATTAACTAGCACTTTTTCTTCATCGAGCTCCATCCTTGAGGCCGTTGCATCGATGATGCGTTTATTGGCTTGGTGTGCAATTAACCAGTCGACGGTATCTTTGGTTAGATTGTTGCGTTGCATGATTTTATCGCTTACATCTGCCATGCCTGAAACGGCGTATTTGAACACTGTTTTTCCGTCTTGAAAAACGAAATGTTGTCTGTTTTCCACTGTTTCTTTTGATGCAGGAAGAATCGATCCGCCAGCGTCAATTTTGAGGTATTCTCTCCCGATTCCGTCTGAACGTAAAAACTCGTCTTGCAATCCTAAACCTTCATAATTAGGTTCAAAAAGAACGGCACCAGCGCCATCTCCAAAAATGATACAAGTAGCTCTATCTGTATAATCTATAATGGAAGACATTTTATCAGCACCAATCAATAAGACTTTTTTATAACGTCCTGATTGGATATAAGCCGCAGCAGTTGACATTCCGTAAAGGAAACTTGAACAAGCCGCTTGAAGGTCATAAGCAAAAGCATTTACTGCTCCAATTTGAGAAGCCACATATACTCCAGTGGCAGCAACAGGCATATCTGGAGTTGTAGTTGCCATAATCACCATATCGATTTCGGCAGGATTTAATTTACTTTTAGCTATTAAATCTTGAGCTGCTTTGATGGCTAGGTAAGAAGTTCCTTTTCCTTGTTCCTTTAGCAATCGTCGTTCTTTAATTCCAGTTCGGGTTGTGATCCACTCGTCATTAGTATCAACTAAAGTTTCTAAAACCTGATTGGAAAGAACAAAGTCGGGAACATAAGCACCCACAGCAGTAATTGCAGCAGTAATTGAATTCATAGAGTAGTTTTAAGTTCTTTTTTAATGAATTTAAAAGTGGTGGAAATTACAAAAAAAATAGCTACGTTTTTCATAAAAATGATAAAAAACAAAAAACTCTCACCAAAGTGAGAGTCTTGTATAGTGTAACTATCAATATTAAGCCTCAGCTACTGATTTATCAATAACTACTTGACCTCTGTAATACATTTTTCCTTCATGCCAGTAAGCTCTGTGGTATAAGTGAGCTTCGCCTGTTACAGGACAAGTAGCGATTTGGGCTACTGTTGCTTTGTAATGCGTTCTTCTTTTATCTCTTCTTGTTTTCGAGGTTTTTCTCTTAGGATGTGCCATTTTACTATATTATTTATCCGTTAATAGTTGTTTTAATTTGTCCCATCTTGGGTCCGTATCATTCTCTTTATTGTCTTCCTTTACTGATTTGACACTCAAACTATTGAGTTTTTGAAGTGTTACCGACTGTAATGTACCGTCTTTTACACCTGGGTGAACTCTTTTTGTTGGCACTGACAATACAATCATTTCATAGATGTATTGTGCGATGTCAACTTGGTATTCACCATGAGGTAGAATTAGCATTTCTTCATTATCGTTATTGAATTCTTCGCCGAATTTTACTATCAAATTCATTTTACCTTTAATCGGCAAATCGAATATTTCGGTAGTCAAATCGCAAGGAACAGTTATGGTTCCTTTGTGCTTGAAACTAATTTCTAAATGTGTACTTTTTTTATCTAAAACTACATCAACTTTAATATCACTGTTTTCATACTCGTGATAATCAAATCGTTCAAAGAACTTGTTATTGATTTGAAACTCAAACGGATGCTTGCCTAACTTTAATCCTATAAAAGGAATTAAAAACTCATTCTCTATTTTCATCTCAACTTCAATTATCCTTATTTATGGAATTCCATAAACGGAGTGCAAAGATATAAAATATTCGCAAATCCAAAAGACTTATTCACCTTTTTTTGTTAATAACTGTTTTTCTTGGATTTTTAGCGGTTTTTTACTGATTTCTAGGTATTCATTTCGCGAATTATAAACGTCAATTGCTAAATAAACCGCTTCTTTGAACGAGGTATTGTCGGCTTCACCTTTCCCAGCAATTTCGAATGCTGTTCCATGATCGGGTGAGGTTCTGATTTTGGGCAATCCTGCTGAATAATTCACACCATTTCCAAACGACAATGTTTTGAAAGGAATTAATCCTTGATCATGATAAGCAGCTAAAATTCCGTCAAATTTTTCGTATTGACCACTTCCAAAAAAACCATCAGCTGAATACGGTCCGAAAACCATCATTCCTTTGTCGAATAATTTTTTTACCGTTGGCTTGATTACTTCATCGTCTTCTTTACCAATAACACCGTTATCGCCTGCGTGAGGATTCAATCCTAAAACGGCAATTTTGGGTTTGTTGATACTAAAATCTTGAATCAAACTTTTGTGTAGGACTTCTACTTTTTGAGTGATTAACTTTTCGGTTAAATGTTTAGCAACATCCGTTACTGGAATGTGATCGGTCAACAAACCGACTCTCAAATTATCACTAACCATTAACATTAAAGCTTCCTGACCGAATTCTTTACTTAAATAATCCGTATGTCCAGGAAATTTGAATTCTTCAGATTGAATATTGTATTTGCTTATTGGAGCTGTAACCAAAACATCAATCGCACCTTCTTTTAAAGCCTTGGTGGCAGCTTGAAATGACTTAATGGCGTATTTCCCAATTTCATCATTACTCTTACCATAATTCACTTCTACTGGCTCTCGCCAAGTATTAATCACATTGATTTTGCCTAAAACAAGTTGGTCTAATTTATCAATTCCGTGAATGACAGCGTTGAGTTCAAACGTTTTTTTAATAAAAGAAACTAATTTTACATTAGCAAAAATCACTGGCGTACAAAGCTCTAACATTCGATTATCTTCGAATGTTTTCAAAACCACTTCGCTTCCAATACCATTTAAATCTCCAATAGAAATTCCGAGAATAATATTTTCTGCTTTTTTCATGATGCCTTTTATTAATTGCTAATTTTGTGGGGCAAATTTAGTAAAATAAAACCACAATGTTTACAGGAATTATCGAATCACTTGGAATTATCAAACAAATAGAAAAAGAGAACGACAATTTACATATCACTGTTTCTTCAACACTTACCTCTGAACTAAAAATAGATCAAAGTATTGCGCACAATGGTATTTGTTTGACCGTTGTAAAAATAGATGGCAATTCATATACGGTTACCGCTATCAAAGAAACGATTCTCAAAACAAACATTGGTAGATGGGTAAAAGGAGATTTGGTCAATTTAGAACGAGCAATGAAATTAGGTGATCGCCTAGATGGTCATATTGTACAAGGTCATGTCGATCAAATTGGTCAATGCAAGGAAGTGAAAGAAACTAACGGAAGTTGGGCGTTTACTTTTGAATATGATGCTTCTTTGAACAATCTTACCATTGAAAAAGGCTCGATAACAATAAACGGAGTGAGCTTGACAGTTGTCAACTCGAAACGCAACGAATTTAGTGTCGCCATTATTCCTTATACTTACGAACACACTAATTTTAAAAACATTAATGAAAATTCAGTGGTGAATTTAGAATTTGATGTAATTGGGAAATATGTTGCCAAACTGCATACAAACAAAAAAGAGTAATACTATCGTACTACTCTTTTTTTATATTGGTATATCTTATAACCTCCAAATGCTAGTGCTAAAATAACCATCGCAATAATCCCTCCATCAATAGGTAAACCTGGTGGTGGTGGTGTTGTAGGCGGTGGCGGATCGGGTGCAGCGAAACTAAAATTACTCAGAAAAAACACTGCAATTACTAATAATATTCTCATCGGGACACTATTCATGGGCGTAAAAGTAAAAAAAAAATCATTTCATCAAAATTTTTTGTCACATTTATTCAATAATAATCGATATAAAGTAACATTCCGTTAAAACCAACTCACATTTACTTACTATAAACGTGTTTTTTTGATAAATAGTTTTCATTTAAACAAAAAAGGCTCCAATAAGAAGCCTTTTTTGAATTGTGGTCCCACCTGGGCTCGAACCAGGGACAGTTTTACTTTGAAATTCAGCATATTGAAATTATTTTATTTCTTTGGGTGTCGAATTATATGCCTAGTTATGATCTGTTTTAATAGTATTAATTGCGTTTATAGAACTTCTTTTCCTATAATAATCAGGATATTCATGACACACTCTGCCTCTAATTATTGCAGGATGTACTGCAATTTTCTCTGCAAATTCAATAATAGTGTCATCATCATATTCATCATGAGTTAAAATAAATTCGTTCCATTCATTAATGTCGATTAAATGGTTCTCAGCATAAGAGTCAGCTTCTGCCTCTTCAACCTTTATATTAGGCGCATTAATGAAAAAATTTTCATTTTTGTATTTCTTGTGAATTAAATGTAAAAAGACATGACCAAGTTCATGCATTAAGGTATACGCAAAATTATCTAATCGACTATATTTAAGACTTAAAACTATAGCAGGATTTTCTCCACATATAAATGACTTCCCATCTACTGGGGTTTGAGAAGGTCTTTCAAGGATGAAAAATTTAATTCCATATTTATTCAGTACGCTTTTAGCCTCATTAATAACATCAATATTTTCATAAAAACATCTATAAAAGCATCTGTTCAGTTCTGAAATTAATTTTGATTCATTTGATTTACTAAACGAATTAACTGTCTCTTGTTTTGCCTTGTATTCAGCCAAATATGACCAAGCTATCACATTGTTTTTGTTCTCGTTGAATTTTTCAGATTTCCTGTAGTGATTAAAACTATAATTATTTACAGTGTTTTTTAAAACTTCAACATTACCAGCATTATAAATATCTAATATTATCTTCATGTTCTCTTCGACATCAGAAGTTAGAATATTGTATTTTTTAAAATATGCTGTTGGAACGATGTTTTCAATTTCATTCCATGCCTTAATGGCTTCCTGTTTTTTAATAACATCATCATCCTTTTCGGCTTCCTGAAGATCATAAGCTAATTGTTTGGTCAACCAAAAATTTGCATCATTAAAACCTACAGCTTGTAATGAAATAGCAAGCTTTATATTAATGCTTCTATTTCCATTTAAAATATTACTTAAAAGAGAGTGTGCAATATCTAATCTTGATGCTAATTCACGTTGACTCAAACCCCTTTCATTCAATAAATCATTCAGAATTTCTCCAGGATGGAGATGAAGAGTTTGATTTGCCATATATTGAGAGGTTTTGTTGTTTAGTTATCTAGATAATTATACGACAAAGCTACCAAAAAGGATTTAAAAAACAATAAAATTGTTAATAACTTTTAAGCCAATGTTTATAAGTCAATGTATATAAATAGATAATACTTGTATCTTTGTAGTTGAAATTTTGTTATTCAAAAAACAAATTTAAATAAATTATTAAATGAAAATAAAAGTTTACATTTTTGTTACATTTTTTTATTTATGTTTGTACGGCGAAAATGTTCTTAAGATTATTGAAAATAAAAAAGCCAGGTAAAAACCACCTGACTTTGTAAATTCCTGTAAAAGGACAAAAGCGTTGCAAGCTTTTGGTATTATTGTAATCTGCACTTCAAAAATACATCCTTTACTTCAATTTTGCAAATTTAGTGTGGCTTTTAACACGACTTCCTTGATTTTTAAGGGGTTGTGGCATCTGGAATGTCTAACCATAAAAAGATTTTTAAGCAGAGAGTACACGTTTTTTTATTCGCCACCGAAATGATAGGTGGTATCTATTATTTGTAAAATTAAAAAAAAAGTAAAGTCATGAAAGACGAAAAAGGGGCACCTGATGCACAGAATAAACCGTCGTTACCATTAATAATTAACGACAAAAAATTTGATTGGCTAGAACAGTATATTACTGGTGAGCAATTACGTAAAATTGGAAGTATTGCTTCGGATGATAGATTGTATCTTCGAATTGAAGAACCATGGTTCGATGAGTTAATACTGTCTGATACGAAAGTAAATCTTGCTCGTCAAGGTATTGAGAATTTCTACTCTACAGAAAAACTTGTATTTACAGTCAATGGGAAGTCTTTCGAATGGACTGAACAGTTTATTACAGGTAAAGAAATTCGTAAGATTGCAGGCATCGATGCTGATGATCTCATTTACTTAGATAATGAAAGGCCATATTTGGATAACCTCATAGAAGATAATGAGAAAGTAGATTTGGCAAGACCAACAATCGAGCACTTCTATACTGTACCCGTAGGTTTCAAGGTTACTATTTATGTTAATAGCACTCCGTTTGAATTCAAAGGAAACAGGATTACTTATGCGGAAGTTGTGACGTTAGGATTCCCTGACTTTCCCCAACATCCTGAAAGAACATATGCTGTAACCTACAAAAAAGGACATAGTAATAAGCCGGAAGGGATTCTAGCCCCAGGTGCTTCAATAAAAGTAAAAGATGGAATGCAATTCACAGTTAAGCATACTGGTCAGTCATAATGATGACCTAAGGAGACTGATAGAAAAAGGCTATTCAGTTTCAGTAGTTGATAACTACTTGGTCATTCGTGATATACCATATTTAGACGATAAGCGAGATTTATGTATCGGCTCAATCGTGTCAAAAATAATTTTCACGGATGAATTTCATGTGAAACTTGAGGACCACCAGATTTTTTTTGGTGGTTCTCATCCACATGAAGTGTCAGGCAAACCTATAGCTAATATGGGAGGAGGCTTAACAAGTCTACATTTGTCATCAGATGATGTTGTAGTTCAGAGGTCGTTTTCAAACAAACCATCTGTAGGGTTTATTGATTTTTTCGAAAAAATTGAGCATTACACGACTCTTTTTTCAGGGCCAGCGATGAGTTTATTCAAGACTACTCCATATACATATAGAGTTGTTGATGATAAATCAGATTCTGTGTTTAAATTTCGAGATACATTGACTAGTAGGGCGGAAATTGGAGACCTTACTTCGAAATTCGCTGATGATACCGTAGCAATTATTGGCTTGGGTGGAACAGGATCATATCTTTTAGATTTTCTTGTTAAAACTCCGGTTAAAGAAATTAGGGCATTTGATTTAGATGATTTTCATATCCACAATGCATTTCGCTCTCCTGGGAAAACGTCTTCTGAAGAGTTTGGAAAAACAAAGGCTGAAGTATATCGCTTACGTTATGAGTCATTCAGAAAAGAAGTTAATTTTCGAGCAAAATTCGTTCAGGCAGATTCAATTACAGATATGGCTGGAGTTACGTTTGCATTCGTTTGTGTTGATAAAGGCAGTTCTCGTAAGGAAATTATTGATCTGTTACTTGAATTGAAAGTACCATTCATAGATGTGGGGATGGGGCTAGATAGAAAAGGGGGTGCTATAAATGGAACTTTGCGTACAACTTATTCGTCGCCAAATGATGATCAGAGTATATTGGATAGACACACTATTCCTATTACCGATATTCCTGAAGATGTGTATCGTAACAACATTCAGATATCTGAACTCAATGCTTTGAATGCTTGTTTTGCCATAATTAAGTATAAACAATTGCGCGGTTTTTATGCTGATGAAAGTAATTTTTATCATATGCTATTTACGATAGATGGATATCAATCTCTTGCGTTATGAATACAATTGATTTAAAATTGATTGATCATTTGCCGATTCACTTGGAAGAAGGTGTTTTATATGTTTCTAAAGAGTTTGAAATTGCAGGTCATTTATGTGCATGTGGTTGCGGTAGCAAAATTATTACTCCTTTAGGAGTAAATGAATGGACTTTTTCAGTTTACAATGGAAAGCCTACATTAAAACCGTCAATTGGTAATTGGCAACTACCTTGCCAGTCACATTATTGGATTGATGGTGGCAAAATTTTATGGTCGTATAAATGGTCAGAAGATGAAATCAAGGCAGGTCAGTTAGCTGAAGAATTGCAGCGCAAGGAATACTATGAGAAAAGGGAGCAAGCCCCAATACATAAAGTCTCAATATGGGATAGTATTAAAAAGAGGTTTTCAAAAATTTGGCATAATTTATTTTAACTAAGAAGACGGCTTAAAGGCCGTCTTTTTTATATATAATCAAAGTACTTGTTTATATTTCCTGCAATAAAATTTAAATTTATATTAAGAAGTAATTGTTTTTTAATAAATTTAATTACATTTGAATAATTCTACACGAGAACCCTACTTAATCGTTGGTCAGAAAAAAATCTTAGTAAGATATAAAACTTAATAAGATCCAAAGCTAACCTTTGGATATAGATTTGCATGCAAGCAGTTTATATTCATAAAATCAAATTGATTCAATGACAAATATTAGTAAATTGGAAATTAAAATTACTAAGGAAGCTAACGGCGATGACGTCAGACTTGATAATTTGTCTTTACAAGCATCAAAATCCTTAGTTGTACTTTTAGACGCCTTGAATAAAATGGCTGAATCTGATATTGAAAATAATGATATAAGAATTAAAGTGATCAATGGGAGTGCAGGGGTAGCATTAGATGCTGACAATCTAGTAATGGACAATATTCAGAGTAAAATCAATTCTGTAATAAATAGAGATTCAGACAATTACTTGTTTATAGAAAACTTGAGAAATATTCAAAATGTTGTAAAGGCAAATGGATTAACTTATGAAGCTAATATTTACGATAGTAACTCGCATCAATTAGATTTAATAACATTTTTAAAAAATAGTCGAAAAATATCATCTCCAAGAAGAAGTAGAAATCATAGTTATTTTGATATAGAGTTTTTTAATGGTAAGCTAATTGAAAATGGGGGCAAGTATCCGAATATTCATATTGAAACTAACGGAAGGAAGTATAAAATTGTATGTACGGAGCAAGAAGCTCTTAGAGTGAATGCCTTTTTATATCAAGATATTAAAATATCAGCATGGGGAATCTTAAATCCAGACAACAAAAAAGAATATATTTTTTGTGACCATTATATAAATGATGACCTCTATTTAGATTTTAAAAGAGTTGCAAGAGCTATTTTAGATTCCTCAGGTGTAGAACCCTTAATTAAAATTCATGATAAATTTAAAGAATTAATTATTGCAAAGGAGTACGAAGTTGCTAGAAAATTCATGAAAATGTTTTCCCATGAGGTTGTGGACAACAATAAACTTCGTGCAGTATTACTAGCAACAAAATCATTTAAAGAAAATGACTTTTTTAAAGATATAGTTATTAAGATAATGGCGATTCTGAAGAAAAAAACAGGTAAAGAAGTAATCTAATTATTTTAAGCGTGATAACACTAGAAAAGATAGACCGAGAATTAATAAATATTGTTGACGATCATAAACTTAATGATAACTTAGTAGGAGTAGCTGTAAGGATAAACAGAGATGGAATAGCGGTACATTCAGCATTAATAATTGGTGTTGATGGAGATTATTCGCTATTTCATTTCGATGGAGATGTCCTATTTGATAATCCAACACCAACTGATCAGTGGTTTTTTTGTAAATCGCTTGAGTTTATCAATGCAGAAGAATATTCGTTAAACTTTTTAGCTCATTGTAAAATTATCATGCAAGAAGACCCTCCTTTGTATGGTTTTTTATTTGATGGCTCTTATTATGATGAACAAGGGAAGTATTATACTGAAACTGGTATTCGAAATCACACTACTTGTGTTGGTTTTTGTATAAAAGTGATAAGTGGTTTTATGCAATCTTATAATAAATATTTTGAATTTGATGATTGGAATGAAGATTCTATGGAGCCAATAATTGAGCAGGTATCGGAATATTTTCAGATTTTTTTCCAAACTTTAAAAATTACTTCGCCAAATATTACAGAAGATGATTTTAGAAAATATTACAAGAGAATTACACCCACCGAGTATGTTGCTTCTGCATATCTTTCAGATTTTCCAATTAGAAAGCAATCAATAGATGAAATTATTCATAACGTAAGGGAAAGCATTAGAGGAAAAAGGTTATCAGCATAATCAATAAAAAGGCGGTTTTTACACCGCCTTCAGTTTTAATTGTATTCCCAACGAAATCCTCCTGATCGTTCTCTTTCTTTTCTACAACATCTAGTAATACAAGTTTTGGATATTCCTGTTTTTCTTGATGCTTCAGAGGCTGAAACGTATCTTGCTAATAAATTCCCATTAATGTTATATTGCAATACTTCTTTTTTTCTGCAATCAGCCTCGGGTTTAAAAGGTTCAATATAGTCGTAACTCCAGAGAAAGCCACCTAGTGTGTGATTAATGCTCCAACACGCTCTACTAATGTCTTGTTTTCTAACATTAATTGAGTTTCCTGCTGTGGTTAAGTCAGAGTAAGTAGTGTTTAAAGTACCATCTAAATTATATTTATAGATCCTTTTTTTAAATCCGCCACCTTTGTCACAGTTGTAACCATTTGAAATAGTATTCAATTGCTCAATGTAGTGTATTTCTTTTTTGGCTAACTCATCACTGCTTTGTGCTGTGTCAATTTGTTCCCAAAGGAAAGCTTCGGGACCATAAGTACTAATAGCTTCTTGAAATTTATAACCGTTATTGGTTTCTGATTTCTGATAATGATCTATTTGTCTTTCTTCAATGCTTTTTGTAGTTGCGCCAATGTATTGTTCTTTTGTTATTTGGTTTGTCACTTTATAAATTTTTCCGTTTACATTTTCCATTTCTTTCATGATTTTTACTTTATTTAGGGTGGGTGGGCAAGCTACATTTATAATTTTTGTTTTTGGTTTAGTGTTGTTTTTAAAAGTTTTGAAATAGCCTACCTACCTGCCTTCTTACCCTATGTTTTTAATAACTATATACTTCCAGCTTCCTTTAATTTTCTTACGGACAAAGCCCTTTGCCGTCATAATCTTGCCAATTTGTTGGACATCGATTTTTTGATAAGTATTCTTCTTGATTTTTATATAATTGATGATATCGGTTGCGTTAAGGTATTCAACACCTATTCCATCTTCCGCAATCGTAAACAACTCCTCAATCCAATCATTTTCTTCCGAAGACTGTATATACATTTTGTTGTTTTCTTCAAGGCGTTTAATATCATCTTTGTCGAAATGACAATTAAAATCAGTATAATTTAGAATGTGCATTACTTGGCTGTAAACCATATCCATGTCTATCGAATGCTCAAAATTAATCTCCGTTGCTTCGAAACACAAAAACCTCCTATTTCCTGTAACGTCCATAAGTATCTCATTATGGTTTGAACTTCCTACGAAAGAAGCTCTACGGATATAATTTTCTGCATAATGAGCGTATGCACGTCTTTCAGTAATAATATCCTTTGTAATCATTTCCTTGAATGACTCTATTTGTTTTTTATTCAAGGATGCCAATTCGTCTAAGTTTATGATTAGCTTATCCGACATCAAGAGCGTGGTATCTTTGTTTGATGGATTTATATTACCGCTGTAAAAATATTCCTTAAGTTGTTCTGGCATAAGCTTCCTTAGCCAACTTGTTTTACCTGCTCCCTGTTTTCCTGTAAGAATCAAAACAGTTTGGTTCGTTATTTCGGCATGCAATCCACATGCAACTGTGGCGACTAACCACTTTTTAAAGGCCCATTCAAAATCTGTTTGGCTTGTTGTCCTAACCGTCCCCACGAGTTGAGCGATGTAATCTGTATTACCATCCCATTGAGGGAGGTTTTCGAAATATTCAACAAATGGATTATACTTTGGAACATAATCGGATGCTAACAAACACCGTAGATCTGAGTAAGTTGACGGTATTTGATTATTGTCTAGTTCCCTCTTGATTGAATTGAATTTAAAATTTTCCAACAATTGGTAATTGGATTCGGAGCCCTTTTCTTTATAAAAGGTTCTCCCCAGAATTTCATTGTATCTGAAATCATACTTTTTGTTTAAGTAGTTTTCTTTCATTCTATTATTATTTGTGTTATAAAAACTCTCTTCATCTCTATTTTATCCGTCTTCCATTTGGTGAGAGTTTTACCGTACTATACTTATCAATATTTTAATTAATAAGCATTGAGATTCAATACATCTTCATATTGAATTGGAAATATTATGTAATAGTTATACCATAGGCAATACCTTTTTTTAAGTTAATACTATTTTAAAAATTAGTTGATAGGATTTTTCTAGATGTAGAAAAAAAAAGACACCTCTTTTGGAGGCGATTTACACAAATATACAACATTTCGTATCTTTTGTCAATAGAAAAGCCCATAAATTTTAACAAAAAGCGAACCTACTAATAGCTATTTTGAATGTTTTTGAGTAAAAAAACGAACCCTTTTATTGTCAATTCAACCTACTTTCCACAAAAAAAGTATTATTTGTGGAAGTAAATTGAACTAGCTAATTACATTTTCAGTGGTTTTTGATAATGGAGACCTTCTCAAAAGTTTGGTTATACAAAATACAGCATACTCCAATACAGCATAAAAGCTATATAATTATATCAAAATGATAATAGTAATAGGCATTACCATTGATGATAAAAATTGTTTTTAATTCGGGTGTTACTTTGACTTGTTCTACCCAAACGACTTGGTGTTTTGACAGCTCTCCAATGTCATTCAATACAAGCACCTGGAATGGGCAGAAGACTTTTTTAAGAATATTATTCCAAGTGACTACATAAATAACTTTTGGAGAGCAGTTTTTTAGCAATTCTGCTAAGTATTTTCTGTTCATTTTTTCTAACAATAATTACTTTTTGTTTGGTGTTTTTACAAAATAAATAGTCCAATAAAGCTATATTATTATAATGATAAGAACCAATTTGGTTGTTCGTTTTGAAGTGAATTCCCTATGTAATTGACAAACTCGTATGCATTTACATTTCGCTCTAAGTTAGAATCTATGTAACTACTTTTGTTTGCCTCAGTGAACAAATTGTAAAGGTTCCACAATGAAATTTTTTGATTTTCATCGCGTGAAAAATTAGGACAATGGAAATAATCCTTTACAACAGAATTAATTTGACCATCATTTAAAAGAAAAGGCTGTATTGCTTTCTGGCCTTCTTTTTCTAGATGTTGGTACATTCTGATTTTACCAATTAAGTGGGCAAATTGTTGTTCATTCAGGTGGTATTTGCCCATTTTTTCCATCAATTGAAGATGTTGGATTCTATCGTAACTACTAAACAAATTTGTCATATTTGCTCCCAATTCATTAACAGATGCTATTCTAACTTCATTGCTAAAACCGTCCGTTGATACACAGAGATTCGTGCAAACCTTGTTTTGGTAACCAATAAAGATTTTGAATTTTTCTACAGTTTTCTTACTGTAAAGATTTTCCTGATTGTACGAGCGTACGCCTCCTACAGACAATGTAAGGGTGTTTCCGTTCACTATCTCTTTGTTTTGATGTAGTTCTATCAAAAAAGCACAGCGTTCGTAATAAAGCGTTTTTTCTTCTTCTAGAAGCTCTTTGGCAGGTTTGCCAATAGCATTAGGAGTTCTGCCTTTGATTTGGTGTGAAACTCTAATTTCGGGTTCTTTTGGACTGAAATCAGGGAATAATTCTTTTACAACTTCATACGCCTTGCTGATGAATTGGTAATGCGAAATGGTTGTTTCGTTGTCTTTAGAAAATACGGGTATGATACAATCATTCTTTAGATGTTCTAAGCTTACTTTTTGTGTATTGGCTTCGATAAAACCTGATGCGTTGGTTATTACTTCATTGGGTTCTACCACTTGCTCATTGATGCTACTGTTGATTACTAGTTCCATTGGTTTCTAGGTTTTGAGGTTGAACAATTTCATCATTTATTACAAGTTGAGAGGATACATTTTCTAATTCCTCTTTACGTTGCATAATCAAAGGATGAGTTGATTTTTTTAATGTTGGGTATTTTTCATAGATGACTTTTAGCGCTTCCAAAGAATCTGCTTCTTTGATTTCAAGTTTTACATCTTCTAATGAGATTCCTGAATTACACCATTCAATAAGTTTTTTACCCGTTTCTGATGATACAATAAACTCAGGGAAGCCCATAAATAAGCCCGTTCTGTCTTTACTAGCTTTTACCAGATGTTTGTCATTGATTAATTCAAAATTTGTGGTTAGTTCATATTCGTAGCCTTCGCGCGTAACTTCTTTAGTACCATGTTTAATTACTTTGCTTTTTCCTGACATATCTGTGTCCATACTGTAATCAATTTTTCTTCTTACAGTAGTAATGATATGGCATCTTGAATTAAGAATTTTATCAATAAAGGCTTGATGTCTTGGAGAAACTTTAGCCCAATCTTGGAATTTTCCTCCCAAAGACTCGTGGATTTCTAAGCAGCCACCTTTTCCGTTCCACTCATGAGTGATGCTATCAATAATTATAACATCAATTTCAGAGAGTTCGCAGGTTTCAATGGCTTGAATATACCTTTCAGGAGTGTAAGGTTCGTCAAGAGTTAAAACATTGTAATCTCCTAAATGAGAATATAAACTGGCACTACCATTTTCTGTATCAATGATGGCAATTTTGCTCCAATCGTTAGTAATTCCGTAGGCAAGAAGTAGGGCAGAGTAAGTTTTGCCAAATCCACTTGCTCCTGACAATCCAAGTCTTAATTTGACTTGATGTCGTTGTGCTTTGTGTAATTTCATGTTCATGTTATTGTGTATTAAAAATTATTAGACTGTATATGTTTTTTTCATATAAAAAAAGGAACTCCATTGCTGAAGCTCCCTTTTATTATTGTTTTGGTTAGAATTACATAACTAATTCAGGTTGGACAATGTTTTTCGTGATAACACTATCTTCCTCTGTCATGTATTCATAACTGTGAGTAAGCTGAATAACTTCTCCCGTTTCAGTAACTGTGTAATCGTAAGGATCAGTTTCTACTTTTTTGATTACACCTCCAATTTTTGTTCCGATTAAGCCACTACAAGTTGACTCATCAAATGTTGTTGGTACCGTTACTGTTCGAGCAGTAAAGTACGTTTTACCTGTTTGCTGACTTTTAACAGCTTCAATTCCGCCTTGAACCACTAGTCCAAAGAATTTTTCTCCATTCTCTCTTTCGAAAGATTTGTAGTCTACAATTGTTACCATAGATTTTTATAATTAAATAGATTAAACAATATGGAATTTTGCCCGTTATAAAAATTACATCTCAATAAATCGAGAGAGATAACTTAATGACGGGGGTAATCCCAAATCTTTGAGGAAGTCGGGGTATGACTTTCGCTTTGACTGCGTTTACTTTGATGTAGAAGTTGTAAAAAAAAAAATTTAAAAAAATTATTTTTTGCTTTGAATGGATATTACTACAATGACCAAAATTATTATTCCAAAAATGATAAAGGGGTTGCTTAAGATTTGATTTAGCTTTTCTCCAATTAGCATTGGAATTGCGTAAAAAACGAAGAAGATTACCAAAAAAAAGATTATTACTACAAATAGATTAGTTGCTTTTTTCATAAGAAGGAAAAATATTTATTGTATAAATGTCAAAGAGTATATCTTTTTATTAGTGGTTTTATCTTTTGTAATAGATGTAAAGATTGTCGCTTTCTTCTTAATATATGAGTCAACAGGAACATTGTTTTTAACGGATTTTCCAGAGAATTCATACTCAGATTTGATGTTCGTTAAAAAGGTTGTGTAAGATTTATAATTGTAAGTTAGATAAACTAAAACTCCCTTGCCATTAAATTGAATCATGGAAGAATTATCTTTTGACTGCCATTGACTTGAACTTGGCTGTTTGTTGACTAAAGAGTAGTTCTTTTTTTTCAAAAAGGTTTCTATTTCAATGAAAGACTTTGATTTTATAGTTTCTAATTCAGTGAAAGTTAAATTTTGGGCTATTAAAGAATTAGTTACCAATAGGAAGATTATTAAAAATTTTATTTTTTTCATTACTGTTAGTTTTTAAAGATTTGTTTTTAATTATATATTCAAAGCTAAAAAATAATTCGACTTATAAGTCGAGATTCAAAAAGTTTTTTGATTTTTCTGTTTGTTTACTTTGTTCAATGCTGAAGCAAGTAGAACAGATAGAAGTTGAATTGGTTGAAAGGATATACAAAATATTCCTTTCAAAATTTAATGGGAATAAATCTGAGTTTGCAAGAGCTGCTCAGTGCTCTGAAACAACTGTTCGGAGAGTTTTTAGAAATGAGCAAAGAATGACTGTAAACTTGTTTCTAAGATTTTGTATTGTTTTGGAAGTGGATGTGAAGGAGTTTTTTTAAGGTGATTACTAAATAAATTTAGAAACATTAAATTGTTTAAATCAATAAAGGCAACTTTATGCTGCCTTTATCTTTAAAATATTTTTTTAAATTTTATTAAAAATCAATATTTTGAAATTTTGTTTAATAAAATAACACGCTTGATAAATTAATAGAATATACTTATTAATGTCATGAGTATACTGACTAACATAAATCTAATTATATACTTTCCATTACTTCCTTCATAATTTTTTAATAAATATATATACCTTTTCCTGTAAAAAACAAGTAAATAATTTAAAATCAATGCGGGTATAAAACAAAATATAATTATTCCTATTTTATTCATTTTAAATGCAAATACTTCAATTTTAAAAATCTTTTCAACAAGAATAAAGATAGACATAAATATTAATGATAAAAAGGATGTTAAATACATAATAGATGCAAATCTCCAATTCTCTTTGTCTACTGATTTAGCCTTAACCATAAAATCTACACAGGTTTTGTAATAAAAATTTATCATAAATTTAATCTTTGTTTGCCTGATAAACATCATAAACAAATGAGCCAATACTGTAAATAGCTGTAATTGTCGCAACTGTTCCAGCAATTGCTAAACCTACAGGATTAGCAATTAATCCAAATGTAACAATTGTTCCAGCAACTCCTCCTATTACGCCCATTGACCCATCCAAATATCCTTTCACATCTATTTCTCCAGTTTCCCTTCTTTGCTTTTCTGCTTTGTATAAAGAATAAAGCCCTGTTCCAATACCAATAGTGTTCCCAAGAATTTGAGCTCTTTTTGCAATTCCAAGCATTCTTAAGGCATTAGCCTCAGTTAGTGCTACATTAGATATTCCACTGCTACCATACTTGTATATTTTACCAGCATTTGCTGTTGCATAATTATCAAGCGCCGTTAAATAAGTTCCCAAAGCACCATTTCCTAAATCAAACCAACTTGGCCCACTACCACCTTTTTTAATCTTTTTCCATCGCCCAACTCCAACTTCATCTAGTTTACCAGCACTAATGTTTCCATTACGGATAACATAACCTGGGCTCCAGTACATAGTACCACTACTATTTAAGATTGGAGGATTAAACACACCCTCAAAAGAAACCCATGCACCCGTTAATCCACTGCCACTTCCGCCACCACCGCTGGTAGAAATACATTGAAAATTGCTTCCGCCAATATTGCTCCAGTGGCTGTTAGTACCGTTTTCTGTATGATTCCACATTTCATCCAACCAAGGCACACCACTATTTAATTGTTCAACTGGATCTAACCCACTTGGGTCAGCCCAAAATATTGGGTTGTTATTTGCAAAATGATAGGGATTGATTGTAGTGTTTAATTCAGACAATAAATCAATACCCACAAATCGTCCAATGGCATTATCATACTGTCTAAAATCCATAGCCGTCATATTCAAGCTCATTTCGTCTTGGTACTCTTGGCTGTTAAATTTATATTGATACGGTAGTCTTGATGTACGCTGTATACAGGTA
This sequence comes from Flavobacterium sp., assembly GCA_016787805.1. GTDB lineage: Bacteria > Bacteroidota > Bacteroidia > Flavobacteriales > Flavobacteriaceae > Flavobacterium. The sequence continues at coordinate 18,419 of JAEUTY010000037.1, read as the reverse complement.
GATTGTCCTGTTTCAGCACACTGGTCATAAAACGCCTGATCAATGTTGTATTTAGCATGTTTTAATCCATACGGATAATAATGGCTCTCTTCTAAAATTTTAAGAACATTGGTTCCAGGGTCTTTAGTGTAGCTTAATCGCACATTCCCTAAATGGTCTGTGTAATTAAATACATAATTATAATTATTGACTCCTCCAACTACTGTGTTACTTACATATCCTTCAGTATGAGGGAAAAACTGCAAAACCACTGTTCCTGTGCCAGTTTGAGCATACTGAAATCCTGAGATATAATCAGTATGATTAATAGCACTTGCATTGGTTACCGTTTTCTTAACTTTTACCCCAGCTCCATTGTAAATATAATTAATTTTTTTATTGGTTCCTGTAAAAGTAATCTCAATGGGTAAATTCAGATGGTTGTATTTTATATTTAAAATCCCTTTGTTCTGATCGGTTAGCATATTGCCATTAGCATCATAACTGTAATCGTCGACAGTATCATTAGTACCATCACTATCATCGTTAAAACCTACAGTATTATTGGTAGCATCGGTTACTTTTTTTAACTGATTACTATTACTCAGATAACTATAGCTTAGATTGTCTATTTGCAAGGCGGTCATTGCATCATCAAAATCACCAAAACGTTGCAAAGAAGTAATGTTACCATTTTTGTCGTATTTCATCATTTCGTTATACGAATTGGTAACAGGTACAGCACTATTAGGTTTCTGATAAGTGGCTTTTTTTAAACGGTTTAAGTTGTCATACTCAAAACCATATTTTCTAAGTACATTATCACTATCGGTTCTCCAGTATACCTCTGAAATATTACCATTATACTGTGCATTTACTGTGTTGTTCAAATTATTATCAACCGTATTGTAGTTTATCTTAAAGGCAAATAAGTCTCTAACATCGCTGCCTTGCGATAAATTATTTACTTTGTTAATTTCAGTGAGCCAACCTCTAATGTTGTAACTATAATCTACCTTTTGCAAACCAGAAAAAGTAGTTACATCGGTTCCTCCAACTCGCTTGGCTTTGAGTTTGCCTAACTCGTCATATTCGTTTTTAGCAAGCAGTTGTGGTGTGCCAGTGAGTCCGATTTTATGAATATGTGTCAATAACCTATCCTGATTTGAATACGCATAATCATCACGAGTATAAATCTCAGTATTAGTACTAATTCGTTTATGTTTTGTCTCGGTATAAAGTATTTTTCCTGCAAAATCGAGCTTAAAGTCAACTTGAGTATAACCCGTTAGGTAATTATCTGTTCTTGCTCTTATCACACGAGCCTTGTAATCGTACAAAGCATAGTTTACATCTGCTCTAACAGGAACTGTTGTACTAGCTTCAATTATTCTAACCCAACTTCCTGTTAGCAATCCTTTAGGCAAAATGGTTGTGTTATAGTAAACAGATTGGCTATTGTCATTCATTACAGTTGTAAAGGCTGTTGGTGCGCCAGTATAGCTATAATTATCAAAATAATTAACCGTTAATACGTCATACCCAGAAGTTGGCAAAGCAGCCGATGTATACCTAAAAGCTACATAATTTATGGTAGTATTGGATGCGCTTTTGCTTTCGTTAAGAGGCAAAAGGGTTGAATTGTATGAATCCTGCAAAGTTTTTCTGCCAGCACTTGTCGCAGTTCCACTCATCCAAGCCGTTAAAATGTTTCTATCAAAAGCATCATATTTGGTTATCATCCAACCATAAGTATTGGCTGTGGCATCGCTAAAAGGAGATAAAGCAGGTCCCGTGCCTACAATGCGATCTAGTTTATCATACAAAACAAACTCCCATTGTTTGCCGGGTAGTTTTTTCTCTACCAAACGATTTCTATAATCATAACGGTATTGATAGCACAATTCGGTTAATACTGTTGAAGTAATAGCTCCATCTGCTTTTGGAGAGATTATGAAAGCCACATTGCCATATTGGTCATAAACATTGTAGGAGTCATGAGCTAGGTAGGTTTCTACACCATTAACTACCGATACCGCATAAGTTCTCTTAAGCAATTGTCTTCCTTCTTTATCTGTAAAAGTAATAGTGGTATTATTATCACCATCAGTAGGCTTCCAGTTTTCATTTCGCATTACAGATTTAAATAATTGGTTTGCAGTAAAAATACCGCCGTCAATTAATTGCTCGTCATAATATCCGTTAGTTGATAAAGTAGTACCAGAAGCTACGGCTTTAAAATTTCTAACCGCATCACTTGTTGTATTGGTTAAATATTCCATTCTAATGGTATGCTTGTCTGTATTGTTTGCATTCCAGTCTACTCCAGGTGATGCTTTTTCAATCACACGATTTAGAGGAGATTGCTCAAAAATATTTTCTACAAACGGGAACTGTCCTACATAATCAGGGTAATTCAATGTTTGGTCTTTAGCATTAGTATTGAAGTTTAGGCTAGAGCCTGAATTCACAAAAGGCAAGTAACTTTTTGCTCTTCTACCAAACATATCATATTCAATATGGTTAACAATATCTTTTCCCGTGTTTGATTGTTGGCTGGCAATTTCTTGAACGGGTCTGCCTAAACCATCAAAAAAAGTTTTATAAACATTTGCTACTGCTACATTTGGCGAGGTAACACTTGTGGTGGTGGCCACTTTATAATTGGTGCTCAACGCCCAATTTAATTCATCATTGTTTAGTGCTGAATAGTATTGATTTTCATTTAAAATATTGTTGTTTTTATCTCTAACCGTTTTTAATCGATTTAAAACATCATATTCATATATTAGTTTATCTCCTTTAGGATCAGTTACAGTACTTATACCAATGAGAGGAATATAGGTGTAAGTAGTAATCATTGCTCCCGATAGCGAAGCGTTACTTCTCAGGTTATTAATAGCTAAGAGGTTTGACTCATTCATTAGGTTAACATTACTTGTTCCTAATGCACTGGCTACTTGAGCATTTGAAGCATTTTCAATTTTGGCTATAGGCAATGTCTTGTTATAACCCCAGAGAATTGTGGTGATTGTTCCATTCTCCTTCTGAATTTCAGTAGGGTTACTATACTCATCATACATATTATAGCGGAATCGATTTTCCAAAGCCTGAGTTCCTTTTGAATTACTCATTACATTAGGCAAATAAGAGCTATTATTATACCAAGCATTACCATAATTGTTTTTCTGAGTAAACAATAGTTCAGTCCCTCTAAAGGTTTCAATTTTTTCTATTTCTGCTATCCTGTTTTGCGAAAAACTAGAATTACCTACATGATAAGTGGTTTGGGTTTTTAAAGTCTCACCCAAACTATTAGATTGAGTATGTGTGATTACCTTTCTAATAGTATCATCATATATGTAGTTTTCAGTTACAGTAACAGGGTCAGTACTGTTAGGAAAGTACAAACGAGATATTTTTTGAGTTAGTTTTGACCAGCCCAAACGTTCGTTTAATGCTGGGTTATCAAAAAATACAGTCGAATTAGGAGTCTCAACATAGTCATAGGCAAACTCAAATTCGTTTAACAACGCATTTGTAGAAGAATAAGTTCTCTTTTTTGTCAACAAACCTCTTTTATAGTCATAATAAACAACATTTAGTGCATTTTGGCTTGTACCAACTTGTCCAAAATCGAAAGGCGTAGTGTAGGTGTACTCTTCTCTACCATTACCAGTTTCGTAAACTGTTACATTTTTATATCCTACAGGTTCTCTCTTAACTCTTGAATTTGTATCAGCGTCAAAGTCTGGGTAAACTATAACCCCACTACTTCTGTTAGGTAAATCAAATAAATTATAAGAATACAATTTTTCTTTACTAGGGTATACGCCGCTAGAATTATAATATTCAGTATTTTGATAATAATCAGTTATGTTTTTATCAAAATAGGAAATTCTTTTAATTCTTAACCCTCCTCCATAGTTAATCATTGAGGGGTTTGGTTTATTTTCTCTTTTAGTCAGATGTAATGTTCCTTTTTTATTACTGTCGCCAAACGCCCCAATTGAAAAAGTGTATGTTTGACCAGGTATTAAATAGACTAGTTCCCCCATGCAAAAATTATTTGTAGTCTTGTAAAGAGCTAAAGGCTGATAATTATACCCTTGGCCAGTTAAAACAAAGCTGGGGTAGAATTCTGTTTGATTAGGTTCAAGGTAACTACTATAAATTGCTGTATCAATATTGGCAATTGTGTAAAGAGTTGGGTCAACATTTACATAATATTCAATTGGTGTCGTTCCAGTTCCTGGAACAGTAAATGTTACAGTATTTTGACCATTCCCAGTAAACTCATGGTAAAGTGCTGAATTAACGGTGTAATTCTCTAGATGCTGTTCATCATAGTAATTTTCTGGAGTGTTGACCAATACCCATTGCCCATTTGTGTCCAAATTATAATAGGAGAAGGTGTTTGATTCATAATCAAAATGGATTGAGCCTCCAGTGGGTGTTTTCATCTCATAGAGAACACCATTAGTACAATATTTTTTCCCTACATTTTCAGTAACATTCTCAATTGGGTATGAAAACAAACAATTAGGTTTATAAAGACTATAACCCCATTCATCTGCCACAAAAGTGCCTAAACTATTACCTGAAATATCTGTTTTGTATCTAAACTCATAGGTTTCTTTTTTCGTTTCGGCATTATCGCAATTTTCAACTTTTATTAAGTTGTTACCATTGTAAAAAAATTTAATTTTCTTTACAACAGTATTGCTCACGTCTTTCAATAGCAATTGTGATAATCTAGTATACAAGCTATAGGTTAAATTTGTTCCAGTAGAATATTCATAGGTAACTTTCCCATAGCCATTAACTGTAATTTCTTTTGCTCTTTTATAATTATTAGAAAACGAGGGATTATTTGTGTTTTGAGTATAGTTGTCGTAACTAAAAGAAATCAATTCTTTTCCATTATTATCATAAACTGCACTTAAATGAAAACCGCTCTTATAGATATTCAGAGGGGTACCTATTCGAGAGTTATATACTTGGGTGTCGATCACATCAAATAAGTATTTATAACCACTATCATCGTAGATTGTAAAAGAATTTATAATAGATGTTGCTTGGTTATAATCTAAGTTAATTACCAATTTAGAACCTGGATTTTCTATGATTCTTAAGTTTAGCAAACCTTGTGCGTCTTTACTAATGTAAAAACGCCCAGTGTTCCCCATAAAGTTAAATTGATAAATGTCATTTTTATTTACTTGTTCATAACCACTATATTCATCTGGTCTGTCTACAGCTGTTCGCGAGATAGTTCCTCCTGAGAAAAGACTCCATCCTAATCCACAGTCTCCAGCCACTTCATCCATAGCTACACTAGAAGGGTGGTAACCAATTGACAAATCTAAAACAATGTCTTTACTTCGTGTTGGAATCGTAAAAAAGGGGACATTAACATTTGGTATACCTGTGTAATTTGAAACAGGTATTTCCTCAAACCGCATCAGTGAGCTCACAGAAGGTTCAGGGTGTGTAATTTGTGGATAATCCGCTGATATGTCAAAATTTTGACCTTTAGCAATATATAAAGTTAATAATAAAGTTATTGTAAATATTATTTTTTTCATGGCTTTTCAATTTAGTTTTTAGTTCCTTTTTTCATCACTTTTACCCCGCTGCTTTGTCCATCATTAGTTTTGATGTTCACAACATAAATTCCTTCAGGCAACCCGCTTAAATCAACAGGGATGGTGCGAGAGGTAATTTCAAATTGTTGTAATTGTCTACCTGCCATATCAACAAGCGTTGCAGTTCCCGATTCAAAATCATAGCCAACAACTACGTTGGTGTAATTAGTTGCTGGATTAGGAAAAGCCTCAATAATCGCTTTTTCCTCTTTAGGTTTATTTCTATCCAGAAGTTTGACCACCCAAAAATCACTACTGCCTAAATTTTTCTTTTTATCACGCGAAGCAGGCAATTGTTGTTGAGTTGCATTATTACCCAACATACCATTGCCAGCTGAACTTGGTTTTAATCCTGCATTGGTGCTGAGTGGGTTAGAGGCGAACTTAATAGGAGAATCTTCTTTAATTCCCATTGCTTCTTTTACTTTACTTGCTCCTTGGTTGTATGTGTCATTCACTTGTTGAGTCGCACTATCGGTTTGCTCTTTTACAGCGCTATTTACATTTTGTACTTGCTGATCTAACTGTGCGTTATTGCCATTGCCAAAAGCATTACCTAATTTTGAAGTAGAATCATCACTATTGTGTACAGAAATAGGGGAACCTGTTCCTGCAAAAAGATAACCTCCATCACGAGTTTCAATTACTTTCTTAAGTACATCCTCACCATCGCTTCCCACCGATTCGCTCCATAATTCTTGTCCTTTTTCATCAATTTTAAGTGCGATGTAATCGTCTGTACCCTTTCTTGCTTTGGTTTTTCCTCCCAATTTTGAGGTACTAAACTCACCTTTGGCAAAGCCTCCAATAAGCAAAGTATGGTCGTCATTCTCAACTAGCGAAGTAAGCACATCAAACTTTCCATAATTGTAGGTTTCCTGCCATAAGATTGCTCCAGTTTCATCCAATTTAACTACCCAAAAATCAGTCCCCTCGCCATTACTTCGAGTTTTATATTCACTAGTTTCAGAATTTGAATTTCCTCCTAAAATATATCCTTTATCATACGTTTGATGAATTACATTAAGTTGGTCATCACCATTTCCGCCAATGTTTTTTTGCCATACTATTTCCCCCTTGATATCAAGTTTTAGCACCCAATAGTCGCCTTCACCCAAACTATCACTTGTTTTGTTGCCCGATGCAGGTGAATTGGAATAGCCACCCAAAATATAACCTCCATCTAAAGTGGTGTCAAGGCTTCTAAGTTCATCCGCATATTTTCCGCCAAATGACTTTTGCCATTCAACTTTTCCCTTATTATCTAACTTAATTACCCAATAGTCTAAATTACCAAAACTTTTTTCTGACTTATTAAAAGATTTATCAGATGAAGACGAACCTCCTAATATATATCCCCCATCCCTAGTTGACTTTATGCTATGTAATTTTTCTTGCCCATTACCTCCCAAAGTTACTTGCCATTCTTCACCGCCTTTAGCATTGAGTTTTATAACCCAAAAATCATCTTCGCCTCGAGAATCCTCTTTTTTATCTAAACTCTTATTAGAGGAAGATACTCCTGCTAAAATGAATCCACCATCATTAGTAATAGCAATGCTTTGTAATAAGTCACTCTCTGAGCCACCAAAACTTTTTTGCCACTCTAAATCACCATTTTCATTCATCTTCCAAACCCAATAATCCAAATCTCCTTTATTGTTGTCTGATTTGTTCCCTGTTTTGTTGGATAAGGAGCTTCCGGCTAGGAGGAATCCGTAATCAGCTGTTGGAATAGCATCCATTAAATACTCGGCATGAAAGCCCCCGTAACTTTTTTCCCAAAGTATGTCTTGAGCATGCGTTAAGCTTAGTTGTAAAGCAAAACCTAATAAATAGAGGAGTTTTGATTTTTTCATTCGATTTGTAGTGTTTTGATTTTTAGATAATTAAAAAAACTACCTAATAAATTAGGTGTTATGTTTTCGTGAAATAAAATTAATGAAGTCTTTTTAATAAAATGTACGCAAAAAGTGTACTTTTTGTTAAAATTTTTTTCGTATCAAGTTTACTAAAAGCGCTAAGAAAAAACCACAGGGAAAACACCCTTTTTTATAGAGGAAAAACACCCTTTTTATTTAGATTTTAATTTGTTTTTTAGTTCAATCATTGTTTCACTTATTTTCTTTTGAACCACTTTCCCATAACTTTCTTGAGTAATTGTTATGCTTGAATGACCCAATAATTCTGAAACAATCTCCATTGGGACATCATTATAAAGAAGAACTGTTGAAGCAAAAGTTTTTCTAGCTACGTGGTGAGTTAGATTCTTGTTTATTCCAACAATTTCTGAAATCTCCTTTAAATAAGAATTGACTTTTTGATTGCTTAATTTTGGAAGTAAATAATCATCTAATTGATATTTATCTATGATTGCTTTTGCATTTGGTAATAGAGGTATAGATAGTAGTCTATCGGTTTTTTCTCTTTTCATTTGTATCCATTCCATTTTATCAAAACCTACAATTATATGTTCCTTTTTTAGGTTGGACATTTCATTGTATGCAAGTCCTGTGTAACAACAAAAGACAAATAAATCTTTCACTATATTTAGTCTTGATTGAGCAAAATTGTAATTTTCAAGATTGAAAAGTTCTTCTTTTGTTAAAAATATAATTTCTTTTTTTGCTCTTGTAACTTTATACAAAATAAAAGGGTCTGATTTAATTATATCCTCAGAAATTGCAACTTTAACAATTTTTCTGAACCTCTGAATTGTTTTATTTACAGTTGCTAAAGCTAATTTTTTATTCGTTTTTAGAAAGAACTCGTAATCTTGAATGAATTTAAGATTTAAATCATCAAACAGATAGTCGCTTTTGTTAAAATAATTTTTAATAAATTCAATTAACAAGGCTTTTGCTTGTCTAAACTTCCAAAAAGTTGGTAACGCATAATCAGTACCAACTAGTTTTTCAACTTTATCATTATGTTCCTGAAATAGTTGTAAAATAGATTTATTGCTTTTTGAAGATTCTCCTAAAAAAATATTGTAGATATCTTCTACATCAAATTCTTTTTCTTGAATTTTAAGCATTAAAAAAGCCTGATTAATTTTATTTTTAATCAGGCTTAAATGGCTATTTGTTATGTTATTCTCCTCATTAGGAGGATGAACTAATTGCTTTTTACTGTTCCAATTGTTGGGGTTAATAAAAAGCCCAATGGTGAAAGGTTTTCGTCTTCCTCGATATGTAAGTCTACATCTCAATGGCGCTAATCCTTTACTGTTAGATTTCGATTTATCTAACACAAAGAGAATTTTAATATTATTCATTTTAATTGTTTTTAGAGAATTAATGATAGTGACCTTTTTTAATAAATAGGGACCTAATTATATACCTTTTAAAAATTAAAAAGCTTATGAGTATATACTTTAAGGTTAATTTAAAAAATGATGTTTACTAATGAATTTAAGACATAAAAAAAGTCCAAATCAATTTTAATGACTTGAACTTTTAATTAGTGTGGTCCCACCTGGGCTCGAACCAGGGACCACCTGATTATGAGTCAGGTGCTCTAACCAACTGAGCTATAGGACCAGATTGGAGGTTGCAATATTACCACTATTTTTTATTTGATGCAACTATTTTTAACCGATTTCTTGACAAAGTTCGATTAAAACTCCGTTTGTTGTCTTGGGATGCAAAAAAACAACCCATTTATTATCGGCTCCTTTTTTGGGCGTTTCATTCAATACAATAAAACCTTCATCTTTCAGTCGAATAACTTCTGCTTTGATGTCTTCTACATCAAATGCTATGTGGTGAATTCCTTCCCCTTTTTTTTCAATAAATTTCGCTATTGGACTGTCTTCTTTAGTAGCTTCAAGTAGTTCAATTTTATTGGGTCCAACCTGAAAAAAAGAAGTTTTCACACCTTCGCTCTCTACTTCTTCTTCTTTATAAGCTGGAACATTAAATAATTTAGCAAAAATTTCATTTGAGTGAGCTATACTTTTAACCGCAATTCCTATGTGTTCTATTTTTCTCATTTGATTTATAACCGAGTGCCTGAGTGCCTAAGTTACCTCGTCAAATATAAGAATTTTACGATTGGGTTAATATCCATCATCAAAGAATAAATGCAGAAAACATACGTATCTCTTTCACAGTTACTTACACTCTCAGTTGCTCAGTATCTCAAAAAAATGTATTTTTGCGCCATGGAAACGAATAGACAAAAGAAAATAGGCGCGGTTTTACAAAAAGATTTGGTAGATATTCTTCAAGGTGAAATCAGAAAGAATAACTTGACCAACTTAGTGATTTCGGTTTCAAAAGTGAGTGTGACTAGCGACTTAGGAATTGCTCGTGTTTATTTGAGCGTTTTCCCTCCTGAAAGAGCTCCTGAAATTTTAGAAGCGGTAAAATCAAACGCTCCTTTAATTAAACACGATTTAGCACAACGCGTAAAATTACAACTGCGCAAAGTGCCTAACCTTACTTTCTTTATTGATGATACTTTGGATTATTTGGAAAAAATAGACAACGCGTTGTCGGGTAAAGAAAATCCTATCACCAATCCTGACCTTCTCGAAAAACGTAAAAAAGCTTAAGTGAATTTTCCGCTTTACATCGCCAAACGATACATTTTAAGTAAAAGCAAAAGCAATGCTATCAATATTATTTCGGTGATTGCTTTAGGTGGAATCATTGTGGGAACTTTGTCGCTTTTTGTTGTGCTTTCTGTTTTTAGCGGCTTACGTGAATACAGCGTTCAGTTTACCAACAACTTCGATCCTGATTTGAAAGTGATCACTGTAAAAGGAAAATCATTTTCGATTACAACTGATGAAGAAAAGAAAATCAAATCCATTTCGGGCATTGCTACTATAAGTAAAACTGTGGAAGAACGTGTTTTATTTTCTTTTAACGGAAAACAACAAGTTACCTATATAAAAGGGGTTGACCGAGAATTTCAAAACAGCAACGGCATTTCAAAAAATCTTTTCAATGGTCAGTGGTTAAAACCTGAAACTCCACAAGCTGTAATTGGTTACGGAATTTCTCAAAAATTATCACTCGGATTATTTGACTTCAATAATCCATTAGAGGTATACGTGCCAAAACCTAAAAAAGGGCAAATTCAGTCGGTTGATGAAGATTTTAATGTAGATTATTTAATGCCTGTTGGAATTTACGCTGTAAGTGAAGAATTGGACAGTAAATATGTATTTGTCGATTTGAATTTATCACAACAATTGATGGGTTTTCTGCCGAATGAAGTAACGGGAATTGAAATCAAAACCCAGCCCAATGCGGATAAAGAAAAAATCAAAACCGAAATCGAAACGCTTTTTCAAGGAAAAATAAAAGTCAAAACGCGTGAGGAACTGAACTCAACGCTTCACAAAATGCTGAATACCGAAAATATTGCGGTATATTTGATTTTTACTTTAGTAATCATAGTCGCATTATTTAACCTAGTTGGCGCTTTGATTATGATTATTATCGAAAAGAAAAACAACCTCAAAACCTTATTGAATTTGGGTGCAGAAGTGTCCGATTTGAGAAAAGTATTTTTGCTTCAAGGTGTTTTGCTTAGTTTTTTTGGTGGATTAATCGGGCTTATATTGGGGACAATAATCGTCTATCTGCAACAAAAATTCAGTTTGATTATGATTACCGATTCGTTGGCGTATCCTGTAGTTTTTGAAATTTCCAACTTGCTGATTGTACTCTCAACTATTTTATTTTTAGGATTTTTAGCTGCGTTTATTGCGAGTGGTAGAGTGAGTAAAAAATTGTTGAATTAGTAGATTGTTACACAGAGTGGCACTGAGAAGTCTCAGAGAATCACTGTAGTTTTAAACGAATTGGTAATTCGAATAAATGTCTTGAATTTCATCTAAAGCTTTGAACAAACTCTCGGCATCATCTAACGTAACCAATCGCAAGCGGTGTTCTTTGAAGTTGGAAACACCTTTAAAATAATTGGTATAATGGCGACGCATTTCTACAATTCCCAATCGTTCACCTTTCCAATCCATGGACCAAGTTAGGTGATTGCGCGCAGCTTCTACTCGATCGCTCATGGTGGGCGCAGGCAAGTGTTCGCCAGTTTTAAAGTAATGTTTGATTTCGTTAAAAATCCACGGATAACCAATCGCGGCACGACCAATCATCATGCCGTCTAATCCGTATTTGTTTTTGTATTCTAATGCTTTTTCGGGCGAATCGATGTCACCGTTACCAAAAATGGGCATTGTTATTCTCGGATTTTCTTTTACCCTTTGGATGTGCGACCAATCCGAATGACCTTTGTACATTTGCGCTCGTGTTCGGGCGTGAACCGTTAAAGCTTGGACACCAATATCTTGCAAACGTTCGGCCACTTCATCAATATTAATCGAACTTTCGTCCCAACCCAAACGGGTTTTTACCGTTACCGGAAGATTCGTTCCTTTGATTACGGCTTTGGTCAAACGCACCATCAGATCAACGTCTTTCAAAACGCCAGCGCCAGCGCCTTTGCACACGACTTTTTTTACCGGACAACCAAAATTAATATCGACTAAATCAGGTTGCACTGCATCGACAATTCGAGATGACATTTCCATCGCTTCTTCATCGCCACCAAAAATTTGGATGCCAACAGGCCGTTCGTAGTCGAAAATATCCAATTTCATTTTACTTTTTACGGCATCGCGAATTAAACCTTCTGACGAAATGAATTCAGAATACATCAAATCAGCACCGTGTAACTTACATAATCTGCGGAACGGCGGATCGCTCACGTCTTCCATAGGTGCAAGTAATAGTGGGAAATCGGGTAAAATGATGTTGCCTATTTTGGGCATTGGATATTGAATTTTCGGCAAAAGTACAAAATTTTGTCTGTTTCAAGTTTAAGGTTTCAAGTTTGCGACTTATAAATCAAATCTTTGCTTTATATTTGCACACTAATTCCTAATTTACGAGGATTTTTGCGTTAGGGATTGTAGCATTGTTTGAGCTCTCCCGATGGCAATCGGGAAGCGAGTGCGGAAAGCCCGACCCTTGTGGAAACGCCCAAAAAAACGAAGAGAAAGAGCATGAAAAACATTAGAAATTTTTGCATTATTGCACATATAGACCACGGAAAAAGTACACTGGCCGATCGCTTGTTGAGTGCGACTCAGACGGTTTCGGCACGTGAAGAAAAAGCGCAGTTGTTGGACAATATGGATTTGGAGCGCGAACGTGGCATTACGATTAAAAGTCACGCGATTCAAATGGAGTACAAATACAAAGGCGAAGATTATATTTTGAACCTAATTGACACGCCAGGTCACGTGGATTTTAGCTACGAAGTTTCGCGTTCAATTGCCGCTTGTGAAGGTGCGCTTTTGATTGTAGATGCTGCACAAAGTATTCAAGCTCAGACAATTTCGAATTTATATTTGGCTTTGGAAAACGACTTGGAAATTATTCCAGTGTTGAACAAAGTGGATTTACCCAGTGCGAATCCAGAAGAAGTAAGCGACGATATTATTGATTTGTTGGGTTGTAAATTGGAAGATATTATTCACGCTTCTGGTAAAACTGGGTTTGGTGTAGAAAATATTTTAGCGGCGATTATTGAGAAAATTCCGGCTCCAAAAGGCGATCCTAATGAGCCATTGCAAGCATTGATTTTTGACTCGCATTACAATCCGTTTCGTGGAATTGAAGTTATTTTCCGTGTGAAAAATGGCGAGATTCGAAAAGGTCAGAAAATCAAATTCATGGCCACAGGCAACGAATATTTTGCTGATGAAGTAGGAACGTTGAAACTAAATCAAGTTCCGAAAAATGTAATTTCTTCAGGTGATGTTGGGTATTTGATATCTGGAATTAAAGAAGCGAAAGAAGTAAAAGTGGGCGACACGATTACCGACGCGAAAACGCCAACTACCAATATGATTACGGGTTTTGAGAACGTAAAACCAATGGTTTTTGCTGGAATTTACCCTGTAGATACTGAAGATTTTGAAGATTTGCGTGCGTCGATGGAGAAGTTGCAATTGAACGATGCGTCGTTGGTATTTGCTGCGGAAAGTTCGGCTGCACTCGGCTTTGGCTTCCGTTGTGGTTTCTTAGGAATGCTACATTTGGAGATCATCCAAGAGCGTTTAGAACGTGAGTTTGACATGACGGTAATTACTACGGTTCCCAACGTTTCGTATTTGGCGTACACTAAAAAAGATCCTGAAACAGGTATTATTGTCAACAATCCTTCTGATTTGCCCGAACCTTCTAAACTGGATCGTGTAGAAGAACCTTATATCAAAGCGACCATCATTACTAAAGCCGATTTTGTGGGCAATGTAATGAGTTTGTGTATTGAAAAACGTGGTATTATTACCAATCAAACCTATTTGACTACCGAACGTGTAGAGTTGAATTTTGACATGCCGTTGGCCGAAATTGTATTTGATTTTTACGACCGATTGAAAACAGTTTCCAAAGGTTATGCTTCGTTTGACTACTCGCCAATTGGTATGCGAACCTCAAAATTGGTAAAATTGGATGTGTTATTGAATGCACAATCTGTTGATGCGCTTTCGGCGTTGATTCACGAAGACAATGCCTATAATATTGGTAAAAAAATGTGTGAGAAATTGCGCGAGTTGATACCGAGACAGCAATTTGACATTCCGATTCAGGCGGCGATTGGGGCAAAAATCATTGCGCGTGAAACGATAAAAGCGTTGCGAAAAGACGTTACCGCCAAATGTTATGGTGGTGATATTTCCCGTAAACGAAAACTGTTGGAAAAACAGAAAAAAGGGAAAAAGAGAATGCGTCAGGTAGGAAATGTAGAAATTCCGCAAGAGGCGTTTATGGCGGTGTTGAAGTTGAATGATTAAATAGTATTTTGAATTTTAAATTATAAATTTTGAATGAACCCAATGGCGAAAGTTGTTGGGTTTTTTGTTTTTGAACCATATAAGGTATACAAGTTTTATTTTCTTTAATTTCTTTTATGTCTTATGTGGTAAACGTAAAAAGTTTATTTTTGTTTAAACTAGAAAAAATGCTCGACGAATCTCCTAAACGTTTTGACCGAATCATCGCTATTTTGATTCAATTGCAATCGAAAAAGATTGTGAGAGCGCAGGAATTGGCCGATCGTTTTGAGGTGAGTTTGCGAACGATTTACCGTGATATTCGCACGTTGGAAGCATCGGGTGTTCCGATTTATGGTGAAGCCGGAATTGGTTATTCGTTGGTGGATGGTTACCGATTGCCACCCGTGATGTTTACACGTGAAGAAGCCAGTAGTTTTATTGCTGCCGAGAAATTGATGCAAAAATTCATCGACAAAGAATTGGGACAACATTACCAATCTGCCATGTTCAAATTGAAGTCAGTTTTGCAGAATTCAGATAAAGATTGGGTTTCGAGTATTGAATCGAATGTATTGATTCAGCCACCAATGGGGAATTTATTTAATGAAAATGTTCCCAATGCGATGGCGATTCTTTTCAAAAGTATAGCCGATAAAACGCAGGTAAAACTGAATTACCAAGCCTTTGAAGCTGAAACTTCTTCCGAACGAACCATTGAACCCGTTGGAATTTTCCATGATCATAATCATTGGTATGTGTTGGGTTTTTGTCATTTGCGCAACGATTACCGGCAATTTCGTGCCGATCGAATTGAAGGCATTCAAAAAACCAATCTTCCATTTACCAAAGAACACCAACCGTTGGAAACATTTTTGGATAAGGAAAACACGTGTCCAACCACTAAAGTACGTCTTTTAGTAGATAAAAAAATCAGTAAGTTTTTGGCGTCTGAAAAAAAATACCATGGATTTGTTGCGCAGAAAAATATTGGTGATTTTGTAGAAATGACCTTTTTATCTCGCGATATAGAAAACGGGTTTGCGCGCTGGTTTTTGATGTTTGGTGATTATGCTACGATTATCGAACCCGAAGAATTAAAGGCGCGTATTTTAGAATTGATGGATGTATACAAAAACAAGTTGTCTTGATTTTAAAAAAAGTGAAACTCTGTGCATAATAAAGTTATAACACAAAGTTTCACAGAAAGCAATTTTTTTACCAACGTTCCCAGAACAAAGGTGGCTCGATATTGAGAGCTCTTAAATAAACATAACCTTGTCCTCTGTGATGGATTTCGTTATCGATAAAATAGAGAATATTATCAATAATTGGGAACTCGTATTGACCAAACAAATTGAATTTTTCGCTAAAATCTTCTTCTGTTAATTGTTTCCAATACGTATTAATTTCTTCGGTAGCTTCGTCCCATTTTTGCAAAAATTGTTCTTTTGTAGTGAGCTCGCCAATTTCTTCCGAATACGGTTTTGTATCGCGATTCACAATTCCTTTTAATGCTGGAGCTGCGATTGAAAGTAATTCAGTAGTTAATTTTGAAAAAGGTCGCATACCACCAATCGAAAATTCGAAGAATTCTTTTTCTGGGAATGCTTCGATTACTCTTCGAGTTAAAGTACGATGACCTTGCCAGTGGATTAATAAATTCTCTTTGCTGATTACTTGGGCAGTTGTTGTCATAATGGTTGTATTTATTGATTATGACGCAAAACTAAAACAGCAAAGTGACAACAGTTTGTCAGCAGGATTTTGAAAAATGAAAAAAGATTAAAGTTTATTTTATTTGTACCTTTGCACACTAATTTAAGAACATAAAATGTTAGAAGATAAAACTCCGCAACGCACATCGATAGCTCAATTGGGCGAATTTGGTTTGATTGATCATTTGACCAAAAATTTTGACGTAAAACAACCTTCAACACTAAAAAGTATTGGTGACGATGCTGCTGTTTTGGATTTTAAGGATAAAAAAGTGGTGGTTTCTACTGATTTATTGATTGAAGGTGTGCATTTTGATTTGTCGTATATGCCATTGAGACACTTAGGTTACAAAGCCGTTGTGGTGAATGTTTCTGATATTTGTGCGATGAATGCCAAACCTACGCAGATCACGGTTTCGGTTGCGGTTTCGAATCGTTTTCCGTTAGAAGCTTTGGAAGAATTATTTGACGGAATTGCTTTAGCTGCTAAATTTTACAATATAGACGTTATTGGTGGCGACACAACTTCATCACAAAAAGGATTGATTTTATCCGTCACTGCAATTGGTGAAGCAAACGAAGAGGATATTGTGTATCGAAATGGTGCTAAAGATGGCGATTTATTAGTTGTGACAGGTGATTTAGGTTCGGCTTACATGGGATTGAAGGTGTTGGAACGAGAAAAACAAGTGTTTCAAGTGAATCCGAATAATCAACCTGATTTGGATGGTTACACGTATTTAATCGAACGACAGTTGAAACCCGAAGCGCGTCATGACATCAGAGAATTATTTTCAAAATTAGAATTGAAACCTACAGCTATGATTGATATTTCGGATGGATTGTCGTCTGAGATTTTACACATTTGCAAACAAAGCAAAGTGGGTTGTAATTTATACGAAGAAAAATTACCGCTCGATCCGCAGTTGATCAATGTATGCGAAGAGTTCAATATTGACAGTACGACAGTGGCAATAAATGGTGGTGAAGATTATGAATTGCTCTTTACCATTGCTTTAAAAGATTACGACAAAATCAAAGCCAATCCCAATTTTACAGTGATTGGGCATATGACACAAGAAAGTGAAGGTTGTCATTTGATTACAAGAGCCAATACTAAAATTGAGTTGAAAGCGCGTGGTTGGAATGCTTTAGAAGAATAATAATAACGCAGATTTCACAGATTATAGTTAATTAATTTGTGAAATCTGTTTTCTTTACTTCAACATCATGCCGTTGGTTTTGGCGATGTCTAACAATTCTTGGTTGGAACATTTTTTCTTTCCGATGAGTTCCTTCATGTTTTCGATACGCGATAAAACCGAAGCTGAAGAAATTGGAATGTATAAAGCCACATCGTCGTCTTTGATTCCTTTACTCAAAAAGTGGAGAATTTGTCGGTCGATAACATCAACATAAACTTTTTCGTTTTGTTGTTGATTTAAGAAATTGATCACCGATTCGCTATAGTATTTTTCACCTTTTAAAACCGTTTCAATTGCCAAAAGCATATTATCAAAAGTCAAGTCATTTTTGATTACCAAACCAATTGGGTCAATTTCATCGATAATGGTTTGCGCTTTTAGTCGTTCAGAGTGCATTGTAAGTAAAATTACTTTGCAATTGGGCATTTCGTTGTTAATCAATTTGGCCAAATCTTCACCTGTAAAGATATTTTTCTCAGGATATTCGGGCATACTAATGTCAAGAAAAGCAAAGTCAAAAGAAATTCCCGAGCTCATAATCGTTTCGTAACCCGTTTTACAGTCAGAAGCTTTTGTAATGGTGAATTCGTATTTTTTATTGGGAAATCGTTTGATAACGTTTTCGTATCCTTGGATAATAAAAGGATGATCGTCAACAATTAATAGGTTAATGTTTTGGGGCATTGGTTTACATGTTTATGGTTTCATTTTCAAGCGGAAAAGTAATAATTATTTTGGTTCCTTTTCCAATTTGCGATTTAATATCTATTTTTCCTTGACATTGGTGCACACGTTCCACTATATTATTTACGCCTATTCCTTTGGTTTTCTTACCGTTGGTGTTGTATCCTTTTCCGTCGTCTTCTATCGAAAAAATTAAATTTCCTTTTGAATCTTTATTAAAAATCACATTGATGGTTTTGGCTTCGGCGTGTTTGTTGATATTTTGTAACGATTCTTGCAAAATACGATACAAGTTAATTTTGATGGTATTGGATACTTTTTCCCAATCAATTTTATCACTGATCAGCGTATTGATTTTGGCGTTATTGATTTT
>JAEUTY010000036.1 GCA_016787805.1 Flavobacterium sp. | reverse complement strand
CCAAATTCGGATGGCGTTCCATCGATTGTTTTAATGATTGTGTAATGGCATCAACAACACGAATGTTTTCAACTTCATTCGAATGATTAACTTCTTCAAAATCATACGGTTCATAGACATCATTTAATTCTTCAGATAAATCAGCAACAATATCGGGTTCTGCTTGAGTAATTGCCCAATGTTCGTCAATTTCAGCTTTGATTTTGGCTTTGAATTCTTCGTCTAATTCTTCTGACAATACACTAATTCTAAGCAAATAGTCTCTGTAATTTGAGATTGGATCTTTAATCGCCCACATGTCCATTAATTCTTGTGGAACGTATTTGGTACCACTCGCCTCTTCATGTCCGCGCATTCTAAACGTTTTGAATTCCAATAAAACTGGACGTGGATTTTCAGCTAAAGATGCTTTCAATTCGGCTATTTTAGTATACACTTCTAAAATATTATTTCCGTCGATGATATGACTTTCCATGCCGTAGCCAATGCCTTTGTCAGCCAAGTTTTCACAACGGTATTGCTCATTGGTTGGTGTAGACAAACCATAACCATTGTTTTCGATGACAAACAAAACAGGCAAATCCCAAACAGCAGCGATATTCAACGCTTCGTGAAAATCACCTTCTGAAGTTGCACCTTCACCCGTGAAAACCGCCGTTACTTTTCCGTTTTTCTTTAGTTTATTGGCTAATGCAATTCCGTCAGCCACGCCCATTTGTGGACCGAGATGCGAAATCATTCCGATGATTTTATACTCTTGCGTTCCGAAGTGGAAACTGCGATCACGACCTTTGGTAAATCCGGTTTTTTTGCCTTGCCATTGCGAAAACAAACGATGCAACGGAATATCTCTTCCTGTAAAAACGCCGAGGTTTCTGTGCATAGGCAAAATGTATTCGTCTTGGTCTAAAGCAGCCGTAATTCCGACTGAAATAGCTTCTTGACCGATGCCTGAAAACCATTTGGATACCTTTCCTTGACGGAGAAGAATCAGCATTTTCTCTTCTATTAGGCGTGGTTTTAAAAGGCGTTTGTATAAATCTAATAATTGAATGTTGGATAAGTCTTTTCTATCGAAGTTCATTGTTGTTTTTTTAGCTTCGCAAAAGTATAAAAAAATGAAATGCCTATGACACTGTTTTTGCGGATTTATACTGATTTTTTATCATTTGTTATGGATTTAGTAACGAACGATTTATTTTAACTTAAATATCTGATGATTACAAATACCCTAGCCCCGATAGAAAGAGGATCCCGATTTTTTCGGGAGAAACGGATAGCGGGAAATAGCTCCTAATCACTACATCAAGCTCGCAATGACAGTATCTGAAAATGTTAATAACTAAGGTTGCAGAAATATAAAAAATGCTTACATTTGTAGTTATGATTGGTTTTTTGCCAATTTTAGTTATTAACAAAAAAGTTTTAGTATGCAACAAATTCCTAGTGTTGACTTACGTGATTTCCTGTCGGATGATCCGGCACGTAAACAAAAATTTGTAAATGAAATCGGAAGAGCTTATGAAGATATTGGCTTCGTAGCATTAAAAGGTCATTTTTTGGATGACAAATTGGTAGAAAACTTGTACGCTGAAGTGCGTAATTTTTTCAATTTACCATTAGAAACTAAAATGAAATATGAAATTCCTGGAATAGGAGGCCAACGCGGTTACATTTCGTTTGGAAAAGAACATGCAAAAGGTCGTTCTGCGGGCGATTTAAAAGAGTTTTGGCATTTTGGTCAGTACGTGAGCGAAGGTTCAAAATATGCCGATGAATATCCTGAAAATGTAACGGTGAATGAGTTAGCCAACTTCAATTCGACTGGAAAAGAAGCCTATCAAATGCTTGAAAAAACGGGTGTTTATGTGTTGAGAGCTTTGGCCTTGCACATTGGTTTGGATGAGTTTTATTTTGATCAATACATCAAAGACGGTAACAGTATTTTGCGTCCGATTCATTATCCACCAATTACGGACGAGCCTAAAGATGGTGCTGTTCGTGCTGCTGCTCATGGCGACATCAATTTGATTACTCTATTAATGGGCGCGCAAGGAAAAGGATTGCAAGTTCAAAATCACGATGGCGAATGGATTGATGCGATGGCACAACCTGACGAATTGATGATTAATGTAGGCGATATGTTGTCGAGACATACTAACAATAAGTTGAAATCAACGATTCACCAAGTGGTTAACCCACCGAGAGAATTATGGGGAACATCACGCTATTCAATTCCGTTTTTTATGCATCCTGTGAGTGATATGAAATTGAATTGTTTGCCACAATGCATTGATGAAAATAACCCAAAACAATTTGAAGACATCACCGCTGGCGAGTATTTACACGAGCGACTGGTGGATTTGGGATTGATTAAGAAATAAAAATTAAGTAAACTTCAATAAAAAAGGCATTGAGTTTACTTGATGTCTTTTTGTTTTTCACACTACACGCCACAATAGAACGCGGATATAAAGGATTTACTTCGTAAAACGCAGATTAAAACTGATTAACGATGGAATTATTACATAAAGATTTGACGGATGTCATTTTGAAAACATTTTATGAAGTTTATAATGAATTAGGTTATGGCTTTCTTGAGAAAGTATATCAGAATGCATTATTAATAGAATTAAGAAATAAAGGTTTAGAAGTTTGTCCTCAGAAGAAAATTAAAGTTTTTTACAAAGGAAATGAAGTTGGAGATTATTACGCTGACTTAATTGTTGAAAACAAAGTGATTTTAGAATTAAAAGCTGCTGAATATGTTGTTGAGGAATTTGAAAATCAACTATTAAATTATTTAAGAGGAACAGATTGTGAAATTGGATTACTGCTCAATTTTGGTAAGAAACCTGAATTCAGAAGAAAAATATTTGAAAACAAAAGAAAAATAAGGAAAAAACATTTTTAATCAGCGCTTCGTTTTATGACATAGTTGTATTGAATGGAACGCGGATACAACGAATTTACTTCGTAAAACGCAGATAAAAACCGATAATGATGATTGAGCAATACAAATAAATCAGTTTTAATCAGTGCTTCATATTAGCGAATCAGTTTAATCCGCGTTCCAAAAAAAAGTAATACTATTAATAAATAAAATCAGTTTTAATCAGCGCTTCGCTTTAGCGAACCCGTGAAATCAGCGTTCCAAAAAAAGTAATACTTTTAATAAATAAAATCAGTTTTAATCAGCGCTTCGCGTTAGCGAATCCGTTAAATCAGCGTTCCAAAAAAAATGGACTTACAAGAACAACTCAAAAAACTATTCCCCGACCACGAAGTTTCTAACGAACCAGAAACTGTCGAAGAAAAAAAACACGAACTATTCGTTCAAAAAGAACCTATGATTTGTAAATTCGAAAAACGAAAGGGAAAACCAACGACCATCATTTCGGGTTATGAAGGTGAAGACGAAGACTTTAAATTATTAGCCAAAGAACTCAAAAATAAACTCGCAGTGGGCGGAACTTTTAAAGACGGTGAAATCATCATTCAAGGCGATTACCGCGACAAAATAATGAAACTATTACAAGACAAAGGCTTTAAAACCAAACGTGTAGGAGGATAATTCATGTAACAATTAGCAATGGATAATTAACAATTATTTGAGTTGTTTAGTTATAGAATTATCAATTATCAATTATCAATTATCAATTATCAATTATCAATTATCAATTAAAATGATAGCATCATCAGAATTAATACTCAACCCTGACGGAAGTGTTTATCACTTAAACTTACTTCCTGAACATATTGCAAACGACATTATTTTTGTCGGCGATCAGAATCGTGTGGAAAAAATCACCAAACATTTTGATAAAATTGAATGTTCGCAACAAAAACGCGAATTTAAAACGCAAACCGGAATTTACAAAGGCAAACGTATTACGGTAATGTCATCTGGAATTGGTCCGGATAACATTGATATCGTTATGAATGAATTGGATGCTTTGGTAAACATCGATTTGAAAACTCGTGAAATCAAAGAAGAACTAACTTCTTTAAACATCATTCGTATCGGCACTTCGGGTTCACTACAAGCGGATATTCCTTGTGATAGTTTTGTAATGAGTCAATACGGATTGGGCTTAGACAACATGCTTCGCTCCTATTTAATTGATGAAATTTCTGAAAAAGCTATGGAAGAAGCCTTTATTGCTCAAACCAATTGGGATATGAAAAAAGGACGTCCGTATGTTATAAAAGGAAGTGAAACGCTTGAAAAACGACTTGAAAGCAACAAAATTTTCAAAGGTTTTACTGGAACAGCTGGTGGATTTTACGGTCCACAAGGTCGTGTGTTACGATTGAACATTCAAGATCCAGAACTCAACTCTAAAATGGACCAATTTGAATACGAAGGCATCAAAATGACCAACCTCGAAATGGAAACTGGCGCTATTTATGGCTTAGGAAAGCTACTAGGTCACGAATGTTTATCATTAAACGCAATTATTGCCAATCGTGCTACAGGAACTTTTAGTGAAGATCCATACAAAGCGGTTGATGCATTGATTGAATATACACTAGATAAGTTGGCTGAATAATAATGTGCCAATTAGTCAATGTGTCAATTTGAGAATTAGCCAATTAGCACATTAATTGTCACATTGACTAATTGACACATTGACTAATTGATAAATTGACAAATTAACATGACTTTTCGTTTTGCTCGACATACCAACAATTTAGAGGTACTCCAATCGTTTTACTGCAACGTTTTGGGATTGGAAATCTTGGGTGGTTTTGAAAATCACGACGGTTACGATGGCGTTTTTATTGGCAAACCACACGAAAATTGGCATTTAGAATTCACTAAATCAACTGAAATTATTGAATTTAATTTTGGGGATGAAGATATCTTGGTATTCTATCCCAATTCTAAATTAGAATACGAAATAGTTCTCGAAAAACTAAAGCTAAACGCTGTTGAATTGATAAAAGCTAAAAATCCGTATTGGAACGAAAACGGTATATTATTTCTTGATCCTGATGGTTATCGAATCGCTATTTCACATTTAAAAATCCAATGAACATCCAATTTGAATCGGAACGATTAATGTATCGTCCAATAGAAATCAGCGACGCCGAAGCGCTTTTTGAACTCGATAGCAATCCGAATGTTCACCAATATTTGGGTAATCAACCTTTAACCTCAATTGATCAAGTATTAGGCTACATTAACAGTTTGCAAAATCAGTATATTAATAACGGAATCGGTCGCTTTGCCGCGGTTTTAAAAGAAACCAATGAAGTAATTGGCTGGGCGGGATTAAAATTCATCACTGAACCCGAAAACAATCACGTTAACTTTTACGATTTGGGTTATAGGTTGCAAGAAAAACACTGGCGAAAAGGCTATGCATTAGAAGCAGCCAAAGCTTGGTTGGATTATGGTTTTAATCAAATGAACCTACCAAAAATGTATGCGTCAGCACATGTTGATAATATAGGTTCAAATACCATTTTACAACGCATTGGCATGATTCAAACTGGGCAATTTTATTGGGAAGATCTACTTTGCAATTGGTATGAAATGGAGAATCCCAATTAAAAGTCAGTATACTTTTTAACTGCATTTTTCGTTGTCTAATAAACTAAACCGAAGAATTATGAAGCTGACTAATTTACTAAGTGTTTTCTTTATAATTATAACAGCAATTGGATGTAGTAACGATGAAGAAGCAACAATTGCAACCGAAAAGCGTTCTTTTTTTATGGGTGTAACGCCTTGGCCTGCTGATTTTACAGTTGCTGAAGTCGACTCTTCTTATGCTTTCATCAACAATCATTGTGACATCGTTTCGCATCATTTTGACGACGGAATTCCGTATGAAGAAGCATTCAACAATCAACCAATGCCAGTGCAACTACAAAACGACGTTAATTACCGAATTAATCACACCAATTCCTCAAAAAAAATATTGTTAAGTGTGTCAGCATTGAATTTATCACGACTTCACAAAGCGGATTATTATGTAAATTCTACTGTTGCTACTTCTGTCCAAGATTCTTGGGAAAGTTGGCCAGTCAATCATCCTAATGTTGTAACGGCTTATGTCAATTACATCAGTTGGTTGATTGATTCGTTTCAACCTGATTATGTAAATTATGGTGTGGAAAGCAATGTTTTAACATTCCCAGCGTCCGATTTTGCATTGTACAAGGATTTTTTATCGCAAGTTTATCCGCAGTTAAAAGCCAATTATCCCAATTTACCTTTTTTTGTAAGCTTTATTGTTGATGAAAGTGCCGAAGGATTTTCCTACGCCAATCAATTGCTTCCTTATACTGATTATATTGGTTTGAGTTCGTATCCTTATGTGACAGTCAGTTCATCAGCAAGTGGAAATACTAACCCCGATTTATTTCCTTCCAATTATTATGAACGTTTCATCACAATGACTAACAAACCATTTGTATTTGCAGAGACAGGTTACATTGCCGAAAACTTAGTAATTCCATCGTATAGTTTAAACCGACAAGGTAATGAAGCATGGCAAAAAGCATATTTGGAAAAAATATGTCGATTATCCAATCAATACAACGCCAAGTTTGTCATTTGGTTTTGTAGTAAAGATTATGATGCCGGAATTACGACCATTCAATCCTTAGGTTTGTACCAAGATCTATTTTTATTTTGGAGAGATACTGGATTGAAAGATCAAAATGGTCATCCTCGACCATCCTATCAATTATGGAAAAGTTGGATGGCAAAAGAAAAAATGAATTAAATTTATAGCATGAAAACTATAAAAATAGCTGGTGTTCCAGAACATTTCAATTTGCCCTGGCATTTGTGCATTGAAAATGGCGAATTTGAATCAATCGGAATTAATTCAGAATGGACTGATGTTCCCGAAGGTACTGGAAAAATGTGCCAAATGTTACGTAATGGTGAAACGGATATTGCTGTAATTCTTACCGAAGGAATTGTCAAAGACATCAATGCTGGAAATCCGAGTAAGATTGTGCAAGTGTATGTTGAAAGTCCGCTTATTTGGGGAATTCACGTTGATGCAAAGTCCAAATTCAAATCAATTGCTGACCTAGAAAACACTAAGATAGCCATCTCACGTTATGGTTCAGGTTCTCAATTGATGGCGTATGTAAATGCAAACAATCAAGGTTGGAAAACGGATAATTTACAATTTGAAGTAGTTAATACCATAGATGGCGCAGTAGAAGCATTGACCAATGGAACAGCCGATTACTTTATGTGGGAACGCTTCATGACCAAACCTTTGGTTGATAAAGGAATATTTCGTCGAGTAGGCGATTGCCCTACTCCATGGCCATGCTTTGTAATTGCTGTTCGGGATGAAGTACTAAAAAAACATCCTAATACTATTGCACAAATTTTGGAAGTGATCAATTTGACAACACAAGAGTTCAAAGAAATTCCGTGTATTGATGTAACGTTGGCTTCAAAATATCATCAAAAAATTGAAGACATTCGCGAATGGCTATCGTTGACAGAATGGTCGCAAAACCAATTACCGAAAGAAATGTTAAACAAAATTCAAAATCAACTGTTTGACCTCAATATTATAGAGAAAAAAGGTACTTTTGCTGAAATAGTAAAAGCCATTTAAACCGGTTGCTTTTGATCTCAAATGATACAATTTAATCATCCAACTTATCTCAAATTGAAAGATAAACTCACGGTCAAAAAACCTTGGGACATGATGATTATTTTTGTATTGAATATTCTTATCACAATTCCAGCTTTTATAATTGTACACCAAAAACTAATAGACTTTAATTGGTTTTGGCATTTGGATCGGATTATTATTTTTATTCTAATTTTGGTGGTTTTTCAGTTGATTTTAAGAGCTATGCGGAGAATTACTCTTATATCAATCTTTCTGTATTTGGTTGTTCTTTTTATAGGAACTGTTTTTGGTGGTTACGGTTTCAAAAGCGTATTCAATGATTACAAATACATGATGTATTTTATGTCGGAAAACCCGAATCCACAAGACATTATCATCTCCAAATTGCTGCCATTTCCCAACAAGTCTAAAGTTGAAAACGCTATTGAATTTGAAAATCCAAAAGTGCGCAATTTTGCTATTATGGCTGCAAACAAACATTTTAAAGATGTAAAAGGTTATCAACAATATTCTACTTTAATTCACTGTTTTGCAGTTTTCAAAGAAATCAATTCGCGTTGGAACTATGTTAGTGATCCCAAAGGAAAAGATTATATAGCCAAAGCTTCAGAATCACTATTGTATTTGTCGGGCGATTGTGATGATCATTCTATTTTGATGGCAGCTTGCATTAAATCAATTGGTGGAACTCCGCGTTTGATTCACACAGACGGTCATATTTATCCAGAAATTTTAATTGGAACAAAAAAAGATTTTGAACGAGTGAACTATATCATTCAAGAAGTCATTTTTAAGGATGAAGTTCATGATCAAGCGCTACATTATCATATCGACGAATACCATCAAATTTGGTTAAACCTAGATTATACAGCGCATTATCCTGGCGGACCTTTTATGAATGAAGCTATTTTGGGAGCTTTAACAATGTACTAATTACCACTGAATCGGATTTTTCCCTTTGGAAGTTAGAAAAATATTGGTTTTGCTAAAATGTTTATTGCCAAACCACAAACCGCGATTAGCACTCAATGGCGATGGATGACCTGTTTCTAAAACACAATGTTTACTTCGATTAATTTTGGCTCCTTTTTTCTTGGCAAATCCACCCCAAAGCAAAAAAACTACATTTTCTTTTTGATCTGAAATTCGTTGAATCACTGCATCTGTAAAATCTTCCCAACCTTTGTTTTGATGACTTCCAGCTTCACTTTCTCGCACTGTTAATGTTGCGTTTAAAAGTAAAATGCCTTGTTTGCCCCAACGTTCTAAATTACCTGATTGTGGAAATGGAATAGCTAAATCTTGCTCAATTTCTTTAAAAATATTGATTAATGACGGAGGAAAAGCAATTCCGTC
This sequence comes from Flavobacterium sp., assembly GCA_016787805.1. Lineage (GTDB taxonomy): Bacteria > Bacteroidota > Bacteroidia > Flavobacteriales > Flavobacteriaceae > Flavobacterium. The sequence goes on along the minus strand of JAEUTY010000036.1, from coordinate 30,378 downwards.
GTTGACCGAAAAACACAAACCATTGGCTTGACCTAAACCATGATAAGGATCTTGACCAATAATGACCACTTTTACAGCATCAAATGGACAAAAATCAAAAGCTGAGAATATTTGATTTCCCTTGGGAAAACAACGATGCTTTGCATATTCTTCTTTTACAAATGCTATAAGGCTTTGAAAATACGGCTTCACAAATTCATTTTCCAATTGTGCTTGCCATGAAGGATGTATTTTTACTTGCATTTAACTATTTTTTACAAATATAATTACTTTTAATCTTTGTAACTTTGTTTCCCTATTGCGAAAGCCAATTTATGATTTCAATTACGAAAAAGACCTTACAGGATTTAGAATTCGACACTATTTTGCACACCATTTCCAGCAAATGCAACACCGATTTAGGCAAGCAAAAAGCCATGGAAATCGCACCATTTAGTTCCAAAGAAAATCTAATGGATGCATTACTCCAAACGTCTGAATACCAATCGTCATTTAGCAACAATAATGCTATTCCCAATCATGGTTTTGAATCGATTACATCAGAAATCAAGTTACTTTCTATTGAAGATAGTTTTTTGGAAGTGCCAAGCTTTCGCAAAATTGCAACTATTTCTGACACGGTAAATACTTTGTTGGTTTTTCTGAAAAAATTCCAAGATTATTACCCGAAAATATATACGAAGTCAACTGCTATAGAATTGACCAAAGTAATCATTCAGAAAATCGATGAAATTGTCGATAAATATGGCGAAATCAAAGACAACGCATCACCTGATTTGATTGAAATTCGCAGAAATATTAGCGTTGTTCGTGGCAAAGTAAATCAGAGTTTCGGTATGGCATTGAGTCAATACAATTCGCTTGGCTACTTAGATGATATTAAAGAAAGTATTATTGAAAACCGTCGTGTTTTAGCGGTTTTAGCTATGTATAGACGTAAGGTAAAAGGTTCTATTTTAGGTAATTCCAAAACGGGAAGCATCGCTTATATCGAACCAGAAACTACTTTAAAATACTCGAGAGAACTCAACAATTTAGAATACGAAGAACGAGAGGAAATCATTAAAATCATCAAGAAATTAACCAATGAAATTCGCCCGTTTACTGAATTGTTAAAGGCTTATCAAGAGTTTTTGAGCGATATAGATGTTATTGCGGCCAAAGCCAAATATGCCAATGATATTAATGCAATTCTTCCTAAAATAACTGAAGAAAAACGTTTGTTTTTTAGAGAAGCTTTCCATCCTATTTTGTATTTAACCAATAAAGCCAAAAAAGAAGTTACTTATCCGCAAACCATAGAGTTCAATTCCAACAATAGAATCATTGTGATTTCGGGACCGAATGCGGGTGGAAAAACCATCTCAATGAAAACGGTTGGATTGCTTCAATTGATGTTGCAAAGTGGGATTTTGATTCCAGTGCACGAAAGAAGTGAAACTTTTTTATTTGACCGAATTTTAACAGATATTGGCGACAATCAATCCATTGAAAATCATTTAAGTACCTACAGTTACCGACTTAAAAACATGAACTACTTTTTAAAGAAGTGTAATGCTAAAACCTTGTTTTTGATTGACGAGTTTGGGACAGGTTCTGATCCAGAATTAGGTGGTGCTTTAGCCGAAACTTTTTTGGAAGAATTTTACCATCGTGAAGCTTACGGAATCATCACGACGCATTATTCCAATTTGAAAATGTTGGCCAACGAATTGCCTTTTGCGACCAATGCCAACATGTTGTTTGATGAAAAGTCATTGGAACCAATGTACAAACTGATTTTAGGTCAAGCCGGAAGTTCATTTACCTTTGAAGTTGCTCAGAAAAATGGCATTCCTTACGGGTTAATTAATAGAGCAAAAAAGAAGATTGAAGGTGGAAAAGTGCGGTTTGACAAAACGATTGCTACATTGCAAAAAGAGCGTTCAAAGTTGGAAAAAACATCGTTGAATTTGAAAGAAGAGGAAGTTAAAGCACGTGAAGAAAGCAAAAAAATGGAATTGATTAATGCCAAGATTCAAGAGAAATTGGAACGTTATCAAGAGTTGTATGATGCCAATCAACGCTTGATTTATATAGGCCAGAAGATCGATGATATTTCGGAAAAATACTTCAATAATAAAGACAAGAAAGTGCTGATTGGTGAATTTTTGAAAATGGTAGAAATTGAGAATTCCAAAAGAAAAAAATCGACAGCCAAAGAGAAGAAGGAAAAAGAAGTGATTCAGAAACAAGTTGTTGAAGAAGTCAAAGTAAAAGTAGAAGAAATTCGCAAAGTAAAAAAAGAGAAAAAAATCAAAGCCCAACAAGTGCCTGAAAAGCCCAAAGTAGTTTTAAAAGTGGGTGACAGAGTGCGAATGACCGACGGAAAATCGATAGGAACAATTGATAAAATTGAAAAGAATAAAGCCGTTGTCAATTATGGCATTTTTACTTCCAAAGTAAGCTTAGAAGAATTAGAATACGTTCAAGATAAATAATATGGAAATAACAGAATTGCCTAATGATAAGAAAATCATATTGTTTGATGGTGTATGTAATTTATGCAATTCATCTGTGCAATATGTAATTCAGCGCGATAAAAAAGACGAATTTCGATTTGTAGCTTTACAATCTGACTTAGGTCAAAAAATCATTAAACATATTGGTATTGCTAGCAAAAATATTGATAGTATCGTTTTGTATCTACCCGGAATTGCCTATTACTACAAATCTTCAGCTGTGATAGAAATTGCCAAATCATTGCAAGGATTTTTTAACTACGGAATGCTCTTTAGGTTGTTGCCAAATGCTTTACGTGATGTTGTTTACGATTATATTGCTCGGAATCGCTACAAATGGTACGGCAAAAAAGAAAGTTGCATGATTCCAACACCCGAATTGAAAGCTAAATTTTTGTAAACTGATAATTGTCATACAATTTCGATTGTAGAATTTTTACTTTTGATTAACTAAAATTCAGAATCATGACAAAATTAGCTCTTCCACTTTACTCTTGGGACAACGGTGCATTTATTATGATTGGTGTTTTTGCCTTGGTTATTCTCGGATTAGTAGGCATAGTACTAATGATGATGAACAGTAATAAAAACAAAAAAGACTAAGTTTTGCTTAGTCTTTTTTATTAATCTTCTTTCTCCCACTTTCCAACGACAGAGGTGGCGAGCGCATTTCCTAAAACATTAGTAGCGCTTCTGAACATATCACAAAAATGATCTATTGGCAAAATTAAAGCGATTCCTTCAACTGGAATATCAAACATACCACAAGTAGCAGCTACTACAACCAAACTTGCTCTTGGAACACCTGCAATACCTTTACTGGTAAGCATTAATACTAATAACATTGTCATTTGCGTGCCCAAATCGAGTTCGATTCCTGAGGCTTGTGCTATAAAAATACTAGCAAATGTCATGTACATCATACTTCCGTCTAGGTTGAACGAATAACCCAAAGGCAACATAAATGATACAATTTTGTCTTTGATACCAAATCGCTCTAATTCCTCAGTCAATTTTGGAAAAACAGCTTCGCTACTTGTCGTTCCGAAAGCAATAATTAATGGACTTACAATTCGTTTAAGCAAAGTTGTCATATGACCTTTTAGAAAAACATAACCAACCACTAATAAAACTACCCAAAGCGAAGTAATTCCGACTAAAAATGAGCCAAAAAACTTAGCATACGTAATCAACAAATCGCTTACATCGCGAGTGGCGAAAACACCAGCAATGGCTCCGAAAACACCAAGTGGAGCAAATTTCATTACGTAATTCACCATTTTTAAAATAATGTGTGATGTTTTGTCTAAGGCATTGATTACAGGTTTGGTAAAATCGCCAATTGAAGCTGCTGCCAACCCGAAGAAAATGGAGAAAATTACGATTTGTAAAATCTCATTAGTTGCCATTGCTTCTACAATACTTTTGGGAATGATATGTTCGACGAAATTTTGCGCGGAGAAGTTTTGTGTTTTTTCGGTTACTTCAGAAGCAGTAGTCGGGTCGATATCAATCAGTTGAATTCCGATTCCAGGTTGGAAGAAATTGACCCAAAACATTCCTATTAATAAGGATATAAACGATGCTGTAAAAAACCAACCTAACGCCTTTCCTCCTATTCGTCCCACCGATTTGATGTCGCCTAGTTTGGCAATTCCGACTACCAAAGTGGTAAAGACCAATGGTGAGATAATCATTTGTACTAAACGAATAAAAATGGTAGCGAGCATTTTGATGTAACCACTGAAATCTTTAGCTGCTTCGGGTGTGTAATTGTTGTGGATGAATACGCCCAAAATCATACCCAAAAGCATGGCAATTATGATTTGAACGGTTAGGTTGCCTAAAAAGGACTTTTTTTCTTCTTGGTGAATTGCTGAATTGTTCATACTATTTGTGTTTCTAGCCCAGATAGAAGTGGAAAGCTTGGTGCAGGAAAAGCCTAATTTTTCTTGTATTACAAGGGCGACCAGCGGAAGCCATTGTAGTACTTAGAAAAATTGGATTTTACCAACCCACTTGCAACGTATAGCTGGAATAGCTTCTAATCATTACTATATATTTTGTTTCGTAAATAAAAATCGGTCAATACCAACGCCGCCATAGCTTCAACGATTGGAACTGCTCTTGGCACCACACACGGATCGTGTCGGCCTTTTCCTTGTTGTTCGATAATTGTATTTTGATTGGTTAAGACTTCTTGATTTTGGATGAGTGTTGCCACAGGTTTGAATGCTACGCGGAAATAAATGTCCATTCGGTTGGAAATGCCGCCTTGAATTCCGCCCGATAAATTAGTTTTGGTGGTTCCGTCTTCATTATACAAATCGTTGTGTTCGCTGCCTTTCATGCGAGCGCCACAAAATCCACTACCGAATTCGAAGCCTTTTACCGCATTAATTGACAACATGGCTTTACCCAATTCGGCGTGCAATTTGTCGAAAACGGGTTCACCTAAGCCAATAGGAACATTTTGAATGACACAAGTTATAGTTCCGCCAACCGTATCGCCTTCTTTTCGGATTTGTTTGATGTAATCTTCCATCTTTTCGGCTGTAGACCAATCAGGACAACGAACCGCATTGGATTCGGTGAGAGAAAAATCTAAATCTTGGTACGGTTTATCAATAAAAATTTCGCCTACTGATGAAACGAAAGCGTTGATTTTTACAGTCGGAATAATTTGTTTGGCAATGGCTCCAGCTACTACTCTACTTGCCGTTTCGCGAGCAGAACTTCTTCCACCACCACGATAATCTCGGACTCCATATTTCTTTTCATAAACGTAATCGGCATGACTGGGTCGGTACGAATCTTTGATATGCGAGTAATCGTCGGATTTTTGGTTGGTGTTAGGAATGATAAAACCAATTGGTGTTCCAGTGGTTTTACCTTCAAAAATTCCGGATAAGAATTGTACTTCGTCTTCTTCTTTGCGTTGGGTAACTATAGTTGATTGTCCGGGTTTACGACGTTGCATTTCGTTTTGAATGGCTTCAAAATCCAATTGAATTCCAGCAGGACAACCATCGATGATGCCACCCAATGCTTCACCATGTGATTCACCGAATGTCGTCAATTTGAAAAGCGTTCCGTAACTGTTTCCTGCCATTGTACTTGTTATATTTGACCTCGTGTGAACAAATATAGTGGTTTCGTTTAAAGTTTGAAAGGTATTGAGTCAATATTATTCTACCCTTCTATTTGATTTTAACCCAAAATTATGATTTTTTAGACAATAGATTGAATGAATGCATCGTTAGGATAGTATATTAAAACTATTTTTATGAGAAAACGTATGTTAACCGCTTTAATGTTAATGGGATTTGCATGGAGCACACAAGCACAAGACATTTCAAAAAATGCTTTGGGATTGCGATTGGGCGACAATGATGGTTTTGGTGGAGAAGTTTCTTATCAAAGAGGTTTATCAAAAAACAATCGATTGGAGTTTGATTTGGGTTGGCGCAACAGTAAAAATGTTGACGCAATTAAGTTAGCGGGGCTGTATCAATGGGTTTGGAACATTGACGGTGGTTTTAATTGGTATGCTGGCGTTGGTGGTGGATTTGGAAGTTGGCGTTATAGCACCAAAGATTTTGATGATAGTGGTGCGATTCTATTTGCTGCTGGCGATATTGGAATAGAATACGTGTTTGATATTCCGTTACAAGTTTCGTTAGATTTCAGACCCGAAATTTACTTCAATACCGAAGGTTATCGTGATGATAATTTTGGACCTGACATTGCTTTAGGCGTTCGTTATCGATTTTAAATACAACAGCTCTTTCAATTGTGAAAGGGCTGTTTGCTTTTAGATTTTATTACAGAAATATGATTTTAACATTAGTTGAATCAAAATTTATGAGCAGAAATTGATGGTAATTTAATGTAATTCTTTAATTTAGGATATATAAAAATCAATTGCACTATGTTGACAACTAAAACCAATTTAGTAAGTGAATTGCTTAAGAATCGCAACAAATCAATTTCTGAGGATGAAATTATGGAGGAAGTTTTTGCTATTTTAAATCAAAATGAAGTCGAACGTCAATTGATCAAAGAAGCGATTTCAAGTAATCATTCAACAAATACTAATAATTTTAACTTTGATTTATTAGAAAGTAATTGCATCTTTCACATCAATCAAATTCAAAAAATTTGTGTTGATTATCGGTTGCGTTTTTTGGAAAGTTATTTGTTTCAAAACGGAATTCCAGAAGAAGCGATTACGCAAATCAGTCGTTTGGAAAAAGAACATCAAATTGAATTGAGCGGTTTTAAAATTGTGGCGCCAAGTAAAACATTTAACCTAAAAAACTACGATGATCCGTTGTTGTTTGCTCCAATTGGCAATAATTATTACTATTTGATTCACCAATGGGGAAATGATTTGAATGCGTTGCGCAAATGGCAATTCAAACCGATCAAAAACATCGAAAACTTCTTGATTTTTAGTGTAGTATTGAGTTGGATTGTTGCCTTAATTACACCTGAAACCAATTTGAGCAAGCAAATTCCGATGGCTTCGTTGATTGTGTTTTTGTTTGCTTTTAAATCGATTGTTGGCGTGGCGCTTTACTACTTTTTTATGATGGGAAAAAATTTCAACTCTGAGATTTGGAATAGAGAGTTTAAGGAAAATTAATTCCTGATGAAATATTTTAAGTTTTTTGATGTTATATAAATGACTACCAACTCGTTATTATTCATTAAAGACTTTTATTATGAGTGATTACAACAACGAATTCAGATTAATAAAAAATAAGATTAGAAGTAAAAAATTAAATCACAGAGTAGATTTAACTGCAATGGTTAGTATTTCGTTTTTGCTTATTGTTTTTTATCTGGTAACAATTGAGTTGTCGAAACCCAAAGCCTTAAACTTAGGCATGCCAAGTTGCATTGATTATGGAAGAATAACTTGTCATGGTTGTTATAGAACTGATCGAATAACAACCTTATTGCTGGATGACAACAACAAAATAATTAGTTATAAAGGATTGGCAATATTTCCTGATGAAAAACCAAAAGTTCTTCGTTATGGCAAAAATAGCATTAGAAAAGAATTACTGAATACCAATTATAAATTAAATGCACTTTATGGAAAATATAAAGGAGCAATAGTAATTATAAAGCCTAGCAAAAATTCGACTTTCGGAAATTTGGTTGATATTTTAGACGAAATGGCCATAGCAGATATTCCTACTTATGCCATAGTGAATGACTTAACACCAGAAGATACAAAACTAATTGCTTCCAATTAAGGAATAAAAAAGTGAATAAAAAAGCCTCACATCACTGCGAGGCTTTTTCTATTTATAAAGTGAAAATTATTTTTTCTCTTTTTTCTCCATTTCAGCTTTTAATCCAGCTAAAATATCGTTGTTATCACCTAAAGTTGAAGCAGGAGCGTTTGTTGCAGCTACAGTTTCAGCAGCAGCTTTAACGTTTTTGTCTTCTTCTTCTCTGAAGATAGCTGTGTGAGAAGCAACTACTCTTTTGAATTCTTTGTTGAACTCAATTACTTTGAATTCAGCTTCATCACCTTTTTTCAATTTTTTACCATCTTCTTTTTCTAAGTGACGAGTTGGAATGAACGCAACTACATCGTCTCCGAAATCAACAGTAGCACCTTTGTCAACGATTTCAGCGATAGTTCCAGTGTGAACTGTTCCTACTGCGAAAGCATCTTCATGTTTATCCCAAGGATTTGCTGTAGTTTGTTTGTGACCTAATGATAATTTACGAGCATCTACGTCTAATTCTAAAACAACAACGTCTAATTTGTCACCTACGTTAACAAATTCTGATGGATGTTTGATTTTTTTAGTCCAAGATAAGTCAGAAATGTACACTAAACCATCGATACCTTCTTCTAATTCAACAAAGATACCAAAGTTAGTAAAGTTTCTAACGATACCTGTGTGTTTAGAACCAACTGGATATTTAGCTGTAATATCAGTCCAAGGATCTTGTGTCATTTGTTTGATTCCTAACGACATTTTTCTTTCGTCTCTATCTAATGTTAACACAACCGCTTCTACTTCATCACCTACTTTTACGAAATCTTGTGCGCTTCTTAAGTGAGTTGACCAAGACATTTCTGAAACGTGGATTAAACCTTCAACACCTTCAGCCACTTCAATGAAAGCACCGTAATCAGCTAAAACTACAACTTTACCTTTCACTTTATCACCTACAGCCAATTCAGCTCCAAGAGCATCCCATGGATGAGCATTTAATTGTTTTAAACCTAATTGGATTCTTGTTTTCTCATCATCAAAATCAAGGATAACTACGTTTAATTTTTGGTCTAATTCAAGAACTTCACTTGGGTGATTGATTCTTGACCAAGAAAGGTCAGTAATGTGGATTAATCCATCTACACCACCTAAATCAATGAACACACCGTAAGAAGTGATGTTTTTAACTACACCTTCTAATACTTGTCCTTTTTCTAATTGACCGATGATTTCTTTTTTCTGAACTTCGATATCAGCTTCGATCAATGCTTTGTGTGAAACTACAACATTTTTGAATTCGTGGTTGATTTTTACCACTTTGAATTCCATCATTTTGTTCACATATACATCGTAATCACGGATTGGTTTCACATCAATTTGTGAACCTGGTAAGAATGCTTCAATTCCGAAAACATCTACAATCATACCACCTTTAGTTCTACATTTAACAAAACCTTGAACAATTTCTCCAGTTTCGTTAGCAGCAATCACTCTATCCCATGATTTGATAGTTCTTGCTTTTCTGTGTGACAATACTAATTGACCTGTTTTGTCCTCACGAACGTCGATTAATACTTCTACTTTGTCACCTACTTTTAAATTTGGGTTGTAACGGAATTCGTTCAATGAAATTACACCTTCCGATTTCGCGTTAATGTCAACAATTGCGTCTCTGTCAGTGATTCTAACTACAACACCTTCTACTACTTCTTCTTGGTCAGTTGAAATGAAAGTTTTAGTTACTAAATCTTCAAACTCTTGTAAGTTTTTTTCGTCTACTGCATCAATTCCTTCTGCGTAATTGTGCCAGTTAAAATCGTTTAAAAACGCTTGTTGTTCTTTGTTTAATTCAGACATGCTGATAAAAAATTTGTATGCTGTGTTTCTTGAGTTTCTTAAAGCGATAGAAAACAACAGCAGTGTTTTACATAAATAGTTGATACCTAATGGAAACTCTAATCCGCCAAAAGGTTTGCAAAAGTAATCATAAATTCTTAATTACAAAATATTTATATCAATAAAAAACTAAATGTTATTTCATAAAAAAGCCCTTTCAATTGTGTGTTTGAAAGGGCTTTTAAATTATGTTATGTTGGTTTAATGACTCACATTTTCCACATCATTCGGATTGTGTTTGTGTTTGAATAATACCGCAAACAGAATTGCAATTACTAATGCATAACCCGCAAATGCGAGCCAAATGTTGTGCCAATCACGTGTTCCATCATGTGTGAAATAAGTATCAATAACAATTCCGCTAATTAATCCGCCAAAGAAAGCACCAAAACCGTTGGACATCATCATGAACAATCCTTGAGCCGAAGAACGAATTTTTGAATCTGTCGTTGTTTCTACGAATAATGAGCCTGAAATATTGAAGAAATCAAACGCCATTCCGTATACAATACAGGAAGCTATAATCATCCATAAACCATCAACTGGATTTCCATAAGCAAACAAACCGAAGCGCAATACCCAAGCAATCATTGAGATTAACATTACTTGCTTAATTCCGAATCGTTTTAAAAAGAAAGGAATCGCTAAGATGAATAAGGTTTCTGATATTTGAGAAATCGACATAATAATGGTCGAGTATTTTACAACAAACGAATCCGCATATTCAGGAACATTTGCAAATTCAGATAAATAAACATCACCATACATATTTGTCAATTGAAGCGCTCCACCTAAAAACATGGAAAACAAAAAGAACAATGCCATTTTATAAGTTCCAAACAATTTAAACGCACTTAAACCAAATTTTTCAGCAAAAGAAGCGTTTTCAGAAATTAACTTTTGTGGCGGGCATTTTGGCAATGTAAATGAATAAAATCCCAATATAAATGCAGCAAAAGCAGAAATATAAAACATATTAGCAGAAGCTTTATTTCCTGACAAATTGGTCAACCACATGGCGGCAATAAAACCAATGGTTCCCCAAACTCTAATCGGTGGAAATACTTTAACTACATCATGATTATTATTCTTCAAAATATTATATGCCACTGAATTTGATAACGAAATAGTAGGCATATAACACAACATAGCGGCAAAAATCACATAATAGAAAGTGGTAGGATTATCCACTTGCGGAATGTACAAAAGAGCCAAGCCTCCTAAAATATGAAGAATTCCGTACAATTTCTCAGCATTTATCCATTTGTCCGCTATTATTCCTGTTAGTGCAGGCATGAATATTGATGAAATTCCTAAGGTTGAAAAGATAGCACCAAATTCGGCTCCGCTCCATTGTTTGGTTCCAAACCAATAATTAGCTACAGTAATCAACCAGGCTCCCCAAACAAAGAATTGGAGAAAACTCATCAATGTTAGTCTTAATTTTAAACTCATAATGGTATGTTTTTATAAAGTAAATAGATTGTAAATCTACTATTAAATATGAAAATTGCAAATAATAATTGAAGTAAAAAAGCACTTCGACAGGCTCAGTGTGACAGAGAGCTATTGAGTGATAATTTCTTTCGTTAATTCCAAAACAGCAGCAAATTGTTCTTCGCGAGTTAAATACGAATTGTCAATTTCAATCGCATCTTCTGCTATTACTAATGGCGAATCTTCTCTGTGGGTATCGATATAATCGCGCTCTTGTACGTTTTTTAATACTTCTTCGTAAGAAACTTTATCGCCTTTGGCTTGTAATTCGTCAAAACGACGTTGTGCACGTGTTTCTGGACTAGCAGTCATAAAAATTTTGAGCTCAGCATCAGGAAAAACAACGGTTCCAATATCTCGACCGTCCATGACAATACCTTTATCTTTTCCCATAGCTTGTTGTTGTTCGACCAATTTGGAACGCACTTCAGAAACTTCGGCAATTTTGCTGACAAAACTCGATACTTCAATGGTTCGGATTTCTTTTTCAACGTTGACATTATTCAAATACATTTCGGCAAACCCTAATTCGGAATTGAATTCAAAATGAAGTTTAATCGAAGGCAAACTATTGATAAGAGTTGTTTTGTCAAAAAAATCGTTGGAAATGTAACCATTTTGCATCGCAAACAACGTTATAGCGCGGTACATTGCTCCTGTATCAACATAAACATAGCCTAAATGTTGCGCCAATTGTTTGGCAAGAGTGCTTTTTCCAGTAGAAGAAAATCCGTCAATGGCAATTGTAATTTTATTCAAAATAGAATTTATTTTTTAGTATTAATAATCTTCTCCAAAATTGATGGTCAAACCAAATACACTAGTATTGGCGGCCAATGTATAACGGGAATATGAATAATTGAATTTTAGACGACGCATTTTTAATCCAAATCCGACTGAGATTCCTGAAAAAGAGCGTTGTTCTAAAATACGTAATTCTTCTGAACGTCTGAAATTGTAGCCCACACGAATGTTGAATCCTTTTTGAGGAAACAATTCAGCACCAATAATTATATGCCGTAATGCATTGTTGAAAAACGACACTTTTTCGGGAGTTTCTGATCCGTCAATACTACTTACGGTTCGATTTGGATTGGCAAAAGCAATTTTCCATTGTTGCAAGTTTTCGAGCGTTAAATGCCAACGAATTGGGACATTTTCAACTTCTTGCGAAACTCCAGCGATAATTTCAAATGGTAATTTTTCTTGTGTTCCAGCGAATGTGGTTATTTGTGTTCCAATATTTCTTAGTGACAAAGCCCAATTGATATCGTTGCGTGAATCAATATAAATAGCACCAATATCGACTGCTGCACCAAATGAACTATAACTTTCTAAAGTAGAATTAATTAGCTTAGCATTGGCTCCTAAATACACTTCTGTAAATGGAATGTTGTAAGCATAACCAAAAGAAAGTGCAATATCGCTTCCTGTAAAGCTTGAAGTTGGCTGACCTAATTCGTCGAAGCCATCAAATTTTCCGTAATTGATGTAATTAATTCCGGCATGAAATGTTTGTACATGGCGATCGTAAGTATAAGCATACGAAGCTGTTCCGTAGGTTAACTCGCCATACAAGCTACTATAATTTAAAGCCAAATGACCATTCATTTCTGAATTAATTGTAGCAGGATTGAACAATGGCTGATTGACATCATTATCATAAATGGTAATTGCTTTTCCACCTAAAGCAGCTTGTCGTGGCGATGTAATTAGGTTTAAAAATTGATAAACAGACTTACCTCCTATTTGACTGTAATTGACAGTACAAAAAAGTACAAAAATGAAGATAATTAGTTTTTTAAACATACTTGATTTGCGCGTTGACTAATGTATAACGAATTTGCGAAGATATTATTTTTAAAATTAAGGTAAAAGCAAAAAAAAGGCATAAGTAGATTTCTTATGCCTTTATTTATAAGGATTGAATGAATTACAAATTTTTAGCGTTTTTCACTTTTTGATTCGTTATTGCGATGTCGATTACTTCGCTCATTTCTTTTACATAGTGAAAAGTTAATCCGTCGAGATAACTAGCCTTGATTTCATCAATATCGCTTTTATTTTCATGACAAAGAATAATTTCTTTGATGTTTGCTCTTTTGGCAGCTAGTATTTTCTCTTTAATTCCGCCAACAGGAAGCACTTTACCACGAAGCGTAATTTCACCTGTCATGGCGATACTTTTCTTGATTTTGCGTTGGGTTAGCAAAGAAACCAAAGACGTCAACATTGCTATTCCTGCGCTCGGGCCATCTTTAGGTGTTGCTCCTTCTGGAACGTGTAAGTGGAAATTATATTTACCCAAAATCTCTGGATTAATACCAAAAATATCGGCATTGGATTTAATGTATTCTAAGGCAATTGTAGCCGATTCTTTCATCACAGTTCCTAAATTTCCAGTTAAGGTAAGTGTTCCTTTTCCACTAGAAATCAATGATTCAATAAATAAAATATCTCCTCCAACTGAAGTCCAAGCCAAACCTGTAACTACTCCTGCTACATCGTTTCCTTCAGCTTTATCTCGTTCTAATTTTGGTGCACCTAATATTTTTACAACATCTTCATCAGTTACTTTAACATTGTAATCTTCTTCCATAGCGACTGATTTTGCAGCATTTCGAATCACTTGTGCTACTTTTTGCTCTAAACTACGGACACCCGATTCACGTGTGTAACCTTCGATAATTTTTTCCAATTGTTTTTTGCCAATGGTGAGCTGCTTTGGCGTTAATCCGTGTTCTTTTAATTGCTTTGGAAATAAATGTTGACGAGCAATTTCTACTTTTTCTTCAGTAGTATAACCTGTCATTTTAATGACTTCCATTCTGTCTTTCAAAGCCGGTTGAATGGTGGCCATATTATTGGATGTGGCAATGAACATTACTTTAGACAAATCATAACCCATTTCTAGGAAATTATCGTAGAAGTCGCTGTTTTGCTCCGGATCTAAAACTTCAAGTAAAGCCGAAGATGGATCACCTTGATTACTTACTGAAAGTTTGTCAATTTCATCCAAAATAAAAACCGGATTGGATGTTTTGGCTTTTTTAATACTTTGAATAATTCGCCCTGGCATAGCACCAATGTACGTTTTTCTGTGGCCACGAATTTCAGCTTCATCGCGCAATCCGCCGAGTGAAATGCGAACGTATTCTCTTCCTAAAGCTTCTGCAACAGATTTCCCTATAGACGTTTTTCCAACACCTGGAGGTCCAGTTAAACAAATGATAGGTGATTTCATATCATTGCGCAATTTCAAAACAGCCAAATGTTCAATCATACGTTTTTTGACATCTTCTAGACCAAAATGATCGCGATCGAGAATTTTTTGCGCATTTTTTAAGTCGAAATTGTCTTTTGAAAATTCGTTCCATGGTAAATCCAAAAACAATTCAAGGTAATTGCGTTGAATGCCAAAATCAGGAGCTTGCGGATTCATTCGCTGTAATTTGGCAAATTCTTTTTCGAAATACTTTTGCGTTTTTTCGTTCCATTTTTTGGCTTTGGCGCGTTGACGCATCTCTTCAAATTCTTGTTCATTAGAAACGCCGCCCAATTCCTCTTGAATGGTTTTCATTTGTTGATGCAAGAAATATTCGCGCTGTTGTTGATCTAAATCGAAACGAACTTTGGATTGAATATCGTTTTTCAATTCTAATTTTTGAAATTCGACATTCATGTAGCGTAAAGTCTCAAGAGCTCTCTCCTTCAACACATTCATCTTAAGCAAATTTTGTTTTTCCTCAACTGAAAGATTCATATTAGAAGATACAAAATTGATTAAGAACGATTGGCTTTCGATATTTTTGATTGCAAACGTTGCTTCTGTTGGAATATTTGGACTTTCCTTAATAATTTGAACTGCCAAGTCACGAATAGAGTCAGCTATGGTATTAAATTCAGTGTCATGAAAACTGGGTCGTATTTCTTGTACTTCTTTAATGGTCGCTTTAATATAAGGCGATTCCTGAATAACTGCATCTACTTCGAAACGCTTTTTACCTTGCAAAATAACAGTCACGTTGCCATCGGGCATTTTTAAAACACGTAGAATTCGTGCAACTGTTCCAATAGTATGAATATCGTTTTTGGTTGGATCTTCTTCTTCTTCATTTTTTTGAGCAACAACGCCTATTATTTTATCTCCGGCATTGGCTTCATTAATCAATTTTATTGACTTATCTCTTCCAGCAGTTATTGGAATAACAACTCCGGGAAACAATACTGTATTTCGCAGAGGTAATATCGGCAGTGATTTTGGCAACTTTTCCTTTGACATTTCTTCTTCATCCTCAGGAGTCATCAGCGGAATCAATTCAGCTTCGGTGTCAAACTCTTGAAGAGACAAATTATCAAAAGATAATATTTTAAGTTCTGGCATGGTAAAAAATGGTAATTGTCAAACTGACATTAAAATTATGACAAAAATAATTGAACTAATTCAAAAAATAAATTAAAATCGACGTAAAGCACTAAAAAAGCCTTTAAAATTGGGCTGTATGTAGTTTATCGATAACTTTTTATTAAAATGCAATGATTATGCCGTATAAAAAAATCCGCCATATTGGCGGATTTTTATTGATACTTTATAAAAACTAGTATAATGTATAGTCAGTAATTGACAATCCACCAGTTTGAGGACTTACGTCGGAATCATAATCTTCGGATTTTATCCAACCTACATTTTTTGCAAACCAATCATAGCTAAAAGAACCATCTTCATATTCCATTTTAACTTTAATTACCTCATTGAATGTTGTATCACCAACTGTAACGGAAAGATTTTTACCCATTATTGTAATTTTATAAGTGGTTGGTTCGGTAGACGTATTGGTTACACCTAAAAAAGTGGTAGAAGTAGTGATATTTACAGTTTGAGAAAATGATTCACCAACAGCCAAATAATCTTTCAAGAAAATTAATTCAAAAGGCTCTATTGTAATTGCTGGTGATGATGAAGTTCCTTCTTTATGAACGTGTGTTCTTTGGTAATAATTACCATTTGATTTTCTCATATGAACTGTAACATCCGATTCTGTAAAAAGAGTGGTCTCTATTGGCGATGTAATTGCACGATTCAGTCGGTAATAAGTAACGCCTCCAATTGATTCAACAGCGTTAATTTTATAGTCTTTTACTGTTGTTGAATTATAAAAAGCATAATACCATACGTTGTTTAATGCTAGTGGCATATAATCTCCTGAAGCATTGCCATTGCCATTGCCATTGCCATTGCCGTTTCCGCTTCCATCATCATTACTAAAATCTTCTAAATTAAGAGCGCTATCAATAGGTTCATTATCACATGAAGTCAAAGATACGATACTCGCTAATGATAGTATTGCACAAAAAAGTCTTATCTTATTCATTTTTAAATTTTTTTTCAAATATATTAATTTTTTTCAAAAAAAAATCCGCTAAAAAAAGCGGATCATTTGAGGTAATTATCATTTAATTTAAAATATACGAATCAATTTCAATTAATGAAGTTCCTTGGCTGGTAGTATTAATAGCTTTTACCAATCCTACATCTTTAGCAAACCAATAGTCATTGCTCACTGTAATGTCGGGTAAACCAGATGAAGCAGGATAATCATAATCTTGCACTAACTCCATTTTGATTACATGTGGAAATGTTTCACCATTGACCGTTATGGAAATATCTTTTTCTAAAATAGTGCCTTCATAAGTTACCGTTTGCGTAATAGAGGGAATTAACGGATTATTGTAGCTTGTTGTTTGATTATAAGTTCCGTTCCATGTTTGTCCAACATTCAAATAATCTTTTAAAATAATAAACTCACAGCCTGTTTGAACACCTGTCATTCCTCCTCCTAAATTAAAATTAAAATCATCTAATTTATAGTAATAATCTCCTGAGCTTTTTCTCACTCGTGTAGTTGGAGCTGCTGAAGCAGTTCCTCCTCCTATGCTTTGAGATATAAAAGAATCAAATGTATAATAAGTATTTCCATTAATCGCATTGATTGAAATTATTTTGGATGGCGATTGCAAAGCACCATCTCTTTTATAAACCCATTGATTATTTAATGCCGTTGGCCAATAATCTCCTGTTGAAGTTCCATTACCATTACCATTTCCACTACCATCATCATTAGTAAAATTATCTAAGTCTATGGCGCTGTCGATAGGCTCGTTATCACACGAAACGAGAGAAAATGTGCTTATCAGAAATAAGACACTAGCAAAAAGTTTGATTTTTTTCATTATTATTTTTTTTCAAATATATGTAGAATTAACTATTTCCATACTATTTCTGACGAAAACTATTTACTTGTAAGTTTGTTTTTCTTCATGAAACTCAAAACGATGTAACCCAACAAGAAGAATATGGCCAAAATAAAGATGGAATTTTTTAAGCTATCAGAAATGGCACCAACAAATCCGAATATAAATGTTCCCAAAACAATGGCGACTTTTTCAGTTACATCAAAAAAACTAAAATAGGTAGCATGATCTTCAGTATCAGGCAATAATTTTGAATAAGTAGAACGAGAAAGCGATTGAATAGCTCCTAAAACCATTCCAATTAAAGCGCCAAGTGCATAAAACTGATAATCAATGTATTTATTGTGAGCATCTAATAAATAAGCTGCAAAGCAAATTAATCCCCAAATGGCAATCGTCATTTTTAGTGTTTTGATGTTGCCAATTTTTTCAGAAATTCGAGAAAAAACATAAGCTCCAAAAATAGCTACTACTTGAATTAATAATATCGTTATAATCAATTTATTAGTATCGATACCGAGTTCTTTTTTACCGTACAAACCCGCCAATAAAATAATAGTTTGAACGCCAGTGCTGTATAGAAAAAAGGCGATCAAAAACTGCTTCAAACTGGTTAGCGATTTTAAATTAACGATAACGGTTTTAAGCTCTTTAATCCCTTTAAAGATAAAATCTTTCTCAGGTTTTTTATGAAAAACATTGTTAGGCAAATGATAGAAAGTGACTTGTGCAAATCCCATCCACCATAAACCTACCAGTAAAAAAGAAATTCGTGCTGGGAGTGCTGGATCAGAGATTCTGAAAAGTTCTGGTTTCATGACCATTACCAAATTGAACGCCAATAGCAAAACTGAACCAGTGTAACCAAACATAAATCCTTTGGCACTTACTCTGTCATGATCTTCTGGTTCAGCAATTTCGGGTAAATACGAATTGTAAAACACAATACTTCCCCAAAAACCAATGCTAGCCAAAATGGTGAAAACAATACCTATCCAAAGCGTTTGAATTCCGGTAAAGAAAAACAAACTCATCACTGATAGTGATCCTAAATAACAAAAGAACTGCAGAAATCTTTTTTTATTGCCAGTATAATCCGCTATTCCTGAAAGAATTGGCGACATAAAAGCCACTATCAAAAATGAAAATGACAAAGCATACGAAAGCAAAGTTGAATTATGAAACTCTGTTCCCAGAAAACGAACCATTCCCCCATTGTCACTAGTTATGGATTCGTAGTAAATTGGAAAAACTGCTGTTGCAATTACCAAACTATAGACCGAATTAGCCCAATCGTAAAATGCCCATGCGTTGATTAATTTTGGATTCCCTTTTTGTAAATTAGCCATACTATTTTAATTAAAATAAAAAAGTCGTTTACCATGGCAAACGACTTCAAATATAGTATTTTTTATCAATTGAATATTATTTAAAAACCACCCCAAATTTAGCAGCTTCTGCTTTTACTTGTGGAATTAATGCTTTCAAATTTGCAATACGCGTTTCATCAGATGGATGTGTACTCATGAATTCTGGTGGTTTATTTCCTCCCGCATTGGCCGACATTCTTTCCCAAAATACGACAGACTCATCAGGATTGTAACCTGCGATTGCCATCAATAAAAGTCCGATTTGATCCGCTTCCGTTTCGTGACTTCTGCTAAAAGGCAACATTCCGCCTAATTGAGTTACGGCACCGTATGCGGTCATTGCCAATTGTTGTGTTTCAGCGCTTTGATTTCCTACAGCTACAGCCGTTCCAACTGCTCCAAGTTGTTGCAACATTCCAGCACTCATACGTTGTTGACCGTGATTGGCTAATGCGTGAGAAACTTCATGTCCCATTACACAAGCTATTCCAGCATCGGTTTTACAAATTGGTAATATACCTGTATAAAAAACGATTTTCCCACCAGGCATACACCAAGCGTTTACTTCTTTACTATCTACTAAATTATATTCCCATTGGTAACCATCCAAATAATTGGCATTTCCATTGGCAGTTAACCATTTTTCGGCGGCAACTTTAATCTTTGTACCAATAGTTTCTATTTTCTTAGCATCAGCAGTTCCTGTAACTACTTTATTTTCAGAAAGAAACTGATTGTATTGTTGAAAAGCTGAAGGAAATATTTGGTCATTACCAACTAAAGCCAAAGTGCTTTTCCCTGTAAACGGATTTTTTGCACATGCAATAATCAACACAGCGACAACTAAACCGATAAAAAGATTTCTTTTTTTCATAATTGTAAGTTTAATACTAAACAAATTTAAAAATTAAATACCAATAAAATGTACTTCGGTAAAATCTTTATCAACAACTAAGCCATTTTCAAGGTCAAGAAGTTCCTTGTCAAAAATTATTTTCTCGTTGTCAATTTCAATTCCTTTAATTTTAAAAGGCAATCCTTTTAAATTCAACTTGATAGTTTGGTAATTAGTTTCAAAAGAACCTTCTTTGTGCTGTGTGATGAAAAGTTCGTTTTCTTTACCGTTTAAAGTAAACGTTTTATAGCTGTAACGCCCTTTGTTGTAATCATAACCATCTTGAGCATCTTCGTAAACGTATGATTTTTCTTTGCCTAATTTGTAATAAACATCCAAGGATAATTCGGGCGACTCAATTTGACCTACGTATTGTTGCACTGGATATTTCGGAATAATTGCACCTTCTTTGATAAAAATCGGAATTTGATCAAAATCGGTGGCTACCCAAAGTTCTTTTTTTCCTTTTACAACTTCTTCGGTCCAGAAGTTGTACCAATTGCCTTGTGGTAAATACATTCGTCTACCTAAAGCATTAGGTTCTAAAATTGGGCAAACCAAAATTTGATTTCCAAAGATGAATTCATCCGTTCTGTAATGCGTTTGAATGTCTTCTTGATCAAAATACACAAGTGGTTTAAGCATCGGAACGCCATCATTAATGTACTGCCAAAACATCGTATACAAATAGGGCAATAATTGGTAACGCAATTCGACAAATTTCCGTGTAATATCAATCACTTCATCGCCAAAACTCCACGGTTCTTGTTCGCCATGGTGACCCGAAGAATGCGTTCGACAAAATGGGTGAAAAACGCCCAATTGAATCCAACGCGCGTACAATTCGGCTGAGGGTTGTTCGGCAAAACCGCCAATATCAGAACCTGTAAAACCCATTCCCGAAATCGACATGCGTTGCATTTGAATGTTGGCAATCCACAAATGTTCCCAAGTAGCTACGTTATCACCTGTCCACGATGATGTGTAACGTTGTGCTCCAGAATAAGCCGAACGCGTAATAATGAATGGTCGTTTTGGATAAGCAAATCGTTTTACGCCTTCGTAAGTGGCACGCGCCATTTGTGTTCCGTATATATTATGTGCTTTTCGATGGCTGCAATTGTTTCCATCGTAATTGTGACGCACATCCAAAGGAAAAGTTTTGGTAGGAACTTCCATCACAGCCGGTTCGTTCATATCGTTCCAAACGCCCTTCACTCCTATTTCTGCTACTAATTCTTTGAATAATCCAGCCCACCATTCGCGTACTTCAGGGTTGGTATAGTCTGGGAAGTTGCATTCGCCTGGCCATACTTTACCTTTCATGTATGGACCATCGGCGCGTTTGCAGAAATAATCTTTTTCCAAAGCTTCTTTATAAACCCAATAATCTTTGTCAATTTTGATTCCAGGATCGATAATAACTACTGTTTTGAAACCATCTTTAGCCAATTCTTGCACCATTCGTTTGGGCTCGGGGAAATAGTCTTTGCTCCAAGTAAAACAACGGAAGCCTTCCATGTAATCGATATCCAAGTAAATGGCGTCGCACGGAATTTGCAATTCACGGAATTTGCTTGTAATTTCTTTTACTTTACTTTCAGGATAATAGCTCCATTTGCATTGGTGGTAACCCAACGTCCATAGTGGCGGTAATTCTGGTTTTCCTGTTAAATGTGTGTAAGTGGTGACTACATCGCTCATTTTGGGTCCGTAAATGAAGTAATAATTCATCTCACCGCCATCAGCCCAAAAGCTGGTTACACCTTTACGTTCGTGACTGAAATCGAAGAAAGAACGAAACGTATTATCAAAGAAAATTCCGTAGGCTTTGTTTTCAACCAAACCAATATAAAAAGGAACCACTTTGTACAAAGGCTCTTGGTCTTTTTGGAAAGCGTATTGGTCAGTGGCCCAATTTTCGAGTCGTTTTCCTTTCAAATTCATGTGAGTAGCTTTGTCACCTAAGCCATAAAAACTTTCTCCATCGCGCGACACTTTACTCATTTTGACGATATTGCCACCATATTCATAACTTTCTTCCCAATGGAAACCGATTTCGTCTTCAAGAATAGTCGTTCCGTCCAATTCGTAAATACCAACACGGCAATCGTGTTTTTGCACTACAACATAAACTTTGGATGTTTTAATACGATAATGATCTTTCTCATCGGTTACTTCTAATGCATTGTAACCGTGCGATTGCGTTTTATCAATAGCATACGAAAAATCATTGCTAAAATAGCCTTTGGCCGTAAATCGGAAACGAATCATACTATCTCGAAGTACGGTAACGCGGAGAATAACATTGTTATCAGTGAAAAAATCGATTGAGTCTACTTCGTGGGTGTACGAAATTATTTTAGAAGGAAATAAATCGCCTTTGTATTCAAGTTCAGTATTAATTATCATAGGTTAAATTTTGACAAAGTGCCAAATTTACAAAGTTGAAAACGATAAATTTACAAGTGTTTAAAGGTTTTTTTAACTACAACGTTTGCGGATGTTTGGATTTACCACAAAGAAACAAAGACGCAAAGTTTTTTTGTGTTTTCTTGCGCCTTTGTCTAAATGTAGCGCATTTTTATACCATCTTGAATACACAAATTCCTAAGGGTGGAAGAACAATTTCTACTGAAAAATCTTTTCCATTCCAAGGTGTAGGTTCAATTTTGATTGGTTTTGCATTGGAAACGCCGCTTCCATTGTATTCAATTTTATCCGAGTTGAAAATTTCGGCTAACTTCCCTTTTTTAGGTGTTCCAATGCGGTAATTTTCATGAACTACAGGAGTCATATTACACACAACAACTAAATTCTCTTTTTCGTTATTTCCTTTACGGATGTAGGTCAAAACAGAATTTTCATTATCTGAATAGTTAATCCATTCAAAACCTTCCGCGGAAAATTGTTTTTCGTACAAAGCTGGGCTATTTTTGTATAAGATATTCAAATCGGTGATACACTTTTTAATTCCGTCATGAAAACCATATTGCAACAAATGCCAATCCAAGCTACTCTCGAAATTCCACTCTGAAGTTTGGCCGAACTCGCCACCCATAAAAAGCAATTTAGCGCCCGGATGTGTAAACATATAGCCATACAGTAGTCGCAAATTAGCGAATCGCTGCCATTCGTCACCAGGCATTCTTCCTTGAATCGAATGTTTGCCATAGACTACTTCGTCATGGGAAAGTGGCAACATAAAATTCTCGGTAAACGCATATGTCATTGAAAAAGTTATGTCGTTTTGATGGTATTTTCGGTAGACCGATTCTTTTCCGAAATATTGAAGAGTGTCGTGCATCCAACCCATCATCCATTTCATTCCGAAACCTAAACCACCCAAAAATGTAGGTCGTGAAACCATTGGGAAACTCGTGCTCTCTTCGGCGATGGTTTGTACATCTGGGAAATTAGAATACACTGCTTCATTGAAATCTTTTAAGAAACTAATGGTATCAAGATTTTCTCTTCCACCGTAAATGTTGGGTTCCCATTCGCCGTCTTTTCGCGAATAATCTAAATACAACATTGAGGCTACTGCGTCTACTCGAAGCCCGTCTACATGGTATTGTTGCAGCCAGAAAATAGCATTACTAATTAAGAAAGAACGCACTTCATTGCGACCATAATTGAACACCAAACTTTTCCAATCGGGATGGTAGCCTTTGCGGATGTCAGGATGTTCATAAAGATGTGAACCGTCGAAAAAACCTAAACCATGAGCGTCACTAGGAAAATGCGAAGGCACCCAATCGAGAATCACACCAATTCCAGCTTGATGTAATTTATCCACTAAAAGCATAAAATCTTGTGGTTTCCCGAAACGAGAAGTGGGCGCAAAATAACCTACCAATTGATAGCCCCAAGAAGGATCGTAAGGATATTCCATCACTGGCATGAATTCAACGTGAGTAAAACCAGTTTCTTTCACATAGTTTACTAATTGATCAGCTAGTTCAACATAAGTCAAGAATTTTCCTTCTGCATTGCGACGCCATGAACCCAAATGCACTTCATAAACTGAATGTGGTTTATCCAATGCGTTTTTGTCTTTGCGGGTTTCCATCCATTGTGTGTCTTTCCATTTGTAATCTAAATCCCAAATGACAGAAGCCGTATGAGGTGGTTTTTCGCAATACAAGGCAAAAGGATCCGCTTTTTCAGTGATGATATCATTATGATTCGATTGTATTTTGTATTTGTAAGTTGTTCCTTTATCAATTCCGGGGATGAAGCCTTCCCAAATTCCGGAGCCATCCCAGCGAACGAACAAATCGTGTTGGCCCTCCACCCAATAATTGAAATCGCCTACTACTGAAACTTTTTTGGCTGACGGTGCCCAAACAGCAAAGTAAACGCCTTTTACGCCGTTGACTTCGGTGAGATGCGCGCCGAGTTTTTCGTAGAGACGAAAGTGTTTTCCTGCTTTGAATAGATTGATATCGAAATCGGTGAATAAAGAATGGGATTGTGTTGGGTTCATTACTGGATGTTTATGGTTTGTGTAGTTTACAGTTGGCACTACTTAGAATTACTATTATTTTATCAATACGTTTGTTTTCTAGCCCCGATTGGAGGGAAAAACTCCCAATTTTATTGGGATTTTGGAAGGAAAGCGGGAACATGGATTGCAAGAATGCCCAAGCCTTTCGCTTCTGATTATTTTAAATTTTGAATTATAAATTTTAAATTAATATCCCATAATCGTTTGTATGCCGCGCAACGGAATGACTGCCCATCGGGGTCGTGAATTCAGTTCGTAACCCAATTCGTACACCGCTTTTTCGAGGATGCAATATTTGAGTAAGAAGTTGATTTCGTGACTGTAACCGATGTTCAAATTGCCCGATTGTGCTTTTTCGATGTACGTTTCCAAGAACGTTCCGACTAAGTATTTGAACAACAATTCGCCGGCTTTGAACAATTCTTCTTGCTCAAACGGATATTTATCGCCGTTGTTGAAAATAGTAGCATAAATGGCGTAATGAAACGAACGAAACATGCCAGCTACGTCTTTCAAAGGCGGTTGTTTTACTTTGCGATCGCGGATGGTGCTTTCAGGTTCGCCTTCAAAATCGAGCAAATAGAAATCGTCGCCATTGACCAATACTTGACCCAGGTGAAAATCGCCATGAATACGAATGCGTTCTGATTTCATTTTGGTCCAATCGAAATCGACAAAATGCTTACGAATCAGTTTTTTGTTTTCGAGGAATTGATGTGCCAAATCCAAAGCCATTCCGTCGAGTTTGTGTAAACTATTTTCGATGATGTTCAGTCGGTTTTGGAATTGGTACAACAATCTATTTTTCAACCAAACTGTATAATCACCATTGTAAGTTGTTGGTGTGAAGGCCGTTTCGTGGATGTCGCTACCGAGTGCAATGTGCATTTCTGCAGTTCGTAAAGCTAAAGTTTGGACACGTAAAAATAGACTAAGACCAACCCAATCAATGATTTCGGGTGGAATTTCGTTGATTTTTAAGCGTTTGAACAAATCAACATCGGGCAGTTTATCAATTTTGATTTTTTTGCGTGAAAGATTATCGAAAACGCCGTCCATTTGTTCGAGCATGAATTTCCACGCATCGCCTTGATTCGGAACCAATTCTTGCATCAAACCTAACGTAATATTACCTTCTGTCATAGCAATATTGATACTTCCAGTGTAGGCAGGCGTATTTTGGTAATGCATGCGCTCGGTGAGGAAACGACTCAGTTCGTAATCAGGATTGGTACTTACGTAGATGCGTCGGAAGATTTTTAGTACAAATTTTTCATTGTAGATAATGGATGTATTGCTTTGTTCCACACCCATGAATCGTGAGGATTTATATTCTTTCTCTTCGAGGAAATTTCCTTTATGGAAGACCAGCTTGAGTTCTTTACTTTCGGTGGATTGCACGATATTTTCAAACAACAACTTGCGGAAATCGTCTTGGTGTAAGGCATCAACTAAATAGCCTTCGATATGACCGAACTTTGCTGGAGCGATGATGGTATTCGTGTCCAACTCATCGGTTGTCATAAAGGCTATTGGCATAAAATAGTGTTGGAAGAATGCTTCTTTAAAATTGACTTCCAGCAAAACACCATAATATGTATTTTTTTTGGAGGTGATTTTAAAATAATCAACAATCTCGATGTACTTTAGTGTACTCGCTTTTCCGCCGTACCAACGTTTATTGATGATGTAATTTTCAAGAATGTCAGACGAAAAAACTTTGATAAACTCCTCGTCTTTGAACGCATCTTTCCATTCGTTTTTGAATTTGAACGAAATAGCGAAAGTATCCTGATTGTTGTTTTTTAAACTCATAATTTTATTCTCACTTTAAAATTACAGCCCATTATTTTTGAATTTTGAACAAATGAAATGGGAGCGCTGGATGCAATTCCACAAAATTCCATTCTTTGTCCCAGTTGTAACTATTTCCTGTAATTAAATCAATTACTGTAATTGTTTGTCCTTCATGAATTCCGAGTGACTGCAGTGGCAATTTTACCCAAGCTTGTTTGGAATAATAGGCATCCAAACTGGCAATCATCAAGGTTTCGTTTTCTTTTTTATCATCAAATTTATAGAAGGCAATTACTTGGTCGTTGTCGGTATCACAAAATTCTATATTGTTAGTTTGTTGTAGCGAAGGTTGTTCTTTTCTGATTTGATTAATCTTAGCAATGAGCATAGTGATTTTATTTTCTCTTTCCCAATCCCACAAACGAATTTGGTATTTTTCACTGTCCATGTATTCCTCTTTACCCGGAATTGCATCTGAAACCATGTATTCAAATACAGGTCCGTAAATACCTACAGATGAACTTAATGTAGCGGCAAGAAAATATTTCTGAAGATGTGTACTTTCATTTGCTCCTTGCAATGGAAACGGGTTGATATCAGGTGTATTGGGCCAGAAATTCGGGCGGAAAAATTCCTTTTGATTGGTTTTGGTAAGCTCCGTTAAATACTCTTGCAATTCTGCTTTTGAATTGCGCCAAGTATAATATGTATACGACTGAGAAAAACCTTGTTTGGCCAACTCGTGCATGATTTTGGGGCGCGTAAATGCTTCGGCTAGAAATAAAACGTCTGGATATTTCTTTTTCACTTCCGCAATCAACCAACCCCAGAAATAGAAGGGTTTGGTATGTGGATTATCAACACGAAAAACGCGAATTCCGCATTCTTCTACCCAAAATAAAGCACAATCTAATAGTTCTTTCCAAAGATTTTTCCAATCGTCGCTTTCAAAATAAATAGGGAGAATATCTTGGTATTTTTTCGGTGGATTTTCGGCGTATTGTACCGTTCCGTCTGGACGCCATTTGAACCATTGTGGATTTTCTTTTACCCAAGGATGGTCGGGAGCAGCTTGCAAGGCGAAATCCATAGCAATTTCAATTCCGAGTTCTTTGGCTTTATGCACCAATGATTTAAAATCATCAAGCGTACCGAGTTCGGGATGAATGGATTTATGTCCACCATACTGAGAACCAATTCCCCAAGGCGAACCAACATCTCCAGATTGCGCATCAGTAGCATTGTTTTTTCCTTTGCGATTGACTTCACCTATTGGATGAACTGGAGGAAAATACAAAGTATCAAACCCCATTTTGGCCACTTTAGGCAAAATAAGTTCGCAGTCTTTGAAAGTACCATGTTTACCTTCTTCTCTTGAAGCAGATCGCGGAAAAAATTCGTACCAAGTGCTAAAAAGTGCTTTTTGTCGGTCGACATATACTTTTAATTCTTGCGTTTGGTTGGCTAAAAATTTAGAAGGATGTACTTTAAAAATTGATTTTAGTTTGTCGGAAACAGCTTCAACAATGGCTTCTTCGTATTTTGATTCGTTGGAAAACAAATCCACTAATTCGTTCAAGTATTTTTTGTCTGCGGCTGAAACTTTTGTTAGTAAAGGTTTAATATACTCTACTCCTTCCAGCAACTCTGATTTGACGTGTTGGTTGTCTTTTATTTTTTTTCCAATTCCGTATTGCCAATTGAGCGCATAATCGATCCAAGCTTCTACAAAATAGGAATAATAACCTTGTTTTTCGACTGTGAATGAAGCTTCAAAAGCATCGTTCGGCAAGGCATGCATTCGAATTTCTGACCATTTTTTGTCTTTTTCAAATTTATATTGCACCACAGCTTCCATCGCATCATGTCCATCAGAAAGCACATCGGCAGTTACTTGGACAGCTTGACCAACTATTCGTTTTATAAAAAATGCCCCATGATCCAATTGAGGCAAAACATTTTCAATGATTACACGTCTTTGATTTAACATTTTTAAGTTATATTTATAAAGTCGTAAATTACAAAAAATACCATAAAGTTTTAAAGCCCAATAAAATTTATTGATATGACAAAAAAGAAAGACGTACACGCCCAAACATTAAAAATTCCGAAGCTAATCTTGCTTTGTGCTAAATTTTTGGAGTTAATTTCTCCGAATTTGGCAACTTTATTTGCAGCACGATTATTTACAACTCCACTAAAACATAAAATTCCGAAAAGAGAATTTCATATGAATGAAAATAGTATTCAAAAAACTATTTTAATTCCAAATATCAACAAAGAAATTGTAGTGTATCATTACGGTAAAAGCGAGAAAAAAGTATTACTGGTTCATGGTTGGTCAGGTCGTGGAACGCAATTGGTAAAAATAGCAGATGAATTGATTGAATTGGGCTATTCTACAATCAGTTTTGATGCGCCTGCACATGGTAAATCGAAAGGAAATTCGACCATTATGACTGAATTTATTGCTTCTATTTTAGTATTAGAACAACAATTCGGACCGTTTGAATTTGCTATTGGGCATTCGCTAGGTGGAATGTCGATTTTGAATGCTATTAAACAAAGTTTACATGTCAAAAAGGCGGTAGTTATCGGAAGCGGCGATATCATTCAAGACATCATTGATGATTTTGTAAAGAAATTAAAGCTCAATTCCAATATTGGTGTATTATTGCGAAATCATTTTGAAAGAAAGTACGACCAAAAAATGAACGATTATTCTGCTTCTGAAGCTGCAAAAGATGTGAAAATTCCAGTTTTAATCGTACATGACACCGATGATACCGATGTTAATGTAAAAGCGGCACATCATATTAAAGAAAACTTACTTAACTCAGAAATCATGATTACAACTGGTCTTGGTCATCGAAAAATTTTAGGAAATAAAGAAGTAATCAATAAAGTTATTGAATTTATACAGAAATAACATGGAGCTATTTGAAAACAATTGGTCGGAAAAATTACAACCTCTAGTTGAAAAATACAGAGGCAAAAAACATCCATTAAATTACGATAACCTTTATCAGCTGATGGTTGCTGTGATTTTATCGGCGCAAGATTCGGATGCTAACATTAATAAAGTAGCGCCTGCTTTTTTCGAGAAATTTCCAAATTTAGAATCGCTTGCTGTAAGTACTATTGAAGACTTAATTCCTCTGGTAAGTAAAGTTAGAAATTTCAACACCAAAGCAAGTTGGCTAATCGAGATTGCTCAAACGCTAAAATCCAACAACGCTATCCCTACACAATTGGATGAATTGATAGCGTTAAAAGGCATTGGGCGAAAATCAGCGAATGTCATTATGCGCGAAATGCAAGTTCCAGCCGAGGGAATAATTGCTGACTTACATGTCATTCGTGTAGCTCCAAGAATTGGTTTAATAGCAGAATCCAAAGACGGAAATAAAGTTGAAAAGCAGTTAATGCAGGTTCTTCCAAAAGAAATTTGGGGTGAAATTGGTATGGCTATTTCCTTTTTAGGAAGAGAAATATGTCGTCCCACCAATCCAAAATGTGCCGATTGTCCTATTCAAGTGCATTGCCTCTATCCTTTAAAAACAATTTAGTCAGATTATTTATTATCCAAAAATGCCTTCTATTCCACTTTTTTCAATAGTCATTTTTCCCAATGAAGATCAAATACAACAAGTAAAAAAATTTAAGCAATTGCTTAAAAGTAAAATTGGTTGGTTTGGCAGTACTAATGCTGCTGCTCACATTACCGTCATTAATTTTGAGAACGAGCTGACACTAGCTTTATATATAGAACAAATAAGAGAATATTGTAAAACTGTGACTCCTCAAAATGTGATTTTTAACTCTTGGGGCACATTTGGTGAAAAAACATTTTTTATTTCACCTGATGAAAAATCAAAATTATATCTCAATAGCCTTATTTCTCAACTTCATTCTTTTATCGGCTTTAAAACTAACAACATTAATGCACACCTCACTATCGCTCGTGGACTTGATGCAGAAAAAATGACTACAGCCAAAACCATTTTCAGCAACACAGAAGTTAATTTGGAGTTTATTTGTGACGCTATTTATATTAGAAAATTCAATAATAAAACCCAACAATACACTGATATCGTAGAAAAAATTCATTTTGAATGTTAATATTTTTATTTGAGCTTGCCCCAATTGAACAGTACATTTGTATACAATAGAAAATACGATTAAGTTCAATTGGGTCGGGCTCTTCGCTGTATCTTTTGCTCCATTGTATTACACAAAAGGATGCCGCTGCTATCCCTCACGCGAGTATTTTGTAGTCAAAAGAAACTTCAGTATTCAAAGTTCCTTGTTCAACATTCAGCATTTTTAATATTCAACAAGGAACTTCCAATTTTGAATATTGAACCTTCATAAAACAAGAAATCCTGTCTAACTAGACAGGCTTTTGCTTCGC
>JAEUTY010000028.1 GCA_016787805.1 Flavobacterium sp. | reverse complement strand
TTTTTAGATAATTTTACAAAAACTAACACTATCTATTTATGAAAAGAAAATTACTTATTACATTACTTGGTCTTTTATTAACAAGTATTTCATTCGCACAAACTATTTCAATTATTGGCGACACGAGCCCATCTGGAAGTTGGACTGTTGATACCAACATGAGCACTACAGATAACATTACTTATGTATTGTACAATGCAGTGTTAACCTCAGCCACTGGTCCGTCAACAGGTTTAAAATTTAGGCAAGACGGAAACTGGACAACCAATTGGGGTGGATCAACGTTCCCGAGTGGAACTGGAGTATTAAATGGTCCAAATATTCAAACCGTTGCAGGAACTTACGATATCACATTCAATCGTTCTAACGGAACTTATACTTTTATTCAAACAGCTGGTTTTCCTAGTATTGGAATTTGGGGACCTGCAGTGGATTCGCAAAACGGATATGCCGGACCTGATGTTGATATGGTAACCAATGATGGGATTAATTACACCTTATCTGGTTTTAATTTTAGTAGTGGAAACGCCTATTTCAGGCAAGACGATAATGGAACATTGGTTTGGGGAAGTACAGCATTTCCAACTGGAATAGCAACAACTAGCGGTCCATCATTATTTATTCCTGGCGGCGAATGGTATGTAACTTTTAATCGATTGACTGGGGCATATAGTTTTACTTACCCAAGCGTTGGTATTTTAGGAACGGCTTTACCAAATGGTTTTAGTGGTCCTGATACTGATTTATCTACAGCTGATGGTTTTACCTACACCATTGATAATTTGACATTAACGGATGGTTTGGTGAAATTTAGAAAAGACAATAGTTGGGATATTAATTGGGGAAGTACCGATTTCCCGATTGGAAATGGAACTCAAAATGGTGCTGATATACCAGTAATTGCTGGAACTTATAACATTTCATTTGACCGATCAACAGGTGCTTATCAATTTAACTCAACCTTAAGTTCAAGTGAATTTTCATTAAATGGGTTTTCTGCTTATCCTAACCCATCTCAAAATAGTTGGAATTTATCTGGTAAAGAAATAATTGAACGTATTGAATTAATTGATATTTTGGGAAAAACAATTTCAGTAATTGAACCAAAATCAATAAATTTTACCATAGATGGAACTGCTTTAAACAATGGGATTTATTTTGCTAAAATTACTACAGCTACCAGTAAACATACCTTAAAATTAGTCAAAAAATAAAAATCTGAGTTAGTTATTTATTAAAGATCTTCAGGCATTGCTTGGAGATTTTTTTTTTAGAATAATGAAATTGATTTTATTATTTGGTGGATAAACACTACTTTTGCACCCGAATTAATAAACACATAAATCAAAATGGCTACAAATAGAACATTTACAATGATTAAACCGGATGCTGTTGAAAACGGGCACATCGGTGGAATATTAAATATGATAACAGAAGGCGGTTTCAAAATTGTTTCGTTGAAATTGACTCAATTGACAGTTGCTGATGCACAAAAATTTTACGCGGTTCACGCTGCTAGACCATTCTTTGGTGAGTTAGTTGAATTCATGACACGCGGACCAATCGTGGCTGCTATCTTAGAAAAAGACAATGCTGTTGAAGATTTCAGAACATTAATTGGAGCTACAAACCCTGCTGATGCCGCTGAAGGAACAATCCGTAAAAAATACGCTACTTCAATTGGTGAAAACGCAGTTCACGGTTCTGATTCTGACGAAAACGCTGCTATCGAAGGTGCTTTCCATTTTTCTGGAAGAGAGCAATTCTAGTTTACAGTCGCAGTCACAGTTGACAGTACAACTTATCTAAATATAAAATCCCGATTCGTAATTGAATCGGGATTTTTTTTAACTGTATTTTTCTATCAAACTTTGTACAACAGCATCAATCGATTCAAATCGTTGCTTGCGCTCTAACTTCTTGGGTGGCGCAACGCGTTCGGCACAATCCGTAATCGAACAACTCTCGCAAGTCACTCCTACTCTAACTCGTTTTACTGAGGCATCATCCAAAAACAACATTTTACTTTGTGAGTGACTTGAAATCATAATTCCCAAAGCAATACTACGGTAATAACCATTTCTAAACGGATCTTTCGTCGCCGAAGAAAGCACTAAATATTCGTTTTCGGTATGATTGTAACTCGAAATTTGGGCATCAAAAAGATGATTCGAATCAGAATTTGGAATCTCTTTCAACGTCTTAATCGAAATCCATCTTCGGCAATAATGCTCATTGTTTTCATTAGCGTGTGGCTCCAACAAATTGGTAATATGCAATTCTTTGGTCAATTGAAAATCGCCACGCTCTGGTTTGTAATTGAAGCGCAAGAAAAACAAATTTTTAAAATTAAAATCTTTCGGCAACACATTGGTCAAACGCTGGTAGAACGTTTCAGGCGAATCGGTAAACTTAGCAATCAAGTCAGTAAACTGATTCGGATTAAAACTTTTCTGCTCAAAAAACAACTTTAATTCTTTGACCAATTCCTTTCTCGGAATCAACAAAGCGCCAGCAAAATACGACGCAAAAAAGTTATTCAACACCTGATCAAAACTCTCAAATTTTATCCAAGAAAATGTATACAAACGATCGCTGATTTCCATGTAATTGTAAGCAATCTCTTTAGCATATATAAACATGCGTTGGGAAGCATCTGTGCTTTTTGAAATCAATAAGGTTTTCGATTTGGGTACAAAAACCGAACGCAAATACACCAATTCATCGTGCTGTGTCAACTCGTCATTGTTGATTGTATAACCATATTCATCGACCAAAATTTCTTCCAAATCTTCAACATTCAACTTCTTCGTCAAATCCAATGAATAGGCTTTGGCAAACTTCTCCACCAACAATTCTAAATCGTCAAAATAGTTGTTGTTGGCTTCCTGATAGGAACGCAAAGCAGCCAAGAAAAAACTCTCTCGTGTTAAATTGTAATGTTTGGCAATTTCAAAAAGTGTACTGATAAAAGCATTGACTTTCAAAGGCGCTTCGGCAATAATATCAATCAAATTACTCTCTTTGATTCCGAATATTTCAAGCGGAATTTCCTTCAGTATTCTCGATTGTAAAATTTCGCCAATCGGAGCCAAATTTTTATCCAACTTCAACGAAACCATCTGATCGTAAGTCGAATCCAAAGCTTCAGCCAAAAGCAAAATCTTATCGCGTTTAGGGTATTTTTTCCCTTTCTCAATCTCGTTCAAATACGATTTGGAAAGTCCAGTAACCTTCGCCAAACCAAATAGCGAAAGGTTCTTCTCGGTTCTGATTTGACGCAATTTCAAACCAAATATTAATCTAATGTATTCTTCTTCTATCATTTTTTAAGGAGCGAATGGTTCGGGCTTTTTCTGTAATCCATATTCCTGCTGCCTTTCCAAAACTTTTTGTCACCCAACGCAAATGCCAAAGACAAAAAGGTTTTTCCCTTACATCAGGGCTAAGAAAGCAACAAATGGCTTACTTGTTCAGTAGACAAATATACAATAATTCCTAAAGAAAATAGTTGCTGAAAAAATATTTTTACATTTTAGCGAACGTTCGCTTGTTTTGTATTTTATTTTTTTATAACATTGCATCATCAAAAACAAAGTCGTATGGAAACACTAGAAAAAACAACCGTAGAAGTACTTAGTACAAAAGCATATCCAAACCTTCTCACAACAGAAGCTTTACAATTCTTAAGTGAATTGCATCTAAATTTTAACAATAAAAGACTTGAATTGTTAGAAAAAAGAGTGCTTCAACAAGAAGCATTCGACAAAGGTGAATTACCTTCTTTTCCGAAAGAAACCGAATCAATTCGCAACTCGGTTTGGTCAGCCGCTCCAATTCCAGAAAAACTATTGGACAGAAGAGTTGAAATCACAGGTCCAGTGGATCGCAAAATGGTGATTAATGCTTTAAATTCGGGCGCTAAAGTATTCATGGCCGACTTTGAAGACAGTTGTTCCCCCACTTTTGGCAATTTGATGGAAGGCCAACAAAATTTGATGGATGCTATTCGAAAAACCATCTCTTTAGAGCAAAACGGTAAAACGTATCAACTCAACAATCAAGTAGCGACATTATTGGTTCGCCCAAGAGGATTGCATTTGGAAGAAAAAAATTTAAAACTCAACGGCGAAAACTTTTCAGGTTCATTGGTTGATTTTGGATTGTACTTTTTTCACAATGTACTCGAATTACGAAAACAAAATCAAGGCGTTTATTTCTATTTACCAAAACTAGAAGATTACACCGAAGCACGCTGGTGGAACGAAGTTTTTGATTTTACCCAAGACTATTTTAAAGTTCCTGTTGGCACTATCAAAGCAACCGTTTTGATCGAAACGATTACGGCAAGCTTTCAATTGGATGAAA
The DNA here is from genome assembly GCA_016787805.1 of Flavobacterium sp. Lineage (GTDB taxonomy): Bacteria > Bacteroidota > Bacteroidia > Flavobacteriales > Flavobacteriaceae > Flavobacterium. The sequence goes on along the minus strand of JAEUTY010000028.1, from coordinate 99,129 downwards.
TAATTTATGAATTAAAAAACCACATCGCTGGCTTGAACTGTGGTCGATGGGATTACATTTTCTCATACATCAAAAAACTGAAAAACCATCCCAACTTTATGATTCCTGATAGAGATCAAGTGACGATGACCAGTCCGTTTATGAGCGCGTATTCTTTACGAGTAATTCAAGTCTGCCATAAAAGAAACATCTTAGCAATTGGCGGAATGGCAGCACAAATTCCGATTAAAAATAATGACGAAGCCAATCAAATCGCTTTTGAAAAAGTAAAAGCTGATAAAGAACGTGAAGTAAAAAACGGTCACGACGGCACTTGGGTTGCGCATCCTGGATTGGTTGATTTGGCAATGAAAGTCTTCAACGAAAACATGCCTACGCAAAACCAAATGCACATCAAACGCAACGAACTCAATATTAATGAAGAACAACTTTTAGAACTTCCCCAAGGAACAATTACTGAAAATGGAGTTCGCAAAAACATCAACGTCGGAATTTTGTACGTCGAATCGTGGTTGATGGGAACTGGCGCTGCCGCTTTATACAACCTTATGGAAGACGCCGCAACTGCCGAAATTTCAAGAACACAATTGTGGTTATGGCTCAAAAAAGGAGCTCAATTGGATAATGGACAATTAGTTACAAAAGCTTATTACGAAACGTTAATCAAAGAAGAGCTTCTAAAAATTAAAGAATACGTTGGGATTTCTCGCTTTCAATCAGGGCAATTTGAATTGGCAACTCAACTTTTCTCAACTATGATCGCAAGTGAAAAACTGGATGATTTCCTTACGCTAGAAGCGTACAACTATATAAAATAAAACTGCCGAATGCTGCAACACTCGACAGTTTCCTAAATAAATAATTAAATAAATAACTATCTAACAGTACAAAAGTATGAAAACAGAAGACAGAATTCAAGCATTAATCACCGATTGGACAACCAACCCAAGATGGAAAGGAATTGAACGACCCTACACCGCCGAAAAAGTAGTAACACTACAAGGTTCGTATCAAATTGAACATTCTATTGCACGTCGTGGCGCAGAAATCCTGTGGAGAAGATTAAACAATCAAGATTGGGTTGCTGGATTGGGCGCATTAACCGGAAATCAAGCCATTCAAGAAGTAGAAGCTGGTTTGGAAGCCATATATTTGAGCGGTTGGCAAGTAGCTGCCGATGCAAATATTGCTGGCGAAATGTATCCCGATCAATCATTATATCCAGCAAACAGTGTTCCGATTGTGGTGAAAAAAATCAATAACGCCTTGTTGCGTGCGGATCAAATTCAAACCGTAAATAAAGTTGAAAACAAAAAAGATTATTTAGTTCCGATAGTAGCCGATGCTGAAGCTGGTTTTGGTGGCAACTTAAATGCTTTCGAATTAATGAAAAGTATGATTGAAGCAGGAGCATCTGGTGTGCACTTTGAAGACCAATTATCTTCTGCAAAAAAATGTGGTCACTTGGGCGGAAAAGTATTAGTTCCAACACAAGAAGCCATCAATAAATTAATCGCAGCTCGTTTGGCTGCCGACGTAATGAATGTTCCGAGTTTGATTGTAGCTCGAACAGATGCCGATGCAGCCAACTTGATTACTAGTGACATCGACGAAAGAGACCACAAATTCATTACGGGCGAACGCACACCTGAAGGTTTCTTTTATGTAAATTGTGGCGTTGAACAAGGCATTGATCGCGGATTATCGTATGCTCCTTACGCTGATTTAATTTGGATGGAAACTTCAAATCCGGATTTAGAATATGCTCGTCAGTTTGCTGAAGGAATTCACGCCAAATATCCAGGAAAAATGTTGGCGTATAACTGTTCACCTTCATTCAACTGGGCAGCGAAATTATCAGTTGCCGAAATGGAAACGTTTAGAGAGGAATTGGCTGCAATGGGTTACAAATTCCAGTTTATCACTTTGGCTGGTTTCCACGCATTGAATACGTCAATGTTTGAATTGGCATTGGCATACAAAAACCGCGGAATGGCTGGTTATTCTGAACTACAAGAACGAGAATTTGCATTGCAAAAAGAAGGTTTCAAAGCCGTAAAACACCAAAATTTTGTTGGCACGACCTACTTTGACGAAGTTCAAAACACTGTAACCGCAGGATTGAACTCTACAGTTGCAATGAAAGATTCGACAGAAGTTGCACAATTTTAATTTTTATATAGTTTGTTGTTTGAGCGCTTCAGTTTTGCCACTGGAGCGTTCTTTTTTTTAACGAAGAACTAATTCTTTCACCACTTCTTTTCCTATTTCTTCATTGAGCATTGCTATAATTTTTTGTTTTCCGTAGCTCAATTCCTCTCGAAGTGTTGATGATGTTAATTTTACATATAAAGTAGCTCCTTTCAAAATAACATCTTGCGTGTAGGCATTTACTCCATTTCCCATCAATTTTTTCCAAGCCTGTTCCACATCAATTTTATCTATACCTTGTTCGAGCTTATTTACATGAATAAACTCTTTCAAAACATCAGCAATTGAACTCTCGTTACTTAGTCGTTTAGCCATTATTGACAAATTATTTTACAGAAAAAGGAACTGATTTTTTATAATGGTATTCTAAATTTTCTTTGTTTTTCAAAACCAAAACCGAATCTTTTATTTCGATAATTTCTTCTTTCCACTTGCCGTATTGCGTAGTGTAATTGATATAAAAATCGCCGCTTTCTTGAGTGATTTCAATGGTTTCTTTTAAATTATTGGTCAAATAAGTTCCATCAAACTGAGGCATCACTTTTTGACGAAAACCTTTGTTGCCTTTTAATTCAAAATAATCAATGGTTGGATTTACTTTATAATCTTTGTCTTCTCCATCAGGTAATTCTACTTTTTCAATTTCCCAATAACCATTTATTTTAGCAATATCTTTAGACGCAATAGTCTGTTTGCAAGAGATTAACATCAAGGTCAAAACTAAGAATCCGACTGCTTTTTTCATAATCCAAATTAAAATCTAAAATTACAATTAATTTCAATGAATAAAAAATGTATTTTTGATTAAACCTTTGTGCACTTCCCAAGTCTAAAAGTGAAAACCTACTAATATGAAAAACTATTTTACTCTTGCTTTGTTGGTAGTCCTTTTTTCAGGATGCAATTCAGATGAAACAACAAACACAAACACTGAAGAACAAATGTATTTCCCTCCAAATGATGGAAGTACTACATGGGAAACCAAATCAATCACAGATTTGGGTTGGAATCAAAGTGCGGTTCAACCCTTACTAACTTATTTAGAACAAAAAAACACCAAATCGTTTATTGTTTTAGTGAATGGTCGAATTGTAATGGAAAATTATTTCAATGGTCATTCGGCTACAACTCCTTGGTATTGGGCAAGTGCTGGAAAAACATTGACTGCAACTGTAACCGGAATTGCACAAGAGGAAGGTTTACTCAACATTAATAACAAGGTTTCTGATTATTTAGGAACCGGTTGGACAAGCGCTCCTTTGGCCAAAGAAAACTTGATAACTTGTAAAAACTTACTGTGTATGAACTCTGGTTTGAATGATGCTTTAGGCGATGACGTTTCACCTGCCAATTTACAATATGTAGCCGATGCAGGAACACGTTGGGCGTATCATAATGTATATGTAAAACTACAAGATGTTGTTGCACAAGCCAGTGGTCAAACTTGGACCAATTATTTCAACTCCAAGTTGCGCGATAGAATTGGCATGACGGGCGGGAGTTGGATTAACTCTGGTGACGGTTTAAGTGTATACTGGAGTACCGCACGAAATATGGCACGCTTTGGATTGATGGCTTTGAATAAAGGGAAATGGAATGGAACCACAATCATCAGTGAAAATTATATGAATCAGGCTAGTTCTACTTCACAAAACTTAAACCAAGCCTATGGTTATTTGTGGTGGTTAAACGGAAAAACATCATATCGCTTACCTGGACTTCAATTGCAATTTGACGGAACTTTAATTCCGAATGCTCCAAGTGATATGTATGCCGCTTTAGGAAAAAATGACCAAAAAATTTATGTTATTCCTAGCAAAAAAATGGTGATTATTAGAATGGGAGAAGTTGCAAATCCTGATAATCCAACTTTTGCTTTATCTGGTTTTGATAATGACCTTTGGGATAAGATATCCGATTTGTACGAATAAAAAAGGAGATCAAAACGATCTCCTTTAATAGAATTAATAAAACTTATTTCTTTTTGACCGAAGTCGAATCTTTATTAGTATTACCCTGGATCGACCAAGCAAAATCAAGCTGAACTTGATTGATGAATCGGCTGTCTTTCATGTCAATGTATTGATCTGCTGAATATCCTAAACTACCTGATTGAGTGGCCAATGAGTGACAGGTCATGCAATTGGATTGCACACCATATTGGTAATTTTGATTCAACGCATTTTGATTATTAAATTTTGGTAAATCGGCTTCCAAATAAGGATTAAAGGCTATAATTGGAGTAACTCCAGTATTGGTTCCTCCTGTTATGGGTTGATTAGGCCAAACCATCGCATAAGCAGTAGTAACAGCATAATGTGATGCGGCTCCGTACAATTGTTTAGGACGCAAATCGGCTGCAAATTTTGAACTCGGAGCCAACGGAGCATCTGGATTGGGAGTCCAAAAGAAACTTTGCCATGTCCAATTGCTAATTTCCTTAGAAGTAACATGCATGGCCACTAATAATACTAAGTCGCCCGCTACAAATTCGCTATTAGGATTTTGATCTTGATGTTGATTTAAATACTTTGCCATGTCAGCATCTACAGCAAAATTTATAAAATCGTTCACATTACATGTTGCAGCTTGAATTTGAGCTGGTGATGGATTCGGAGTAGTAACTGGAACTAACTTTTTATTTTTTGGTTGTTTATTGGATGTATCTGCATACACGTATGCATTCCAATCAGTTGTGGGAAATACTTTTGCTGGATTAGGAATACCAGGCCAAACAGGTACTTGAATTAAACCTTCTTTTGTTGGTTTACCCGTAAAATAAACAGGCTTAGTTGTGATGGCATCATTAGGAAAAGAAGGAATTTTACCAATGCCATCTTTCACTTTATAGCTATCTAAAGTAGATTGATTAAAAATCAAATTAGAAGTCGCGAAACATGCAGCTGGCGGACTGTACGATACGGTTTCAAAAAGAGAAAAAGTATTATCAATAACAGCGTTTTTATTTGCAAGAAGTTGAGCGTGAGTAAATTGTCTAGGGATTTTTAGTGAGGTTCTTTTGCTTTTTTTCATTTGATCACAACCTCCTTGTTTATTACCGTTGCCCGACATTACTGACAATTCATCAACACCAAACCAAGTTTCAAAAACCAATAACGAATCGCCTTGAAACACTTGACCTGACGAAGCTGTCAAACCTGCCCAAATTCCCCAAGCATGTTTGGTAATACTAATGGTGTCTTTGTTTTGAAGCCAACTGTAAATTTTGGTTGAATCCTCAGGAAAATTGAAATCCTCAATACCTAAATTGGTAGGAAAGTTCATTGGAGTAATGGCGCTCACTTCCGAGTATTCACTCGAAATTTCTTTGTCATCACCTTTTTTACACGAGAAGAAAATTACAAACCCGATTACTGAAAAATAAACCAGGATTTTACTTAAATGATTGTTTGTTGTCATATTGGATTGATTTAGTTTACTTACTTTATATGATGTACCTCATAGTTTTGTAAAGTTAAACTAAAGCCAATATAGAAAAACAAGTATAAATACCTGTTTTACAATGGTTTGATCACAAGAAAAAACGCAACAAAAAAACTGCAGAAAAATTTAATTACTTTGATTTGAATTGTTTATACAATGCTACGGAAACAATCGCAATACAAATTATTCCATAAGGATAGTACAAAATAGAGTCGCGTTGAATAAAAAAATTTCCTGCCACCGTTAGTGCTACGGCAATTAAATATAAGTGAAACGATTTGATATTCTTCATACTATTTTATTTGAAGAACGAATCAACAAATTCGTATTTGTTAAACACTTGTAAATCTTCGATGCCTTCGCCAACTCCGATGTATTTTACTGGAATTTGGAATTGATCTGAAATACCAATTACTACACCGCCTTTGGCTGTTCCATCTAATTTGGTAACGGCTAAACACGATACTTCAGTTGCAGCAGTGAATTGCGTAGCTTGCTCGAAAGCATTTTGTCCTGTAGAACCATCAAGAACCAATAAAACATCGTGTGGTGCGTCTTCTACGACTTTTTGCATAACGCGTTTTACTTTGGTTAATTCGTTCATTAAACCTACTTTATTGTGCAAACGCCCAGCTGTATCAATAATAACCACATCGGCATTTTGAGAAACCGCGCTTTGCAATGTATCAAAAGCTACTGAAGCAGGATCGCTTCCCATTTGTTGTTTGACAATCGGAACGCCTACTCTATCGGCCCAAATTTGCAATTGATCGATAGCAGCAGCACGGAATGTATCGGCTGCTCCAAGAACTACGTTGTAACCTGCTTTTTTGAATTGGTTGGCAAGTTTTCCAATAGTTGTTGTTTTTCCAACTCCGTTTACCCCAACCACCATAATTACGTATGGTTTTTTGTTGGTTGGAATTGAAAATTCAGTTTCTTCACCTGTATTGGTCTCCGATAGTAAACCTGCAATTTCATCGCGAAGAATTTGATTGAGTTCGTCGGTTCCTAAATATTTATCAGTGGCAACACGTTGTTCGATGCGTTTGATGATTTTTAGCGTCGTGTTTACACCGACGTCTGATGAAACTAAGATTTCCTCAAGATTATCTAAAACCTCATCGTCTACTTTTGATTTTCCGGCGATGGCTTTGGTGAGCTTTGAGAAAAAAGAAGTTTTTGATTTTTCTAAGCCTTTATCTAATGTTTGTTTTGCTTCCTCATCGATGCGTTGTTCTTTTTTATCGGAAGAAAATATACGTTTAAAAAAACTCATAGTTATTGAATTGTTGTTAGTAAGCTGGAGTCAAAAACGTCTTTTGAAAAACTATTTGTGTAATCTAGCCCCGATTGAAGTGGAAATTAACTTTGTCAAAGTTCAAAACTTTGACAAAGTTAATTGCAACGTAAAGCGGGACAAGGCAACTTTAGAACTACAAAAGCTGTGCTCCTAAAAATTATACTCGCAAATATAAAAATAAAAAAGCTACTTCCGAGTGAAAGTAGCTTAGTTATACTGATAAGTTTGAATTATTTCTTTTTTAAGAATGTATCAACTTCTTCTGGAGACATGATGCCTTCAACGAAAGTATATGCGCCTGTTTTGGGAGATTTTACCATTTTGATAGCTTTTGTTAATCTCTTAGAAGCGGTTTGTAAGGTTGCTACGGTTTTCTTTGCCATGACTAATATGTTTTATTGGAAACTTTAAGTGAATTAAAATTTCTAAAATTATTTAATTTCTTTGTGAACAGTCATTCTCTTTAAGATCGGATTAAATTTTTTAATCTCTAATCTATCTGGAGTATTTTTTTTGTTCTTTTTGGTGATATAACGAGAAGTTCCTGGCATACCTGATTCTTTATGCTCTGTACACTCTAAAATAACTTGAATTCTATTGCCTTTCTTTGCCATCGTGCTTTATTTTATTGGATTAAGGAGATATTAAATAAATCCGTTAGACTTTGCATCTTTCAATACAGCTGCTAATCCTTTTTTATTGATTGTTTTAATTGTAGACGCTGCTACTCTAAGAGTAATCCATCTGTCTTCTTCTGCAAGATAGAAACGTTTTTTAACTAAGTTTACAGAAAATTTTCTCTTAGTTTTGTTCATAGCGTGAGAAACGTTATTTCCTACCATCGCTCTTTTACCTGTAAGGTCACAAACTCTTGACATTATGCTTATCTTTTATCGTTATTCAAAATCAGGGTGCAAAGAAACAAAAAAGAAACCATTGTAGCAAAAAAAATTATACATTTTTTAAAATTTCTTTTTGAAGCATTTCAAGTGCTTTATTTACAGCCCTATCGATGACTTTTTCGCGCGGTTGTCCGAAGTTGAACTCTTCTACAATCACTTCATTTGGAGTTGCTAATGCAATAAAAACGGTTCCGACTTCGGCATCGGCATCGCCTTTGGTTGGTCCGGCATTTCCAGTCGTGGCAATGGCGTAATCGGTTTTCATTAGTTTTTGGATGTGAAGTGCCATTTCTTGAGCTACTTCTGCGCTCACTACCGAATAGTTTTCGATAGTTGCTGCGTTGACACCCAGTACATTTATTTTGGTTTCTGTAGCGTAACTGACAATACTTCCCTTAAAATAAGCTGACGAACCTGATACCGATGTTAATGTTTGCGCAATTTTTCCGCCCGTGCAACTTTCGGCTGTGGAAATCGTTTTGTTGTGTTGCGCTAATTGTTTTCCGAGTACGACTTCAATCGTTTCGTCTTCGTCATAACCTACAATGATATCGCCAATGATTTGGGATAAACTTTCGACATTTTCAGCTATCTTTTGCTCCAAAAGTTCTTTGTTTGTTCCACGAGCTGTTAGTCGCAGTCGCACTCTTCCTGGTGCTGGCAAATAAGCTAATTTGATGAATTCGGGTAAATTATTTTCCCAATTTTCGATGCGTTCGGCTACTAAACTTTCACCTTGTCCGTAGGTCATGATGGTTTTGTGAACGATGTACGGTCGGTCGTATTCTTTAACTATTTTTGGAACGATTACTTCATCGACTAAATATTTCATTTCGTAAGGAACGCCTGGAAGAGAAATGTACACAGTATTTTCTTTTTTCATCCACATTCCAGGAGCGGTGCCGACTTTATTGAACAAGACTTCACATTTGGATGGAACGAGCGCTTGATCGCGGTTCATTTGAGTAATCGGGCGCTTAAAAAAACCTTCTATCAATTCTTTTACATGGGCAAAAACCTCTGGGTTCTCAACCAATTCATCTTCAAAATATTCACAAAAAGTTTTTTTGGTAATGTCGTCTTTTGTTGGACCCAAACCACCCGTTATGAATACAAAATCGACTTTGTTTTGTAATGATGTGAATGTATTTAAAATGTGATTTTTATCGTCGGAAATGGAAAGCATTTCATGGGTTTGAACGCCAATTCTATCGAGTGCTTTGGCCATATAGCCTGAATTGGTGTCGATAATTTGCCCGATTAGAATTTCGTCGCCTATGGTTACGATTGCTGCTTTCATTCGGATTTTTTTTGAGTGACTGAGTTGCTGAGAAACTGAGTTTTATAAGTTATTGTTGAACTGAATTGCTGTTTAGCCCTGATAGCAATGGAAAGCTTTATGAAAAGAAATGCTTATTTTTTTTAACAGAAAAGAGCGACTATAAAGAAGCTCCTTTGCTGTTTTAAAAAAATTGCATTTATTGAATAAACTTGAAATGTATAGCAGGATGAGCTACACTTCAAAATCTTTTTTAATTTCTTTTACGGCTTCTTTGACTTGCTCTTTGATACTGTCGAAAGTGGCTTCAATTTCGCTCTTTTTACCTTCGCGTTTGGTCCACGCCTCCACTTCGAGAATTTCTTGATGTGCTACAGTCATCCCAAGTAAATCGAGCGTTGGCTTTATTTTGTGGGCGTATGCATAAGCTAATTTGTGGTCTTTTTCTTTGATTCCGGTTTCGATTTGTTTTAAATCGTCAGGAATTTCGGTAATGAATAGAGTGATGATTTGCATTACAAATTCAGGATCATTATCTGATAATGCGTACACTTTTGCGAGGTTGTAATTTAACGCCATTATTTAACTTGTATTTTAAGTAGTAGTTTTTCTTCTATATATCCTTCGAGCACATCGTTGGGACTCACTTTTGCAACACCTTCGGGTGTTCCTGTAAAAATGATATCTCCAATTTTTAACGTAAAGTACTGCGAAACGTGGGCAATTAGCTCATCTATCTTCCAAATCATGCAATTGGTGTTTCCTTTTTGCACAGTTGCCCCATTATTCTTCAACTCAAAATTAACATTTTCTAGTGAAGAAAAAAGTTTTTTCGGTAAAAAGTCACCAATTACCGCTGAACCGTCAAAAGCTTTGGCTTTTTCCCAAGGCAAACCTTTCTCTTTTAATTTGGCTTGCAAGTCACGTGCTGTAAAATCAATTCCGAGTCCAATTTCATCATAATAATTATGAGCAAATTTGGGTTGGATGTACTTTCCCACTTTATTGATTTTGACTAAAATTTCAACTTCGTGGTGAATATCTTCTGAAAATTCAGGGATTACGAAAGGATGTTGTTTGAGCAAAATAGCCGAATCAGGTTTCAAAAAAACAACTGGTTCTGTTGGTTTTTCATTTTGAAGCTCTTCGATATGTTTGACGTAATTGCGACCGATGCAGATAATCTTCATATTTTTAGTCTCAGTCTCAGTCTCAGTCTCAGTCTCAGTTAAACAATCTGTAAACTGGGACTGAGACTGGGACTATTTTCTATTTTGTATTCAGTTTTCTTAATTTAATTCCTGTAAGCACTTTTTTGGTGTATAACGGGAAATCCGCTCCTTGAATCCAACCGTAATAGCCAGGTTCTTTTTCGAGTACTTCTTCTACCAATTGTCCTTTGTTTTTACCAAAGGTAAATATTTCTTGTCCTTTGTCATTTAAAGCAATAAAACCCGCAAAATCGACCGCTTTTTTTCGAGTAGTAAATTCGGCCAAAGCCTTCATATCATTAGGCAAATCGTCATAACGCTCTAATTGTGCTTTCAGAATTTCGTAGGTTGCCATAGTATCAGCTTCAGCGCTATGCGCGTTTTCCAAACTTTCATTACAATAAAATTTATACGCTGCACTAAGCGTTCGTTCTTCTTTTTTGTGAAAAATGGTTTGCACATCAACGGACACACGGTTTTTCATATCAAAATCGACTTCAGCTCTAAGCAATTCTTCTGCCAAAAGCGGAATATCGAAACGATCCGAATTGAAACCAGCCAAATCGGAATCTTTAATCATATTGTGAATTTGATTCGCTAATTCTTTGAAAGTAGGTTCGTTGGCTACTTTTTCATTGGTAATTCCGTGAACTGCCGTTGCAAAAGCTGGAATCGGAATCGTTGGATTAACCAACCACGTTTTGCTTTCTTTGTTTCCGTTGGGAAAAACCTTGAAGATAGAAATTTCGACGATGCGATCTTTGGCTACATCTATTCCAGTGGTTTCAAGATCGAAGAAACAGATTGGTCTGTTGAGTTTTAATTCCATTAGTAAAAATTATGCGACAAATATAAAATTTTGCTTGTACCGTTGGTCGATTTGCATGTAAAGTTTTGTGCTTTGAATTAAAAAAACCCTCTCAATCTAGAAAGGGTTTGATTTATAATTATTTATTAAATTTCTCTATTACTATCCCAAGCTTCTAAATAATCCGCTACGCGTTTTACGAAACTTCCACCTAATGCTCCATCAACTACACGATGATCATAACTGTGAGATAAGAACATTTTCTGACGTATTCCGATAAAATCACCTTCTGGAGTCTCGATAACAGCAGGTACTTTTCTAATTGCACCTAAAGCTAAGATTCCGACTTGTGGTTGATTTATAATTGGCGTTCCAAAAACAGAACCAAAAGTTCCTACGTTAGTGACAGTATATGTTCCGCCTTGCGTATCATCTGGTTTCAATTTTCCTGCTTTAGCTCTATTTCCTAGATCGTTTACGGCTTTAGCCATTCCAACTAAGTTCAATTGATCGGCATTTTTGATTACTGGAACAATTAAATTTCCGTTTGGTAATGCTGCTGCCATTCCTAGGTTGATGTTTTTTCTTTTGATGATAAACTCACCATCCACAGAAATATTCATCATTGGAAAATCTTTCAAGGCTTTCGCTACAGCTTCCATAAATATTGGAGTGAACGTAAGTTTTTCACCTTCGCGCTTTTCGAAGGCCGTTTTTACTTTATCTCTCCATTTTACAATGTTGGTCACATCCACTTCAATAAACGATTGCACGTGAGCCGAAGTTTGTACAGATGCAACCATGTAACCTGAAATCAGTTTACGCATTCTGTCCATTTCTACAATTTCATCACCGCCATTTACAGAGACGGGAACAGCTTGAGTTGAAGGTTGTGGAGCCGCAACTGTTGGTTGAGCAACTGGAGTAGTAGCTTGCGTTTGAACTGCTGCTGGTTGATTACCTCTATTTTTAATGTAATTTAATATGTCTTCTTTGGTTACGCGTCCGTCTTTACCTGAACCTTTTATGGTTTCAAGTTCGGTTACGGAAACACCTTCTTCTTTAGCAATGTTTTTTACTAATGGAGAAAAGAATTTATCTGAACCTGAAAAATCAGCTGGTGCAACAATTTCCTTAGCAACTTCGATTGTTTTTTCAACTTCAGCCACAACTGGAGCAGCAACTTCAGCTACTTTTGGTGTTTCTATGCTACCGCCTTCCGTTTCGATAATAGCAATGGTTTGACCTACTTTTACAACATCATTGACTTGGAATAAAATTTCGGTCAGCGTTCCCGATACTTCACTTGGCACTTCGCTATCTACTTTATCAGTTGCAATTTCCAAGACTGCTTCGTCGGCTGCAATGGTTTCGCCTACTTTTTTTAACCAGTTTGTAATGGTTGCTTCTGCAACGCTTTCTCCCATTTTGGGTAATTTCAATTCAAACTTTGCCATATCTTTAAACTAAAGTTGTGTTTTGTTATTAAGGTTGCAAAATTAGTAAAAGTATTTAGGTTTTACCACGGATTCACTAATTTTTTATCGAGTAGATTTTAAATCTAAAAATCTCGTATTTTTTTTATCTTTCAACTCTTTTAATCGTCAAACACTATTACTTCTCCTCTGTCATTACTAGAATTACTACCAATAATGAAATTACTGTTCGGAGGAAGTATTTTGAACGTTAACGATTTGTTTTTGTTTGTTTCGATGAAAGAAATGATTTCTTTGAATGAAATGTTATTGGCATCTAAGATAATTTCGGATGACTTATCAAATGATGAAAACAAAGTTCCCAATCGAATTCTTCTTTGCAATTTTTCTTCTAATTGTTGCTTTATTTCTCTACTTTCAGAAATCAAACTAAAATTTTCTGGTGCTTTTTTGGCTTTGGATTTACCTTGAAACATCTTCATAAAAGAAAAAAGAACAATTCCAATTTTCATAAAAACCGAGAAAAAGACTGACACTTTAAAATGTTTTTGATAGAAAAAATTCATTGCTTCTTGAAAACGTTTCATGTACGTTTCATCTTTGACCGTGCTTTCGCCTTTGTAATGTATAACAGAAGTTTCATGGAAATAATAATTGGTTTTCCCTTTTTGCAATACCCTATAACTCAAATCAATATCATCCGAATACATAAAGCAATTTTCATCAAATCCTCCAATTTCATTATATAAATCGCGCTTCATCACCATAAAAGCACCGACCAATATTTCCACTTTTCCCGATTGATTTTCGGACAAATGTTGCGCGTAATATTTTCCAAAAAAATTAGACAACCTATACAAACCAAAAATTTTGGTGAATGCTACCCAAGGAGTTGGAATACCACGTTTGCATTCTGGCAAGAAATTTCCCGATCCGTCGATGAGTTTGCAACCAGTGATTCCTGTGTTCAGTGACCAGTGTTCAGTGTTCAGTAGTTTTATAAAGGTGTCTTCTGCCACTACTGTATCAGGGTTTAATATACAAATGAATTCGCCTTTGGCTTGCGCTACTCCAATATTATTTCCTTTAGGAAAACCAACATTTTCTTTGTTTTCGATGAGTTTGATGTTCGGAAAACGATGCTTCATCATCGCACAACTATCGTCAGAAGAATTATTATCTATCACAATGATTTCGCCCTCAATACCTTCAAGCGCTTTTTGAACGCTAAGAACACATAGCTCTAAAAAATAGCGCACATTGTAGTTGAGAATGATAACGGATAGTTGCATGAGGCAAATATAACTTAATTTGAAAATGTGACAATTTGAAAATTTGAAAATGCCAATATTAATTAAAGTACTACTTTTGCACATCAAAACAATCGACTCATTGTCGTATTGCCTAATTGCACACTAAAAATGAATTACCTTTCAGTAGAAAATATATCCAAATCATTTGGTGAACGCACCTTGTTCAAAGACCTTTCGTTCGGCATTAATAAAGACCAAAAAATTGCTTTTATTGCTAAAAATGGTTCGGGTAAAACCTGCATCATGAAGATTTTAAATGGCGACGATGAACCCGATACTGGACAAGTAGTAATTCGTAAAGAAATCAAGATGGCATTTTTGTCGCAGGTTCCGAATTTGCAAGATGAACTGACGGTGGAAGAAAGTATTTTTGCTTCTGACAATGAGATTTTACATGTGATCGAGCGTTATGAAAAAGCGTTGGAAAACCCAGACGATACCGAAGCCTATGAAAAAGCATTTGACGACATGGATCGTTTTAATGCATGGGATTTTGAAACGCAATTCAAACAAATTTTGTTCAAATTGAAGCTGGAAGACTTTAAAATGAAAGTCAAAAATATGTCGGGTGGACAAAAAAAACGTCTTTCGTTAGCCATAATTTTGATTAATCGCCCTGATTTATTGATTTTGGACGAACCTACCAATCACCTTGATTTAGAGATGATTGAATGGCTGGAAAGTTATTTTGCCAAAGAAAATATTACGTTGTTTATGGTAACGCACGACCGTTTCTTTTTGGAACGCGTGTGCAATGAAATCATCGAATTGGACAACGGAAAACTCTACCAATACAAAGGCAATTATTCGTATTATTTAGAGAAAAAAGAAGAGCGAATCGCATCTGAAAACGCGAGTATTGACAAAGCGCAAAACCTTTATGTAAAAGAATTGGCATGGATGCGACGTCAACCGAAAGCGCGTACAACCAAATCAAAATCAAGACAAGACGATTTTTACATCATCAAACAGAAAGCCGAAAGTCGACGCAAAGAAAATGTAGTCGAACTCGAAATCAACATGGAACGTTTGGGCAGCAAAATTATCGAGTTGCACAAAATTTCGAAAAAGTTTGGAGAGAAAGTCATCGTAGACAATTTTAGTTTCGATTTTCAACGTGGCGCTCGCATCGGAATTATTGGCAAAAACGGAACGGGTAAATCTACATTCTTGAATTTGCTTACCCGAACAATTCCGACCGATTCAGGAAAAGTAATTACAGGCGACACCATTAAAATAGGCTATTATACACAAAGCGGCATTAATCCAAAACCGGGACAACGTGTTATTGATATTATCAAAGAATACGGCGAGTACATTCCGTTGATGAAAGGCAAACTCATTTCGGCTTCACAACTATTGGAACGCTTTTTATTTGACAGTAAAAAACAGTACGATTACGTAGAAAAATTGAGTGGAGGCGAATTGAAACGCTTGTATTTGTGTACGGTTTTGATTCAGAATCCGAATTTCTTAATTCTCGATGAGCCGACCAACGACTTGGACATTGTAACTTTAAATGTACTAGAAAGCTTTTTGATGGATTATCCAGGTTGTTTGCTTGTTGTATCGCACGATCGTTATTTTATGGATAAGATTGTGGATGATTTGTTGGTGTTTAGAGGAAATGGTGCAATTGAGAATTTTCCAGGCAATTACTCTGATTTTAGAGCGTATGAAGATTCGGCTGAACCTGAAAAAGAGGATGCTCCGAAGGAAAAAAACAATTGGAAACAAAACCAAACTACTTCAACTGGGTTGAATTTCAACGAACAAAAAGAATTCAACAAAATTGAAAAAGAAATCAAAGATTTAGAATACCAAAAGAAACAAATCGAACAATTGTTCTCTGACGGAAAAGTAGCTGATAGCGAAATCGAAGCCAAAGCCAACGAATTGCAGAAAGTAATTCAAACGCTAGAAGCGAAAGAAGAACGTTGGTTTGAGTTATCGAGTAAAATGGAATGATTAAAAGTAAAAAGTGAAGAGTAATAAGTGATTAGCTTTATAAACTTTGACTAATTACTTTTCACTAATCACTAATCACTAAAAATGTTATTTCAAATAAAATCATATATTAACTTCCTCTGGAACTCCAAAAACCACCATGGTGTACACTCGCCATTTGTGTTTGATTTGGTGACAAACTGTTTTTACGACAAGACGAATTATCCTGAATATTCAATACTAAAAAACTACCGAAACTCACTTTTACAAAACAAAAACACCATTGAAGTAACTGATTTTGGAGCAGGTTCACGCGTTTTTAAAAGTAACACTCGCGCCATCAATCAAATTGCAAAAAACGCAGGAATTTCGCCGAAAAGAGCCAAATTATTATTTAGAATAGTGCGCTATTTTGAACCCGAAACCATTTTAGAAATCGGAACATCGCTTGGATTAGCAACCTCTGCATTGACATTGGGAAGTTCGAAAGCAAAAATCACAACTTTGGAAGGTTGCCCAAACACAATGGCAATAGCAAAAAATCAATTACAATTACAAAATCTAAATAACATAAAATTTGAAAACACCGAATTTTCAAGTTATTTGAAAAATTGTCCATTATCCATTATCCATTATCAATTGATTTACTTCGATGGCAATCATTCCAAAAAAGCAACATTAGAATACTTCGAACTTTTATTACCAACTATAACTAACGATTCTGTTTGGATTTTCGACGATATTCATTGGTCGCCTGATATGGAAGAAGCTTGGGAAATCATCAAAAAACATCCCAAAGTAAAAGTAACAATTGACACTTTCCAATGGGGAATTGTATTCTTTAGAAGCGAGCAAGAAAAAGAGCATTTTACGATTAGAATGTAACATTGTTTTAGTTTGTCCAATTTTGTTGTAACATTATCCTAATTTAAATGTCTTATAGTTAAATTCAAACATTTAAGTCATGGAAACACAAAACTTCTTCAAATCAAAACAGTTCAAGATTTTGTTACCTTTTATTGTATTTTTAAATGCAATTTATTTGTTTCAATCAGGTTATGCTTTTGGTCAATGGCTACAAAGTATACTTAATTAATCGTTACTTTTGTATCAACATTTTAACTTTGAATTTTCTGATTTCTAAATTCTAATTTCAAACTTCGGTTCCAAATGGCACACGCACTCATTGACATCAAAGACATCAAACGCGATTTCCAACTCGGAAACGAAACCATCAACGTACTCAAAGGTATCGATTTGCAAATTAATAAAGGTGAATATGTTGCACTAATGGGTCCGTCAGGTTCAGGAAAATCAACACTAATGAATATATTGGGTTGCTTAGATACTCCAACATCAGGAACTTATATTTTGAACAACAAAGACGTCAGTCAAATGCACGACGACGACTTGGCCGAAATTCGTAACAAAGAAATTGGCTTTGTATTCCAAACGTTCAACTTATTACCGCGAACCACTGCACTCGACAATGTAGCTTTACCAATGATTTACGCAGGCTACTCAAAATCTGATCGCAACGAGCGCGCCAAAGAAGTACTTACGCAAGTAGGTCTAAGCGACCGTATGGATCACCAACCCAATCAGCTTTCGGGAGGACAACGACAACGTGTTGCAGTAGCGCGTGCCTTGGTCAACAAACCTTCGATTATTTTGGCCGACGAACCCACCGGCAACCTCGACAGTAAAACTTCGGTCGAAATCATGAACCTTTTCAACGACATCCACAAAAACGGTAATACCGTGATTTTGGTTACACATGAGGAAGACATTGCGCGTTATGCACATCGTATCATTCGCCTCAAAGATGGAATGATTGAAAACGATTACGAAAACAAAGAACATTTGTAATGTGTCAATTCGGCAATGTGGCGATGACTCAATTGTTTTGATTTGCCGAAGGAAGTGCTGGATTTTTTTTAGGAGCAAATAGCTTGGGCTTCTTTAGCAATCCATTTTCCCGCTTTCCATTGCAATTCCGCTGCGCTACATTTCCATTACAATCGGGGCTAGTTGACAATCCATTTTAATTTTTGCTATCTTTGAAAAACTAATTACTTTTCACTAATCACTAACCATGAAAGTATATACCAAAACTGGCGATACCGGAACCACAGCTCTTTTCGGAGGAACACGCGTTCCTAAACATCATATTCGTATTGAAAGTTACGGAACCGTAGACGAACTCAACTCACACATCGGACTCATTCGCGATCAAGAAATGAATCCATTGTACAAAAATGTGCTTATCGAAATACAAGATCGATTGTTTACAGTGGGCGCCATTTTAGCAACGCCACCCGAAAAAGAAATTTTAAAAAGTGGCGAAAAACGATTAAAAAACTTAGGCATCGCTGAATCCGACATCGAATTTTTGGAACAAGAAATCGATCGCATGGAAGAAACTTTACCACAAATGACACATTTTGTACTGCCTGGTGGACACACAACAGTGTCATATTGTCATATTGCTCGCTGCGTGTGCCGCAGAGCCGAGCGTTTGGCGGTGCATTTGAATGACATAGAACCGACCGACGAACTCGTTATTAAATACCTCAACCGACTTTCTGACTATCTTTTTGTATTGGCACGAAAGTTGTCCTACGACCTCCAAGCGGATGAAGTAAAATGGATTCCTAGAAAGTAAAACTTTCTACAAATTCAAAAAAAACAAATCCCAAAAAACAAATGCTCCATGAAGTAAAAAATCCCTTAAATAGCTACATTGTTTGTTATTTGTTTTTTGCTTTTTGGAATTTCAAAAACCACGTTCTTAACTTTTATTAAAAATAAATCATTTTTTACTTGACTTTTTCAGTAATAAATTTATTTTTGCACAAATTAAAACCCTAGAAGATGTATTGGACATTAGAATTGGCATCCTATTTAAGCGATGCACCGTGGCCTGCAACCAAAGACGAATTAATAGATTACGCTATCCGAGCGGGTGCTCCTTTAGAAGTAGTTGAAAACCTTCAATCAATTGAAGATGAAGGTGAAATTTACGAATCAATGGAAGAAATTTGGCCAGATTATCCTACTGACGAAGATTATCTTTGGAACGAGGATGAATACTAGAAAAAAATAAACAATCACAACAGAAAAAAGTCTCCTTCGGGGCTTTTTTTTTGTTTAAATTTGCACACTCTATAAAAACAAAATTATGAGCTTCATAAATAGCATATTAAAAGTATTTGTTGGCGATAAATCGCAGAAAGATGTAAAAGCCATCCAACCCATAATTACCAAAATCAAATCGTTTGAAACGGCTTTAGCTGGTTTATCTAACGATGAGTTGCGCGCCAAATCGGATTTCTTTAAACAAAAAATCAAAGATGCAAGAGCCGAAAAAGACAACAAAATTGTGGCTTTAAAACAAGAAGCCGAAAATACCGCCGATATCGATAAAAGAGAAGATATTTACAACGAAATTGATGCGTTAGAAAAAGAAGCGTACGATATTTCTGAAAAAGTATTGAATGACATTTTGCCTGAAGCATTCGCTGTAATCAAAGAAACAGCCAGACGTTTCAAAGAAAACACAACGGTAACCGTAACTGCTACTCCATTAGACAGAGAACTATCGGCAACTAAATCGTACATCTCATTAGAAGGTGACAAAGCCGTTTGGGCGAACCAATGGAATGCTGCCGGAAAAGAAATCACTTGGGATATGATTCACTATGACGTACAGTTGATTGGTGGTGTGGTTTTGCATCAAGGTAAAATTGCCGAAATGCAAACGGGTGAAGGTAAAACATTAGTAGCTACACTTCCACTCTACTTGAATGCATTGACTGGAAATGGTGTGCACTTAGTAACCGTAAACGATTACTTAGCCAAACGTGATAGCACTTGGAAAGCACCTTTGTTTGAATTCCACGGTTTGACTGTTGATTGTATTGATAATCATTCGCCGAACACTGCTCAACGTAGAAAAGCTTATGAAGCCGATATCACTTATGGAACCAACAACGAATTTGGATTCGATTACCTAAGAGATAATATGGCGCATTCTCCAGAAGATTTGGTACAACGCAAACACAATTATGCGATTGTCGACGAGGTGGATTCGGTATTGATTGACGACGCTAGAACGCCTTTGATTATCTCTGGACCAGTACCTGATGGTGATCGTCACGAATTCAACGAACTCAAACCTAAAGTTGAAAACTTATACAATTTACAGCGTCAATTGGCCAATGGATTTTTGGCTGAAGCACGTAAATTAATCAAAGAAGGCAACTCTAAAGACGGCGGTTTCCAGTTGTTGAGAGCCTATCGTTCGTTACCCAAAAACAAAGCATTGATTAAGTTTTTGAGTGAAGAAGGCGTGAAACAAATTCTGCAAAAAACCGAAAACGAATACATGCAAGACAACAACCGCAAAATGCATATTGTGGATGAAGCCTTGTATTTTGTCATCGAAGAAAAAAACAATCAAGTAGAATTGACCGACAACGGAATTAAATTCTTATCGCAAGATACTGATGAACATTTCTTCGTTCTTCCCGATATTGGAACCGAAATTGCCAACATCGAAAAGCAAAATTTAGAAAAAGACAAAGAAGCCGAAGCCAAAGAAAAATTATTCCAAGATTTTGGTGTAAAATCAGAGCGTATTCATACGTTAACACAGCTATTGAAAGCGTATACTCTTTTTGAAAAAGATGTTGAATACGTAATAATGGACAACAAAATTCTGATTGTAGACGAGCAAACGGGTCGTATTATGGACGGTCGTCGTTATTCTGACGGATTGCACCAAGCTATTGAGGCCAAAGAACAAGTTACAATTGAAGCCGCTACTCAAACCTTTGCCACTATTACCTTACAAAATTACTTCCGTATGTACAGCAAATTAGCTGGTATGACTGGAACCGCTGTAACCGAAGCGGGTGAGTTATGGCAAATTTACAAATTGGATGTAGTAGAAATTCCTACTAACAAAGGAATTGCGCGCCAAGATAAAGAAGATTTAATTTACCGTTCGGTTCGTGAAAAATTCAACGCTGTTATTGAAGATGTAACACAATTATCGCAAGCAGGAAGACCTGTATTGATTGGTACAACTTCGGTTGAGATTTCGGAATTATTGAGTAGAATGTTGAAAATGCGTGGTGTAGCTCACAACGTATTGAATGCAAAAATGCACAAAAAAGAAGCCGAAATTGTAGCAGAAGCAGGAAAACCTGGAGTAGTAACCATTGCTACTAATATGGCGGGTCGTGGAACCGATATTAAGTTAACACCTGAAGTAAAAGCAGCTGGTGGATTAGCCATCATTGGTACGGAGCGTCACGATTCGCGTCGTGTTGATCGTCAGTTACGTGGTCGTGCTGGTCGTCAAGGAGATCCAGGAAGTTCACAATTTTACGTTTCGCTTGAAGATAACTTAATGCGTTTGTTTGGTTCTGAAAGAGTTGCCAAAGTAATGGACAGAATGGGATTGAAAGAAGGCGAAGTAATTCAGCATTCAATGATGACCAAATCAATCGAGAGAGCTCAAAAACGAGTAGAGGAAAATAACTTTGGTACACGTAAACGTTTACTAGAATACGATGATGTAATGAATGCACAACGTGAAGTAGTGTACAAACGTCGTCGTCACGCCTTACATGGTGAACGTTTGAAATTGGACATTGCCAACATGATGTACGACACATGCGAAGTGATTGTAAATGAAAACAAAGCCAAAAATGATTTCAAAAATTTCGAGTTTGAATTGATTCGTTATTTTTCAATTACATCGCCAGTTACCGCAGCCGAGTTCGACAAAATGTCGGAAATGGAATTGACAGGAAAAACATATAAAGTTGCATTACAATATTATACCGAAAAAACCGAGCGTAGCGCACGCGAAGCTTTTCCAATCATAGCCAATGTGTACGAGCAAGAAGGCAATAAATTTGAACGCATTATTGTACCTTTTTCAGATGGAATCAAAACCTTGAATGTTGTAACAGATTTGAAAAGAGCCTACGAAAGTCAAGGTGCACAATTGGTAGCTGATTTTGAGAAAAATATCACACTAGCCATTGTAGATGAAGCATGGAAAAAACACTTGCGTAAAATGGACGAATTGAAACAATCCGTTCAGTTGGCGGTGCACGAGCAAAAAGATCCGTTGTTGATTTATAAGTTTGAAGCGTTCAATTTGTTTAGAGCCATGTTGGATGGCGTGAACAAAGAAGTGATATCTTTCTTGTTCAAAGGTGATTTACCGCAGCAACAACAGAACAATATTCAAGAAGCCAGACAAGTGCGCCAGAAAGAAAACTATACAGAATCACGTGAAGAAATTCAAAGTAGCGAAGAAGCCAATCGTGAAGCAGGTCAAACACAGCAACGTCAGGTAACCGAAACGATCGTTCGTGAGATGCCAAAAATCAACCGCAACGATAACGTTACCATCAAACACGTGATGAGTGGTAAAACCGAAACCATGAAATACAAAAAAGCCGAAAGCATGATTAATAGCGGCGAATGGGTTTTGGTGAATGAATAAACACCATCTTAACACAATAAAAAAATCCCCGAGTGATGAATTCGGGGATTTTTATTTTAAAAAACTATTCAACTTAGTTTTATTTGATATATAATTTCTTAATCTTCGGAATCGGTCCGCCGCATTTTTGCTTGTGACAAGCTATACAAGCATCTACTCCATTGTTAAAATGCTCTTTTGCATTCTTTGGATCCTTATAAATCAACTCTTGTGCTTTGATGAATTTGGCGGCTTGCTCTTTAAAAAAAGCATCGTTATCGCTTTCGTCAGTCATCACCGCTTTGTGAATTTTCATAAAATGACTTGGAAATTGACCAATCGTATCGCCTTTGATGATTCGATCTTTCAAACGTTGATTGTCTACATACATTTGCTCCATCAACGCTGCCATTTCTGACATTTCATACATTTCAAATTTCTTTCCTTTTGTTGAATCCTTAGCACAAGATTCGCCTTCAGTATTAGCTTCTTCCTTTTTAGTATTTTGACAAGAAATAAAAGGTACTATCAAAAGTACAATGAGCAATTTTTTCATTGGTTATTTTTTTATCATAACACCATCCGCCATAAATGAATACGTGACTTCTGGTTTAGTAATTTTATTGATTTCTGCCTGCGATTTTCCACCATCTTTTGCATAATGTCTTAATTCATCTACACTTACTACATTTACAAAAGCTTTTCCATTCAAAATAGCTTCCGAATTATCCGCATTTAGAGGAACAAAAAAACCATAATCTTTGAACTTTACGAACGACTTATTGCCTTCTGATAAATCCATTTGCATCCAGCAACCTTTCTTCTTACAAACTTCTTTGATATTGGATTTAAACTGAACTACAATTGTATCACCTTTTTTCAAAGACTTATACTTTTTAAGCATTTGTTTTTCGTTCAATACTTTTTTGGGTTGAAATTTGCCTCCAAACGAAGCATAATCATTCACATTTATAGCACCCGACTTTTTGGATTGTGCTTGACTGGAAAACACAACTAAAGTCAATAACAATACAACTAAACTAATTTTTTTCATCGTTATAACTACTAATTATTTTTTTAATAAAACACCATTTGCCATAAAACTGTATGTAGTTTCAGGTTTCACAATACTATCAATTGCGGCTTGCGATTCGCCAGCATCTTTAGCGTAATGTCTTAATTCTTCCACACTTTCTACACTGACAAATGCTTTTCCATTCACAATTACTTCGCTATTGGCAGCATTCAATGGAACGAAAAAACCGTAATCTTTAAATTTGACGAAAGCGCTATTCTCCTCGGGTAATTCCAATTGCATCCAACAGCCTTTTTTCTGACAAACTTCTTTGATTTTTGAAGCAAATTTTACTTCTACTGTATCACCTTCTTTTAAGTCTTTGTATTTAACAAACATGTCCTCTTTAGTAATCGCTCCTTCGGCTGAAATACTATCGCCAAAGACTTTATAAGCTACTTCTTTTTCTTTTGCCTCTTCAGTTTCATTATTTTTACAACTAGCCAAAACTAGTACAACCAAAACGGCACTTATTATTTTTTTCATTTCAAATAGGATTAAATTCTTTTACAAAAGTAACGATATATTTAAAATTGTCATCAATCTCGAATTGTTTTTAGTCATTCTTAATTAAAAAAGCATTGATTGGACGTTCCGATTTTCATTCCTACAATTCTACTTATCGAATACCCAAAAACACATTATTTTTTATTAGTTTAGCAAAAAAATAATTACAACTTTTAGAAAACAACTTCTCGAAATTAAAACACTAATAATCAAGATATTGCATCTAACAGTTACAAATTCGAACAACTAATGAGCATACCAAATACTTTCGAAATCGATATAGTTAAGGCGAATTCTTCTCACATTGATGTAGTAGATTTTGACAATTTAACCTTCGGAACAGTTTTCACCGATCATATGTTAATTTGTGATTTTAAAGACGGTGCTTGGGAAAAACCAATCATAAAACCCTACGAACCTTTTTTAATTGATCCTTCATCAAAAGTATTTCATTACGGACAAGCCATTTTTGAAGGCATGAAAGCCTACAAAGATGAGCACGATGATGTTTGGATGTTTCGTCCCGATGAAAATTTAAAACGTTTCAATAAATCGGCTACGCGAATGGCCATGCCTGAAGTTCCAGAACCAATTTTTATTGAAGGTTTGAAAACTTTACTTGATATTGAACGCAATTGGGTAAAAAAAGGCTTAGGAAATACGCTATACATTAGACCTTTTATGATTGCAACGGGTCATGGAGTAATTGCTCAACCTTCTACTGAATATCGTTTTATGATTATACTTTCTCCAGCTAAATCATATTATTCGGGCGATGTAAAAGTAATTATTGCCGAACATTATAGTCGTGCTGCCAATGGCGGAATTGGAGCCGCAAAAGCTGCTGGAAATTATTCGGCACAATTTTATCCAACAAAATTAGCCAATGAAAAAGGCTTTCAACAAATCATTTGGACTGACGATGCTACTCACACCAAGTTGGAAGAAGCTGGAACGATGAACGTTTTCTTCCGCATTAACGATACTCTTTTTACAGCGCCAACTAGCGAACGTATTTTGGATGGAATAACACGTAAAAGCATCATCGATTTGGCCAAAAGAGAAAACATCAACATTGAAGTACGTTCGGTTTTAGTACAAGAATTGGTCGATGCAGCCAATAACGGAACTTTAAAAGAAATTTTTGGCGCCGGAACAGCAGCGGTAATCAGCCCGATTAGTTGTTTTTCCTACCAAAATAATGAATACCAACTTCCTAAATTAGAAGATTCATTTGCACGTCAATTGAAAGAAAAACTCACGCAAATTCAATACAAATTAGCTGAAGATACTTTTGGTTGGACAGTGAAGGTTTAAGTTTACAGTCGCAGTCACAGTTTGCAGTAATTTCTTAGGACTAAAACTGAAAACTGTGGCTGAAAACTGAGACTACTTCAAAATTTCCTCAAAACTTGGTTTAAAATAATTCGGTCCTTTCATCACTTTGCCATCTTCGCGATAAATTGGCTTTCCGTCTTCGCCCAATTTGCTCATATTACTGCGTTGAATTTCGTCGAAAACTGCTTCGATCTTGTGTTGCAAACCGTGTTCTAAAATGGTTCCACACAAAATGTAAAGCATATCGCCAAGTGCGTCGGCAATTTCAATTATATCATTATTTTGAACGGCTTCAAGGTATTCTTCGTTTTCTTCTTTCATCAAATTAAAACGAAGCAGGTTCTTTTGTTCGCCTAAATCACCTTGTATAGTATGACTTACACCGAGACCGAAAGCGGTGTGAAATTCTTTTACAGCGTTGAGTTGATTTTGCATTTTTATAATTAATTAGTTATTTTTTTGAACCATATAGATTCATAGATTATTCTCTTGGTCATTTTAAAATCACTCTTTACATCTATGAATCTACGTGGTAAAAAAACAAAAATAACCGCTTTTCTTTTTCCATTTTAAAACCACGTTCAAAAACAATTAACTATTTTTGTTGAAAAAAATATCATGTTCAGTTCGGGTCAATTGGTCTTTGCCTCATTATTTTTTGTTGCTTTTGTTATTGCAGCGTATTTTGCCTACAAAGGCGATAAAAGTTTACACCAAAAATTTTACAAAGGAAGTTACAAAATCTTGATAGGGTTTATTTTGTTCATCTTGTTACTATTTGTAATCAAAATAGTTTTCAAACGCTAATCGATTTTTGTAAGAAATGTTCATTAGATTGATAATTTTATTACTTTTACAACAACGAACTACTTCTTTTTTATTGTTAAGATGCGAATATTAAAATATATTTTACTTCTGATACTTTTATTCCTGATTGGTTTAACTGTCTTCATCATCACACAAAAAGGCGATTACAGCATTACGCGTTCAAAAATTATCAAAACTCCCCGTGCTACAGTATATAATTTTGTCAACGATTTCCGCAATTGGGAAACTTTTGCCTCGTGGTCGGAAGAAAACGGTAAAACACAATTTATTTTTCCTGCAAAAACAGTTGGAAAAGGAGCGAATTGTTCGTGGAACGGCACTTCAGAAGGATTCATCAAAACAATTGATGTAAAAGAAAACACTTCTATCCAACAAAAAATGGTTTTTAACGAAACCGAAACCGAAGGAAAATGGACGTTCAAAGACACGCTTGGCAAAACCAAAGTGACTTGGCAAACCAAAGGAACAATGAGTGTTTCAATGAAAATCAAAGCTTTTTTGAATGGTGGAATCGATAACATCATTGGCGATATTTACGAAAAAAGTTTGTTCAAATTGGATCGCACTTTAGATTATGAACTCAATACTTTTAACATCAAAGTAGACGGAATCGTGGCCAAACCTAAGCAATTTTACCTTTGTCAAACGATTATAAGTTATAATGATAAAGTGTCTAAAAACATCAAAATCATGATGCCAAAGATGATTGCATTTTTTGAAAAAAATAAAATGGTCATGCACGGCAAACCCTTTGTAATCTACAACAGTTTTGATGAAACTAAACAAACCACCAATTTTTCGGTTTGTATTCCGGTGAAAGATTCGATTCGAATTATGGCTGGAAGCGATATTGAATCGGGCAAAATAGAAGGTTTTTCTGCTGTAAAAGCTACTTTAACTGGTGATTATTCGCATTTAAAACAAGCCAACCAAAAAGTACTTGATTATTTATTTGAAAATGGATTAAAGCGAAATTTTGCTGTGAATCCGTATCAGGTTTACAATTTCAGTTTTATCGACGACAAACATCCATCCAAATGGAAAACCGAGTTGTATTATCCTGTGTATCCAAAAGTAGTTGCTAGCCCAGCTATTCCAAAACCTAAACCTCAAACCACAGCTCAAAATCAATAATTTTTTCATTTGAATTAAACCTTTTGTCTTATCTTTATTCTTATAGCTAAAAAAGTACCTTGCAAGACGAAAAGCAATTCATAAGCGAATTATTGCATCCTCAAACACAACACAAAGCGTTTGAGAAACTCTTGCAATTGTACCAAAAACCGTTGTACCATCACATCCGAAACATTGTATTGAATCATGACGATGCCGACGATGTATTGCAAAATACTTTCATCAAAGTATTTAATTATTTAAAAGATTTTAAAGGCGATTCGAAGTTGTTTTCATGGATGTACCGAATTGCGACTAACGAAGCCATCACTTTTATCAATCAAAAAGCCAAACGCAACGGAATGACTAGTGAAGCTTTGCAAAGTAAAATTGTCGAGAACTTACATTCGGACACTTTTTTTGACGGAAATGAAATCCAAATTAAATTGCAAAAAGCGATTCATTTGTTGCCCGAAAAACAACAATTGGTATTCAAAATGAAGTATTTCGAAGGGTTAAAATACGAGGAAATATCCGAAATTTTGGGAACTTCTGTTGGAGCTTTGAAAGCCTCGTACCATCATGCCGTAAAAAAAATTGAAGAATATTTTAATGAAGATTAAACCTTTTATACAAAAATCAATCTAAACAATATGGAAGATTTTAAATTAGATAAAGAACCCAAAATTACCTCTGGATTTTCACCAAAGGAAATCTATTTTACTGATTTTTCTGCCAAGGTAATGCAACAATTACCCAAAGAAGAACCCAAGGTAATTTCGTTTTGGACAAGAAACCGAAGTTGGATGTACGCATCAGCTGCAATTTTGGTTGTAGCCTTAAGTATTCCGATGATGAATCTTTTGGACAACAATACGGAAGAAGTTCACGCAATCGAAATTGAAAACTATTTAACGTATCATTCTGATTTGAGCGATGACGAAATTGTAGAATACTTAGACGAAGAAGATTTGAAAAACATTCCAATTGAATCATCTATAGAATCGGAGACCATTGAAGAAATTTTGTACGATGAAGCCGATATTGAAAATCAAATTTTAAACTAAACATCATGAAAAATATAAAAACAATTACCCTACTGTTGTTATTTCTATCGATTGCATCCTATTCGCAACCCGGAAAATTCAAGGAAAAATTGCAACAAAAGAAAGAGCAAGTCAAGTCGATGAAAATTGCTTACATCACATCTGAATTGGATTTAACGCCCGACGAAGCTGCCAAGTTCTGGCCTTTATACAATGATTTTGAAGAAAAACAGCGCGAAATCCGTCAAGAAAGAATTAAAAATTACATGGATCGTTCGCAAAGTTCAGATAAACTTACTGAAAAAGAAGCAACCACTTTGATCAATCAAATGGAAACTGCTGAAGAAGAGTTGCATCAATTGCGCAAAAAATTCATCACTAATTTAAAAGGTGTTTTGCCTGCAACAAAAATTCTAAAACTCAAAAAAGCCGAAGACGAGTTCAGTAAAAAACTGCTGCAACAATACCGCGACAAACGCAAATAATTACTCTGAAAACTGCATTCGAACTATTTTATTTTTCCCCGCTAAAATAGCTGTAGTTTTGTTGAGAAAACGAATCGTATGAAAGGAATTATCAGCACTCAATTGGGTCCAGGTAGTTCCTTTATCATTGGATGCAAAAACGCCTGTTCCACCTACAGAAAGTAATTTATTTCCGTTGCTTTCTGGAAAAAATTGTACACACGAAGCATAACCAAATCCAGTATTTTCACCAACTAATTTCCATGTTTTTCCACCATCAGTAGTTAGTGCTTTGTTTTGAAAATTTTGAGTTTGTTTTTCGTAATTGCCACCAGCCACAAAACCAATTTTTTCATTGTGAAAATCGGCGGTGAAAATTCCGGTCATGGCTTCGCCTTGTACAATTGGTGTTTCATAGTAAGTCCAAGTTGCGCCTTTATCTGACGAGTAAAAAACCCGCGATTTTTTTCCACCCGAAACTATCCAAACCGAATTACCTTTGAGTACAATATTCGTATTGCTTGCCGCAAATGCTGCTTCTCCATCTACCACGGAAGGCAATTGTGAACACGGAATTTTGTTCCAGGTTTTACCTCCATCTTTTGTGGTAATTATCGACATACAATTGTCGGTTGGATCACCAACAGCAATGCCTTCCAAATCGTTCCAAAACTGCATGCTATCGTAAAACACTTTCTCGTGTTTTTCGGTATAAACGACTTCTTTTAC
This sequence comes from Flavobacterium sp., assembly GCA_016787805.1. Taxonomy (GTDB): domain Bacteria; phylum Bacteroidota; class Bacteroidia; order Flavobacteriales; family Flavobacteriaceae; genus Flavobacterium. The sequence goes on along the minus strand of JAEUTY010000028.1, from coordinate 69,670 downwards.
TTTCAAATCCTTTGAAAAACGATATAAAACCGCTGGATTTCCCACATTCAAAAAGTAAACATAATTGTTGGTTACCGCGCAACTTCTAAACTCAAACGAAAGTGAATCGTAAGAAATCGCGCGTTCAAATTTTGAAGCATTGAGCAAACTTTTGAAACCTATCCGTTTCTTATCGGCACCATAATATACTTTATCGCCATCAACTACAATTGCTCTAATACTTATTTTATCGGAAAGAATAGTATCCATTTTTACTATAGAAGGCATTTTAGTTTCATTCGTTTTAACCGAATTACAACTAACAAATCCTATGATTATCGTGATAGCGAAGATTAATTTTCTCATAATGATGCAAATATAGCTACTAATTATTGTTAACGATTTGTAAATGGCATCAAATGGCACAGTAATTGGATATTTCCAACAAATGCTATTTACGAACCAAAAATATAGAAATTATGAAAACAAAATTATTTACATCGCTACTGAGTTTGTTCTTGGTAAATGTATTTGCGCAAGACAGAACAACTGTCAATGCAATGAATTCTGAAATTAGTGACAACCTCGATTTGCGAGCGATTGCTTCTATTTTTGGAGATTCGAAAGACCTTGAAGATTTTGAATACCGTTTGAATGATCCAAAAAATCAAATATCCAATTTGGATTTAAACAACGATAATGAAGTAGATTATTTACGTGTAATTGAATCAACAGAAGGCAGAACACATATTATTGTAGTACAATCGGTTTTGGGGAAAGATTTGTTTCAAGATGTGGCTACAGTTGAAGTAGAAAAAGACAGCAATAATCGTGTACAAGTTCAAGTTGTAGGTGATGTGTATATGTATGGCGACAATTATATTTATGAGCCAGTTTACGTTCATACACCAGTGATTTATACTTATTTCTGGACACCCAATTACCGTCCTTACTGCTCTAGTTGGTATTGGGGTTATTATCCAACCTATTATTATGCTTGGTCACCATTTCCGATTTTTAGATACAGAAGCCATATTGGATTATTCATCAACTTTAACCATCATTACAACTACGTTAGTTACAGAAGATGCCATAATGCTTATGTAAATTACTATGGAAGAAGAGCCAATGGTTATGAAAGACAATATCCAAATCGTTCGTTCACACAAAGACATTCAGGTTATGCAAATCGTTATGAGTTGGATAAAACAAGAAACATTAGAACCGTTGGAAGAAACAATGACTTAGCGTTAAACACACGTTCCAATGATGTAAGAAATGAAAATGCTGTTGGAACTCCAAGAGGAAATTCAGGTGTGAGAAACAATTCTATCAATGAAACGCCTAGAGGAAATTCTGGAATTAGAAACAATTCAATTAACGAATCACCAAGAGGAAATTCAGGTGTGAGAAACAACTCTATCAATGAAACGCCAAGAGGAAATTCAGGAATTAGAAACAGTTCAATTAACGAATCACCAAGAGGAAATTCAGGTGTGAGAAACAATTCTATCAATGAAACGCCAAGAACTAATACTAGTGTGAGAAACAATTCGATTAATGAAACTCCTAGAGGAAATTCAGGAATTAGAAACAATTCAATTAACGAATCACCAAGAGGAAATTCAGGTGTGAGAAACAATTCGATTAATGAAACTCCTAGAGGAAATTCAGGAATAAGAAACAACTCTATCAATGAATCGCCTAGAACAAATACTAGCGTGAGAAACAATTCAATCAATGAAACTCCAAGAGGAAATTCAGGAGGTGGCTCACCAAGAGGAAGCTCAAACTCAGGTAGTTCAAGAAGATAATCTTAAAATACTATAAATACTAAAGCACTGAAAAAAAATCAGTGCTTTTTTTATTTCAAATTGGTAATTTAAATACCTTTGCTTTCTTTTTTAAATACAATTATGAGCTCACATAGCCATCAAAATCTCCATAGTAAATTATCCGCAGCAGGATTGCTTGTTACATTAGGAATTATTTACGGAGATATCGGAACATCACCACTTTACGTAATGAAAGCGATTATTGGAGACAGTCCGATAAGCAAAGACTTGATTCTCGGTGGATTGTCTTGTATCTTTTGGACATTAACGTTACAAACTACGCTGAAGTATGTAATCATCACGTTGAGTGCTGATAACCATGGTGAAGGTGGGATTTTTGCTTTATATGCTTTAGTTAAACGAACTAAAATTCAATGGTTGATTGTTCCAGCTATCATTGGTGGAAGTGCTTTATTGGCCGACGGAATCATCACACCGCCCATTTCGGTATCTTCTGCTGTAGAAGGTTTGCGTATTTTCAAACCCGATATTCCGACGATTCCTATTGTAATTGCCATATTATTTGTGCTTTTTACTATACAACAATTCGGAACTAAATTAGTCGGAAAATTCTTTGCTCCAATGATGCTAATTTGGTTTACGATGTTGGCCGTTTTAGGTGTAATTCAAATGGTAACCAACCTTGAAGTATTCAATGCCATCAATCCTTATTATGCTTATCATTTACTTACAAGTGATGTGAGCGACCAAGGTTTCTTCATACTTGGTGCTGTTTTCCTTTGTACAACTGGAGCTGAAGCTTTGTACTCAGACATGGGACACTGTGGAAGAAAAAACATTCGCATCAGTTGGATGTTTGTAAAAACAACGCTGATTCTAAATTACTTTGGTCAAGGCGCTTATTTAATGGCTCACGAAGGAAAAACACTTGAACAACTTGGTAGTTCGAATCCAAATCCGTTCTATTTAATTATGGAAACTTGGTTCCAACCTATCGGAATTGTAATTGCGACTATGGCAGCTGTAATTGCTTCTCAAGCCTTAATCAGTGGTTCCTTTACACTTATCAACGAAGCCATGCGATTGAATTTTTGGCCTAAAGTCAAAATCAATTTCCCAACCGATTTGAAAGGGCAATTGTACATTCCATCCATCAACTGGTTACTATTTTTGGGTTGTGTTGGAATTGTATTGCACTTTGAAGAATCAAGTAATATGGAACATGCCTACGGTTTGGCTATCGTTTTATGTATGATAATGACCACTATTTTGCTGAATTTCTACTTGATCATGAAAAGAGTAAAATGGTACTTTATTGCGCCTTTAATTCTCATTTATATCATTATTGAATTTAGCTTCTTAGCAGCCAATATTGTAAAATTCTTTGACGGAGGTTATGTTACTTTACTCATTGCCATCGTACTAATTGGTATCATGTCGACTTGGTTTTTGGCTAAGAAAATTAGTAAAAGTTATACCAAAATCGTTAAGATCAACGATTACAAAAAAGTATTGGCCGATTTGAGTGTCGATTTATCCATTCCAAAATACGCCACACATTTGGTGTACATGACCAACTCCAATCGTAGCGATGAAATTGAAGAAAAAGTAATGTATTCCATTTTACAAAAACGCCCGAAACGAGCGGATTTGTATTGGTTTATCCACGTTAATATTCTAAGCGAACCGTATAAAAAAGAATACCGCGTAACCGAAATCGTAAAAGACGATTTGTATCGCATTGATTTTTACCTTGGTTTCCGCGAACCTACCAAAATCAATTTGATGTTCAAACAAGTCATCAAAGAAATGGTGAAAAATGGCGAAGTAGACATCACGAGCCGTTACGAATCATTGAGCAAAAATCAAATTTTGGGCGACTTTAAATTCGTGCTTTCTGAAAAATTCTTGTCCAACGATAGCGACTTGACTTTCTTTGAAAAAATTGTCATGAATACCTATTTCTTACTTAAAAAACTGAGTTTATCAGAAGAAAAAGGCTTCGGTTTGGATAGTAGTTCGGTAAAAGTAGAACAATTTCCATTGGTGCTACACGCTCCCGAAAACATAGAAATGCGCCGTATTGATCATTCACATCACTAATTAATAGCCAATTGGGCGTGACCCCGATTGGCAAAAAGCTACGTTTTTCAAACTTGTTTTTGTCCATCGGGGTCGGGCTTTCGGCACTCGCTTCCCGATAGCTATCGGGAGAGCTCAAACAATGCCTCAATCCCTCACGCAAACTCTTCAATTTATAACACCTTTATTTTAACATATTCTTTTTTAGACTCTTTGTCTACTTTTGAATTTTTTAGACAAAAAAAGTACTACCTTTGCAGGCTGTTTTTTAAAAAAATGAGATTACACCGAAATTTAGTTTACACTACCATAGACTCTTTGAATGCGATTTTCAATGAAGGAGAATACGCTGATAAAGTCGTAGCTCGCGCCTTGAAAAAAGACAAACGTTGGGGAAGTTCCGATCGCAAATTTGTGGCCGAAACCATCTACGAAATTGTGCGTTGGAAACGATTATACGCTGAAATTGCCAATGTAAAAGAACCTTTCAATCGCGATGATTTATGGCGAATATTTGCCGTTTGGGCTGTTTTACGCGGTTATCCAATTCCCGATTGGCGTCAACTCGAAGGAACACCCGAAAGAAAAATCAAAGGCCGTTTTGACGAATTATCCAAAATACGAAAAATGCGCGAATCCATTCCCGATTGGATGGACGAATTGGGCGTAAAAGAACTAGGAGAAGAACTTTGGACCAAAGAAATCGCTGCTCAAAACCAACAAGCACAAGTAATTCTTAGAGTAAACACTTTAAAAACCACGAAAGATAAACTACGTGCTACTTTAATGGATTTGAACATCGATACTGAATTCTTAAAAGATCAACCTGATGCTTTAGTATTGAAGGAACGCGCTAATGTATTTTTGACCGACGCTTTCAAAGAAGGTATGTTTGAAGTACAAGACGCTTCTTCGCAATTAGTAGCCACTTTTTTAGATGTACAACCTGGAATGCGAGTAGTAGACACTTGTGCTGGAGCTGGAGGTAAAACACTTCACATGGCATCCTTAATGCAAAATAAAGGTCAATTAATTGCTATGGATTTGTACGAAAGCAAACTCAAACAATTAAAACTGAGAGCCAAAAGAAATGGCGCTTTTAATATCGAATACCGCATTATTGATTCGACCAAAGTCATCAAAAAATTACACGAAAAAGCCGATCGCGTTTTAATCGACGCACCTTGTAGTGGATTGGGCGTTTTAAAACGAAACCCTGACGCTAAATGGAAATTACAGCCTGAATTTATAGATAACATCCGAAAAGTACAAGCCGAGGTTTTAGAAAACTATTCAAAAATTGTAAAGCCTGGCGGGAAATTGGTATATGCTACTTGTTCGGTCTTACCCTCTGAAAATCAAGAACAAATTAAGCATTTCTTAACTACAGATATTGGAAAAAACTTTACTTTTGTAAAAGATTCAAAGATACTTGCCTCACAATCAGGATTTGACGGCTTTTACATGGCCTTATTAGAACGAAAAAATTAAACCTACTATGAAAAAAATATACTCTTTAATTACATTATTAAGTTTAGCATTTGTTACAGCCCAAAACGGTGCACCAGCAAATCCTTATTATAACGGCTTTAACTGGACACAAACGGGTTCTACATTAAAAAATGCTTTAGCCACAAAAATCACTACAACACATACCAATGAATTGAGCTATTCTCAAGTTTGGAACGCGTTAAAAATTGTTGATTTAGATCCAACCAATTCTAGCAATGTTTTGTTGGTTTATGGATGGGAAAATGGAACTGATGGTGATGTAACCAATGACAGATCAAGAGACAAAAACGCTAATGGTGGTGCCAACGGAGATTGGAATAGAGAACACATTTTTGCCCAAGCACTAGGAAACCCTGACTTAGGGCAAGCTGGACCGGGAGCGGATGCTCAAATGCTTCGTGCTTGTGATGTACAAAGAAATGGTTCAAGAGCAAATAAAAAGTATGCCACAGGTTCTGGAAATTCGGCTACAGTTGGACTTAACTGGTATCCTGGTGATGAATGGAAAGGCGATTGCGCTCGAATTATTATGTACATGTACTTACGTTATGGTGATCAATGTTTGCCAACTTATGTTTTTACCGGAACACCTGTTGCTTCAGATGCTAATATGTTGGATTTATTATTGCAATGGAATGCAGAAGACCCTGTTTCGCAATACGAAGACAATCGTAATACTTATCTTGGAAATGCTAACAATACTTACGGACAAGGAAATCGCAACCCTTTTATTGATAATCCGTATTTAGCAACTGTAATTTGGGGCGGACCAATTGCTCAAAACCGATGGCCAACTATTTTCCTTGGAACAGATACTTTTGAAACAATGGCAGATGTGAGTATCTATCCAAATCCATCCAATGATCAAACAATCACAATTGATACAGAAGCTGAAGTTGAAAATATTCAATTAATTAACATCAATGGTCAATTGATGATGGAAGTTAAAAATCCGATTAGAGTTTCAAATTCTTACACCCTGACTAACCTTCCTGACGGATTTTACTTTGTGAAAATCAGTTCTGACAGTGGTTCGGTTATCAAAAAAGTAATTATCAACTAATACAAAAGCTCTCAAGAAATTGGGAGCTTTTTTAATACAACATTTTAATTTCCTTAATTGAGTACAGTTGTATAGTATCGTCTTCCAACTTGATTTGTAAATTCCCTTGATGGTTAACCAATTCAATAATTCCCATAAAACGATTACCAAAATTATCTTCAAAAGCCATTGGTACCGATTTTTTAAACAAATACTGATGGTACAATTGCCATAATTCATCGAGTTTTTTCTCTGATATAAATTGGCAAAAAAACTGAATCTTAGTTACAATAGCATGCAAAACCTCATCAGTGGAAAGTGTTCTACCAGTTTGTAAAAATAAAGAAGAAGCAAAAGGTAAGTTTTCAAAATGAGATTGATTGACATTGAGTCCGATACCAACAACAGACAGAATTGAATTGTCAGTTTTTATGCTATTTTCGATTAAAATTCCTGCAATTTTTTTGTTATCTGACATAATGTCGTTAGGCCATTTGACACTCAAATTAGGTATACAAAAGACTGAAAGTGCCTCAATAATAGCTACAGAAATCATTGCATTTAAAACAAAAACGTCTTCAATTTGCAAATTCAAATCTTTAATCAAAACACTCATTATCAAATTTTTACCGTCTTCAGAAACCCATTTTGTTCCCATTTGCCCTCGGCCATTAGTTTGTGAATTGGTAACTACAACAGTAAAATTTTCTACGGCTTGATTTTTGATTAAATCTTTTAAAAAATCATTGGTAGAATCTATGGCATCGAGTTTGATTGTAGGCATATGTAGTTTTAAATTTTAAACTTCTGTTAAGCTTCAAATTTAATGACAAATTTTGATACCTTTGCAAATTATAGAAAAATACTAAATGACAAAAAAATTAGCGAGTACTGATGTATTATTAACCTGCATCATAAAAGGAATAGAAGAAGTAAAAGGTAACGATATAGAAATCCTAGATTTACGTGAAATCGACACTGCTGTTTGTGATTATTTTGTAATTTGTAACGGTAGTTCTAACACCCAAGTCAATGCCATCGTCAATTCAGTTCAAAAATTGGTTTCCAAAGAAATTAAGGACAAACCATGGCATGTTGAAGGAACCGACAATGCCGAATGGGTTTTGATGGATTATGTGAGCATAGTGGTTCATGTTTTTCAGAAAGAAATTCGCGAATACTACAACATTGAAGGCTTATGGGGTGATGCAAAAATCACTACTATCCAAAACAAATATTAAAAGCACAAGTATATAATGTCTACAGAAAAAAATCAAAATAATTTTAAATTTAGTCCTTGGTATATTTACATCCTTGCCATTGCATTATTTATAGGTTTAAGTATTTTCAACGGAAATGGATTTCAAGATCCATCTGTAATTTCTACCTCCAAATTTGATGATTTATTAGCCAAAGGCGATATCGAAAAAGTAATCATCTACAACAAAGTTCAAGCGGAAGCTTTTTTAACGAAAAAGGCACTAAGTGATAAATCCAACAAAGATGTAGCTAATGATTTCATGAATAGACCCAACAAAGGTCCACACTACATCTTTAATGTTGGTGATATTCAGGAATTTGAAAAAAAATTGGATAGTGCTAAGAAAGCCAAAAAATTAAAAGAATTCGATCACAAACAAAAAAGCGATTGGGCAGAAGTATTTTTCAGCTTACTTCCTATCATTATTATCATTGCCGTTTGGATTTTCATTATGAAAAGAATGTCGGGTGGTGGTGCAGCTGGTGGCGGTGGGCAAATTTTCAACATTGGAAAATCAAAAGCTAAATTATTTGATGAAAAAACCGATGTAAAAGTGACTTTTAAAGATGTTGCTGGTTTAGAAGGCGCAAAAGAAGAAGTACAAGAAATCGTTGAGTTTTTAAAAAATCCTGAAAAATACACTTCACTTGGCGGAAAAATTCCTAAAGGAGCTCTATTAGTTGGACCTCCTGGAACTGGAAAAACACTTTTAGCCAAAGCTGTGGCTGGAGAAGCGAAAGTTCCTTTCTTTTCTCTTTCAGGCTCTGATTTTGTTGAGATGTTTGTAGGAGTTGGAGCGTCCAGAGTACGTGATTTATTCAAACAAGCCAAAGACAAAGCACCTGCTATTATTTTTATTGACGAAATTGATGCTGTGGGACGCGCCAGAGGCAAAAACAATTTTTCAGGTTCCAACGACGAACGTGAAAACACTTTAAATCAATTACTTACAGAAATGGATGGTTTTGGCACGAATACACACGTAATTGTACTTGCTGCTACCAATAGAGCTGATGTATTAGATAAAGCCTTGATGCGTGCTGGTCGTTTTGACCGTCAAATTTATGTTGATTTACCAGACATTAGAGAACGTAAGGAAATTTTTGAAGTGCATTTGACACCTTTGAAAAAAGTAGCCGATTTAGATGTTGATTTCTTAGCCAAACAAACCCCAGGTTTTTCGGGCGCAGATATCGCTAATGTGTGTAATGAAGCCGCTTTGATAGCTGCCAGAAATAATAAAACAGCTGTTGACAAACAAGACTTCCTCGATGCAGTTGACCGTATTGTTGGTGGCCTAGAAAAGAAAAACAAAATTGTTACTACGGAAGAAAAAAGAGCAATTGCCATTCACGAAGCGGGTCATGCAACAGTAAGTTGGATGTTAGAACACGCAGCGCCATTGGTAAAAGTAACAATTGTTCCTCGTGGACAAAGTTTGGGTGCAGCATGGTATTTGCCAGAAGAACGCTTAATTGTTCGCCCGAATCAAATGCTCGATGAAATGTGTGCTACCATGGGTGGAAGAGCGGCGGAGAAAGTAATTTTTGATACTATTTCAACTGGTGCTTTGAGCGATTTGGAAAAAGTAACCAAACAAGCTCGCGCCATGATTACCATTTATGGTTTGAATAAAAAATTGGGTAATGTTACCTATTACGATTCATCGGGTCAAAGTGAATACAATTTCTCAAAACCGTACTCAGAAGAAACTGCTCAAGTAATTGACAAAGAAATCTCAGATTTAATTGAAAGTCAATACCAAAGAGCCATTCAAATACTGGATGACAACAAAGATAAATTGTTAGCCTTGGCCAACATCTTAATAGAAAAAGAAGTCATTTTCAAAGACGATTTGGAAACCATATTCGGAAAAAGACCTTTTGATAAAGAAGAAATCGTTAGTTAAATCCATTTTTACTAAATAAAATACAAAATCTTAATTCAAAAAATGTTTTTGAATTAAGATTTTTTTATCTTTGGATGTTTTCAAACCGCATTCAGCGTATTTTTACACACTATATGAGTCTTTTTAAAAAAATATTTGGGTCCAATAAAGAAGGTTCCGACGAGGAAAACCAAAGCGAATACAACGCTCCAAAACCATCTTCATTACCTATTGATGAACAATTTACTTACAATTTCAAAAAAAATGGAGGTAAGTTTTTATACTGTGAAAACCTTGATGAAGTTAAAGAACAATTTGAAAATATTTTGGAAGAAAACGACTGGTTTGAATGTGAAGCATTATGTTTTGAACCTAATTTATATTCCTTGTTAGAAGAAAACAAGCTGAATTTCACCAATCCTTCTAATCCAAAATTTCTATTGGCCAGTTGTGAAAATTTAATTGGTGATGAAGGTTCGGTGTTATTTTCTTCCAATCAAATCAAACAGTACAAACCCAACGAATTACCCGATAATATTGTAATTCTAGCTACTACAAGTCAAATTTTAGAATCCAAAAGCGACGGTTTGCGCGTGATTAAAAAGAAGTACGACAAAGATTATCCTACCAATATCACTACAATAAAATATTTCGAAAAAGTACAAGACGAAGATTTTCTCACCTACGGTAGCTCTGCTAAAAACTTATATTTACTGCTACTAGAAGATTTATAAGATGAATGAAACTTTAACGCGATTCTTATCCGGTTTAGTCTACGTAACTCTGTTAATTGTCGCTACCGCCTACTCCGTTACAAGTTTTTATGTGCTTTTCGGAATCTTTCTTATCATTACCCTTTTTGAATTTTGCCGAATTTTAAAAGTAAATTTCTATTTACCAATTGTGTTGGGTTGCATTTTCTATTTTTTAGCCACTCGTTACTATTTAATCAAATCGCTCGATTTATTCATTTTAGGATTTACTGTAATCACTTCAATTGGACTTTTAAAATTACTTTTTGATTTGAAAGTAACTAGCTTAACAATGGCTCAAAAATACTGGTACATTGTTGGATACGTTATTTTTCCTTTTATTATCATCACCAAAATACCATTTTCTGGAATCGAATTTCGACCCAAAATTATCATCAGTATCTTTATCCTTATTTGGGCCAATGATACTTTTGCTTATGTTGTAGGAAAATCATTTGGAAAGCGAAAACTATTTGAAAAAATATCTCCCAAAAAAACAATTGAAGGCTTTTTGGGTGGATTGGTTTTTTCGGTAATTGCAGGAATTTGCATTTCAAAATTTTACTTTAACCCTTCTGAGCAACACAGCATTAAGTCGATGTTTATTTGGTCTATGACAGCTGTAATCATTTGTATATTTAGTACTTTGGGTGATTTAATCGAATCTAAATTCAAACGAATTGCAGGCGTAAAAGACAGCGGAAATATCATGCCTGGACACGGCGGAATATTAGATCGCTTGGATAGTATTATATTTGTTGCACCTTTTGTATTTTTGTTTTATCAAATCTTATATTATGTTTCATAAAGAAGGCGGAAAAATCATTTTGATATCAACATTTTTGACCACGGTAATTATTTTATCGTCACATTATATTTTTCCTAATACACTTTGGTTAGAAAAAACTGTACAAATTGTAGCATTAATTATGCTCCTACTAGTACTTCAGTTTTTTAGAAATCCAGACCGCCATTTAGAAGTTAATGATTACAATATTGTAGCTCCTGTAGATGGAAAAGTGGTGGTGATTGAAGAAGTTTTTGAACCCGAGTATTTCAAAGACCAACGACTACAAGTTTCGATTTTCATGTCGCCAATCAATGTTCATGTCACTCGTTATGCCACAAGTGGAAAAATAAAATACAGCAAATACCATCCTGGAAAATACTTGGTGGCTTGGCATCCGAAAGCGAGTACTGAAAACGAAAGAACTACAGTGGTTATTGAAAATCGTATTTTTGGAGAAATCATGTACCGACAGATTGCAGGTGCTTTGGCCAAAAGAATCGTTAATTATGCTCAAGAAGGAATGAATGTGCGTCAAGGTCAAGATGCAGGTTTTATTAAATTTGGTTCTCGCGTTGACTTGTATTTTCCGTTAGGAACTATTATCAATGTTAAAATAGGAGAAAAAGCAGTTGGAAATCGAACTATAGTTGCTACTAAAAATGCCTAACAAAGACTTAGATACTTTATTTCAAGAAGCCGTTGCTATTGCCGATCAAATGACACAATCTGATTTGCCACAAGATGTGCAATTGCGATTGTATGCGCATTACAAGCAAGCAACACATGGAACTATTGATACACGCATGTCAACTCCAAGTTTTGATTTAAGAAATGCCTTCAAAACCAACGCTTGGATGCAAATTAGCCATCTTACTGTTGATCAAGCAAAAGAAGAATACATCAACATCATTAATTCGTTAATTAAAAAATAAAACACAATCATGAAAACTGCTTACAAACTACTCATTATTAGTTTATTGCTGGGTTTAATTTCATGTAAAAAAAACAATCTGCGTGAAGTAGTTGAAGTTCCGTTACCAACCAACGAAAGTAAATTAACCATTGGTCAACCCGATGATTATAAAGCCAATGAAGGTGCTTTTGAATTGTACAAACTTCCTTATAAATTTGACGATTTGGCACCGCATATTGATGCAATGACTCTGGAAATGCATTATTCAAAACATTATTTGAGTTATACCAACAATTTGAATCGTATTCTCAAAGGAACTGAAAAAGAATCGCTTCCAATTGAAGATATCTTAAAGAAATTAGACCTCAGCGATACCGAATTACGCAATAATGCTGGCGGTTATTACAACCATACTTTTTACTGGGAAATCATGGCACCAAAAGCAGGTGGAAAACCCAAAGATACTTTGGCAAGCACCATCAATCGTGACTTTGGTTCGTTTGATGAATTTAAAAAACAATTCGCTGACGAAGCAGGCAGACAATTTGGTTCTGGTTGGACTTGGTTGGTTGTGGATAAAACGGGGAAACTTCAAATAACCAGTACTCCCAATCAAGACAATCCTTTGATGCCAAGACAAACTGTTTCAGGCGCACCTATTTTGGCTATTGATGTTTGGGAACATGCGTACTATTTGACTTATCAATACAGAAGAAAAGACTATATCAAAGCTTTTTTTAATGTCATAAATTGGTCTAAAGTTGAAGAGAAATACAAAGCTACATTCAACTAATCTTCCTCTTCTACAAGTGAATTGGAATTGGTATAATTGCGCCATTTCTCAATACAATCGACCATATCTTGAGGAATTTCGGTATCAAAACGCATGTATTCTTTCGTAACAGGATGTTCAAACCCCAAGGTTTTGGCGTGTAATGCCTGACGAGGTAAGGTTTTGAAACAATTCTCAATGAATTGCTTATATTTAGTAAAAGTAGTTCCTTTCAAAATCAAGTTGCCACCATAACGTTCATCATTGAATAACGTATGTCCGATGTATTTCATGTGTACGCGAATTTGGTGCGTTCTACCCGTTTCTAATTTACACGAAACCAAAGTCACATATCCTAATCGTTCGATGACTTTATAGTGTGTTACAGCATGTTTCCCTCGATCACCTTCTGGGAAAACAGCCATTTGCATACGATCTTTCAAATGACGGTCAATATTGCCTACAATGGTTCCTTCATCGTCTTTTACATTTCCCCAAACAATGGCAATGTATTCGCGTTCGGTAGTTTTGTCTTCAAATTGTTTGGCCAAATGCGTCATTGCGGCTTCGGTTTTAGCAATCACCAACAAGCCCGAAGTATTTTTATCAATACGATGCACCAAACCTGGACGTTCACTACTATTTAAGGGCAAATTATCAAAATGAAAAGCCAATCCGTTGACCAACGTTCCGGTGTAATTTCCGTGTCCAGGATGCACAACCAATCCGGCTGGTTTATTGATAACCAACAAAGCATCGTCTTCATATACAATATCCAAAGGAATGTCTTCGGGATCAATGCGATTTTCAAACGGTGGATGCGAAAGTAATATCCGAATTACATCAAAAGGTTTGACTTTATAATTGGATTTAACCGTAACATCATTAACATAAATATCGCCCGAAGTTGCAGCATTTTGAATCTTATTTCGAGTAGCATTCGGAATCAAATGCATCAAGTACTTGTCGATGCGCAACATAGCTTGACCTTTGGGAACTTCAAATCGATGGTGCTCAAAAAGTTCATCGTCTATTTCGCTTAAATCGTTATTGACCATTCTTGAGGGAATCTTTTATTTCTTCTTCAGGTAGTACTTCTGGTTCAGGTAAAATGGCACGCAAACTATCCGCATCTGATTCATCAAAAACAACAGCACCATCACCCAAAACCAAATCAATTTTTGTTGCTTTATAAACTTTGGTACCTGGTTTTAATTTTTTGCCATTCAAACGCATCTCCAACACCATATCTTTTCCAATGTGCGGCGCATAACTCACATTTCCTTGTGCTAATCCTAATGAAATTAAGGTTGGAACAGCTTGTCGGTACGTTTTATCAACCAAATCAGGAATACGTACCATTTTGTAAGAACTCGCATTGATTTTCAAATACACTGTCCTTCCGCCTTTTACCAATTCTCCCGCTTCAGGTTCTTGCAAAACAACTGACAATTTTGGTAGATTGGGTTTGAAATCTAAAGTATCTAAGATTTCATATTCCAAACCTAATTCATCAAGTTTTTCCTCAGCTTGTTCAGTGGTCAATCGCTTCAAATTGGGCACCATAATTTCTTCATTGTGCTTGGTTACGTACGTAATCCAATGGAAAAAGAAAAACGCAAGTAAACCCACAATGGCCATGGCTGCCAACAATTGAGCAAAAAAAACTTTACTAGTGAGGTATTTTCGCAAACTCATAAAAAAAGATTTACCGCAAATATATAATTTTTAGTTCCAACAATTGTGCTATTTTTGTATAGTATTAAAAATAAATTCTAATGAACGTAGCAGTGGTTATGGGCGGATATTCTGACGAATCAGTTATATCATTACGCAGTGGTCAATTGATATTGAATCACATCAACAAAAACAAATACAAACCCTTTGAAGTTCACATCCTTATCAACGAATGGTATTGTTTGATTGAAGGCGAAAAATATTCCATCGACAAAGCTGACTTTTCATTTACCAACAACAATGAAAAAGTACATTTTGACGTCATTGTTAATACGATTCACGGAACACCTGGAGAAGATGGACACATGCAATCGTATTGGGAATTGGTAGACTTACCATATTCTGGATGCAATTTTTACCAATCGGCATTAACTTTTAACAAACGAGATACCTTGTCTGTTTTGTCCAAATTCAATATTCCAAAAGCCAATTCAATCTATTTAAGAAAAGGCGACGTTATTGATGGTGATAAAATTGCGGCTGAATTAGGTTTGCCTTTTTTCGTAAAACCGAATCAATCGGGAAGTTCACTTGGAGTTTCACGCGTTAATTCGTTAGTTGATTTGCCCAAAGCCTTAGATTTTGCTTTTGCAGAAGACAACGATATTTTGATTGAATCTTTTTTAAATGGAACTGAAATTTCGGTTGGAGTGCTCAATTACAAAGGAAAGACAACTGTTTTAGGTATTACCGAAATTGTACCTGAAAATGAATTCTTCGATTACGAAGCCAAATATTTAGGCAAATCATCTGAAATTACACCTGCTCGGCTTTCCAAAGAAGTAGAAGAAAAAGTGATTGAAACTGCCAAAAAAGTATACGAATCGTTAGGAATGATTGGTTTTTCAAGAGCTGATTTTATTGTGATGAATGATGTACCGCATTTTATAGAAATCAACACCAATCCGGGTTTATCACCACAAAGTATCTTTCCGCAGCAAGCTGCACATGCTAAGATTGACTTTTCGGATTTGATTGATAATGAGATTGAATTGGCAATGAAAAGAAAACCAATTTGGAAGAAATAATAAACTGTTTATAGTTTATGGTTTGTTGTTCATAGTTTAAACTCAACCATAAAACATAAAACACAAACTGTACACTATGAAAAAAGCAATATTTCCAGGCTCATTTGATCCGATTACAAATGGACATTACGACATTATCAAACGTGGAATTTCTCTCTTCGATGAAGTAATCGTTGCCATTGGTGTGAATGCCGAAAAAAAATACATGTTTTCGTTGGAAGACAGAAAGCGTTTCATAGAAGAAGCTTTCGCCGACGAACCCAAAGTAAAAGTCATTACTTATGAAGGTTTGACCATCGATTTGTGCAAAAAAGAGAAAGCTGAATTCATACTCCGTGGCTTGAGAAATCCGGCGGATTTTGAATTCGAAAAAGCCATTGCTCACACCAATCGGAAATTATCAAAAATTGAAACTGTTTTTCTTTTAACGGCTTCCAAAACATCCTATATTTCATCTAGTATTGTTCGCGATGTCATCCGAAATGGTGGCGATTACACGGTTTTAGTTCCTGATTCTGTTCGTACAAAATAAGCTTATGAAAAAACTGTTCTTTCTATTGTGCTTCTCTTCAACTCTTTTGGCTCAAAAGAAAGATGGTTTTATTACTTTTTTTGAAAAAGGAAACGGTAATCAATCGGCAACCTACGAAGAAACCATTCGTTATTTCAACACATTAGATGCTTCGTTTGAAACCATAAAAATGCAAGAAATGGGTTTGACTGACAGCGGTGAACCTTTGCATATTGTGACTTTCAACGCTGATAGCAATTTCAGCTTTAAAGAAATTCGCAAAACCAAATCGATTATCTTAATCAATAATGGCATTCACGCAGGCGAACCCGATGGCATTGATGCAACAATGATGCTCTTTCGTGATTTGGCATTAGGGAAAATTAAAATTCCAAAAAACATTGTTTTAGTGACAATTCCAGTGTACAATATTGGTGGTGCTTTGAATCGGAATTCGACTTCAAGAGCCAATCAAAATGGTCCAGAAGAATACGGATTTCGTGGCAATGCGCGCAACTTCGATCTCAACCGCGATTTTATCAAAAGCGACACGCGAAATACCAAGAGTTTTGTTGAAATTTTTCATCTAATTCAACCTGTTTTATTCATCGACAACCATGTGAGTAATGGCGCTGATTACCAATACACGTTGACGTACATCATGACCGAGCCTAAGAAATTGGGCAACGAATTGGGCACGTTTTTAAAAGATGATTTCAACACAGCATTGGTAGCCGATTTAAAAAAGAAAAAAACCGAAACCACACCTTATGTCAATGTTTGGCACGGCACGCCCGATGATGGTTTTCAGCAGTTTTTTGAAAGTCCGCGGTACGCTACAGGTTATACTTCATTGTTTGATTGTTTGGGATATGTGGTAGAAACGCATATGCTTAAAGACTATGCCTCGCGCGTGAAAGTGACGTATGATTTTATGGTTTCGGCGATGGAAATTACGAGTAGAAAAGCGGAACTTATTCAACAAAAACAATTGGCCAATCACAACCAATTTAAAGCAGGAAATAAGTACACCTTGCAGTGGAAAATTGATTCTACCCAAGTGAGTCAAATTCCGTTTATGGGTTACCAAGGCGGTTACAAAAAAAGTGATGTGACTTCGGGTGAACGTTTGTATTACGATCGAAAGATACCGTTTACCAAATATATTCCTTTTTGGGGTGAATATCAATCAGAGAGAGAAATTACGATTCCGAATTATTATGTGATTCCGAAAGGACAATGGACGATTATTGAACAATTAAAAGCCAATCAAATTGAACTGGCTCAATTGAAAAAAGATACGATAATCCAAGTAGAAAGTTATTCAATCGCCGATTACCAAACGTATAAAAATGCCTACGAAGGTCATTATCCGCATTACAATACCAAAGTCAATGTGAAGGCAGAAACTGTGGCTTTTAAGAAAGGAGATTATATCATTTCTACGGATCAAAAAGGAGTAAAATTTTTATTGGAAACGCTCGAACCCGAAGCAATTGACAGCTACTTCAATTGGAATTATTTTGATGCTATTTTACAACAAAAAGAAGGCTATTCGAGTTATGTTTTTGAAGATTTGGCGAATGAGTATTTGAACCAAAATCCGCAACTCAGAGTTCTTTTAGAAGAAAAGAAAAAAACCGATAAAAAATTTAGTGAAAACCCCGAAGCACAATTGGATTGGGTGTATAAAAATTCGCCGTATTACGAAAAAGCACATTTGAGGTATCCGGTGTATCGGATTATGGATTAGAAGTTGCAAAGTTCCAAAGTTTCAAAGTTGGTGAGTTTGAAAGTGGAAAAGGCAGAAGTGTATGTTTGTTTCACATACTTTTGTAAGAAATGGTGCTAAAAACATCTCTTGAAAAACTACACTTCTAGTTTAGCCCTGATGGGAGCGGCATCCTCCGATGGACAAAAACAAAGGCTTCGCCTGTAGCTTTTTGCCAATCGGAGATACAGCGGACAGCAGGACAATAAGTCGTTGAAAACCGTTGATGTCTGCTTCTAATAAACTTAAGAACTATAACTAACAGGAAACTAAATTACTCAGCCACTTCAAACAGCAACTTGATATTCTCGTACGAATTTTTCAACGCTTCTTGAATTTGCTCTGGGTTGAGCCAGGCGACTTTTTCGATGCCTTCGTTGGCTTGTGGAATGAGTTCGCCACTGAAAGTAGAAGTCATTTCAAACCAATGCGTTACTTTGAGTTTATAGCGACCATTGCGTTTGAAAATGTGATACGTCTTTTGGAGTTTCTTCTTGATTTTGAGTTTGCCAACGCCAGTTTCTTCTTCCACTTCGCGCATGGCCGTGAGCTCGATGTCTTCTCCTTTTTCTTTTCCGCCTTTGGGCAAATCCCATTTTCCATTTCTGTAAATGAATAAAACTTCACTTTTTTTATTGTAAACTAAACCACCACCAGCTTTGGCGACTGGGATTTTTTCTTTTACTTTTTTTAGAATTTCTTTTTCGTCGGGATAATACAAATACGCCTTCTTAATCTTATTATTGAACATCTTCACAATAAGCTGTTCAATATCAACACTTTCAAGCAAAAACAACTGAAAATCGGTTTCTTTAGCGACTTCATTTGTCAAAAAAAGAGGTTTATCGTTGACAAAAACTTTATACATTTGCAGTATGATTTTTAATAAAGATACAGCCGAAAAAACAGCCGAATTGCTTTTACAAATAAATGCAATTAAATTGAATCCGTCAAAACCTTTTTTATGGGCTTCGGGTTGGCACTCTCCTATTTATTGCGACAATCGCTTAACACTTTCATTTCCAGCGATTCGCAATTACATTCGCGATGAATTTTCAAAACAAATTGAAGACAAATACGGTAAACCAGATGTAATTGCTGGCGTTGCAACTGGTGCTATTGGCATTGGCATACTTGTTGCGGAAGAGCTTGGGCTTCCTTTTGTATATGTTCGTCCAGAGCCTAAAAAGCACGGAAGACAAAACCAAGTGGAAGGTTTTTTGCAAAAAGGACAAAACGTAGTAGTGGTGGAAGATTTAATTAGTACAGGAAATAGCAGTTTGTTGGCTGTTGAAGCTTTGAAAGAAGCGGGCGCTAATGTAAAAGGTATGGTGGCGGTATTTTCGTATGGATTTGATGTGGCGGAACAAAATTTCAAAAATGCAGGAGTTGAATTGAATACGTTGAGCAACTATGAGCATTTATTGAATTTAGCCTTAGCCAAACAATACATTACTGAAGAAGAACAACAAACACTACAAGAATGGAGAAAAAATCCGTCGGAGTGGATAGTGAAAATTTAAAAAAAGAGGAAAGTAAAGATTACTTCGTTCCTCATAATGACATAAATTATGAATTTAGAGAGTCCAAAAGTAACCGTAGAAAAATCGGCTGAATATATTTTTAACGCCTTGTCGGATGTAAAAAATTTTGAAAAATTAATGCCCGAAAACATTGCCAAATTTGAAGTATTGGGTGACGATATTTTTAATTTTGGTTTGAAAGGTATGCCTGAAATCAAATTGCGTATGAAAGACAAAATGCCTCACTCCAAAGTGGTACTTTCTGCAGCAAGTGATAAACTTCCGTTCTCTTTAATTGCCAATATCGATGCGATTTCGGATGCGAGTTGTGCTGTTAAATTGGATTTTGAAGGCGAATTCAACCCAATGATGGCCATGATGATTAAAGGTCCAATTAGCAAATTTTTAGAAACCTTGGCAGCCAATATGGGAAAATTATAACGACCCAATTTAATTAATAGAAAAACCCTGTATTCAACTGATTACAGGGTTTTTCATTAAAGAATTATCCTAAAACTAAACCAATTCTTCGTGCTGTTTATTTTCTGAAATAATTACTTTTTGCAAATCAAAAGGAACTGCTTCATAATGATCAAATTGCGCAATAAATCGTGCTCTTCCTTGGGTTAAAGAACGTAAATCGCTACCAAATTGGTGCATTTCTGCCAAAGGAATATGTGCTTTGATGATTGAAAATTGTCCTTCTGCATCCATGCCTTCAACCACAGCTCGGTGGGTTTGAATCGAACTCATAATAGCACCCGTTAATTCTTCAGGAGCGTGCACTTCCAAATGATAAAATGGTTCTAACAATTGTGGATCAGCGTTGTGGAAATTTTCTTTGAAAGCCATCATTCCAGCGGTTTTAAACGCTAAATCGTTGCTATCTACTGAATGCATTTTCCCATCAAACAAAATTACTCTTACGTCTCTTACGTACGAACCAGTTAATGGACCTTCCTGCATTTTTTCCATAATACCTTTTAAAATAGAAGGATGAAAACGAGCGTCAATCGCACCACCAACGATGCAATTGTAATACATCAGTTTTCCACCCCAAGGCAAATCAATTTCTTCTTTTCCACGGATGCTGTAACCTGTTGGTTCTTCCATTCCGTTGTACCAAGGTTCAATTTTCATAGCAACTTCGGCAAATTGCCCTGCACCACCTGATTGTTTTTTGTGACGATATACTGTTTCCGCGCTTTTGCGAATGGTTTCGCGGTACGGAATTTTAGGTGTTTTGAATTCTACTGATAATTTATAAGCATTTTCCAACTTCCATTTGATGACCATCAGATGCAAATCGCCGTGGCAATGAATGAGCGTTTGTTTCAGCTCGGGTGAAACTTCCACTTTTATTGTTGGGTCTTCTTCTACTAATTGATGCAAAGCGATAGACAACTTTTCTTCTTCCCCTTTTTTGGTTCCTTCAACAGCTACTGTGTGTGTTGGTGTTGGAAAATCGATAGGAACAATTTCAATGTGTGTTCCTTTTTCGTGTAAGGTATTGTTGGTGTGCGTGTTTTTCAATTTTAAAGTCGCACCAATATCGCCCGCAACTAACTCATTTACAGATGTTCGTTTGTTGCCTTCCACTTCATACAACTGATTGATTTTTTCTAACTGACCCGTATTCTCGTTGGTCAACTCATCACCTACTTTAATTTTTCCCGAAAGGACTTTAAAGAAGCTCAAATCACCCACATGTGGTTCGGATAAGGTTTTGTAAATAAAAATAGCTGTCGAATTCGCTTCATTACATTCTATTTCCGTACCCTCAATAGTTCTTTGCTTCGGCATTTCGAAGGCAAACGGACACACATTATCAATAAAACTCATGATGCGTCCACAACCCATATTTTTCTTCGCAGAAACGCAGAAAACAGGGAATATTTCGTGTTTGATTAGCGAATGATGCAAACCGAGTTTCATTTCGTCTTCATCGAGTTCACCTTTGTCAAAATAACGTTCCATCAAGGTTTCATCATTACCCGCAATGGTTTCGATTAACTCTTGGTGCAAACGATTGGCTTTTTCTTTTTCACTCTCTGGAATAGGTAGTTTTTCAGGTTTTCCACCATTTTTTGGATATTGGTACATTACCATATTCAACACATCAACTATAGCGTCGAATTGTTCTCCTTGATTCACTGGATATTGCACAATCACCACATTATTACCAAAATGCGATTTGGCTTCGGCTACAGTTCGATCGAAGTCGGATTTTTCATTATCCAAATGATTAATAGCTAAAAGCATCGGAAACTTGTATTGGTCAGTATATTCCCAAATAATATCGGTTCCTACCTCAACGCCCATTGCCGAATTGAGCAACATAATGCCGCAATCAGCCACACGCATAGCGCCTATAATTTCGCCTACAAAATCATCGTATCCTGGAGTATCCAACATATTAATTTTATAACCTTTCCATTTGTTATTAACCAACTTAGAGAAAAATGTTTTGCCTTTCTCGTGTTCCATTTCGGTATAATCGGCCACCGTATTTTTGTCTTCTATAGTGCCTCTGCGATTGATTAATCCTGCTTCAAAGAGCATCGATTCGATAAGGGTGGTTTTACCACTTCCCGTGTGTCCAACCAAAACCACATTTTTAATGTGTTTACTATCAAAATTTGCCATAATAACTTGGTTTAGTATTAGTGCATCAAATTTCGTAAGAATCAGGATATTAGGATATGATATAAGTCATGTTTGGGTTTGAAATTGAACCAAAAAATAAGTTTTGATTAAACCTAATAGGTTTTGAAAACCTGTTAGGAATGAAATGCTTACCTTTGCGGTAAATTAGCACAATAATGAGCACATTCGAACAGTTTAACTTACCTAAATCGTTACAAAAAGCCTTAGATGAATTAGGATTAATAACGCCAACTCCTATTCAAGAAAAATCATTTTCGCCAATCATGTCTGGGCGCGATGTGATGGGAATTGCTCAAACAGGAACAGGTAAAACTTTGGCTTATTTGTTGCCTTTATTGAAACAGTGGAAATTTATCGCTACTGATTCGCCTCGCATTGTCATTATTGTTCCGACGCGTGAATTGGTGGTGCAAACGGTTGATGTGGTTGAAAGTGTAACCCAATATATGTCGGTACGTGTGCTGGGCGTTTATGGTGGTGTGAACATTAATACGCAAAAAAAAGCCGTTTTAGAAGGTGTTGACATATTGGTTGGAACACCGGGAAGAACAATGGATTTGGCATTAGACAATGTAGTTCGGTTTGACTCGTTGCAAAAATTAGTTATAGACGAATTTGATGAAATACTCAATTTAGGCTTTCGATTTCAAGTCACTTCAATTTTGGCGATGCTCAAAAACAAACGTCAGAACATCCTTTTCTCGGCCACGATGACTGATGATGTAGATGAAATGTTGGATGATTATTTTGAATTCCCAGAAGAGATTACGCTAGCACCATCGGGAACACCATTGGAAAAAATTGAGCAATTAGGTTATCGTACACCTAACTTTTTGACCAAAATCAATTTACTGAAAGGATTATTGCAACAAGATGATAGTATGAGTAGGGTTTTGATCTTTGTCAATAATAAAAAAACGGCCGATTTAGTGGCTAATAGCATTGAAGAAGATTTTCCAGAACAATTTGGTATTATTCACTCGAACAAGTCACAGAATTACCGTTTGAATACGATGGCCTCGTTTCAAAGAGGTGAACTTAAAGGAATAATCACTACTGATGTAATGGCTCGAGGTTTGGATATTTCGGATGTGACGCATGTAATCAATGTGGAATTTCCTGAAATAGAAGAGCAATACATTCACCGAATTGGTCGAACTGGGCGCGCTGACAAATCGGGAATTGCCATTAGTTTTATCAGTCCAAGTGAAGAAGAAGTACTAATTCAGGCTGAGATTTTGATGGAGAAAGAAGTAAAACTATTGGACTTGCCTGAAGGTATTGAAATTGCAACTCGATTATTAGAGTTTGAAAAAGATAAAAAGAAATTTAAATTTTTACTCAAGAAACCCAAATTGGACGGTGGTTCTGCATTTCATGAAAAATCAGACAAAAACAAAAAAGTAAATTTGGGCGGACCAGGAAAACGAAATCCAAGAAAAACCAAACCTACCAATCGCGGGGTGGAGAAAAAAAGAGCGGCGAAGCGGAAGGGAAAGTAATCAGACTACAGAACGCAGAAGGCAGATAAAAGATAACGGAATTTTATTGTGATGATAGTAGCGCTACTTTACGCTTATCATGCTGACGCAGGAAGCATCTCATTTTGTCTTTTTTATAGTTTGTTGTTTATGGTTGATTGTCAAAGAATTCTGCATTCTGCCACTGCATTTTGCATTCTTTTACCATTTGGGATTTGGTTTTTGGAATTTCCAAATGTATCTTTGTGGCCAAGTTTTTGTGAACACTGAACACTGAACACTGAACACTGAACACTGAACACTGAACACTGAACACTGAACACTGAACACTGAAAAAGGGGTCGACTGGTTTTGACAGCGAGTGGAATTGATTAGTAAGCACGTCGAGCATTGTACTTTTTGCTCGTAAATCCAAAGGTACGAACTTATAAACGGCGAAAATAATTACGCTTTAGCTGCTTAATCCGAAGTTTAGTACGATTTGCCTAGTCCCGACAAGGTCGGGAAGCTAGATTCACCTCAAAAGCCTTGGTTTATGGCGGTTGGTACAGGTGAACCGTAAAAGTAAACCTAGGAAAGGTAATGCTTTGAATCCTTTCTGACAACTATAAAGCTAAGCAAAAAGTGGCTGTTCTTGGCCTTGCTTTTTGTCGAAAACTCAATCAAGAAATAAGCGTGTAGAAAGCTATTGGATTGCTTGTTTGGACCCGAGTTCGATTCTCGGCGACTCCACTAAAACAATTTCAAAACAGACTAAAAGCCTGTAAATCGTATGATTTACGGGCTTTTTTGTTTTAGGTACTATTCAAATTATCTATTAAATCGCAAACCATTGGTGGTAAAATCGGTTACCCGAAAAAAAGGAAAATTAGGGTAACCGAATTTCTCGTAAAGCCAGTGATAGCAAGCAGTTCAAAAGATGAACATCTTGACAAATAAGTATTAAATAATTAATTTGAATAACATTAAAGTCACCACAAAATGAAACACAAAATGTCAATACTTTTCTATGTAAAAAGTTCTAAAGCATCAAAAACTGGTTTACTTCCCATTTATCAAAGAATTACAATTAACGGAACTCGTATTGAATTAAGTACCTCAAAGTTTGTAGAAAAAAACAAATGGAATACTGCGGCAGGTAAAATAAAAGGAAATTCAGAAGAAGCCAGACTAATTAATAGTTACCTAGACATTTTAAATGCAAAAGCATATGAAACAGAAAAATGGATGGTTAACAATAACCAAGAAATTAATGCCCAAACCTTCAAAAATAAATTCTTAGGAGTTGAAGAAAGACAACGTAAACTTATAGTAATTTTTGAAGACCACAACAAACGAATGAAAGAGCTGGTTGGGAAAGAATTTTCAATTAACACTTACAAGAAATATGAAACAGCATTAAGTCACACCAAAGAGTTTTTAAAATATCAATATAAACTTAATGATATTTCAATAAAACAAGTGGATATTGCTTTTATTAATGATTTTGATTTCTACTTGAGAAACACTAAAAACTGCAACAACAATTCAACCATTAAATATATTAGAAACTTTGGCAAAATTGTAAAACAATGTTATGTAAATGGATGGATAGAAAAAGACCCTTTTCTTAATTATAAAGGCAAAGTAAAAGAAATTGAAAGAACCTACTTAACAGAAGGCGAAATTGAATCGTTAATTAATAAAGAATTTAAAATAAAACGTTTAGAATTAGTAAGAGATATGTTTGTGTTTTCATGTTTCACAGGACTTGCATTTATTGATGTTTTCAATTTAACAAAATCAAACATTGTAATTGGAATAGATGGCGAAAAATGGATTTCAACACATAGACAAAAAACAGAAAGTGCTTCCAAAATTCCAATCCTTCCTGTTACACAAATGATAATCGATAAATACGAAAATCATCCACAATGTATCAATGAAGATAAACTACTACCTATTTTGTCAAATCAAAAAATGAATGCCTATCTAAAAGAAATAGCTGGAGTTTGTGAAATTGAAAAAGAATTAACTTTTCATATCGCTCGACATACATTCGCTACTACCGTAACCCTTACAAATGGAGTTCCTATCGAAAGCGTAAGCAAAATGCTTGGACATAAAAATTTGAGAACAACACAACATTATGCAAAAGTATTAGATAGAAAAGTTAGTGAGGATATGAAAATTTTGAAAAATAAGTTCTTAATAGTAGATGAGAAAAATGTTAAAATTAGCTAATTGTTTTGCATCTTAAGAAATATGTCTGACATTTGCGTCAAACATCGTGTTAGTAATGTCAAATAAAGAAGAAACAATTGAAGAACAGATTTTAGTAGCTGCATATAATGTTTTTATAGAAAAGGGATATGAGAATTCTAAAATGCAAGATATTGCGGATAGAGCAGGAATAAAAAGAACTGTATTAAATTATTATTTTCGTTCAAAAGAATTACTCTATCATAATATTGCTAAAACAATCTTAAGACAAGCTATGCCAAGTATGCTAAAAGTCTTAAATAGTGATTTAGAATTTGAAATAAAAATTGAAAAATTTGTAGAAAGTTATTTGTTGCTTGCTACGAAAAATCCTTTTATGCCATTGTTTATAATCAATGAAATTAATAATCTAGGTGCAAGTTTTGTTGAAAAATTACTCGAAGGTAATTTGCCAAATATAGACACTTTTATAGTTCAAGTTCAACAAGATATTAATAAAGGTAAAATTATAAATATAGAACCAATTCAAGTTTTTATACACATTATTTCATTATGTGCTTTCCCTGTATTAGCAAAACCCATGATTATGCTTATTACAGGTAAAAATGAAGCTGAGTTTCAAGTGATTTTGGAAGAGAGAAAAACCGAAATCACAAGAATGATTTTAAAAGGGTTATTAGTTTAACCTTTTTTTTGACTACAAACTGACATTATCGTCAAACATATATGTTTAACTAATTCGTCAATAAAGAAAATGAGAAAAGCAATTACAGTACTACTATTATTTATCATTTCAAATTCTTGGGGACAAGAAATAGATTTGGAGACTTGTATAAATGGAGTTAAAACAAATTATCCATTGATAAAACAAAACAAAATTCAGGAGGAATTAAGCAAAATTTCTAAACAAATTAATAATAATACTTGGTTACCACAATTTAGTATAGGAGGTCAATTGACAACTCAATCTGATGTTACCAGTTTAGATATTACAATACCCAATGTTGAAATTGAAAAAATAGACAAAAATCAATACAAATCCTATTTAGATGTAAAACAAATAATCTATGATGGAGGTGTAAATAGTATAAAAAACGACATTCAAAATTTGTTTACAGATATAAGTTCAAACAAAACAGAGATTGAAATAAGGAGTATCATTGAGCAAACCCAAAAATATTTCTTTACTGCGATTATTGCTCAAGAAAATATTATCATTTTAAATAATAGCAAATTACAAATTGAAGAAAGAATAAAAATTTTAGAAGCTGGTGTAAAATATGGTTCTGTGAAAGAAAATGAAGTTAACATTTTGAGGGTTGAACTATTAAACATTAATCAAAAAATCACCGAGTCAAGTACAACAAGAAAATCTTCAATAAGTGTAATTAATCTATTTGCAGGAACAAAAATCAATGATAGCACTTTATTAAAAGTTCCCACAGAAGTAAACAATAATGATTTTGTTGACTTTTCTAACAGACCAGAATTCAAATCATTTGATTTCGAAAAAAAAGTTATAGAAAAAGAAACACTTTTAAAAAATTCTAGTATAAAGCCGACATCTAACCTTTTTGGTCAGCTAGGTTACGGAAAACCAGCACTAAATCAATTAAATAATAATCCAGATACTTATTATATAGCTGGCATAAGAGTAACATGGGATTTTTCAGGATTATATTCTTTTAATAAAAATAAAAAGAAAGAAAAATTGATGTTAGAAAATGTAGATGTTAAAAAAGAAACTTTCGAACTAAATCTAAATGTTCAAAAAAACAACTTATTACTTCAACTAGATAAAATAGATAAATTGATTGATGCAGATAAAGATATAGTTCAATTGAGAACAAAAATTACTAAAGTATCAGCAGCAGAATTGGATAATGGCATTATTACAGCTACGAATTACTTAATTGAAAAAAATGCTGAAACAAACGCAATTCAAACTCTAAAAATTCACGAATTACAAAGAGTTGCAACACAATATGATATAAAATTATTAACTGGAAACTAATTAAATCAACATGAAAAAAACAATATCACTTTTCACATCAATTATACTTTTAAGTTGTAATTCTGAAAAAGAAGCGGATGCTTACGGAAACTTTGAAACGGTTGAAACGGTTGTTTCATCACAAACAAATGGTAAAATAAACTTTATTAAAATTGAAGAAGGACAAGAAATTTATGCTAATGAAATAGTTGTTAGTATAGATACTATTTTATTACATCAGCAAAAACTAACATTACTTGCTAATCAACAAACTGTAAATAGTAAAAAACCAAATATTGAAAGTCAAGTTACAATTTATAGAAATCAAATAAAAACTTCAGAAGCTCAATTAAAGGCCTTGAAAAATGAACAAAGCAGAATAAAAAACCTTTTGAATGAAGGAGCAGCTACACCAAAGCAACTTGATGATATTAATGCTCAAATAGATGTAATCATAAATCAAATAAATGTTCAAAAAAGTCAATTAAGTGCACAAAATATTCAATTAAATAGTCAGTCTTCTACTTACTCCAACGAGGTTAATAGCATAGAAGAACAAATTAAACAAATAAATATCCAAATAGCACAATCTAAAATTGTAAATCCATTTACAGGTGTTATCACTGCTAAATTCGTAGAACCAAATGAAATTGTAAGCTATGGTAAACCTTTGTATAAAATAGCCGATTTATCAAGTATGATTTTAAGAGCTTATTTCTCTGGAGATCAATTAAGCAAAATTAAACTAAATCAAGAAGTTGTTGTAAGAATTGATATTGAAGATGGCAAGTATAAAGAATACAAAGGAACAATAAATTGGATTAGTTCAAAATCTGAGTTTACACCTAAAATTATTCAGACCAAAAAAGAACGTGTAAATTTTGTTTATGCTGTAAAAGTTTTGGTTAAAAATGATGGTAGTTTAAAAATGGGAATGCCTGGAGAAATTATTATAAAATAACAACTATTTTGAAAGACATAGCAATCCATATAAAAGATATTTCAAAAAAATTTGATGAAGTAATTGCATTAAATCAAATCAGTATTGAAATTAAGCGTGGTGAATTATTTGGACTGATTGGTCCAGATGGTGCTGGAAAAACAACCTTGTTTAAAATTTTAACAACGTTATTAAAACCTGATAGTGGTCAGGCATTTTTAGAAAATTTAGATGTTACTAAAGAAATTTCAAATGTTAGAGAAAGTATTGGTTATATGCCCGGAAAATTTTCCTTATACCAAGATTTGACAATTTTTGAAAACTTATCTTTTTTTGCCACTGCATTTGGAACAACAATTGAAGAAAACTATCATTTGATAAAGGATATATACACTCAAATTGAACCTTTTAAGAATAGAAAAGCAGGTGCATTATCAGGTGGAATGAAGCAAAAATTAGCACTTTGTTGTGCTTTAATTCACAAACCCAAAGTATTATTATTAGATGAACCTACTACAGGTGTTGATGCTGTTTCAAGAAAAGAGTTTTGGCAAATGCTAAACAATATAAAAAGCCAAGGTATCACAATTTTTGTTTCAACTCCATATATGGATGAAGCAAGTATGTGTGAACGTATTGCATTAATTCAAAATGGAACTATTTTAAGTATTGAAACACCTCAGAATGTAGCAGCTTCATTTCCTCTTCAACTATTCGAGATTAAAGCCAATAATAAATATGATTTAATTAATCATTTAAGAAAATGGGAGAAATCTACTTATTGCTATGCTTTTGGCGAGTATATACATTGGGCATCAACTGATAATAATATAAGTGATGAAACTATTAAAAATTACTTAACGGAAGCCAACTTTAATTCAATTGTTGTTAATAAAACAAACGCAACAGTGGAAGATACTTTTATGTATTTAATGCAACAGTCAAGCTAATGGAAACAGTTGTAAATGTAAACGAATTAACCAAAAAATTTGGTGATTTTATTGCTACAAATGCAATAACTTTTAAAGTAGGCAAAGGTGAAATATTCGGCTTTTTAGGGGCTAATGGTGCCGGAAAAACTACCGCAATGCGAATGCTTTGTGGCTTACTAACTCCATCTTCAGGAACGGCAATTGTAGCAGGATATGATATTGCTACAAATTCTGAAGATGTCAAGAAAAACATTGGATACATGAGCCAAAAATTCTCATTGTATGATGATTTAACCATTCTTGAAAACATACAATTTTATGGAGGTATTTATGGGCTTTCAAAAACAGTTTTGAAATTAAAAGCTAATGCAATAATTGAAAAGTATAGTTTAGAAAAAGTAAAAAATAAACTTGTAAGTGAAATTCCTTTAGGATGGAAACAAAAGTTGTCATTTTCACTAGCATTAATACATGAACCGAAAGTCATTTTTTTAGATGAACCTACTGGAGGAGTTGACCCTATAACTAGAAGACAATTTTGGGATTTAATATATGAAGCTGCTGCAAATGGAGTAACAATATTTGTTACAACTCATTACATGGATGAAGCTGAATATTGTGATAGGGTATCAATTATGGTAGACGGAAAAGTAAAAGCATTAGGAACTCCCAATGAATTAAAAAACATGTACGAAGTTAATTCTATGGATGATGTATTTCAAATTTTAGCACGAGGAACATCAACAAAATAAAAGTCTATGAAAAAACAATTTTTAGGTTTTGTAAAAAAAGAATTTTACCACATTTTAAGAGATACAAGAACAGTACTTATTTTGTTTTTGTTACCGGTGGTTTTGGTCATTTTATTTGGTTATGCCCTAAATACTGATTTAAAAGATGTGCCTATTGCAATTCTTGATCAATCAAAAGATAATGCTTCAATTGGATTAACAAATAAAATTCTCTCATCGGGTTATTTTAAACTAGAAGAGAATTTGAGCAATACTAAAGAAATTCCAAAGGCATTTCAAAAGGGAAAGATAAAAATGGTTATTGTATTTCCTTCAAAATTTTCAAATGATTTAGTACATCAAAAATCAACAACAGTACAAATTATATCTGATGCTACAGACATTAATACTGCTACCTCAATATCCAGTTTTGCATCAAGTATTATTAATGATTACACCTATTTAAACTACTCTCCTACAACACAAGCAAAAGGTATTAATATAAGTTCAAGGATGATTTTTAACCCAGAATTGTTATCGGTCTATTTATTTATTCCTGGAGTAATAGCTCTTATTCTTCTTATTATTTCAGTAATGTTAACATCTGTTACTTTGGCAAGAGAAAAAGAAACAGGAACTATGGAATTGTTATCAATTTCACCTATTAAACCATTAATGATTGTTGTAGGTAAAGTCATTCCTTATTTATTACTTTCAGTTATTAACTGTTTTATTGTTGTTCTCATGGGGATATTCATTTTTAAACTTCCTATGAATGGTTCTATTCTATTACTGGCCTTAGAATGTACATTGTACATAATTACTTCTCTATCAATTGGAATTTTGATATCTACGATGGTTGAAACTCAACAAGCAGCAATGTTTATGAGTTTGGTTTCCTTGATGATGCCAACAATGCTTTTGTCAGGTTTTATTTTTCCAATTGAGAGTATGCCTGCTGTGTTGCAATACATTTCAAAAATTATTCCTGCTACACACTTTATAAAAATTATAAAGACAATCATGATTAAAGGAGAAGGTTTACATATTATTTGGAAAGAGACATTAATACTCTTAGGAATGACTTTAATGTTGATTACAATTAGTGTTAGAAAAATTCAAAAACAATATCAATAATGAGAAATATACTGATATTAATTAAAAAAGAGTTTTTGCAGATTTTAAGAAATAAGCAACTCTTACCAATGATGACAATTTTGCCCATCTTTCAAATTATTTTACTTTCAAATGCAGCAAGTTATGATATCAAAAATTTGAATTTAGCTATTTGGGATATGAACCATTCGAATATGTCTTTTAAACTAAAAGAAAAGTTTACAGGTTCAGGTTTTTTTAGTTTAAAACATCAAATAAATTCGCAAAAACAAGCAGATAATTTGTTGCTAAAAGATGAAGTTGACTTGATTTTAGTAATTCCAGAAAATTTTGAAAAAGAGTTAGTATCGAACAATAATTCGTCTTTTCAATTTCAAATAAATGCTTTAAATAATACTAAAGCAGGAATTACAAATAATTATGCGAGTACTATAGTTAGTGAATTTTTCAGTCCTTCAAATGCCGATGTAAAAATAAAAACGGATTTCAATACTACTTCAAGAATTATTCCTGTTACAAACTATTGGTACAATACAACTTTAGATTATAAAACCATTATGGTTCCGGGTATTGTAGCAGAAATAATGACTTTTATTATTATTTTATTATGTGCTTTAAACATAGTAAAAGAAAAAGAAATCGGAACAATCGAACAATTGAATGTTACACCCATAAAAAAGTATGAATTTATAATTGGGAAATTAGTTCCATTTTGGATAATAGGTCATTTTATTTTTTGGACAGGTTTAATTATGGGAAAATTAATTTTTGATATTCCAATAGTTGGAAATCCTTTATTATTAGAGTTGTTCTTAGCTATTTTCCTATTAGTTCCATTAGGTTTTGGACTTTTAATATCTACAATTGTAGATACACAACAACAGGGTTTATTTATTAGTTTCTTTTTCATCATTATTTTCATTTTGATGTGTGGATTATTCACCCCAACAGAAACTATGCCTAAATGGGCTCAAATAATTAACATCATAAACCCGATAAAATACATTGTAGAAATCAACCGAATGCTTTTGTTAAAAGGAAGTGGGTTATCTGTAATTTATCCCTACATTCTGGGAATGCTTGGCTATGGTATAGTTATTAACGGGTTGGCAGTAAAAATGTATAAAAAAACAAACTAAAAAAATGAAAAATAAATTATCAATTATAATAGCAATTGTACTTTTTTGTATTGGGATATTATCTTTATTCCTAACCACTTCAATCTTTCTAAACTTATTTGATATTCGAGAAAAAGAAGGAAATTATGTCCTATTTGTTGTAATAGCAAATTTCGTTTGCTCATTGTTGTTCCTTTCTGCCTCTTGGGGATTATTACGAAAAAAAGACTGGACTGTTAAAATACTAATTATCGCGGTCTTCATATTGCTTTTTACTCTTGGAACATTAGGAATTTACGCATCATTTGGAGGTGTTTATGAATTGAAAACTTTTTACGCATTAATTTTTAGAATAATAATAACTCTAATAGCAATTGTATCATCAAATTACATTTTAAATACTAAAAAACTAAAACATGAAAAAAATTAAATTTTTAACTCTATTGTTTCTTATTTTATCTATTCAAGCTTGCAAAAAAGATAATGACAAACCAATTAATGTAAATAACATTGAGCTCAATAAAGGGGATAAATGGATTGTAATTCCTTCAATGAAAAAGTATATCACTAATATGGAAGCTGATATAAATAATTTCAATGGTAAAGAAATTAATGATTATAAAATCCTTTCAAAAAAACTTCAAGATAATATTAATCAACTTACTTCAAATTGTACTATGTCGGGTAAAGCACACGACGAATTACACAAATGGTTAGTTCCATTTATTCAAAAAACAAATGATTTTTCAGAAGCTAAAACCATTACAGAAGCTGAGAATATTTATAGTGAACTTAAAGGTTCATTTGAAGAGTTTAATTATTATTTTAAATGAATTTAGCCAACTTACATCCAAGTGATAAAACAATCTCAATGATCGCATTAAACACTAATGAAAAAGGTCAAATCATTTCTATTTGTCTCAAAAAAGGAGGTGAATTAAAAGAGCATGTTTCAAAAACGAATGTTATTTTATTTTGCATAACAGGAGAAATCATATATCAGGATGAAAATAATACTATTGAAACACTAACGAATGGTGATTATGTAAATATAAATTCAAATGTTGAGCATAAAATTATTGCAAATGATGAAAGTCAATTATTACTTTTTAAATACTAATAATACTATGAAAAAAATGGTCTTATACTCTGTAATTGTATTTTTTTCAATACTCTTAATGTCTTTTATTTCTATTTCAAATAGTGCAATCACAGGTAAATGGATTTTCTCAAATTCAAAAAGACAAATTATTATTTATGAAGATAAGAATGTCTTCTTTGGGAAAATAATAGAAGTTTCTGGAGAAGATAAAGATGAGAAAAAAGGTCATATTCTATTGAAGGATTTTATCTACGATAATCAAAAGAATTTATTCAAAGGTCAGATGATAGCTCCATCAGGAATGAAAGCAAATGGCGAGTTAAGGTTGATAAATAATAATGAAATTGAACTTGTGGTAAAAAAAATGCTTTTTTCTAAAACTATTATTTTAAAAAAAATAAGTAAATGATTTTAAAATTAAAATAATGCAAATACAAAATGTAATTTAATTAAATATGAGAAATAATTTCAGACAAGTTACTAAAAGTCATATAAACGAATTACTTTTTATCGTAAGTGTTTTAAAGCAATTTGTAAAAGGTTTTAGTGCTTTTCGTGTAATCTCTCCATGTATAACTGTTTTTGGATCAGCAAGAATAAAAGAAGACTCGCCATATTATTGTAAAGCCAGAAAACTTGGAACAGAAATTGCAAAATTAGGTTATACAACAATGACCGGAGGTGGAGGGGGAATTATGGAAGCTGCAAATAGAGGAGCAAAAGAGGCAAATGGTCTATCTATGGGATGTAACATATTGTTACCAAAAGAACAAAAACCTAATATTTACCTTGATAAATATGTAACCTTTAATCATTTTTTTATTAGAAAAGAGTTATTGCGCAAATATTCACTTGCGTTTGTAGTTTTTCCAGGAGGATTTGGAACCCTTGATGAATTTTTCGAGACACTAACTTTAATTCAAACAAAAAAAATAAAGCAATTACCCTTAATTGTTTTTGGAACAAAATATTATTCAGCAGTTGATCCTCAATTAAAAAAAATGATAGAATGGGGTACTATCAGTACTAATGATTTAGAATTAATTCTTTTTACGGATAGTGTTAATGAAGCTATAAGTTATTTAAAAGAAAAAATTCCTTCAAATGAATAATTAAAAAGAATAATTAACATTAGTTCGATGATGAACACCAATAATTGTAAATGAAAAGGATTACTGTTTCTATAATTTTATTTTTTGCATTCGAGAATATAGTATTTTGTCAGATTGTAAGTAAAGATTCTTTAAATCTTTTATTTATAAAAGCACCAAGCTTTACAATTTTTCAGGATAATTATTTTTTAACTGGTATTTCTTTGAATGAGAAAATTTCAAATAATTCAAGTGACGCAAAATTTCAAATTAGTTTTAAACAAAGATTAACAAATACAAATTTACCTTTTAATACTTATGCTTTTTTAACATATACTCAAAAATCATTCTGGGATATTTACAGAAATTCTAGCCCGTTTAAAGAGAATAATTATAATCCCGCAATTGGAATTGGAAAATTTTTTATAAGAAAGAATAATTGTTTGAATTTCATTGCAATAACTTTTGAACATGAGTCTAATGGAAGAGATAGTATAGATTCAAGATCATGGAACAGAATATGTATGGATTACAAAACTTTTTTATCTAATAGAGCTTATTTATTTGTTAAATTATGGTACCCTTTTGATTATAAATATGACAACCCAGATTTAATAAATTATGTTGGATATGGTGAAGTAAGTTATAATCAAAAATTCATAAATGATAAAATTATTTTCGATTTAACTTTAAGAAAAGGTGCGTCTTGGGATAATAAAGGTGCATTTAATTCTCAAATTGCATTTAGATTAAGTAAAAATGCAAATCAATATTTATCTATAAATTACTATTATGGGTATGCTGAAAACCTAATTAATTACAAAGTAAAAACACAGATGATTAGATTTGGCATAGTAATTAAGCCATCAAAATTTAATTTATATTAAATTTTATTTATAATCGTTAAAAATAATAAATTTGAGCTCAAAACTTAATTTATTGCTTTCGAACTTAAACGAGCAACTAAATTTTATTGATTTAGAAATTGACAATCCTATTAAAAAATGTGAAAAAGCAATAGAGGTTATTTTGACTTCTATCGCTAATTTAAAAAAGACAGTTTCTAAAAATAATTTTAAATCTGACACAGAAGAGATTCAATTTTTCAAAGAATTAAAACCACAATTCACTTCAAAATTAATTTATTTCAATATGGTTTATAAAATTGAAATGAAAAGACCCAATGGAGGAAATAGAATACTTAAAAAGTACTATCATAATGAGCTTTTGAAATTAAAATTATTCTTTGACAATGAATTAGAATTTTATCAATATTATCGTTCTGGAAGTACATATTTAGATTATAAATATTTTCAAAGGGGTAAGTTTGATATAAAACTTGCGTTAGACAATTATTATTTTGAAACAGATACAACATTTAGTACTTCACATGATTTTAAAGTAGCACAAATTTTAGCTAATGACTTACTTCAATTATACTTAGAAAATCAATTAATTATGATTGAAAATAAAGATACAACAGAAAAAACACAACGTAAACCGAACGTAAAAATGACTTGGACAAGTCCAAAAGTTTCATTAACTGAATTAATTTATGCACTGCATACAGAAGGAGTTTTTAATAATGGTGCAGCCGATTTAAAAGAAATTGCAGAATATTTTGAGCACATTTTTGAAATTGATTTAGGACAGTACCGTCGTGCATTCCTTGAAATTAGAGCAAGAAAGAATGATAAAACAAAATTTATCACAACTCTAAATGAAGCTTTACTAAAAAGAATGGAAAATTCAGATGAAATAATTTAGATAAAAATCGTTCACAACACAACCTCCGTTGTGAAAGAAAACCAATCAAACACCACAATTTTGTACCATAACAATCTAAAACATACGTTATGGCAATCGAAGTTATCACTCGCGAAGACTTAAACGAATTCAGAAGTCTTCTTTTAAACGATTTAAAAGAAATCATTCAGTCCAAACCTCAACAAACTAAACAGTGGCTCAAATCCAATGAAGTCAGAAAACTGTTAAACATCTCTCCAGGTACTTTGCAAAATCTCCGCATCAACGGAACACTAACCTATACCAAAATAGGTGGTATCATGTATTATGACAATTCAGATATTGATAAGTTGTTAAATGGAAATAAGGTAAATGCTTTGCCTACTCTCTTTAAGTAATATGATTTTTTTGTCATACCGAGCGAAGTCGAGGTATCTCCTGCAGAGCAGGTCAACACTTGAACTTTGTTCAAGCTTAACTATTTACTAATTACTATTCACTAATCACTAGTAAATGAATTACATCAAACACCTAACAGGTTTCTTCGAAAAAGTAGCCGTTGATAAAACGCTCAACCCAACACACGTAAGCTTATACATTGCCTTATTCCAATTTTGGAACTGTAACCGCTTCAAAAATCCTATCAGTATCAATCGCGATGAGGTGATGAGAATAAGTAAAATTAGTTCCAAAGCAACCTATCATAAATGTCTGAAGAACTTGCATAGTTTGGGTTATATCATTTACGAACCATCCTACAATCCATTCAAAGGAAGTCATGTCATTTTATTCAACTTTTCAGAAGATTTAAAACCGCTACCAAAATCCGAAAGAAAACCAAAAAATGAACCACTTAATGAACTTGTTTCTGAACAAGCTTTGAACAAGTCTTGTACTAGTAGTGAAACAGGTACTGAACAAGCAGTAGTACCTTCTATAAACTATATAAACAATACAAACATTTTAAACGATAAAAACATTTCAAACTTGAACGAGCAAACAAAAAATTTTGAAGAAATTAATAATTCTTCAGATAAAATTGTCACATCGAGCGAAGTCGAGATGTCAAAAGAAGAAAAAAGTTCCGCGAAAAAAGAAGAAAAGTTACAACCATCAATTGAAGAAGTCAAAACCTATTTCCAAGAAAATAACTTTCCGGAACAAGAAGCTCAAAAATTCTTCAATTACTTCAAAAGTGTCGGTTGGTTAGTCGGTGGCAAAACACCAATGGTCGATTGGCAAGCGGCAGCACAAAATTGGATGATTAACGCACCTAAATTCATTTCAAATGCAGAACAACCCAACAGAGCAAAACAACTCAACACAACAACCGACAAAGACTATTCAGAGCCTTTATAGCTATGATGAGGTCATCATTTGGTTAGAAAACAAAGGCATTGAACTATACGGTAATCATTTCAAAATTTTTGAAACCGATTACCCAATCATTTACAAACTCATTGCCTATTTCCTAAAAGACGAACCAACATGTTTTCAATACGGTATAAACCTCAACAAGGGCATCCTATTAACCGGACCAATCGGCTGCGGAAAAACATCATTGATGAACTTAATGAAATACCTAACAGCAACAGAACATAAGTTTTTCGTAAAACCATGCAGAGACATCAGCTTTGAATTCATCCAGGACGGTTACCAAATAATCCACAAATACAGCATAGGCAAACTCTATCAATCAGAACCAAGAACCTATTGCTTTGACGATTTAGGAACAGAAAACAACTTAAAATACTTCGGAAACGAATGCAATGTAATGGCGGAAATCCTATTAAGCAGATATGATCTATTCATCTCAAAAAAACTAAAAACCCACATAACCACAAACCTATCCGCCACAGAAATTGAAAAGCATTACGGCAATCGAGTTAGAAGCCGTTTACGTGAGATGGTAAATTTAATTGCATTTGAAAAAACAGCACAAGACAAAAGATAAAATCAGCATAAATCAGCATTTCGCCTTGGCGAATCAGTTTCATCCGCATTCCAATAACAAGAAACAACATGAACACAATAACCAACTTCTGGAACTACTTCCAACAAAACAACTTCGTTTTCCTACTCCTAAACGAAATCCCAAAAGACGAACTAAAAACCCATTTCGACAAACTAATTGACATACTACATCTATACAACAAAGACCTGGACCTCATCATCAAAAACAAAACTAAAGGTGGCGAATTAATCATCACTGCAAACGGAAATCCTTACCTATTCAAAGAAGTAGAATTACTAGTCCATCATGCACCAGTTGTAGAACGTTGGAAAATAACCGCATTCCTTCAGCCAGAAACCAACCTAACCAAATACGAAAACGGCACCGACAAACCACTAGAATATTACGGCATCACGTTACGAATAAGCGAAATGTACTTCATCCCATTAGAAAACCCAAACAAACCTATCGATTTAGGAATAAAAGTGCTACTCAAAAACTACATAGTCCACAAAGACAACCCAAGACTTCGGGAAGCAGTTTATGTTCACATTGAACATCTAATCGGAGAAAAAGCATTTGCCAATGATATTGCTTTTATTGAGATTGGACAATTAAAAAATAATCAAAATGATATAATCGAAATATACAATTTACATAGTTACATAAAGAATAATAATGTTAATTAAATATTTATAAATGAAATCAAATCATGACAAAACACATTAAAATTATTTCTAAATTTATCATATTTAGTTATTTAAATTAATATGATAGATTTAATTTCTTGGGATAAATTAAAACCTTACAATTCTACTCAAAACAAAAGCTTTGAAGAATTGTGTTTTCAAATATGTATAGAAAAATATAAAAATGAAGGTAACTTTACCCGTATTGACGATAGTGGCGGTGGCGATGGAGTTGAATTTTATTTAGAATTAACTAATGGTGACATTTGGGGTTGGCAATGCAAATTCTTTGGAAGATTTGACGAAGGAGGTAGAAAAGAACAGATTAAGAAATCGTTACAAACTGCTTACAAAAAACATGGCGATAAATTAAAAAAATGGACACTTTGCTCTAAAAATTCATTGACAAACGAAGAAAAAAAATGGTTTGATAATGTTGGTAATCTAAAATACGACGGATCTACAGTCTTACCTCTTGGCAATAATATTATTATTGATCATTGGGGAGATAGTATAATATTAAATCTTTTAAGAAAATATCAAAGTATCTATAAATTCTTTTTTTCTGATAAGATTTTAGATGAAAACTGGTTTAAAGAAAAGTTTGAACTAATTTATAATTCCAATGTCATAAAGTCAAAATATTTAGATTCCTTACATGTCAAAGGTGAAGTTGATGATTTTATAATAAGACGTTTAGGTGGTAAAGATTTAGTTAATTTGATAGAAAAAAATGAAGACAATATTGGAATTTATCACTTTAAAAAAGAATTCAATGAAGAAATAAATAGGATTAAAAATGAAGAAAATAAATTTGAGTTTGATGAAATTTATCAAGAAATAAAATCATTTTTATTTGAAAATAAATATAATACAATAGTTGATGATGGTGCAAAATTACTTGATGATATAAAGTCTCATTTTTTGGCTGATAATTACAAATTATCAGTTTCTTTAGAAACAAAAATTGATGAGTATAAAAATCGTTATAAAGACTTTTATGAAGCTTACATATTATATAAGAATTCCGAAAAACTTAAATCAATTCACTGGGATGATGAAGAATTAGAAAACAGTGAATCTTCGAAAGAAAAGATTAAGAAGTGTAGAGAAACATTACTTGGACCTTATTTTACACTCAGAAATTATGATTATTTCTTAGGTACTTTTGAAGAATTAATTGCGTTAAAATCAAATGAAATTCATATAAGCGGGAATGCATCTAAAGGAAAAACACACATTTCAGTTGATATAGTAAAAAAACAATTAGATAAAAATAAACCAGCCGTTTTTGTTTTTGGCAAAAGTTTCAAATCCGATTTACCTTTAAAAGACCAACTGAGAAGTATTCTAGATTTGCCAACAGATTGGACAATTAGTGATTTTTTAAGCATTTTAGATGTTGCAGGAAGAATTCAAAATACAAAAGCAATCTTACTAATTGATGGGCTTAATGAAGCTATAAAATGGAAATCTGTTTGGGGAGACAATTTAGAAGAATTAATAAACGAGATAAACGTAAAATATCCCAATATTCTATTTATCACTACTTTTAGAACATCCTACAAAAAAGAATTGTTTCCTAAAGATTATTTTAATTATGATCCATATAACTATGACAAGTTGGTTAGAGTTAATGGATTTACCCATTATAATCTAAATGAAGCAATGGATAAATACTTTGAGCATTATGATATAACTCTTGTTAACTCTTCTGGAGCTATAAATGCTTTTTCTGAACCACTATATCTAAAAATATTTTGTGAGACTAAACAAGGTAAATCGGTTTCATTCCAAAATGAAGACCTATTTGATGTTTTTGAAGAATATTTAATAAAGTGCAATGAAAATATTAGCGAAAAACTAGGAAAAGAACTTAGGTTCAGTAAAAAATTCACTATTAATATTCTTGAAAAAATTTCTGAATCTCTTTGGGAAAATAGCTCTAGAGAAATTGATTTTGAATATGCAATTAATAATATATTTATCGAAGAAGAGTTTCTGGTTTTTGAAAAAGAAGATTTATTAATATTTAGGGATTGGAATAATGTGGAGGTTATAACATTTACTTATGACTTACTAAGTGGTTATTTAATTGCAAAAAATCTATTCAAATCAATTGATTCTGAAGAAAAACTAAATGAATTAATCAAATCAACAAAATTCAAGAATGAACTTTTAAACAGAAAAACATGTCACCCACTATTCAACGATATCCTCAGAAGTTTTTGTGTATTAGCAATTAAAAAATTTGGATTAAGTTTTTATTCATCTATCAAAAACGAAACTTTAAACGATTATTTATTAAAATCTATTTTCGAAGTAAATCAAAAAAAGATTATAGATAACAAATCGGTTGCAGTTAATATTATCAAAGAGAATTTTAAAGATTTTAACAAACATAATCTCATTTTCAATCAATTCAAAAATACTGAACTAGATAGCCAAAATCCATTAAATATAGATTTACTATCTAATTTATTGTTCAATATGAAAGTTTCCGATAGAGATTTGAGTTGGACAGAATATATTAGGTCAAACAATTTTGTTCGCGACAATGAATATAAAAAATTCTTAAATGGCTTTGAAGTAGCCTGCAAATCAAAAACAAAATTCAAGACTGATAAAGTTCATTTAGCGGCAAAAAAAACAATGTGGTTTTTAACATCAACCAACAGGGAATTTAGAGACTTGTCAACAAGAGCTCTTTATTATTATGGTCAAAAATACCCTGACAAATTTCTTGAATTGGTACTATATTCCTTATCAATAAATGACCCTTATGTTTGGGAAAGAACATTAGCAGCTATGTATGGTGTTGTTATGGCTAAACACAGTACTGATGACAATTTTAAAAAATTATTCCTTCCAAGAATAGCTCTAACAATATTTGAATCTATTTTTAAAAAAGAGGCTCCTTTTTCAACAACTCATATCTTAGCTAGGGATTATGCTTCAAAAACTATTGAAATTGGATTATTGCACCATAACGATTTATTGAAACCTGAAGAAATTTTACTGACAACTGCTCCATTTACAATAGGTGGCAATCGAAATCCTAATGAATTTGATTATGAAAAGGAAGAAGGTATTTTTTCAGAACCTATCAGTATGGATTTTAGTAACTATACTATTGGTAGAATTGTAGAGGGTGGGCATTCCTATTCTGACCCACCAGAGAAGAAAAAAGTTAGAAGGCAGATATATGCTAGAATTTATGAATTAGGCTGGAATGAAGCAGAATTTAATGATATTGATGGAAGAATAAGATCCCAAGGTTATCGTTCAAGAACAGAACAAGCCCATACTGAAAGATATGGAAAGAAATATTCATGGATTGCTTATTTTGAAATAGCTGGTTTACGGATAGACAATAAATTAATAGAGGATAATTGGGATAGATTCCGTTTCTCAGATGCAGATATAGATCCAAGCTTCCCTGAACGTGCTAAAAATAAAAAATTTGTTTTAAAAGATTATCTCGGAGATTCAAAACAACCATTGCTAGAATGGTATACCAATGGCGGTATACCTGACATTAATGAATATCTAAAAATAGATAAACTAAAAGGTCATGATGGAAGCTGGATATGTTTAGATGGTTTTATAGTTCAGGAAAGAAAAAAAATTAACCGCGAAGTTTTTGTATTCATAAGAGGATTGTTAGTTAAAAATGATAAATACGAAGAACTAAAAGAACATCTTATTAAAAAGGAAGATATTGGAGGTCGATTTTTACCCGACCCAAGAAGTAATTATTACACTTTTGCAGGTGAGCTATATTGTATCAAGGAATCCGTAGCCGACAATTCTTGTGTAATAAGTTTTGAAGCAGATAGAAAAACAGTTAAAGTTAAAAAAGGAGAACCAGGATATTTTGCCAGACCAGTTTTTGATGAAAACAAAATAAAATTTTCATATCCAGAATTCATTGAGATAGATTCAGTAACCTATGATGAATGCGAAGTACTATTACCTGTTATGGATTACAGTTGGGAAAGTAGTCATAGTGAATTAAATAAAGCAGGTCATGAAACTGTTATTTCAAAAGAACTGGCTAATTCATTAAATCTATTTAACAAACCTCAAACTTTTGACCTTTTTGATGATAAAGGGGATTTAGCTTCGCAAAACTTATTCTATAACAAGGATTATAACAACAATCATAGATTTACGTACTTAAGAAAAGATTTATTAGATAAGTTTCTTCTAGAGAATGACTACAAACTCATTTGGGGAATTTGGGGTGAGCGTAATGTAAGATTTAAAGATATAGATTATAGTAGAAAATTTCATACCGATAACAAAGTATCCGACTTACAGATTTTTAGTGATGTTATTGAATACAAATAATATTTTTTTTTTGTAAATTCATTTTAAACAAAATAATCACATCAAATGTTTTTTGTCCCATTTTTTTACTAAATTTGGGACAAACATAACATTAAAATGAAACCACAATCTATTCACAATCAAATAGAAGAAAAAATAAAATCTTTAAAAAAAGGAAGTATTCTATTTATAGCCGATTTTATAGAGTTCGGTACTGCCGAAAATGTAAAAAAGGTACTATTGCGATTAGAAAAAAAAGAAGTTTTAATTCGTTTAGCACACGGTATTTATCTATATCCAAAAAAAGATAAAATCCTTGGAACCCTATACCCTTCAACCGAAGAAATTGCAGTTGCCATAGCAAAAAGAGATAAAGCAAGAATAATTTCTACAGGTGTACAAGCATTGCAGCAACTTGGTTTATCAACACAAGTACCTATGAATGTAGTCTATTTGACTGATGGAGCACCAAGAAAAATTAAAGTTGGCAAAAGAACCATCACATTTAAAAAAACCACTCCCAAAAACCTGACCATTAAAGATAAAAAACTCAACATTGTAATCCAAGGATTAAAAGAGTTAGGGAAAGACAATGTAGATGAAAATGCTAAACAAAAAATTAAAAAAGTATTGCACCAAATGTCCATTGAAAGCATAAAAGAAGATAGTGTTGCAGCACCAACATGGATTAGAAATACAATCCTTGAATTAATAAATAAAGACTAATATGAACGAGTGGCTTAAACTATCCGAAAAAAGACGGCTTGAAATACTAAACCAAGTCAACAATCAAACAGGACTTCCAACCGATGCAATTGAAAAAGATTGGTGGGTAACCA
Organism: Flavobacterium sp.; assembly: GCA_016787805.1. GTDB lineage: Bacteria > Bacteroidota > Bacteroidia > Flavobacteriales > Flavobacteriaceae > Flavobacterium. The sequence continues at coordinate 25,380 of JAEUTY010000028.1, read as the reverse complement.
TTACGTTAAAAGCAATATTTTCTTCAAAATTTGCACCACATTTAGTTTTTAAAGGTGGCACATCATTAAGCAAAGCCTATAACTTAATAGAACGTTTCTCAGAAGATATTGACTTATCCATTGATAGAACAATCATAGGATTTGAAGGCGAGTTATCAAAAACACAAATAAAAAAACTTCGTAAAGCTTCGGGTAATTTTATAGTCGGAGAATTTAAAGAAGAATTGATTTCAGAACTAGAAAAGCTGGGAGTAAATAAAGAAAATTATAATTTAATCTTTGATGATGAAATAGATGATACCAGTGATCCACATCGTATAGAATTAGAATACAACTCAATATTGGAACCAGGAGAATACATTCCGCAAAGGGTTATCATTGAATTAGGAGCAAGAGCTTTGCTAGAGCCAAACGAACAAAAAGAAATTCAATCAATCATTGGCCAAATATATCCGGAACAAGCTTTCACCATTCAACCATTTGAAGTAATTGTAGTTGTACCAACCAAAACCTTTTTAGAAAAAATAATGTTACTGCATGAAGAATTTCTAAAGCCAACCGAAAACATAAGACATTACAGAATGTCAAGACATCTTTACGATATAGAAAAACTAATGGACCACGATTATGGAAAAGAAGCAATAAAAAATAAGGAACTATTCGAAACACTAGTCCAACACCGAAGTAAATACACACCTATAAGAGGGATTTCGTATGATTTACACACACCACAAACAATAAATTTCATTCCACCAGCTGAAGTAACTGAACTTTGGAAAAAAGACTATCAAGCCATGCAGGAATTTATGATTTATGGAGAAACATTGGAGTTTGAAGAATTGATAAAAAAATTATTAACACTAAAAGGAGTATTTAACAACTTATAAAAATGTGGATAAAAGAACCTAATTTTCCTTTGGGAGTTTCCCATCATGACACTTTAAACTTTGTTTTTAAACATGAAAACATTTATGTAATTGATAACCATTTAGCAGCAAGTTGGTGTTGGATGGATAGTATTGATGTTGAGAAAGTACATAATCTTTTTCATATTGACAGACATTACGATTTATTGCATTTTCCAGATACTGTAAAAACTCAAATAATTGAAGCTGGTGTACAATTACATAAGCTATCTTTAGATGAATATATAGCACTAAGACAACCAATGAAAGGAAGTCAAGACGCGGCTTTATTCAGATGGGATAATTATATTGGAAATCTAAATCTAGTTTACCCTGAATTATTTGGAATAAAATACTTTGCTACACATAATGATGGCACAGTTCCCGAAGGTTTTATTGACCGAGAATATGAAATTAAAGATCTTTCTACTAATGTTGAATATTGGATGAGCCAAATTGAAAACAAATGGATTCTAAATTTAGATATAGATTATTTTTTTGCTACTTCAGAAGATGGAAAATACCAAATGCTTACTGATGAATACATCATAGAGCTTTGTAAAAATATTAACGAGGCAAGAAAACACATAGCTGTTATCACAATTTGCTTAAGTCCTGAATGTTGTGGTGGTTGGGATGCTTCAATTAAAAAAGCAAAATTAATATGTAATCATTTAGGTTTTGATTTACCAATATAAATTAAAAAACGGTTTCTAAACTTGGAAAATAATCAATAAAGGTAGTATTTTTATAAAAAAATAGTTGGACAATATAATTTTATTTGAATTTCAGTTAATACTTCTCCATGCTTCGATAATAAATCAATTTGATTTTTTTTAAGAGCAGTTAAATTAGTGCTTATTTTACTAATAAAATCTATTTCTTTTTCATTAAGTCCATTTTTAATTATATATTCTAATCCTATTCTATCTTTAATGACTTTTACTATCTCGTTTACGGGAGATTCTAGATCATTTTTATTTAATTGGTGAAATAGTAATACATCTTTGGGAACTAAGTTATTTTTTGCAGCTTTTACAAATTCAACAACACACTGTTCATATTTCCAATCAAGAGAAAAATAGGCTATTTCTCTATCTGAACTGTAAACATCTCTAATAAATTGTAAATTTTTTATTTTTCTCATCATGACATCAATTCCTCTATATAAAATTGAAAATGTATTTCCTGATTTATATTCTTTTCCGAATGGTTGAGAACCGTCACTAGCAATGATTATATCACATGAATAAGATGAATTAAATTGAGATAATTTATGAATTCCTTGGTTGTCATAAAGACCACCATCAATAAGCATTGGTTTTACTCTATTATAATCTTCAATATTTTTAAAATATTTTGAAGGTATAGTAACTGGATTGAAGGGAACAGGAACACTTGTACTACTGGCGACAGCAATTGCTATTGGAAATTCACCGCATTCAAATTTAATTGAATTTCCGCCATCTTTTGGGAACTCGTAACTAGAATCTGATGATTTATTTTTAGAAAATGTCCAAAGTGTTCCTGTTGACAAATTAGTTGCATTAATTGCAATTATTGGATAACTTGGTAAATCAGATAATGTTTTCTCTCCAAAAAAAATAGCTTTATAAGCTTTAATTTTTAAAGAGGTAAATGATATAAATCGAAATTGAAATATTAGTGGTAGTAAAATATATAATCCAACTAAGATTGATATTATCAATGCAGAAAAATTAAAATTAAATGGATCAAAAAATATTACATAACCAAAAAAAATATATAATATAACAGGAAACAAAAATCTCCAATTAGTAACTATTTTCTTTATACAACTTTTTTGTAAATTTTGTTTAAATGAAGCTTCAAAACTTTCAAAATTATTTCTATTTAAAACATAATATGCTCCAATTATAGAACCGCCTGAAATAGTAGATATTACATCAATTTTATCAAGAATTTTTAGAGTATTTAATTTTCTTAAAACTCCTAAATGAAATGCAGCTGCCCGATAACCTCCACCTGACAAAGCTAATCCAAGTCGTTTCTTTGTTATATCATTTTTATTCATAAATAAAAGGCAAAATTTTTGTTTGAGTAATTATTATAGCACAGGTTGGTATTGGTGTTTTCTTATTTATTTCTTTAAGTAGTTCAATAGTGTTTAAATCTGTTCCACTCAAAGTTTCTAAATTCATTGGATGAGTATGCCATTCACCAATATAACCAATAACTTCTCCTGTTTTCAACTTAATTTCATCAATTTGTTTTGGTAATCCAACAATTCCACGAGTAAAAGCAACAGGAGATCCATTGCTATCAATAGGTTGTTCTATTATATCAAAAACATGAACAACTTTAGTTTTATAATTAGCTACACCTACCAGAACTCCACCTGTTTCTTTTCTACCATATTGACTACATAAATTTAATAATCTATTACTTAATCCTGAAAACATTCTAACTGTCCAACCACTATTATTTCCGCATTCATAAATCTCAAAAGGATTAACTTCAATGTATTCATTGGATATTTTTGGTAAATGATTCTTTTTTCTTGATACACTCAAATAAAGCAAACCATTTTCATCGAACTTTTCTCTATGATTTGAAGCAAGTATTTGAGAAAAAGTACTGGCATGAAAACTTATTAAATCATCAGGCATAACAGTAGTAATTGAATTACATCCAAGTCCGATATTTAAAGTGTCTGGTTCCCTTAAAGCATCTGCTCTCCGCCAATTTTCTAATTCTGAATTAGTTGTTGCCAAATAGCATGCATAATTGACTAAATCATCCATTCTAGGATTTCGTTCATTTCCTTCTATATAAAGTAGTCCTACCTGTCCATTATCAACTAGTTCACATTTTGCATACAAAGTATTAGATTTTAATTCTTTTTGAATTAAATTTTGCAAAACTAATTGACTAGCCGTTGTGTCAACCAATAAATCATATTTATTAATTATTACGTCATTTAATTCAGAAATAAGATTATTATAAGCTATTAATTTTTCTGTAGTATCTAATTCATAAAATGATTTTATTTCATCTATAATTGCTTCAGCTTTATTTTTACCAATGCTATTTGAAAACAAGTTATGTCTTCCCAAATTATGTTGTTCTAAATTATCATTGTCAACTGCACCAATTGAGCTTTTTCCAATTCTGGCATCATGCATAATCATTTTAGAACCCAAAGATCCTGCACCTATGTACAATGTGTTGATTTCTCTTTTTTCATTACTTAAAATTGAAGCCAATTCTGAACTAAAAGGTTCTGAATGAGAAGTCATATATACTTCACAGTCATCATTCAAATTTTTAATTCCTTTTTCTGGAATTATTATTACAAATGTAAAAAACTCAAAATCACCATTGTATCCAATAATTTTCTTTGGCCTTTTAACAGCATGTATAACTGGGATTATTCCTCCAAAATCTAAATTAGTACTTTCTAAACCTAAAATAATTTTATTAATATCTATTCCTTTAAGACTTAGATAGGATTTAAGCTCAAAATAATTTGAAGGTAAGTTTGTTGTATAATTACTTTCTATTGTCATTTCTGAATCCCAAACTAAAATTGAATATAATGGCAAAACATCACTATTACCTTCTAATGAAAATAGTTTCTGCATTGTTCCTTTTACAAGCTCTTTAATTTTTTCAAGAGCTAAATAAGGTATTACAGTTATTGACTTAAAAGTATATTTTTTTGATACTTCAGATTTATAAAGACAACTTAAAAACAAAGCCATGGAGGTGTCAGGAATAAATCTTTGATTATTTATGACTACTTCATGAAAAGAATCGTATTTATAAATATGTTTACCACCATAGTTTTTTTCTAATCTGATAGGGTCAAATTCATTATTATCTTTTAGTAATGTTCCTGTTGCAGCTTTATAATACCATTGAGAACCAATAAATAAAAAATCTGAAATTGTTACTGTTGCAAACCATTGATTTAAATTATCTCTAACTAAACATAATATTGCTGGTTTATCTTCTGGGCTAAAGTATAGATGTGGCAATTTATTCTTTGGAAAATCTTTTCTGTCAGACATAATCCTTGGTGCTACATCGGGATATTTAGCTAAAGAAATTTTAATTAATATAGGTTCTTCTGATAATATAAAATTATAGACAGAACCTCTTGATGGAAGAGATACTTCATATTTTGCTGAAATAACAATATTAAATTTATCCCATTCAAAAACATTTAAAGAACCTTTCTTAAAATAAGTTTCAATTTCTTGAATTGCTTTTGCAACTTGAGGTTTAAACTTTCCTTCATATTTTTTTAAAGAATCACTATAGAGCATTATCCTTGAGAAATTATTGTGGAAGCAGCACCACTTCCTCCAGATGATGTTAATGCTCCGCTAGTTGACTGATTAGTTTTTCTTGCAGGCCCATTTGATGTAATATCAAAAATGATTGGTTTTGGCTCTGATTCTTTAGGCTCAATTGCAGTATTTAAAAATTTCTCTCTTGATTCAATCTTTTTTAAATATTCCTTTTTAGCATCATAATGGGGTGGATTATCATCATCATTAATAATCTTTTTACTTGATGCAATTATATAAGCACCTTGTCTAGCATAATCTAAAACTTCTAATGAAGTAGCTTTAGGCTCTTCTTCATTAGTATCATTAAAAAATGTCCAAGAACAATGATGAGGTGCTTCAAATAAATCCCAATCCAACGCTTTATGTGTAATATCGTTTTTAAATCTTTTTGTTCGCTCCAATATTTGTTCCCAAGTAGTATGATCAGAATCGCCTCCAAACATAGCTAAACAAGAAAAGTCAGTACTCCATGAATATTCTTTAAATCTAGCTTGAAAAACAATACTTGCAGAATTTTTATCTTTCTCAGGTGAATCAAGGTGTATCTTAAAAGGTGCATGAATAAATACTGAAAAGGTAGTTTGTTCAACATGATTAAACTTTGTAACAATTTCTCCAGGCTTTGTTCTCAAATAATCTAATTCGGCATATTTTTTATCTCCATCATATCCAATGATTCTAATACGATTTCCAGGTAAATCTTTATCATCATCATCTTTTAAATGCAAAGCCAATCTTCTTTCAGCTTCTTGTTGATATGCATCTTCATTATCATTAGTATATTGTTCAGCAATCATTGGAGAAAACCACATGGCATCCATAATAATTAAACCATTTTCTTTATCTTCTTTTGAATACTTTTTCGGATTACCTTGATAAAAATTATCCTTAAAACCTAAACAATGATCTTGATCACCATGAGTTAAAATAAACACATCAATGTATGGATTTCCATTTCTGTATTGTATTGAGTCTAATAGATCTTTCTTTACATCATAAACAGATTTATCATTTTCATCTTTTGAGGCGTTTTTAATATTACAATCTACTAGTATAGTTGTTTTATCTTCTAGTGTTATTAAGGACATATCGCCATTTTTTACTGGATAATATTTAATTTGTGGATTATTTGCTACAGCCATGTTTTGTATTTTATTTTTAGCTTCAAAATTTTAATATTTTTTTATCAAAATATATAGAATTATTTAACAAGTACTTTCAAATAATGTGCCTTACATTTTTTCTGCCAAAAAAACCATAAAAAAATGTTTCTAGTTTACAAACAACTTAAAATCAAGCCATTTTGACAGCAATTGACATGTTTTCATCCAAATTGACACTCCTTCCCAACGCTCCAAAAAAAATTACTGTCATGGTTTTTGTCCCAACGCTCATCAAGCACTTTGCCTGATGGCAAGAAAATTTTATGTAAATTGAAAAATCCTGCACGCCATCAGCCAAAGAGCTTGCCCAACGAACAAAACAAAAACACGTACGCTTCGCAACTCATGCCAGTAATTTTTTTCCCCAAGCTTCTTTACATAATGTTGCATTATAGTGCATAAGGACTATCCTGCTACTAATCAAAATCTCGGATGCACTATAATAACATTATGTAAAAAAGCCGCTCACCCAACGCTCGTGCCAGTGGCTCTAGGACAACTTTTTTTGTAGCTCCCATCGCATCACCCAGCTACAAAAAAAACCGTCCTTCGCCACTGTCTTTAAGAACATTCACCATTTCATAGGAATAGTTTCGGTTACCATTGCTTTTATGAACGTTCACGGTAACTGTTTTTATCAACTTTGCGTTTAAATAGGAAGTGTTTTCATTGCTTTTGTAAGTTCTATAAATGGCTTTAACTTTTAGTGATTTGCCTGTGGTAAATCCATTTTTAGAACCCACAAAACCAAAATCCCCAGTAAGAGTATCAAATTCTTTGGCCCGATGAATAGCTTTTTTATTTTCTGATTTGGTTTATTCATCCATCCAAAGAATTTGATACCCTTTCCGAAGACGTCTATCTTTCAAATCAACTTTCAATACTTCAGATAAAATCCGATTAAACAAAGACATTTGATTGGAAATTTCAAAAAAAATAAATAAAAAAAGGAAGCAAAGATAAGTTCCATGTATTCAAAAAAGCAAGTTCAAGCCCTGCGGGTTTCAGAAAAAATCTCCACCCAAAAAGTTTCAAAACACATTTCACTTCTGACTAGACGCTGCCGAATTCAATCACGTATCGGGTAGTATTTTTTCTGAAAAACTTGCTTTTTTGAAACCTTCCACTTGGACGAATGGCTTTCTTTTTTTCTTTTTTTTCTTTTGAAAAATTTTAATGGGCGGAGCGTAGCGAGGCACATCTGCATTTCATAAGAAACACTGCAAAGAATTGAAAATTAATTTAATTTTTAAAGCCGATGTTATGCTAAAATTTATCATTAAAACCCACAAAAAAGGAGCTTTCTATACAAAACCGCATTTATTCCTACTTAACAAAGGGATGAACAGCGGAAAGCCACAAAAAGAGCCATTTACAAACAGTTTTGTTATAATTTTTGAAAACGAAGCTGATTTTGATACTATCAATTTAACTGCTTATGCACTTTGGAAAACAAAATTCTGGCATCAATTCCTTAGAGGTTCAGTAATTCCTTTTTTGAACCTACACGACATTAGAAAAGAATTTTCTATAAAAGTTAACCAAGAGATAAAAGACCACAAGGAGCACGTTAAAAACATCGAAACTTTAAAGCTTTTGGAACAAAGCGAAAAACGTTTCCATGAAAATCTAAATCTTATCAATGATATGCGAAGAGTAATTTTATACAGATATATAGGTAAATAAAAAAAAGCCAGGTCTCACGACTTGGCTTTCATTTTGTTTAACCCAAAGGTCACCACAACTAGGGCTAAACTTATTTTTTGTGCTTCTTATTTAGGCTTTTAAGCAGTAACGAAATCGTAAAACTGACCACAGCTCCAACAGTAGCTAAGATAACCGTTTTGGCAATATCATCAGAGGAAAGATTAGGTACAATACTTAAAAATGTGCCTCCAGCAGTTCCCATCAATGTGGGATTATTGGCTGTCATCAGTTGTAGTAAGCTGACTTGCAGCTGACAAAACTCCTCCAGCCACTGCAACATAACCACCTACAGTAGTTACAATGGCAGGCAAAGCAATTGGAGCAGCTAAAATTGTTCCACCAACGGCAGCCAATGCCAACCCAATAGTTCGAAGCACTTTGAAAAATTTTGGTGTGGGAGCTTTTGCTCTATTAATGATTTTTTTCATAATCTAAAATTAAGATTGGATTAGTATTTCAACACTTTCTTTATTGTCCAAAGCTTTGTAAACAAAAACTTTAAGCTTCGTAAAAGCTTTTCTCGACATCAAACCTAAACCAGGTCCAGAAAGTTTAGTAACAGGAGCAATACAACCTTGCAATTCCTTTTGAGCATTATTAGCAGGATGAAATAGAATAAACTTTCTATTCGGCACATCCACCAATTCTAAATGCCATTTGTATTTTGCGCTATATCGCTTTCTAATAAAATATTTCCCTTCCGGAACACAGGAAACCTTCGTTTCGTTCATCACCCATGGCAATTCGATGGTTTTACAAATCAATTTGCCTTCGCATTCGAGTTTACCATTCGTTCCTTCAGGGAAATAAGTTCTAGTTAACCAAATAACCATTACACGCCACTATCAACTTTAGCAATTGATAATGGGTTAAAAGCACCATTTTTCAATGGATACATTTGCCCATTAATCTCTTGGTAGAACTCAACACCTAAAGCCAAAAATAATGGCTTAGTTGAGTTAGCAGTAACCGCATTCACTTGATTAATTGGAGCAGTAGCAGTTCCATCCCAAGGCAAAATTGCCGTTTCAGAGGTAGCAACTACATACGTTTCAGCTTCAAAATCAATTTCAGCTCCACCAGAAATGATTTTGTAGTGAGTAGTTCCACTTGGTGCAGCAATCATATTCAAAGGAATAAATGATGCCAAATCCACAGTGATTTCTCCTGCAACTCTGTCAATCGTTGCCACAAACGGAGCAAACAAAGTTGTACCAAGCTTACCACGAATATTAAATTCAAAACCAAATAACAATTCAGCTTCTCCATCAATAACGTTACGCAAACCTCTATCACTAGTTGTATCTGCTTGAATAACTTTAACCATTGCCTGTGTCAAACGACTTACCATTCTACCATCAGCAGAATTGATTAAAAGCGGTCTCAAAGCTGTTCTAAGCATTTTTCCTGCTTTACCAGCTCTACCAAACTCCGAACCATTCTCACGAGTTCTTTGAAACGCAGGATCACTCGCAATTCTACTAGCGTCAATTCCGCCTTTTTCTCTTGCCAAGTGCCCATCTTGCGTTTTGTAAAAAGTAATATCCCCGATAGTACCTTTCAATTTAATTATGCCTTTCTGTCTAGCCATAACTTCAAAATTTAATCCAACATATGGCTTGCTTTCACAAACCTCTCACGACTCCATCATTCTAAATTTTGTTGCAACAGTTTCAAATGATCATAACAAAGATTACATCACATTTAGCTAAAGAAAAAATAGGTAGTGTACCATATGTCCAAAATTGACATAAGTGTCCATAATCGACAAAAAAATACATTCAATCAGTTTTGAAAATTATAATTAAATTGCAAAAGATTTTCTGCTAGTCAGAAGCAAGTCAAAGCCCAATCAAAGGCATGGATAAAGTATGAAATTGAATAATCAGAGGGTATGCATCTATCCGAAGGACATACAGCGAATAACAGGCAAGAGTTATCGTCAAAGTACTAGATTGATGCAAAAAATAAAAAAAGACCTCAACAAGCTCGAAAATGAGTTTCTAACGATTGAAGAGTTCTGTACATATAGTGGCATAAAATATGAACAAGTAACTCACTTGATTTTTGGTTAAAATAGGGGGTAATACTAAAACAAATTTTAATCAAGAATAGTATCACTAAGCATTTAAATAACTAGTTCAATTTTTAGTCTTGATACTTTAATATTCAAATAATTATGCTTAAATTTACATCATACGATTTAAGATAATTTGAATAGTTTAAAAAGGTGGTAAAATCGGTTACCCTAATTTGGTAACCTCTCCCACTCCCTTTAAAATATGAAGTTTTGAGAATGGTTATATTCTCGGCGACTCCACATGATAAAAGATCTGTAAGTGATTACGAGTTTTTTTTGTTTGTAGTTTGTGGTTTAGAGTTTGTGGTTGCTTTCTAAAACCACTTTGCGTTCTGCTTTCTGCTTTTTTTGTTTCATGTTGCTGAAAACTGCGGCAGCGACTGAATACTAATCCACTCGCTTTGCTCATTTTTGGAACGTGGATAAAACGGATTTGCTAAAGCAATGCGCGGATTTACACTGATTTTTTTGAAAACTACGACAGCGACTGAATACTAATCCATTCGCTTTGCTCATTTTTGGAACGCGGATAAAACAGATTTGCTAAAGCAATGAGCGGATTTACACTGATTTTTTTGAAAACTGCGGCAGCGACTGAATACTGAGACTAAAAATTCTGACTTCTGACTTCTAACTTCAAAAGGTTATTTCACATACTCTAACAAATCGCTAGGCTGACAATCTAATGCTTTACAGATTGCTTCTAAAGTACTAAAACGTATAGCTTTTGCTTTTCCTGTTTTTAGTATTGACAAGTTCGACAAGGTCAAATCTACCTTTTCTGAAAGTTCGTTTAACGACATTTTCCGTTTTGCCATCATCACATCCAAATTAACTACTATTGCCATAATTTATATTGTTAGTTCATTTTCTTCTTGCAGTTCGATTCCTTTTTTGAAAATTTGGGCTATAACATACAATACAATGCACATAAACAACCACACATCGGCGCCTCCAATGCGTAAATCAGTTATACTTGGCATTTGTACTCCTTGCTTAGAAATCCACATCGCATTCTTAGCGCCCCAATATGAAAATAAACTGATTCCTAAAGCCAAATAAGACAAATTGGCAATGAATTTCCCCACTTCTTTATTAAACGGTTGTACCAAGTTGAGTTTTTTGTCATGCAATATTTTCACAATCAAATAAAACATAATAGCTTTTAATACTACAACAATACTTATTAAAACCGTTTGCGTTAAGAAATAACCTTTGTCAAATTGGCGAAGATGCGATAAATCAATTTCCTTCCACAACAGTTGAGATTTTTCAGGAGGAACAACTTGTGCAAGTACAGCGTTGAAAATAATTCCACCCGCTTCAATACATAATCCAATAAAAATAATCCATGAAATAATGTATAAAATTTTTAAAATCTGATTGGTTCCAATTTCAATTTTCATAATTAAGTTTTTTAATGTTCTGGACAAAGATACAATGTATTTATTGAAAAACAACAAATTTTTATTTTTTTTTAATCAAATAATACCATTAAACAATAAAAATTAATTACCATATAATTTGTAGTAATGATTCTACCAAAATAAAATCAAAAATATTACGTTATTCGTATATGCTAGAAAAAGAGTATTCATGGAGACACCAAATGACCAAAACGATATTATTCACTTAGATGAAAAATTAGGTTTTATTACGCAAAATCAAGTGGTTTTGTATAAAAACAATCGAGAAGAAAAAATTGACATCCAGTCAGTTAGCAAAGTACAACTGGTTAAAAAACGTATTTTCAACTTAAATTTACTTTTGCTCTGTGGTAGTTTGATTGTTTTTTATTTGACATACTTTTTTTATCACATTCATTCCGTTTTTGCCTCTTTTCTTTTTATAGGTGGAATTTCAATTTTTTTGTATTCATTTTACCATAAATACTACAATTACACTATTGTTATTAAAGAAAAAAACAAAAGAGTGCACGAATTAAAAGGCTCTCAAGTTGACCGAGAAAGCATAAAAGTGTTTTATTTTAAAATTGCTAAACGAGCCAATAAAAAAAGAAATAATTAATCTTCATTAGGCAAAACTACCTCGCCTTTCCAATTCATGAATCCTCCTACCAAATTATAAGTGTTTTTAAATCCCATTTGGTTCATAATATTACAAGCTTGAGCGCTTCTACCTCCTGCTTTGCAATACACATAGTAATTTTTGTCTTTGTCCATTTCATCCAATCGGTATACAAAACCTTGCCCTTTGTATATGTCGTTCATTATTGATCCTGGAATAATTCCTTCGTTCCATTCCTCTTCTGTTCTAACATCTAAAATTACTGCATTAGCATCATTTGCTAATTGCTCTGCCCATTCGTGTTGTGATAAATCCATCTTTAATTTTTCTTCAAAAATACAAATTGTGAGGGTAAAATTACAAATGACATAAAACAAATATCAACTAGAAAGCAGAAAGCAGTGGCAGAAGGCAGATTGAGTCGCAGTCGCAGTTTTCAGTAACTTGAAACCAAAACTCCTAACCTTCAAAAAAAATTAACAAAAAAATAACACACATTTGTATATACAAATAAAACAAACTACTACATTTGTACCTACAAATTTGTACAATTACAACTATGCGAATTGAAGAAATAATCAAATCAAGTGTTACGATGGATACGTCCAAAAAAGTTGTGCTCAACTTAATGTACACTCAAAATGTTGTGACCGAAAAGTTCAACGAGGTAATCAAGCCTTACGATTTATCGGCTGAACAATACAATGTATTACGCATTTTACGGGGCCAAAAAGGAAATCCAGTCAATATGTCGCTCATCCAAGAGCGTATGATTGCCAAAAACAGTAACACTACTCGACTGATTGATAAATTGCTTTTGAAAGATTTAGTTACTCGTGAAGTTTGCCCTAACAATCGCCGTAAAATGGAAATCTTAATCACACAAAAAGGACTTGATTTGCTAACCGAACTTGACCCAAAAGTGCTTGAAAATGAGCAGCATTTTGCAAAAAATTTAGATCAAAACGAGCTTGAACAACTTAATTTACTATTAGAAAAATACAGAACATTAATTTAATTTTTACCATGACTCAATTTATAAAAGACGCTCAATGGCGTTATGCCACCAAAAAATTTGATGCTTCAAAAAAAGTATCAGCCGAAGACTTAGCAATAATTAAAGAAGCTATTCGTTTGAGCGCTTCATCTTATGGTTTGCAACCGTACAAAGTTTTCATCATCGAAAACCCTGAAATTAGAGCACTATTGCAACCAGCTTCTTGGGGACAATCGCAAATTGTGGATGCTTCTCAAGTAATTGTTTTTGCCAATATGACACAATTTGGCGATGCTGACATTGATGCTTACATTCAAAATATGGCTCAAACACGCAGTATTCCTGTTGAAGCTATACAAGGTTATGCCGATTTTATGAAATCAAAAATCACATCCTTGGCTGATGATGTAAAATCCAATTGGACCGCCAAACAAACCTATTTAGCACTAGGAAATTTGATGAATGTTGCCGCCGAACTCAAAATTGATGTTACGCCAATGGAAGGTTTTGAAGCCGATCAATACAACAAAATTTTAGGCTTAACCGAAAAAGGCTTAAACGCCGCTGTTGTAGCCACAATTGGTTACCGTCATGAAGAAGACGCTACACAACATTACGCCAAAGTGCGTAAATCCAACGAAGAATTATTTATCAATCTATAATCATAATCCATTAAAATTTAAAACAATGAAAAATTTAAAAACAATCGCATTAGCTTTAGTAGTAGCTTTAGGTTCATTGAACGCTTCAGCGCAAACCAACAAAAAAATCGATACACAAAAAAGTACTATCAACTGGGTGGGTAAAAAAGTAACTGGTCAGCACTCTGGAACGATTAACTTTGCTGAAGGAACTATTATTGTAAACGGAAAATCAATTCGTGGTGGTTCATTTACTGTTGACATGACCTCAATTAACACAACGGATTTAGAAGCAGGAAAAGGGAAAGAAAAATTGGATGGTCACTTAAAAGCCGACGATTTCTTTGGTGTTGAAAAATACAAAACAGCGAAATTAGAAATCAAATTGATCTCTGACAACGGCGACGGAACATTCAACGTAACGGCCAATTTAACAATCAAAGACCAAACAAATCCAATCAACTTCGTATTGAAATCAAACGGTAAAAACTCGGCTTCAGCTTCATTAAAAGTAGATCGTACGAAATACGGAATCAAATACGGTTCAGGTAGCTTCTTCGACGGTTTAGGGGATAAAGCAATCGACAACGAATTCGAATTAAATGTAAACTTAGTATTCTAATTCGCAGTTATACATAGTTATCAAAGCCTCAGTTTTCTGGGGCTTTTTTTGTTCACAATTCAACATTCAACATTCAACATTGAATATTCAACATTCAAAAAAACGCTGAATGTTGATTAACGAACTTTGAATGTTGAATTTAAATTGCAGTATATTTGCACCATGACCCAAATAGCTCTAATCGACAATTACGACAGTTTTACGTACAATTTAGTCCACTATCTCGAAGAACTAAATTGCGAAGTTACTGTTTTTCGCAACGACGAAATCGAGCTCAACGACTTGCAATCCTTCAACAAAATCGTACTTTCTCCTGGACCAGGTTTACCCAAAGATGCTGGTATTTTACTCAACATCATTCAAGAATATGCTTCCACCAAATCAATACTAGGCGTTTGTTTAGGTCAACAAGCCATTGCCGAGGCGTTTGGAGGTAGTTTAATCAATTTAGAAACTGTTTTTCATGGCGTTGCTACTCCAATTACGCTACTTGAAAACTCAGGTTTATTTGCCAATTTACCCAACACCATCGAAGTTGGACGTTACCATTCTTGGGTAGTCAATCGCGCTGATTTGCCCGAAAGTTTAATCGTTACAGCTATCGACTCCAACAACCAAATTATGGCGCTTCGTCACCAAACGTATGATGTGTGCACTGTACAATTTCATCCGGAAAGCATTCTTACTCCAGATGGAAAGATTATTTTAAAGAATTGGTTGCACCACCCTACTTTTTAAAGCTAATTTAGAATCGAGAAAAAATAGTACTCTTTTTTGATTTTCAGACCATTACTATCCAAATTTCATTACATTTGGGTTAGTATTAATATTAAAATTCATTTGCTATGAAAAAAACAGTACTATTATTTTTATTTATTTCAGCCATTTCTTTGGCTAAACCAGCTGAAAAACCAAGTGCAAATCCAGCTATTGGACTTATTATGACAGGTGAGTTCTTCTTTGATGGACAAGTTCAATTTCAATTTCATATTAAAAATTATGGAGAAGAAGCCTTAACTAATATTTATGTAACTAATACGGTTCCAAGTAGTTCCATAGATATTTACTCAAATTTAATTCCGCCTACTATCTCAATTGCAAGTTTGGCACCAGGCGAAGAAGACACTTTAACTTTTTATGGTTTCAAACAAGCTTTTTGTTTTGATTCGAGTCAAGCTATGGTTCATGCCACAACCGCTTCCAATACCGAAATCACTGATTTATCTGACGATGATAGTTATTATGAAAATGATTATACCACATCAGTATATTTTCCAGTCGATTATGGATTTCAAGAGGGAATATATCAAGATTTAAATGGTAATAATATTGTTGATGTAGGCGATGCAGTTAATTATACCTACTCAATTTTTTCAAACCAACCAGACTTATATAGTATTAATGATGATAATGCTATTATTGCTAACCCTTCAGGTACAGGCACTTTTCAAACTACTGGTGTTCATTATTTAACTAATGAAGATGTAACATTAGGTTATGTGTATAACACGTCTTACTTTACTAACGACACTAATTTTTGCAATCCGGGTATTCAATTTCCTTTTTTTGATAGCTCTAATTGTAATGGTTGCCCAAACCCGAGTAATGCCAATATTGTAACCAAATTAACTTCATTACTACCCAACGCAATAAGTGGTAATGTAAAATTCAATGCCAACAATGATAATTGTGTTACAGGTGTAAATTATTCTGGCCGAAGAATTACCACAACTAGCGGTTCCTATTCGTACACTAGTTATACTAATAGCTCTGGAAATTATTCAATATTAATTCCTAACACGGGAACGTACAGCACTAGTGCAAACGAAAATTTGAATGCCAATTTGACTTCTAATCCGAGCTCGGTCTCGGTTGTTAGCTCAGGAGAAAATATAGATTACAACAACACTAATTTCTGCCTTAGCGCCACAACAAATTATACGGATTTATCAGTAACATTAATTCCTGTTGGTCAAGCACGTCCCGGATTTGCTACGAGTTATATCATAAGATTATCCAATTATGGTACTACTAGTTTAAACGGAACCGTTGTATTGACTTATGAAAATGGCAAAATGACGTTCAACAGTGCTTCGCCAACTATCAATACATCAACAGCCAATACTTTAACGTGGAATTACAGCAACTTGTTACCGTATCAACATCAATCCATCAACTTAACATTTACCGTTGCTGCGCCACCAACAGTGAATACTGGCGATACCTTAGCTTTTACTTTGGTCGGCAACCCAATAGCAGGAGATAATGTCCCTGCGAACAATACTTTTACCCTGTCACAACCCGTTTTCAGTTCGTATGATCCCAACGACAAAACGGTTCTTGAAGGTTCATCCATTACTTTGCCTCAAGCATCCCGTTATTTGCATTATCTAACGCGTTTTCAAAACACTGGAACAGCTAATGCAACTACAGTTGTTTTGAAAGAAACTTTGGATGCTAAATTAGATTGGACTACTTTTGAACCTATGAGTTCGAGTCATAGTTACAATGTTCAAATTAGAAATGGCAATGAATTGACGGTTACTTATTCTAACATTGATTTAGCTTTCAGTTCGGCTAACGAGCCTGCTAGTCATGGTTATTTTGCTTATAGAATTAAACCTAAAAACACTGTAGTAGTTGGTGATTCATTCAGTTCAGATGCCAAAATTTATTTCGATTACAATCCGTTTATTCAAACCAATACGGTAACGACTACAATAAATGCGCTTTCAACAAGTGATTTTGAGAAAAATAATTTTGCTGTTTATCCTAATCCGACAAGTAGTTTTGTAACTATTAGTTCAGAATTGTCGGTTGATGCTACTTTTGAAATTTCGGATATTAATGGTAAACTTCTAGTAAATGGGAAAGTAGAAAACAACAGTGAAATTGACATTAGTCAACTCCAATCGGGTTTTTATTTGATAAGTATCAACTCAGATTACCAGAAGCAAACTTTTAAAATAATCAAACAATAACAAAACTAAAAACTCTCGATGATTTGGGAGTTTTTTTTATTATAAAAATAGAATTGAGTCAAATCAAACATTCTTTTATTAGTTTAATTAAAAAACATTAATCAACTGGAAAATAATACATTAATGCTTTCGTATAGATTTTCTCTATCTTACTTTTCAACCAAAATCACAACTTATAAACAAAAGCAAACAACCAAAAAACTATTTCAGTATATTTGATTGATTTTGAATGAATTACTAACATAAACCTTTTCAACCATGGGCCTTTTTGCAACAACTGATAAAAAAATCATAGCTGATCTTTGTAAAAAAAGCGAAGACATTAGTAAAGACATTTCAAATGAAATTGATGAATTATTGGATGAGTTGAAAACCGATTATAATGAGAATCGAAGAGTGGTTAAAGAATTTAATGATTTTGTGCACGAACTCAAATCCAAACTCGAGCCTGAAGATGCTTCTAAGCTGATAGAATTTACATCCAAATTATCTAAGGTAAAACGTTGCGCCAAAAAAGGCGTAGAAGCCATGCGTGAACTTTCACGCGATCAACGCAAAGCTACTCGCGAAACTCTTCGTGAATACCAAGAATATTTATACGTTTAACGGGTAAATATCAATTTATTTCCGCTGCTCAAATTGGCATCAAAAGCATAACCTTCGTAGTTAAATCCTTTCAGGTCGTCAATAGTTTCTGCATTTGTGTCGATGATGTAACGCACCATTAACCCTCTCGCCTTTTTGGCAAAAAAACTAATCATTTTAAGTTGTCCGTCTTTGTAATCTTTGAACTCTGGAGTAATAACTGGCACTTTCAACGTTTTAACATCAACTGCACTGAAGTATTCGTTACTTGCCAAATTGATGAAAAGTTCGCCTTTAGACAACTCACTATTTAGTGTTTTGGTAATTGTTTTCTTCCAAAACTCATACAGATTTTTGTTTTTGCCAATAGCAATTGAAGTTCCCATTTCAAGGCGATACGGTTGCATCAAATCGAGCGGTTGCAACAAACCATACAATCCTGATAAAATGCGGAGTTTATCTTGTAAAACGTCTAATTTTGCTTCAGGCATTGTATAAACATCTAAACCCGTGTAGACATCACCATCAAAAGCATAAACCGCAGGCCGAGCATTTTCAACTGTAAACGGAACATGCCAATCTTGGTTGCGTTGCCAATTGAGTTCAGCTAACTTGTCTGAAATATCCATCAATTGCATCAGCACTTTTGGTTTTTTCTTTTTTAGCGTTTTTTGAATGGTTTCCGCTTGTTTTAAAAACTGTGGCTCAGAAAACCTTTGCGTAGGCAATTCTTTTTCAAAATTCAACGACTTAGCTGGCGAAATAACGATTTTCATAAACGGTGTTTAGTTTCATCAAAAATACGAAATGAAGATTTGAATTTGTAACTACTCTACGATTATTTTGATAAAATTATTGACAAAAACTATCATAAAAAAATCCTGAGTTGTAGCTCAGGATTTTCCATTATTATTTGATTGTAAAACTACTTCAAACCAGCCAAACTTTGCTCTATAGTAGCAATTTTGGCTAAAGCATCAGCTTCTTTTTTGCGCTCGTTGGCGATAACTTGTTCAGGTGCTCCTGCGACAAACTTTTCATTGGATAATTTGGCTTGTACCGATTTTAGGAAACCTTGTGTATAATTCAACTCTTCGGTTAATTTAGCAATCTCAGCTTCAACATCGATATTTCCAGTAATTGGAATGAAATATTCGTTGGATTTCACACGGTAAGACAAGGCACCATCAACCTTATTGGATACGTAAGTCAGTGCAGTTATATTTCCTAGTTTGTTAATCACGCTATCAAAATAAGTAGCCGCTTTTTCGGCATTGACTACCTTTAATTCAATGGCATCTTTGAATGGAATGTTTTTGTCTTTACGAATCGTTCTGATTCCTGAGATTACTTCAGTTGCGAAATCAAAATCGGCAATTAATTTTTCATCAAATGCTTTTGCTTTTGGCCATTCACCAATGATTAAAGCTTGTTCTGGAGTTCTATCTGTAATTCGTTGCCAAATTTCTTCAGTTAAAAACGGCATGAATGGATGCAACAATTTGAGGTTGTTTTCCAACATTTCAATAGCTTTATCAAACGTAACTTTATCGATGGGTTGTTGGTAAGCAGGTTTTATCATTTCTAAGAACCACGAACAAAAATCGTCCCAAACCAATTTGTAAATCGACATTAAAGCATCTGAAATGCGGTATTTGTCAAAGCTATCTTCAATTTCCAATAACGTTTTTTGCAATTTCGCTTCGTACCATTCGATAGCCACTTTAGACGATTCGGGTTGTGCAATATCGGCAACTTCCCAACCTTTGATGAGTTTGAAAGCGTTCCATATTTTGGTGCTGAAGGCTTTACCTTGGTTGCACAATTCTTCGTCGAATAAAATATCATTTCCAGCCGAAGCACTTAATAGCAATCCAACGCGAACACCATCGGCACCAAATCGTTCAATCAATTCTAATGGTTCAGGCGAATTACCCAAAGACTTTGACATTTTACGTCCTTGTTTATCACGCACCAAACCTGTTAAATACACGTTGGTAAATGGTTTTTCATTAGCATATTCATAACCCGCAATGATCATTCGTGCTACCCAAAAGAATAAAATATCGGGACCCGTAACCAAATCGTTGGTTGGATAATAGTATTTGTAATCTTCGTTTTCGGGATCTAATATTCCGCCAAAAACGGCAATTGGCCACAACCATGACGAGAACCAAGTATCGAGCGCATCAACATCTTGGGTAAGATTATCGGTGGTCAATTGAGGATTATTGGCTTTTATTTTGGCTAATTCGAGTGCTTTTTCTTTGGTTTCAGCAACTACAAAATCTTCTTTTCCATCACCATAATAATAGGCCGGAATTTGTTGTCCCCACCACAATTGACGCGAAATATTCCAATCGCGAATGTTTTCGAGCCAATGACGATAGGTATTATTAAAACGCGAAGGATACAACTTTACTTCTTCTGTTTCTAAAACGGCTTTGATAGCAGGTTTTACCAATTCGTCCATTTTTAAAAACCACTGATCCGACAAGCGCGGTTCGATTACCGCTTTGGTTCTTTCGGAAGTTCCTACATTGTTATTGTAGTTTTCGGTTTTTGCTAAAGCGCCAATTTGTTCAAGTTCAGCTTCGATTTCTTTACGAACGACAAAACGATCTTTCCCTTCGTAATGCAAACCAAACGAATTCAAAGAAGCATCGTCGTTGAAAATATCGATGATTTCAAGGTTGTGTTTTTCGCCCAACGTTTTATCATTTACATCGTGAGCTGGAGTTACTTTAAGGCAACCTGTTCCGAATTCAACATCAACATATTCATCGAGAATAATAGGTACAACTCGATTGCATATTGGAACAATGGCTTTTTTTCCTTTCAGATGAGCAAAACGCTCGTCATTTGGATTGATACAAACAGCGGTGTCTCCAAAAATCGTTTCAGGGCGCGTTGTTGCTACTGTTAGATAATCTTCGGTTCCTTCGATTTTATATTTTAGGAAATACAGTTTTCCTTGACGTTCTTCAAAAATCACTTCTTCGTCAGACAGTGTGGTTTTGGCTTCAGGATCCCAATTGACCATTCGGTAGCCTCGGTAAATCATTCCTTTATTGTATAAATCAACAAACGAATGAATCACAGATGCCGACATATCGTCGTCCATCGTAAACTTAGTACGATTCCAATCGCAAGAGCAACCCAATTGTTTGAGTTGTTCGAGAATAGTTCCGCCGTATTTGTTGGTCCAATCCCAAGCGTGTTTTAGGAATTCTTCGCGCGATAAATCATTTTTGTTGATACCTTCGCTTTTGAGTTTGGCTACTACTTTCGCTTCAGTTGCAATCGAAGCGTGATCCGTTCCGGGCACCCAACAAGCATTGAAACCTTTTAATCGTGCGCGACGAATCAATACGTCTTGAATCGTATTATTGAGCATGTGTCCCATGTGCAAGACTCCAGTGACATTTGGCGGTGGAATTACGATAGTATACGGCGTTCTATGGTCGGGTTTAGATGAAAAATAGTCGTTTTTCATCCAGTAGTCGTACCATTTTTGTTCTACTTCTTTCGCGTTGAATTGTGCTGGAATCATTTGATTTACGATTTACGATATACGATTTATGAATTTGATTTTGGTTTATAAAGTTTACAAAAGTACCTTTAGTTTTTCATCTAGCCCTGATAGCAGCAAACCGCCATGCGGTGCGGATAGCAGGAACATGGATTACTGATGCAGCCCAAGCCATTCGCTTCAAGAAAAAAATGGTATGTTTTTTGTAATACTCGTTGCAAAAGTAAGTAATAAGTACTTTTATAAAAAATTAAGAATTAAATTTTTGTGTATTAATTTAAAGTAGCTATTTTTACGCTAACCAAATTTAAAAGAAATGAAAAAAATTATACTTTTTGCGGCTATTATGATGAGTGTTGTTGGTTTTTCTCAAGCGAAAATTGAGTTTAAAGCAAAAGACAACACTATTGATTACGGAACAGTTTCAAAAGAAAGTGACAGTGGAGTGCGTACTTTTGAATTTACAAATACGGGGGATGCGCCTTTGACCATTACTAATGTACAATCAACTTGCGGATGTACAGTACCGACCAAACCAACTGAACCAATTATGCCAGGTAAAACGGGTAAAATTGACGTAAAATACAATATGAATCCAGGGCCGATTAGAAAAACGATTACTGTAGAAAGTAATGCTGCTAATTATGAAGGAGGGCGAATTGCTTTGAAAATAAAAGGAGAAGTCATTGTGCCAAAAGAAGTAAATCCGTTAGAGAAAAAGAAAACTAGTCCGATGCAATAATATAGAAGTCCTGAAATTCAGGGCTTTTTTTATATAATACTTTTGAGTTGAAATTTGACTTTTATTGGTAGGCCTTTCCTTTCTACTTCGAGCGTGATGGTTTTTCCTTCTTCCGATTTTAGGATGTCTTTAATTTCTTCGAGTGTGTAGTTATAAGCAAAATTAGAATTTATTTTGATTATTACATCACCTTCTTTGAGTCCGGCTAAATCAGCAGGAGAACCTTTTCTAATATTTAAGATCGAATACGAAGGTTTGAGTTCGAATTTGTATTTTAAATTTCTAACTACTTTATTATCACCCGATTCAAAAGACACTTGAGAACTAGTAGCTGTTGACATATCTTCATACGCTTCCTTAACCCATTGTACTCCTTCATGTTGCACATCTAAACCACTCATATTAAAATTGAAAGGCAGAATAAAGTTATCGTTTTTATTCAAATAAATTGATTTGTCTTTGTAATCATAAACTGCATTGAAACGTTTCATAATTTCGGAGCCAACAGAACCTATTCTATTTTCAACCATGGAAATACCTGAAGTGGCCAAAGAATCTGGGAAAGATATAAGAGGTTTTTTGAATTTAAATTCGTCAATAACAAATGAAGTCAATCTAGCTCTTTTTCCGTTGATGTTTCCACTAAAACCTTTTCCTAAAAAATCGACGAAATTATCTTCAGGAATTGGAATGGTACCCATTTTTTCTTGAAACAACCATAAAGCATCGCTATTGCCAGTATCAACAAGCAACTTGGCATTTAACTCATAATCACTTAGAAAAACTTTTGATTGAATATAGGGTTTATTTTCTTCAATTGAGATTGGGATTTTTTTGTACGATTTTTTTATCTTTTTTGATACTCTAGCAATTGTATCATAAACAATTATCTTATTTCTTTTGTACTTGATTTCGATAGGATTGTTTTTAAAAAAATGATATCCTAAAATACCATTAATAGGAAATCCAACTTGTGATGAGATATTAATATCTTGATCTAAAACGATGTATAATGTGTGATTTAAGTCAACAAAATCCTCTATTTTTAAACTATTATTTGATGATTTTAAACCTTCGAAAGGTTCTTTATTGCCTAAACCTGTAAAACGAACTTTTTCTATATTTTCAAATTTTACTTGCTCGGTTTCGTCTAAACTAAACAAAAGTGTTTCGCTAACTCCTGTATCCAAAAGAAAGTTTAAATTTGTTCCGTTCACATTAACAGGAACAACTATCAAATTATTAACCAATTTGAAAGGAATTGTAACTTTTTTTCTGTTGCTTTTAATTTCAAAACCATTTTGAGTCCATGCAAACGAAACCCATACGAATAGAAAAAGAGTAAAAATTCGATTCAACATGTTTATTTTTTTTATAAAATTATCAAAAAAAACTTCTCTAAATTTTATTTTAACAATTTATGAAATAAAATAAAAGTGTATTCAAAATAAAAATTGCAAATTTGCAGAACTAATTTTTTTCCTATGCCAAAAATATCAAACAAAGGCGCGCAAATGCCTGAATCTCCAATAAGAAAATTGGTTCCTTATGCTGAAAAAGCAAAGAAAAAAGGAATTAAAGTGTACCATTTAAATATCGGTCAACCAGATATTAAAACACCCGAAGTTGCGTTAAATGCTGTAAAGAATTTTGACATCAAAGTTCTTGAGTACAGTCATTCTGCAGGTTTTGAAAGTTACAGAACTAAACTTTCAGCTTATTACAAAAATCATGGCTTACCTATTGACGTAGCAGATATTATAATTACTACAGGAGGTTCAGAAGCTTTACTTTTTGCCATGGGGAGTACTATGGATGCTGGAGATGAAATCATTATTCCAGAACCATTTTATGCCAATTACAATGGTTTTTCTACTGCATCTGGAGTAAAAGTTGTTCCTGTAATATCTACAATTGATGAAGGATTTGCACTACCGCCAATTTCAGCTTTTGAAAAATTAATTACACCTAAAACAAAAGCGATATTAATTTGTAATCCCGGAAATCCAACAGGTTATTTATACTCTGAATCAGAGATTTTACAATTAGCTGAATTAGTTAAAAAACATGATTTATTTTTGATTGCCGATGAAGTTTACCGAGAGTTTGTTTATGATGAAAATGACAAGCACTTCTCTGTAATGAATGTTCCAGGATTGGAAGACTATGCCATAATGATTGATTCTGTTTCGAAACGTTACAGTATGTGTGGCGCAAGAATTGGTTGTATTGTTTCAAAAAATAAAGAAGTAATGTCGACGGCTATGAAATTTGCACAGGCTCGCTTAAGTCCGCCTACTTTTGCTCAAATTGCTAGTGAGGCTGCTTTAGATACACCGCAAACCTATTTTGATGAAGTTATTGATGAATATAAAGATCGTAGAGATGTACTAATCAAAGAGCTCAACAAAATTGATGGTGTTACCGTAGCTACTCCTAAAGGTGCATTCTATTGTATTGCAAAATTGCCTGTCGCTAATGCTGATGATTTTGCTCAATGGCTTTTAGAATCTTATGATTATAATGGAGAAACTGTTATGGTTGCTCCTGCTGCTGGGTTTTATTCTACTCCAAATGTTGGTTTAAATGAAGTTAGAATTGCTTATGTCTTAAAACGTGAAGATTTAGTTAAGTCAGTTCAAATTTTAAAAGAGGCATTAGAAGCATATAATTCTAAATAAATCACATTTTTAAAACAAAAAAGCTTCCTAAAATGGAAGCTTTTTGTTTTTACCTTATTATCTTTTCAGAGAAAAATGGGCTTTAAATTGTTTTACCGTCTCTTGTTCTCTATAGTCAACCGTGAACCAGTAATCGGTAGATGGCATCTGTTGTCCGTTGTAGGTTCCATCCCAACCTGCTCCCGCTGAACTGATTTGTTTGATTAGTTTGCCATGACGGTCAAATATATAAATTTTTGCATCGGGTTGGCCTGCTAATCCAACTATATTCCATGTCTCATGTACACCATCTCCATTAGGAGTAAAATACAATGGGTAATCAATGGTTTGTACGTTTTCTATTATCAGCGGGTCACAACTGTTCTCTATTCCTCCTTCT
>JAEUTY010000026.1 GCA_016787805.1 Flavobacterium sp. | reverse complement strand
CCAGGAAGTAGCGGTGGTATTCTCGATTTCAACGAAGCCAACATGAAAATGAGTTTGAATGCCGAATTTCGATTTAATATTTTCAAAAGTTTTAACGGGGCATTGTTTGCCGATGCTGGTAATATTTGGAATGTATTTGATAATGTTGAAAATGAGGAATACCAATTTAGAGGATTCAAATCACTAGGTTCAACGGCTTTAGGAACAGGCTTTGGATTGCGATACGATTTTGAGCTTTTTGTAGTGCGTTGTGACTTAGGATTTAAGACTTACAACCCGTCGAATAATTTGGAAGAAAAATGGTTTAAAGAGCTTAATTTATCAAAATCAGTTATAAATATTGGCATAAATTATCCGTTCTAATTTTATTAATTATTATTTTTGTGAACTTAACTATAAACTACAAAACACTATGTCACACAATATAAAACCTGGAGTTGCTACTGGAGACGAAGTACAAGCAATTTTCAGCTACGCAAAAGAAAAAGGATTTGCGCTTCCTGCTGTAAATGTTATTGGTTCAAGCACAATCAACGGTGTTTTAGAAACGGCTGCTAAATTAAAAGCACCCGTAATCATCCAGTTTTCAAATGGTGGAGCAGCGTATAATGCTGGAAAAGGTTTATCCAATGACGGACAAAAAGCAGCCATTTTAGGTGGAATCGCTGGCGCTAAACACATACATACTTTGGCCGAAGCTTATGGTGCAACCGTAATTTTACATACTGACCATTGTGCTAAAAACTTATTGCCTTGGATTGATGGTTTGTTGGATGCTTCTGAACAACATTTTGCTGCAACAGGAAAGCCATTGTATTCTTCTCACATGATTGATTTATCAGAAGAACCAATTCATGAGAATATTGAGATTTGCAAATCGTATTTGGCTCGTATGAGTAAAATGGGAATGACATTAGAAATTGAATTAGGAATTACAGGCGGTGAAGAAGATGGCGTTGACAATTCGGATGTTGATAGTTCAAAACTATACACACAACCTGAAGAAGTATCGTATGCCTACGAAGAATTGATGAAAGTGAGCCCGCGTTTTACTATCGCCGCTTCTTTTGGAAATGTTCACGGAGTTTACAAACCCGGAAATGTAAAATTGACACCAAAAATCTTGAAAAACTCTCAAGAATACGTTCAAAATAAATTTAATACAGGTCACAATCCTGTAGATTTTGTTTTCCATGGTGGTTCGGGTTCAACTTTAGAAGAAATCAGAGAAGCTATTTCATATGGTGTGATTAAAATGAACATCGATACCGACTTACAATTTGCTTTTACCGAAGGAATTCGTGATTATATGACTTCTAAAATAGATTATTTGCGTACTCAAATCGGAAGTCCAGATGGTGCAGATTCACCCAACAAAAAACACTACGATCCTAGAAAATGGATACGCGAAGGCGAAATGACATTCAACAAACGTTTAGAACAAGCATTTGCCGACTTGAACAATGTAAACACTTTATAATTAACAATTGATAACTGACAATTGATAATTAAATGACTACAAATTATCCATTGTCAATTATCCATTATCCATTAAAACTATGGCTTGGTTTAAAAGAAAAGAAAAAGGAATTCAAACACCTACTGAAGAAAAAAAAGACGTTCCAAAAGGATTATGGTATAAATCTCCAACAGGAAAAATTATTGATACTGACGAGTTAGCTCGTAATTTGTGGGTAAGTCCAGAAGACGATTTTCATGTTCGAATTGGAAGCGCAGAATATTTCGAAATTTTGTTTGACAATAACGAATTCAAAGAATTGGATGCCAAAATGACGTCTAAAGATCCTCTTGGATTTGTGGATACCAAAAAATATTCAGAGCGTTTAAAAGACGTAATGGACAAAACCAAACTAAAAGACGCGGTTCGAACTGGAGTTGGTAAATCAAAAGGGAAAGACTTAGTGGTTTGTTGTATGGATTTTGCTTTTATTGGCGGTTCTATGGGAGCAGTGGTTGGAGAAAAAATTGCTCGCGGAATTGACTATTCGATTAAAAACAACATTCCATTTGTGATGATTTCAAAATCAGGTGGAGCGCGTATGATGGAAGCTGCGTATTCGTTGATGCAATTGGCCAAAACTTCAGCCAAATTAGCGCAATTAGCAGAAGCAAAAATTCCTTACATTTCATTGTGTACTGATCCAACAACTGGCGGAACAACGGCTTCGTATGCGATGTTAGGCGACATCAATATATCAGAACCTGGTGCTTTGATTGGTTTTGCTGGTCCGAGAGTTGTACGTGACACGACTGGAAAAGATTTGCCAGAAGGATTTCAAACCGCAGAATTTGTTTTAGAACATGGTTTCTTGGATTTTATCGCTCACCGAAAAGAATTGAAAGACAAAATCAACTTGTACTTGGATTTGATTTTGAATCAAGATATTAGGTAATTTTTACCCTTCAAAAAACTAAAACACAAAGCATAGTACTTTGTGTTTTTTTTATTTTTAACGCAACCCTTTTCTGTTTTTACATCTAAACTAAAAAAATAGAAATTTATGAAATCAGTACTTTTTTGCGTAATTGCCATACTATTATTTGGTTGTTCCAACGACAATGAAACAGAAACACCCTTTACTCCAGTAAACATCACGCCAATTCAAATCTCTAAAGGTTATATTAGTATTGACGCGACTGTTGGCCCTCAAAACACCGTAATCTCAAATCAATCAACTTGGAATCAATTTATGTCTGATTTAAGTGATTCTGGTATGTATGCGCAAACTAGTCCCGCGTTTCTAGAAACAACAGTTAATTTTACAGATTATAGACTTTTGGTAGTGATAGATGCTATGCGACCTGATACAGGTTATTCAATCAACATCACGAACGTTATTGAAAATGAAAACACCATCAATGTGACAAAACAATCTACAACTATTGGTGCTGGCTATGATATTGTGATTCATCCTTTTCATATTGTGAAAATACCAAATAGTGATAAACCAGTCGTTTTTGAATAAAACTTCAAAAAGAAAAACACCAAATTACATTCCGCTTCGAATGGCTTCAACAGGATCTAGTTTTGAAGCTGAAATGGCAGGAAGAATTCCAGAAATCAAACCAATTACGGCAGCTAATGAGGTTCCGAGGATTATGTTTCCAAGTCCGAGTACAAATTCAAATTCGAGTGCTTTGGTTAAAACCATTGCGATTATCCATACCAAAAGCAATCCGATGATTCCACCAATCACGCACAAAATCACCGATTCAAATAAAAATTGAAATAGAATGAATTTATTTTTTGCACCTAGTGACTTCTGAATTCCTATTAAATTGGTTCGTTCTTTTACAGAAACAAACATGATATTGGCTATTCCGAAACCACCTACCAAAAGAGAAAACCCAGCAATAATCCATCCCATGATGTTCATTTGGCTAATGATTCCATCAAGTAAATCGGTAAATCCTGACAAAACATTGATGAAAAAATTATCAATTTCTCCCGTTTTCATACCACGCATGCCTCTCAATTTTTGAGAAATATCCATTTGAAAAGCGTCCATATCAATTTCTTTCTGTGGTTTAATCACTATTACTGGCGTCATGGTTTCATTGTTATCTCCAAAACGTTTACGCATGTAATTTACAGGTATAAAAACAGAAGTATCATTACTATCGCCAAACATGCCTTCACCTTGCTTTTTTAACACACCAATGACGTGAAATCTTTGGCCATACAATCGCACTTCTTTTCCAATTGGGTCAGCATCTTCAAATAAACTATTCGCAATTTCATCTCCAATAACCGCAACTGCAGAACCTGAGTAAGCTTCGGTTTCATTGTAAAAACGACCACTAGAAAATTCCAATCCTTGAATATCAATAAACTCGTAGGACACAGGTACAACATTGATGCTACTTACTGTCTTTTCATTGTACTTAATGTTTTCTCTAGCTACAAACAATTGAAAAGCCAATTCTTTTGCTTCTGGCAATGATGATTTTAAGTACTCATATTCTTCATAAGTAACATCTGGAAATTGGTCTCGTTTCCAACGCGGAATTTCAGAAGGACCAAAGGAAAATTTGGTTAAATAAATGGTGTTTTTATCTAAAACACTCAATTCGCTTTTGATTTTTCGATCCAATGAATCAACAGCCGCAAGTACAGCAATTATCGAAAAAATCCCAATGGTAACTCCGAGCAACGAAAGTAAGGTTCGCAACTTATTGTTCCGCAACGCATTCATTGCAAAACCAAAACTTTCTTTTATTAATCGAAGATAAACTACCATAAATTCAAAGTTAAAACATTAGTGTTGAATACCGTCAAATTGTTACAAAAATTAACGACATTTCTGTTTTAAAGTGCATTGCTTTCCAAAAGAAAAAAAACTGTAAAACTGAAAATAAATTCTACAAGATTCTGAAATAAATTCGGAATAAAAAAACTACTTTTGCGTGCTTTAAATAACTACACAAAAAGCAACAACACAACAACAAAAATGAGCACAACAAAAACCATTCAATCGGCCCTAATTTCGGTGTTTGACAAAACCGGATTAGAACCTATTGTGAGACAACTTCACAAACAAAACGCAATTATTTATTCAACAGGCGGAACGGAAGAATTCATCAAAAACCTAGGAATTCCAGTAGTTGCCGTTGAAGACATAACTTCCTATCCTTCTATTTTAGGAGGAAGAGTAAAAACCTTACATCCAAAAATTTTTGGCGGCATTTTGAACCGTCAAGACAACCCAACGGATGTGGCACAAATGACCGAATTTGACATTCCACAAATTGACTTGGTCATTGTGGATTTATATCCGTTTGAAAAAACGGTTGCATCAGGCGCAAGCGAAGCTGATATCATCGAGAAAATTGATATTGGTGGCATTTCGTTAATTCGTGCAGCAGCTAAAAATTTTAAAGACACTGTAATTGTTCCATCGGTAGAAGAATATGAGTTGTTTTTAGAAATGATAATTTCAGGCAACGGAGCAACCACTCTTGAACAGCGAAAAAATTTAGCGACAAGAGCTTTTCACGTTTCTTCGCATTATGATTCGGCTATCTTTAATTATTTCAATACAGAAGACACCTATTTCAAAGCGAGTATTGCCAACGGTCAGGTATTACGTTACGGCGAAAATCCGCACCAAAAAGGATTTTTCTTTGGCGATTTTGACGCAATGTTTACCAAATTACATGGAAAAGAATTATCATACAACAATCTATTAGATGTAGATGCAGCCGTAAATTTGATTTTAGAATTCAAAAACGATGCACCCACTTTTGCCATCTTAAAACACAACAATGCTTGTGGTTTAGCTACTCGCAACACTATGAAAGAAGCTTACCTCGCAGCATTAGCTGGTGATCCAACATCGGCATTTGGTGGCGTTTTGATTGCTAATGGCAAAATAGATACGGCAACTGCTTCAGAAATCAACGCATTATTTTGCGAAGTAGTCATCGCTCCTAGTTTTGACGAAGAAGCGTTAATTATTTTACAAGAAAAGAAGAATCGCATTGTATTGACTATAAATGATGTACCTTTACCTGAACGCCAAGTAAGAACTTGCTTAAATGGAGTTTTAGTACAAGACAGAAACAACATTACTGATAATAAAGAAGGCCTAAAAACCGTTACCAATACAGCTCCAAACGAACAAGAAATTGACGATTTGATTTTTGCTTCTAAAATCTGTAAAAACACTAAATCCAATACTATTGTTTTAGCCAAAAACAACACTTTGATTGCTTCGGGAACCGGACAAACATCGAGAGTGGATGCTTTAAAACAAGCTATTGAAAAGGCCAATTCGTTTGGATTTGATTTAAAAGGAGCCGTAATGGCCAGCGATGCTTTCTTCCCTTTTCCAGATTGTGTAGCAATTGCACATGAGGCGGGAATAACAGCTGTAATCCAACCTGGAGGCTCGATAAAAGACGAATTGAGCATCAATTATTGCAATGAAAATAAAGTTGCAATGGTATTTACAGGAATACGTCATTTTAAACATTAATTTTATTATTTTTGTGTGCAAAATATTTATATAACACGTTAACACCCTTTTATTAACTATGGGATTTTTTGATTTCATGACTGAGGACATCGCTATTGACCTTGGAACCGCGAATACGCTGATCATTCACAATGACAAAGTTGTGATTGATAGTCCATCTATCGTCGCAAGAGATAGAATTACTGGAAAAATTATTGCTGTTGGAAAAGAAGCCAACATGATGCAAGGTAAAACCCATGAAAACATCAAAACCATACGACCACTAAAAGACGGTGTAATTGCCGATTTCGATGCCTCTGAGAAAATGATTAGCATGTTCATCAAAAGTATTCCAGCTTTAAAGAAAAGAATGTTCACTCCTGCTCTACGCATGGTGGTTTGTATTCCGTCTGGAATTACTGAAGTGGAAATGCGCGCTGTAAAAGAATCGTGTGAACGTGTTAACGGTAAAGAAGTGTATTTGATTCACGAACCAATGGCTGCTGCAATCGGTATCGGAATTGACATCATGCAACCGAAAGGAAACATGATTGTGGATATCGGTGGTGGAACAACTGAAATTGCCGTAATCGCTTTGGGTGGAATTGTGTGTGATAAATCCGTAAAAATTGCGGGTGATGTTTTCACGAACGACATCATTTACTACATGAGAACGCAACACAATTTATTTGTAGGTGAAACTACAGCTGAGAAAATTAAAATTCAAGTAGGAGCCGCCACTGATGGTTTAGATACTCCACCAGATGATATGTCGGTTCAGGGTAGAGATTTACTTACAGGTAAACCTAAACAAGTTGAAG
Organism: Flavobacterium sp.; assembly: GCA_016787805.1. Classification (GTDB taxonomy): domain Bacteria; phylum Bacteroidota; class Bacteroidia; order Flavobacteriales; family Flavobacteriaceae; genus Flavobacterium. The sequence goes on along the minus strand of JAEUTY010000026.1, from coordinate 1,719 downwards.
TTTCTTTTAGAGAAATCGCAAAAGCCTTGGATAAATCTATTCAACGTATCGAAGATGCTATTATGGAAACGTTGTCGCAAACTCCGCCTGAATTAGCCGCTGATATTTACAACACTGGAATTTACCTTGCTGGTGGTGGATCAATGTTAAGAGGTTTGGACAAACGTATTTCACAAAAAACAGATTTACCAGTTTACATTGCTGAAGATCCGTTGAAAGCAGTAGTAAGAGGAACCGGAATTGCGTTGAAAAACATTTCCAAGTTTAGAAGTATTCTTATCAAATAAGAGTTAGAAAAGATTTCCTTTCGGAAAAAATGTTTACTGATTACTGACACTGAACACTAAAGAAAATGCAGCAAATATTTAATTTTATATTTAAAAACAGCTATCGTATGCTGTTTTTGCTGCTTATAGGAATTGCCATTTCATTGACTATTCAGTCGCATTCGTACCACAAAAGCAAAATAATAAGTTCGGCCAATTTTCTCTCAGGTGGCGTTTATGAAAAGATGAACAATGTTGAGGAATATTTCAATCTTAAAATCCAAAACGAAGAATTAGCTAAGGAAAATGCTCGCCTAAAAAGCCTGCTCTTTAACCAAAAAGACAGCACTAAAATTCAAGAAATTGATAGCATTTTTGGCATCAAAAAGTTTGACATTATTGAATCGAAAGTGATTAAAAATTCATATAGCGTATACGAAAACTATTTGACCTTAAACTCAGGAGCAAAAGATGGTGTAAAACGTGATATGGGCGTAATTAATAGCTTAGGAATAGTAGGTGTAATTGAAAACACTTCTAAAAACTACTCAACTGTTTTAAGTATTTTGAACACCAATAAACTTAAATTCAACGCTAAAATAAAGAAATCAGGTCATTTTGGTTCACTTTCGTGGGACGGAAAAAACACGGGTTACGTGCAATTGATTGATGTACCAAGATTGGCGCAAGTGCGTAAAGGTGATACTGTAGTAACGGGCGGACAATCTGAAATATTCCCCGAAAACATTAACATTGGTGCTATTGAGAAAGTATATATTTCTGATGAAACCAACTTTTACACATTGGATATTCGATTGTTCAATGACATGACCAGTTTGGGTTATGTGTACATTATTCGTAACAAAGACACTCCTGAAATAAAAAAACTAGAAAAAACCACAACCGAAGGAAATGAATAGTGCGGTGATCTATAATTCGCTTCGATTTATACTGCTTTTAGCGGCACAAATCACTATTTTCAACAACATGAATTTGTTTGGGTTTGTTACCCCTTTTCCTTACATCCTTTTCATCATGTTGTTTCCTGTAAATGGTAATAAATACGGATTGTTAGTGGCCAGTTTCTTTCTGGGCATTATCATGGATTTATTTCTAAATTCAGGTGGCGTTCATGCCTCTTCTTGTTTAATATTGGCCTATTTTCGCCCTTCCATTTTTAAATTTTCATTTGGATTGAGTTACGAATACCAAACCGTTAAAATTAACGACTCGTTATCGCCAGAGCGGTTTTCGTTTATTTTACTTTCGGTTGTAATTCATCATTTTACTTTATTTATTTTAGAAATTTTTGCCTTTGATTATATACTAAGCATTATCAGTAGAACGTTACTTAGTACATTATTTACACTGTTAATTAGTATCATTATAATTTATCTAATTAAGCCCAACAAACGATGAGAAAAGCATTGCTCCCAACACTCGTTATCATAGC
>JAEUTY010000050.1 GCA_016787805.1 Flavobacterium sp. | reverse complement strand
AATGACCAATATTCAAAAAAATAACGTAGTTTTATTCTCGAATTTTGAAACCAAATCTTTCAAAATTTGGTGCAAAAATGCGGGAAATAAAACGGTAAATTTAGCAAACAAAAAATTGCGCTAGAAACTTGAAACCGCCTTTTTCTCTCGCTGAAGAAAGATTGAATTGAATTTTATTATATTTGTTAAAAATTAGAATATGAATATTGAGACTCGCAAATTAACATTTATTCAAGAATTCGTTAGACTCCAAAACGAAGAAATCATCATTGGTCTTGAAAAGTTATTACATAAACGTAAAGCTGAACTCATTGAAAGCGAAATGAAACCAATGAGTATGGAAAAGTTTAATTCTGATATCGAACAGTCTCTTGAAGATTCTAAAAATGGTCGATTTACTTCAGCTAAAAAGTTAAAAAGCGAAATCTCAAAATGGAGTTAGAAGTTTATTGGACTCAATTTGCTGAGGATAAATTAGCAGACATTTTTGAATATTATAAATACAAAGCTGGAATAAGAGTTGCTAGAAAGTTAGTAAATGGAATTCTTGATGAATCTCTAAAATTAGAAAAAAGTCCTTTCATAGGTCAGAAAGAAGAATTACTTAACGATCGAATTCAAGAATATAGATATTTAGTATATAAAAGTTATAAAATCATATATTGGGTTGATGAAATTAATAAAATGATTTTTGTCTCACATGTTTTTGATACTAGGCAAAATCCTGTGAAAATGAAAAAGATGTAAATTTAATCCAGTTGCTAACCGCAGTTTGCACCAATTGCTGGGCTTGCGCTTGCTATTTCCGTCTCCGTGGAACATAATCAGGTGATTACAAGTCTGTCTTTCAAAGAAATTTCGTAGTTTTGTTTCGGTCAGTGATTGCAGCAGCAACTGACGGCAAGCATGGGAACGTTGTACACTAGTTTGGATTAGCGAGCGCAAAAATCTTCCTTAGAAAAATTTCGGTTAACTTCTACTCTACTTTTTCAGCTCGACGAATTTTAATCAGATCAATAACTGTTGTGTAAAAATTTAACGTGGAATTGAATTGCGTTGAAAAATTTTCGGTCAAACCAAATCTTCAAATTGTTACTTTCTCACTCGTGGTAAATTTACTGTGGATTGTATGCTGGAAAATCTTTCGTGGAAAAACTGTCCAAGATAGAAACCAAGCATTTCGTGGAAAATATGCTGGAGTTTTGTCTGTTGGAAAGAAAACTAACAACTTATTGAAAACCAGTGTACAACCTTGGTTTGCACCAATTGCTGGGCTTGCACTTGCTATTTTGTGTTTCATGGAATATAATCTGGTGTCTACAATTTTATCTTTCAAATTAATTCAGTAGTTTTGTTTTGGTCAGTGACAGCAGCGGCAACTGCTGGCAAGCTGCAAACGTTAGCATTAATGTTTGCTCGCGAAACTGAAAAAATTGTTATCTTTGACAAATGAACGAAAATCAAACAAACTGGACTCCTTTTCCTGATGACAATTTACTTGGTTTGACAGATAAAAACCAAATTAATGAAATTGAAGCCAAAGGAATTACTAATGCTGAACTTTACGTTTTTGAATTAGATACTGAATTAGAACTTTCAACTACTTTAATACTCGAAATACACAAAATTGCTTTTGGACAACTTTACGACTGGGCAGGAAAATGGAGAACAAGTGAAGTTACTGTTGGACAACTTATTCCTACAAAACCAACTTTGGTTTTACAAGCAATGTATCAATTTATTGACAATTTAAACTTCAAAATTTCTATTTCAAAAAATCGAGAAGAACATATTGATTGTCTTGTATACGCTCATTATGAATTCATCAAAATTCATCCTTTCAATAATGGTAATGGAAGAACTGGAAGAATTCTGATGAATATTGTGGCTATGAAATTTGGATATCAACCACTTGAGTTATATTACAGAGAAGGTGAAAGCAGAAAATTCTATATCAATGCCATGAAAGAAGCTGATAAAGGAAATTATGAATTACTTACTAAATTAATTAGTGAAGAATTGGTTTCCTTTTAATTCTTTTTCTTTTAATACAAGTTTTACAATTTTTACAATTTTAGATTTTGGAACTTGTTGATCCTCTAACGACATTGTAGAAAATACAGTTTTAGTAAGAACTTTTGATAAAAAGTCTTTTTCTTTTAATTGAGGATATTTTTCGTAGAATTTCATGATGGCACAAATATAAAAAAATTATTTAAAAAACACTAATGCTAACCGCAGTTTCACGCAATTGCTGGGCTTGCGCTTGCTGTTTTGTTTTTCATGGAATATAATCTGGTGACTACAATTCGGTCTTTCAAAGAAAATTTGTAGTTTATTTTTTCCTGTTTTTTTATAGTAGTAACAAACTGAAGGCTGTTTTATCGTTAAGCTGTTATTTTATAGTTGGTAAGATTCAGCCTTAAAAATGATATTGCTAAAATTCAAAAAAAGTTTGTTCAATTAAATATACTATAATTTTTTAATGAATTTAGTAACATTAATTCATTCCTATAAATTTACTAATTTTTCAAACAGTAATCTTTTTAAAACAAAAAAAATCCAGATAAACTAACTGGTCATTAACATTTTTAGTTAAAGCATTTATTAAATCATAGGGATTACTTTAGTAAATACGGTTTAGGATTTATTTACAAAATTTACATTTTTATTTACAATCCAAATCAGTCGGGACAAAAATATTAAACTAGCTTTGCTGTATTAATTCAAAAGGAAATGAAAAACATAAAAAAAACCATCTGCATTCTGATTTTACCTCTGGTTGTGGTAATCGGACTACTATTTGTTAATTGTGAAACTAAAAAAGAAACTAAGTCATCTCCAAAGACGTTATCCGTTGCAAACAAGAAAGATAATTTGGATAAAAGAAAAAAATGGGAGGCTTCTCCTGATGGTATAAAGTACAAAGAATGGGAAGCTTCGCCTGAAGGTAAAAAAGTGCATACCAGTTATGATAAAATAAAGGAGAACATAAAAGCTCTTAGCGATATGGAAGCTGTAGTAAGTTCGCTCACATTTCAGCGTAAAAATGCGAAATCAGGGCCAAAATGGATGATAGTTAGGATCAAAGATGATGAATACATGATGCAATTTATTCCTAAGGATTTTGAAAAGTTGAATAGCCTGAAAGTTAACGACACAATAGTTCTTAAAAGTAGCAGCGTAGGATTTTCTCCTAATCATCCCTTTTTGATTTTATCGGTTGATTATATTGCGCATAATAATAAAGTTCTTTTTAAACGTGACTTAAGCAAAAATAAACGTTGCTAAAGGTTGGATTGATAATAATTTCTTCTTGATAACCTCTAAAATAATTAGCGATGAAAATAATAAACATTCATAAAAGAGAAATTGATCAGCCAAAAGAAGAAATTGTTAAATTATTCAAAACATTAGCTTCTGAGAATGACTTAATGTTAGCAACTAATAAATGGTCTCCTATGAAATTGGACAATGGTTTGCAAATTGGCTCAAAAGGCGGTCATGGCCCAATAAAATACCATATTGTTGAATACAATCCAGAAGAATCTGTTATTTTTAAATTTGACTTAAAAGGTTTTGATGGCACTCATAAATTTAATATTCAAGAAATCAATCAAAATAAAACGGAACTCTCTCACATAATAGATATGAAAACTTCTGGAGTTTCAACAATAAAATGGTTTTTTGCTATTCGTTGGTTGCACGATGCCTACATAGAAGATGCTTTTGACAAAGTAGAAAACCACTTCTCTACTACCAAAAAAAGAAGTGAATGGAGTATTTGGGTTAAATTACTTAGAAAGATTATGAAACCTAAAAAGAAATAAAACATTGCACAGACAAGGTTTTATTCTATTACTGAGTTTGATTTTACTATTTTTTTCACAAAAAATTAATCAAGTAATTACAATTCTGTCTTTCAATGAAAATTTGTAGATTTGTTATGGTCAGTGTTGACTACAGACGAATTGAAAATTTATCATCAACATTAATAAATAACCAAATGAACAACTATCAATCAAAATTTTTAACCTTATTACTAGTGACAACTATAATAGGTTGTACAAAAGCAAAACATGAGGTTCCGAATAACAATAAAGCGGATACAAATTCTAATCAAAATTTAGCCCAAAAAAACGATTTGATTAAGCAAAAAATAACGCCATCACTTTGGGTTGATAAAGATGCTAAAGCAGTTGTAGATTATTACCTCTCTATTTTCAAAGACGGTAAAATGAAAGAATACCACAAATATGAAAATCCACCAGAAGCAAAAGAACAAGGCGGTCAAGATAGTTTTGAAACTGCTGTCATGGAAATTGGTGATATAGAATTTAACATTTTAGCTGCTGGTCCGTACTTTAAATTTAATGAATCTGTTTCGTTTGTTATTAATTGCAAAGACCAAGCAGAGGTAGATTATTATTGGAACGCTCTAACTGCAAACGGTGGTCAGGAAAGCTATTGTGGTTGGTGTAAGGACAAATATGGTTTGTCTTGGCAAGTAGTTCCTGTTGAATATTTTGACCTGATAAACAGCAATGATCCTAAAATTAGAGAAAAGGCCATGAGGAATACATTGAAACAGAAAAAGTTAATACTTTCAGAACTTAAATAAAAATAATAGTTGTGAGATATAAAATAAACTACCATCAACCAAGATGTATCGTTATTACTGGATTTACTCACTATTTATGCTCTTAAAGCAAGCTGATACAATAATCATATCTTTCAAAGAAAATTCGTAGGTTTGTTTGGATAATACCCTTAGAATACGATTTAAAGCTAATTTTTAAAAATGAGAGTGAGTAAAGTTAAATTATTAATTATCATCACCTTAATTGGTTGCTTAGCTTTTTTAGCATTCTATAAATCAAATAAAATTAATATTGAAGGAACTTGGATTGCTAAAAAAATAGTCTTGGATGGTGTACAAATTTACCCAACTAAAGTAAACGAATATTTAAAAGTTGAACAAGAAATAAATATCAGCAATTGGGATAACAAAATTTACATTCCTCTTCTGCAAAAGAATATTAATGCAAGTTATGAAATAGTGAAAAACACTAATAATGATTATTTAGTTCATCTGACATCCGAAGAAAAATCACTCAACGGAAACTTCCAAATAGCTATTGATACTGTACATTTAGGTCCTTTGACTTTTCAAGTAAATGCAAAATTAAAATCGGGCAAAACTCATTTATATTTTCAAAAAACGATACACCTAAAACCATGGAAACCTGAATTTCCAAGAAGAGGTCAAGTCTAAACAACAACGCTAACACAAACCAAATTGTATTAATTACTGGCATTAAGACTTTAAATATCCTTTTCATAAAGAATAATTTAGTGATTGAAATCTGTAAGTTTTAATTGAAATCTCGTAAATTTGTTATGGAGTGAGTATTATAAATTCTATTTTATATATCTAAACTTTCACTAACAACTACAAGTTTCTCCTTAGATACTTGAACCAAAAACAGATCAAATTTTTATATGAGCGTGCAAAACCAAATCGAAACTTACATTTCAAGTCAACCTGAAGCGAAAAGAAATGAAATGTTGGCATTACACAACGTTTTCCTTCAATCAATGCCCGATTGTAAATTATGGTTTTTAGATGGAAAAAACGAGGACAATAAAACAGTTTCCAACCCTAATATCGGATACGACAAGTGTACTATCAACTATGCTGACGGAAAAACAAGAGTGTTTTATCGAGTAGGAATGAGTGCTAACAAAAGTGGAATTTCAGTTTATATATTTGGTTTAGAAGATAAAACCTACTTAGCCAAAACATTCGGTGAAAAAATAGGCAAAGCGAATATTACGGGTTACTGCATCAAATTCAAGACCTTAAAAGACATAAACATTGAAGTTCTTAAAAAAGCTATAAGCAAAATTCATTAAATTGTAGATGCTATTTATGACCAATTAATTTGAAAATAAAGTACCAAAAAGATGAAAACTTTACCCGAAAATATTTCTGTAGAACTATTAGAAGTTCTTAAAGCTCGATTCGAAAAGAACAGTAATCGACACCTTAGTATTGATTGGAGTCATGTTCAAACTAAATTAGAAGCCAATCCTAATAAATTATGGTCGCTCTATGAAATGGAAAAAACAGGTGGCGAACCTGATGTAGTGGGTTATGACGAAAAAACAAATGAATTCATCTTCTTTGATTGTGCAATTGAAAGTCCAATTGGCAGACGAAGTTTTTGTTACGATCGTGAAGCTTTAGATGCGAGAAAAGAACACAAACCGAAAAACAGTGCGGTGGATATGGCTGATGAGATGGGAATAGAAATTCTAACTGAAACAGAATACCGCGACTTGCAAAAATTAGGAAATTTTGACAATAAAACGTCAAGTTGGATAAAAACGCCTACCGAAATTAGAAAATTGGATGGAGCTCTTTTTGGAGATTTTCGCTACAATACAACATTTATTTACCACAATGGAGCGCAATCGTATTATGCTGCAAGAGGATTTCGTTGCGTTCTTAGAGTTTAATTAAAAAAAAATCAGGAATCACCCAATTAACTGATTTTTTGTACCACAGTTTTCCTTGAATTACTTGTAAAGGAGAATCAAAATTGTTAGTGTACAAACTGCCTGTTCCAAGTCCTTGATGCATTGGATTATTGAGTGTAAAAGTAAATTGTGCAATTGCATTCAATCCGATGTTACTTTCTAAAGCCGACGTAATCCACCAACCAATACCTAACTTATTTGCCAATTCAATCCATTGCAAAGTTCCTTTTACACCACCAATCAAACTTGGTTTTAAAATGATGTATTGAGGACGAACTTTTTCCAATAATTCTTCTTTTCCTTTTAATGTAAAGATGCCTATCAATTCTTCGTCTAATGCAATTGGAATTGGGGTAATTTTACACAACTCTGACATTGTGTCAGTGCAATTTTTAGCAATAGGTTGTTCTATACTATGTAATTCATAACCAGATAATTGATTCAATTTATATAAAGCTTCATTTTCAGTAAAAGCTCCATTTGCGTCTACTCGAATTTCCACACTATTGCTGCTGAAATTTTGACGAATAAACTGCAATAAATCGAGTTCATTTTGAAAATCTATAGCTCCAATTTTGAGTTTCACACAGTCAAAACCTTCTGATAGCTTGCTTTCAATTTGTTGCTTCATAAACTCCTTATCGCCCATCCAAACTAAACCATTGATTGCAATTGATTTTTCACTGTTAGTAAATGCTGAAGGATACAACAGAAAAGGGTTTTCGCTTTCTAAAGACAAAAGAGCCATTTCAACACCAAATTGAATGGAAGGAAATTCGATTAATTCATTCCACAAAACATCTTTATCTAAATTAATATTATCGCAAGTCCATCGCAACTTATCTTCATAATCTGGGCGATCATCTATGCTTAAACCTCGCAAAATACCACACTCTCCTATTCCTTTTTTTTCTTCATTTTCTAACACAATAAACCAGGTTTCTTTTGCCGTCATAACACCTCTTGATGTACCTGACGGACGTTTGAATTGGAGTAAATATTTATGATAAGTTGCTTTCATAAAACCACTACTCGAGCATTTTTAGAATTTTCTTAAAATCTTTCGAAGTGACACCTTCTTTTTCAAACTCTACAAAATCGGCTTGTGTTTGATATTTCCAAGTTGTTGTAGCATTTATGTTTTGATTTTTATAGGTTTTGTGAATGTCTTTTGCTTTAGAGAGTTCTTTTTTAAACAAGTACACGTGAGCTAAATTCAATTTTAAACCAAGCTCTACAGGATCCAACTCAATACCTTTTTGAATGTATCTTTCCGCTTCATTATATTGATTTGTAATTAAAAAATATTTTCCAATTTTATTGAAATCCTGAGTGTTAGCTGTATTTTTATCAACTAATTCTTTAATTAAAATAGTAATCGCTTCTTGTTTTTTGCCAGAGTCGAAAAGTTGCTTTGATTTTTTTCTGATTAGGTTTGCTAGGACATTTTTTTCTCCAATTTTAGAAAGACTCTTTTCAGTGAAGACACTCATTTGTTGGTATTTTTCGTCTTGAAGTAATTCGGAATACTCTTTATAGGAATACTTTTCTATTATCATTTCAAGCACGGTGCCAACGAATTCTTGTTTATTTTCTACTTCTTTGTATACTTGAGCTTGTTTTAATTGTGTTACTATTTTACTTTTTGTGGTAGCATTCCAGCCTCTACTTACCTTGTAATCTACCCAAGGTACAACTTCTAATGCAATTTTTTCTTTCAACAACCAATTGTCGCTTTCAAAAACAAACCATAAATTGGTCGTTTGCGAAGCAAAACCTTTTAACAACTTAACTTCTTTGTCTACAGGAGTGTCTTGAGTGTAAATAGCTCCAATTGCCTTACCTTCTTTTCGATAGATTTCAGCATCTTCGAGCGATGTAAAAATTTTGAATTTGCATTTGTCTTTTCCGACAATAGTAGAAAGCATATAAATTGCGCCAGCAGAACCTTGACTGATTCCGGTTGGATCTGGAATGTTTTTCAATAACGAAACTAAGCTGCTCGATACTTGTTGGTTATCATCTAAGACTGTAATTCTGAAAACAACTTCGGTTGTTCCTACAGGAAAACTTTCCGATTTGATGATTTTTTTTTCTTTGGTTTTGAGCGTAATGGTTTGATCAGTACTTCTCATATAATCCCAAAATCCATCTTTAGACTGCGAAAACAATACAAATGGAAGTAAATATAGTGCTGCTTTGAGTAATTTCATTTCTATTTTTTTTGTGGTAATAACAATTTAAGTGCCAATTTTAAGATCGATTGCTAAAGAGCGTATTTACCCTAGCCCAGATAGTAGTGGAAAGCCTTTTGCGATGGAAAACTAATTTTTGCCACTTTTGCAGAGCGACCAACGGAAGCTTTGGAAAAGTGTTCAAAAATAGATTGACAACCAAAAGCTTGGAACGAATAGCTGGAAAAAGCTTCAGAAATTAGAGAACAATACTTTCACCAATTTCGAGTAGCATTAAGTCTTTTCCGGCATCAAAAAACTTTTTCTTGGCTTCGTTGTGGTTGATTTCGATGTAACCAAATGTGTCAAAATGATAACCTAACACTTTGTCGCAATCGACAAAATCAGAGGCGATGATAGCGTCGTCAACATCCATAGTAAAATTATTTCCTACAGGCAAAACCGCCAAATCGAGTTTGGTGCGCATCGGAAGAAGTTTCATGTCCATTGTCAACGCTGTGTCGCCCGCAATGTAAATGTTTTTATGTTCGCCTTCAATCACAAATCCGCCTGGTTGACCGCCATAACTTCCGTCGGGAAAGGAACTCGTATGCAATGCGATTACGTATTTGAGTTTGCCAAAATCGAATTGCCAGCTTCCGCCGTGGTTCATGGGATGGTAGTTAAAGCCTTTTGCACCGTAATACGAGGCGATTTCGTAGTTGGAAACTACAACAGCTCCTGTTCGGCTAGCAATAGCTTCTACATCAAGCGTATGATCTTGGTGAGCGTGCGTAAGGAGAATATAATCGGCTTTTAAACTATTCACATCGATGTGCGCCGCTTTCGGATTACCTGTAATGAATGGATCAACAATGATGTTTTTACCACTAACTTCGATTCCGAGACAAGCGTGACCGTAAAATGTAATTTTCATATAGTTGCAATTAATAAGTTCCGAAAAATTTACTCGTATAATAAATGATTAAATCCGATACAAAAAAGATTAAAGCCAGCGATAACAGTACTGAAAGTAAAAAAGTACTGATGGCTAATTTTTTTAATTCGGGATCAAGAAAGCGAGGATTTTTGTTTTTGTACACCGTAATCAAATGACTAATCATAGGAAAATAAGCTGCGACAAAAATGTATTGGTCAAAATTGAATTTGTTAAGAAAAGCAAACAAAAGCACCAAAACCATTGCTGAAATAACTAGAAAGAAATGGTATTTTTTGGCCCAAGCTCCGCCCATTTGAACAACCAAAGTGTTTTTACCTACTTTTTTGTCTGATTCTTCATCGCGCATATTGTTTAAATTCAATACACCAACACTTAAAAATCCAATTGCTGTGGCTGGAAGTAGCAAAAACCAATCGATGGTTTTGGAAAACATAAAATAAATACCAAATGTACTGACTAATCCGAAGAAAAGAAACACAAAAATATCACCATAACCTCTGTATCCATAAGGATTTTTACCAACAGTGTAGCGAATTGCTGATGAAATGGCAAACAATCCTAAAACAAAAAACAAAATGGAATACCATAAATACTTTCCTTTAAATGAAAAATAAATGAGTAATAAAGCCGACAATAGCGTTAAAATTGTCATAAAAAACATGGCTACTTTCATTGCTTGAGGCGTAATGCTACCGCTTTGAATGGCACGTTTTGGTCCTACTCTATCTTCATTATCAGTTCCTTTTACACCATCGCCATAATCATTAGCAAAGTTGGAAAGAATTTGTAATCCTAAGGTTGTAGTGAGTGCAAAAATTACAATTTTCCAATTAAAATAAGCCTGCGACATTGCGTAAAAACTACCAACTAATATTCCAGACACTGAGAGTGGCAAAGTTCTGATTCGAGCGGCTTCTATCCAATGTTTCATGATTATTAATTATTTTAAATTTACAATATACAATTTACATCCAGTTTTTGTTTGAAGCTTCGATTTGGTACAACCACAAGTTAATGTAATCTTTTATTTTGTTGTAATTACCCAAATGGAATGTTACATTTCCTCCTGCTGTATGCAAAGTTAACGAACCTATGTTTAAGTTTTTATGCCAAAATAGCTGCGAGGTTGACAAAGCTTGAATTTTACCAATTTCGATAATTTCATTTTCAATATCCCAAGCGCCACTTTGTTTGATGATGTGTTTTTCATTTACAAACAAACGATAGTTTCGGAACCCGAAGGACAAAATTACCAAAAAGAACAATGCGTAAACCAAGGCAAAACTGTAATAATTCAACAATTTTGGTTGAGCGTAATTTCCCAACATAAAAAAACCAGTTAAAGGTAACACAATTACTAAGAAAATCGAGAATCCAAGTTTACGAAAATTGGGTTTTAGCATCAGTCCTTTTTGTGGCAATTCATTGAAAATAAGTTGCATAATTTCATTTTTCTCATTTTCATTACAACCTGGCACTTCAATTTGTGATTTATGATGTTGTTTTTCGTCTCGTACCGCTTGTTTGATTCTGACTTCGAGTACATTTAACTTTTTCTGAAAATAATTTCGAGAAACGGAAATCACTTGCACTTTTTCGGGTTTTACGATAGTGCTTTTGGTACTAATTAGTCCGAATGAAAGCAATAAAGACCCTTTTTGCTTGGTGATTGTATAGTTAAAATACTTGACGATGGTTCGCACTATATTAATAATGAAAACAACTGTAAATAAGCCAATTATGATGATTAGAAAAAAGTACCAAACTGCATTTTGAGTCATGAATTGTTCTACTTTATCATCAATCACATCATCTTTACCAATATTTTCAAGGTTCTCCATGATGGTAAAGAAGAATGTCAAAAGTAATCCAATAGTTTTGACATAATTAGACGTAATTCCGACTTTAATTAAACTCAAAAAATGGATTCTTAAAAAAGGTTCCGTTTGTTGAACTTCTCGCTCTGTTGCATGCGATACAATTGCTTCAGTAATTTTGTTATAAGCTTTGTTTTCAAGAAGTTTAGCTTTCAGAGCCAATGCTAATTCGTGTGATATTGCTTTGATATTACCTTCTTTATTATCACTTCCTGCAGTATCAACATCCAAGGCATAAACACCGATAAGTCGTTGTATCAATGATTGACTAATGTTTACTTGTTGGATTTTATCGAGTTGAATCGTCGTTTTTGTTTTATTGATGATGCCGTCTTGAATGATGAATTCGTCATTTTCATCATCGATAAAAAAAGTGAAATTGATGAATTTTAGGTAAGCGACAATTGCAACAATGACAAATAAGGCAATAATGCCAAGTAAAACCAGCCATTTACTTAGGTTTTCTGATTTAAAAAAGAAGACCAACAACAAAGGTAAAAAAGCCCTTGCTACTTTTTGAAGCGAATCGACAAACATCACTAAAATTCCTATAGTTGATTGTCGTTGTGGCTGATTAAAGTTGTTTTCCATTACAATTGCTTTTGAATTTTACCCATCAACAATTGTTTAATGTTTTCGGCTTCTTCTTTGTCTATTCCGGGTATTTCTATATCGCTTGAACTTCCGCCAGCGGTAAAAATTTCAACTTTTGCTAATCCGAAATAACGCGAAACCAAACCTTCATGCAAAGCAACGTGTTGCACTCTGTTGTAAGGAATTACCATGGTATTGGTAGCGATAATTCCGCTTCTATAAATCACGTCATGGTTTCGAAAAGCAAAACCTTTCTTTTTAAAAGCAAGCAATGAAAAAAACACAACTAAAAAAACTATTAGAGCCAAAATTACTCCTATCACCAACCAACTTGTGGTAGTTAATTCATCATTCTTAGCAAAAGAAATAAAGCCAAAAGCAACTGCTAAAACCAAGCTAACAACCAACGCATTCAATAATACCACTTTTTTGTATCTTGGATGCAATGACGACAGATGAACTTCTTCAAATCGCGGAAGTTGAGTGGTATCTATAGTTTCGTTTGTAAAATTTTCCATATTTTAAGGAATGTATTTTTTCTCGAAATTGGGTTTTCTTTTCTCAAGGAAAGCGTTTCTTCCTTCAATCGCTTCATCGGTCATGTAGGCTAATCGAGTAGCTTCTCCTGCAAAAACTTGTTGTCCGACCATTCCGTCGTCTGTCAAATTCATTGCAAATTTGAGCATTTTGATTGATGTTGGCGACTTTCCTAATATTTCTTGTGCCCAATCGTAGGCTGTGTTTTCTAGTTCATCATGTGGAATTACCGCGTTGACCATTCCCATTTCGTAGGCTTCTTGTGCGGAGTAATTGCGCCCTAAAAAGAATATTTCACGCGCTTTTTTTTGTCCAACCATTTTAGCCAAATAAGCCGATCCGTAACCACCATCAAAACTTGTAACATCGGCATCGGTTTGTTTGAAAATGGCATGTTCTTTACTAGCTAATGTAAGATCACATACAACATGAAGGCTATGTCCGCCGCCAACAGCCCAACCTGGAACTACACAAATGACCGCTTTTGGCATAAAACGAATCATGCGCTGCACTTCGAGAATATTTAAGCGATGGTATCCGTCTTCACCAACATAGCCTTGATGACCACGGGCTTTTTGATCACCACCACTGCAAAATGACCAAATACCATCTTTAGTAGAAGGACCTTCAGCAGACAACAAAACTACTCCAATTGAAGTGTCTTCATGAGCATCATGAAAAGCTTGAAGCAATTCGGAAGTAGTTTTGGGACGAAAAGCATTTCTTACATCTGGGCGATTGAATGCTATTCGGGCTACACCGTTGCATTTCTTATAGGTAATATCTTCAAAATCTCTTACTGTTTGCCAGTTAATTTTATCCATATAAAAAAAAATTTATTAGCGTAAAAATAGTATATTTAGCCCCAATTTGTAAATAAAAAAAATGAAAAAATCCATTTATTTGTTAGTTGCCTTAATCGTGACAACAATAGCCAGTTCACAAGAAGTTGTAAAATATTCAAAATCAGGTTTCGAAGCCGCTTTTCCAACCAAACCCAAAGTGGAAAAACAATCGGTGGATGCTGGTGGATATAAAATAGTTTTGAACATGTACTTATGTGAAGGTGATGCCGACATGCTAATTGTATCGGAGAGTCAATTGCCAGGTGACGTTTCAAAAAGTTTGAATGAGAGCAATTCCGATTCTTTTTTAACAGGAACAAAAAATGGTGCTATGAACGCAATGGCAGCACAATTAGGCTCTAAATTTGAGGAAACTAGTCAAGAGTTTTTTAAGTTTCAAGATTTTGCGGCATTAAAAGTAATTGGCAAAATGGATTCGTTGAACGTAAATGCTTTATTTATCAACAGAAACGGTCAATTGTATCAAATTTTGGTTTTTGGAGCTGATGTAAATGCTGCTTACGATTCATTTGTTAACAGTTTTAAATTAATTTAAAAATATACTATCATGAAAAGAATTTATTTAACAGCAATTTCTCTACTGTCATTTATAGGTTTTTCTCAGAAATACGAATTTCAAACCATTAAGGACATTTCGTGTTTACCTGTCATTTCCCAGGATAAAACAGGAACTTGTTGGAGTTTTTCATCCACTTCTTTTCTTGAGTCTGAAATTTTTAGAATCAAAGGTCAAAATATTGATTTATCAGAAATGTATAGTGTTCGTCAAACGTATCCTAAAAAAGCGGACAATTATGTTATGCGTCAAGGCAAAGCACAATTTGGCGAAGGTGGTTTAGCTCACGATGTAATAAATAGTGCTTTAGAGTATGGTTTAGTTCCTGAGAGTGTTTATTCAGGAAAAACAACATCAGCCATTCATGATCATTCTAAAATGGTAGCCGAATTAGAAACTTATTTGAAATCGGTTGTTGCTACTAAACCTTTCAACACTAGATGGAAAAATGAATACAATGGTTTTTTAGATTCCTATTTAGGAAAACCTGCTACAGAATTTACCTATGAAGGAAAAAAATACACTCCAAAGGAATTTGCTGCTCAGACCGGGCTCGATTTCTCAAAATACATTACTTTGACATCGTTTACTCATGCTCCCTTTTATTCTAAATTCATTTTAGATATTCCAGATAATTTTGCTAACGGAGCTTTTTTCAATATTCCAATAGACGAATTCATCAATAATATTGACAATGCGCTTGACAAAGGTTATACATTAGCTTTGGATGCTGATGTGAGTGAAAAAACGTTTTCTAGTAAAACTGGAATGGCTGTAATTCCAGCAAATGATGCGGATGCAACTGCTATTTTAAGTGAAATTAAACCCGAAAAAGTAGTTACACAAGAATACCGTCAAGCTGAGTTTGAAAACTACAACACTACAGATGATCATTTGATGCATATAGTCGGAAAAGTTAAAGATCAAAAAGGAAATATTTATTACAAAGTAAAAAATTCTTGGGGAAAAGACTCGGGCAAAGAAGGTTATATTTATATGAGTGTAGCCTATTTGAAACTTAAAGCCATATCTGTATTGTTGCACAAAGATGGTATTTCCAAAAAAACGGCCAGTTCAATTGGGACGCTATACAACTAAAACACCGTAACTAGCAATGAAACGCTTTTTATCAACCAAAAATAACATCACGTTCTTTACCCTTTGGTTTCTTGTTATAGGAATTGCTATTTTACTTCTTAATAGTATATTGTCAGGAGATTTTCATTGGGCACCAATCATAATCTTAACTCTTGTTATTACTATAATAGTTTGGGTTTTGATAGATACACGATACGTTATAAAATCGAATTTACTACTCTACCGCTCTGGGCCCTTTAGAGGTCGGATTGATATCAATAAAATAAAAAGAATAAAAATGCATTCGGGATTGTTTGTTCCGGTTTCAATGAAGCCTTCTTTGGACACCAATGGATTAATAATCACTTACAATCAATACGATGATGTGTTTATTTCTCCTGAAAACAAATCTGTTTTTTTGGAAGAATTGAAGAAGATCAATCCCAATATTGAAGTAAACGATTAACCAATTTTGACCGAAGTCATGGTTAGCGAGCCTGCTACTGCTTTGTCATTAAAAAACTCAATCTTATCATTTTCAGATTGCAAAGCCAACGTATACAGTAGCGGATAGTAATGATCGGGTGACGGAATTGCCAATTTAGCTGCTTTATTTAGCTTTTGGTATTCAATCAGAGCTTGGTGATCTGCTTTTGTAATTTTATCTTTAAAAATGCTGTTCATTTCAATCGCCCAATCAAAGCCATAATTATCCGCATTGAGTTTGTCCCAAGCAATCATTCCTAGGTTATGCACCATATTTCCGCTGCCAATAATTAGAACACCTTTTTTTCGCAATTGAGCAAGTTCCTTTGCCAATTGATAATGATAGGCTGCTGGTTTATTATAATCTATACTCAACTGCAATACTGGAATATCGGCATTGGGATACATGTGCCGAACAACTGTCCATGTTCCGTGATCCAAACCCCAATCGTGATCCAAATGCACATTAGTTGATGCAATTATTTTTTGTGTTTCTCGGGCTATTTCTAAACTTCCATTGGCTGGATATTCAACATCAAAAAGTGCTTTCGGGAAACCCCCAAAATCATGGATTGTTTTGGGTTTCTCCATTGCAGTTACAAATGTTCCGTTGGTTAACCAATGCGCTGAAACCACCAAAACTGCTGATGGTTGCTGAATTTCTTTTCCATACTTCATCCAATTTCGGGAAAACTCATTATCCTCTATTCCATTCATGGGTGAACCATGTCCGATGAACAAAACGGGCATAATTGTATCGTTATTTTTTAATTGCTTTGACCAACTAAAAAACGGATCTAGCGAAGTAATTGCCATAGCGCCAAGTAGTGTTTTAATGAAATCTTTTCTTTCCAATTTTAATATTTGTATATACAAATGTAATAATAAAATGATTACATGAAAATAAATTAACACATTATTGATATTATTTTATCAAATAAATACCGTCGTCTTTGATTTCGATTAATTTTTCTTTGTAGAGTAAGCCAATTGCTTTTTTGAACGTTTTTTTACTCATCTGAAGCACCGTTTTAATATCTTCAGGATGACTATTATCGTTTAATCTAAGGAAACCTCTACTCGATTGGAGTTCGTTAAGAATTTTTTGCGCATTAAATTCAACAGCATCGTAACCCAATTTTTGAAAAGAAACATCTATTTTACCATCAGGGCGAACATTTTTAATATAACCTTTGCAGCGTTGGCCAGGTTTTACCTCAACAAATGTTTCGTCTTTGTATACTAAGCCTTTGTGCTTTTCGTTGATGATGACATTGATACCCAAATCAGTGATGTGTGAAATGATTAAATCCACTTCTTCATTCTTTTCCAAATTCACCTCATCATTACTCAAAAACTGATTGGTTTTACTTGATGCTACCAGTCGATTCGTACGTTCATCTGCATACATGTATACTAAATAACGCTTTCCTTGCTCCATTGGTCGCGCTTGTTCTTTGAATGGAACGAACAAATCTTTTTCCAAACCCCAATCCAAAAAAGCACCAAATTCGTTGATGTAATTTACTCTAAGCCAACCAAACTCATTTAGTTTGATATAAGGTTCAAGAGTAGTTGCTACTGGTCGTTCTTCATGATCTAGATAGACAAAAACGGTAATTTCATCACCAATAGTATACTCTTTTGGAACATATTTGTTGGGCAAAAGAATGTCTTTGTCTTCTTTGGTTAAGAAAAGTCCAACATTAGTACTTCGATCTATTTTGAGTGTATTGTATTGACCAATTGCTATCATCATTCATTTTTAAAGTGCCAAAGATACAAAGAATACAGCCTTAAATAAAAAAAGCGCTCATCGGATGAACGCTTTCTTTACTTTTAACCTAATTAATCTTTAAAAACACTCTCTTTTTTAAAGTGTACTGTAAGCAAATAATAAACTACTGCTCTGTATTTATTTTTATTTGAACGACCATATTTTTCAATAACTGCATCGATTCCTTTGTCTAAATCAGCACCGTCTTTCAGGCCAAGTTTTTTGATTAAGAAATTGTTTTTAACAGTTGCAATTTCTGATTCTTGCGATCCAGAAACAGTGGCAGCGTCTGGGTTATAAATAGAAGGTCCGCAGGCGATGGTAACTTTTGTCAACAAATCCATATTGGGAGTTACACCACATTTATCTTTTAAATCAGCAGCATATTTTACTATTAATTCGTCTCTTTTACTCATTGTTTTAATTTTTAGTTTAGTCTTTAGTTTAGTTTTTACTGAAACCAAAAATATAGAATTGATTAGTAAGAGAGAAGCCAACAACTGTAGAATTTAAACTACAATTTTAAAATAATCCAACAAGATTTTATCATTGTTTTTGGTAGGAGTAAAAACTTCTAAAATAGTTGGTTTATCTGATTGATAAAGCAAATTCAGGTTGTCTTTCAAGCTCTTTTCATCACTAGCTATTAAATAACCAAAACCATACATTTTCGCTAAATGCTCAGCGGTCAGACAATGAGACGTTTCAAAATAGGTGTTGAATGTAGTATTTTCTTGATGTCCGGGTAGAATTCTAAAAATACCTCCACCGCCATTATTGATAAGAATTATTTTAAAGTTATTTGGTATGTAATTGTTCCACAACGCGTTACTGTCGTATAAAAACCCAACATCACCAGTAATTAAAATTGTTGGCTTTGTTGAAGTTACGGCAGCGCCAATAGCCGTTGAAGTACTTCCGTCAATTCCACTTGTTCCACGATTGCAAAAAACAGTTACATTGGGATGAATAGTGCACAATTGTGCATAACGAATGGGGGAACTATTACTTATTTGCAAGCTATAATCAGTTGGAATTGTGGGCAACAAAATATCAAAAGCTTTTAAATCAGAGAACGGAATAGCATACAAGTATTCTGTATGTTTTGAAGCTCTTTTGGCTCTGATAGCAAGAATTTTTGTTTGATAATCACTTTCTGTCGAATTGACTAAAGGCATAAATTGCTCAAAAAAAGCAGGTGATGTTGTTTTAAAATGTTTGGTCAAACAACCAAAAGTGTCGTAAGCTCTTAGAGCATCAATATGCCAATGCTGTTGGGGTTGAAATTTTCGCAAAAAAGCTTTGATACGTTTAGACACTATCATTCCTCCTATTGTAAGTAAAACTTCAGGTTGAAAATCGAGGAAATCATTTTCTGAAAAAGGCGTTATTATTGTATCAATATTGGTTATGAAATTCGGATGATGCACATTGGAAGTAACTTCGGTCATCACCACTATCGAATTATCATTTCCTAAAAAATCCAATATCGATTGTTGAATTGTATTTGGATCCAAACCACCAATTAAAACCAACTTTTTCTTGGCTTGATTCCAAATTGTTGCAAATGAATTCAAACCGTTGACAGGAGATTCAGTAGTAGTTGAAGAAATTATTTTGGGGTTTACTAACAATTGTTCAACCGTTTCATACAAAGGTTCTTCAAATGGTACATTGACATGTACTGGGCCTTTTAGCCGAATTGATGTTTCAATGGCTTCATTGATTAATTCATCATTTTTATCACAGGCTTCCTGGGTCAAATTGGCGTTAAATAGACTGTGGTTGGCAAATACATTTTCTTGACGGATGGTTTGCCCGTCGCCAATATCAATTTTATCCAAAGGGCGATCGGCAGAAACCACAACAAATGGAATTTGATTATAAAATGCTTCCGCAAAAGCAGGATAATAATTTAATACCGCCGAGCCTGATGTACAAACTACAGCTACAGGTTGTTGCAATTGTTGGGCAATTCCCAAAGCAAAAAAAGCTGCCGAACGCTCATCGGCTACACTATAACATTTAAAATATTGATGATTGGAAAAACCTATTGTCAACGGTGCATTTCGTGAACCTGGAGAAATGACTATATTTTGGATTCCTTTGGCACGAAAAATTTCGATGATTGATTGCGCTAAAGGTATTTTTGGGTACAGCATTGTATTGATTTGATAAGATGCAAAGTTACTAAGTTCTGTGTTTTATTCTAGTTTTGAAATGATTTTTTAAATCACTATTTTTGGTCTATGGAGATTACGATTCGCCCTTATCAAATTAGCGACACTAGCGCAATTCTGGACATTATAAATTATAATATCTTGAATTCTACAGCATTGTATGATTATCACCCACGAAAATTAGAGGATCAAGTTGCTATTTTTAATGATAAATTGAAAAAAGGCTTTCCTATTATAGTAGCTGTTGAAAAAGAGACTATTATTGGCTTTGGCTATTACAGTGAATTTCGATT
This sequence comes from Flavobacterium sp., assembly GCA_016787805.1. GTDB lineage: Bacteria > Bacteroidota > Bacteroidia > Flavobacteriales > Flavobacteriaceae > Flavobacterium. Next base: position 17,420 of record JAEUTY010000050.1, on the reverse strand, counting down.
TAGAGAAGCTTACAAATTTACCGTTGAGCATTCGGTTTATGCACATCAAAACCACAAGGGAAAAGGAATTGGAAAATCGCTGCTAACCGAATTAATTTCTATGGCCAAAAAGCAAAACCTACACACTATGATTGGTGTGATAGATTCTGAAAACACATCTAGTATTGCTTTTCATGAAAAATTTGGTTTTAAAACCGTTGGAATCATAAAAGAAACAGGTTTCAAATTTGATCGTTGGTTACATTCTGTTTTTATGCAAAAAATGCTTTAAAAAAAGGCTCTCATTATGAAAGCCTTGATTCTATAATTCTATACTTTTTACTGTTGTTTTTTTATCCACTGAACAATTTCATCATCCATAGGTTTCACTTTTGAAGGAAGTACTTTTTCAAGTTCGCCATTTTCATTGATCAAATATTTTTGAAAGTTCCAATCTACAGTACTATCCATAACACCATTTTTCCTTTTTTGAGTTAAAAATTGGTAAACAGAGCACATGTTTTTTCCTTTTACGGAAACTTTTTCCATAACGGGAAAAGTAACGCCATAATTTTTAGTACAGAATTCTTTAATATCTTGATTTTCTCCGGGTTCTTGTTCACCAAAATCATTAGAAGGAAAAGCAACAATAATAAATTTTGAACGACTAAAGGTCTTATACAATTGTTGTAATTCTTCATATTGTGGAGTATAACCACATTTTGAAGCTGTATTTACAATTAATATTTTGTAGCCTCTATATTTTTCAAAATTAAAAGCCTTACCGTCAATGTCCGTTGCTTCGCAGTTATAAATAGTTGGTTTACTCATGGTTTTAGTATCTTGAGAAGCTGCTACATGACTTACCCCTCCTGCTTTAGTTTTTTCTTGCGAATAAGACGTCAATGTAGCTAAAAGAAAAAAATTATAAATTGCTTTTGTTATTACTCTCATTTTTTTTAAACGTTAAATTAATAGATATTCAAACAAATTTAGTCTTTTATTTATATAATTTACAAAAACTATTGAATTATTACTTTTTGTAAAACTTCTTGTATTTTGGATATACTAGCAATCCGATCAACAAAAATGCTCCCAAAGTATAATATATCCAGTTCAATGATTTTGGCTCACCACTTGCGTAGGAATGCAAACCAACTAAATGGAAGTTTACTCCAAAATAGGTAAATAAAATTGACACGAATGCAAACATACTCATTAGGTTGAAAATCCATAATCCTCGTAAAGCAGGAACAAATCGAGCATGAATTACAAATGCATACACCATAATACTAATTAGCGCCCAAGTTTCTTTTGGATCCCAACCCCAATATCTTCCCCAACTCTCATTAGCCCATTGTCCACCTAAAAAGTTACCAATAGTTAACATGATTAATCCTATTGTTAAAGCCATTTCGTTGATGTAAGTTATTTCTTTAATATTCAACTCCATCTTTTCCTTATTTTTAGCATTGGTAAAGAAAATCAGCAACAATGATACAAAACCAAGAATCATGCCTAACGCAAATGGGCCGTAGCTCGCCACAATTACGGCTACGTGAATCATCAACCAATACGAGTTCAAAACGGGTTGCAAATTGCCAATCGATGGATCCATCCAGTTCCAGTGGGCAATCATCAAAATCATTGAAGCTACAAATGTTCCTGCAGCTACAACTAAAGGTGACTTATCTTTTGATTTCCATGAAAACAGTGATAATAGATAAATAATGGGATTTATTTTGGCTAAAGTTGCAAATCTACTTGCAAACAACAAAGTAAATAACATAGTTGCCCAAGCCACATAAATCATACTTTCGTAGGCATCACTCCAAGGTGCGTGACCTGAAATATACCAACGAGCAATTAATCCCAGTGTGTGAATAATAAAAAAGACTACGATTAATATATGAAATCCATTTATAATGTATTTTAAAATTTTAGAATTCGAAAATATGCTTACAATAGTTAGCAAAAGCATCAATGCTCCTGCCATCATATACAACCAGAACAAGTTTTTGAAAACGTCGTACTTATTATAAATGACTTCATAATCTATTTTATCATCAGAAGGACGAACCGCTTTTCCGAATTTTTTTTGGTAGTTTTCCATTCCTACTAAAAACGTGTTTGCCATTGTATAGTCTTTGCTAGTGGTGGCTTTCATTAGGGTTTCAAAATATACTGGGAGCACATTTTTTATTGTATCTAAAGCGGTTCCTGTTTGATGATTGATTTCAAGATACGAAACCCATTTGTTGTTTTTATCATTTGGAATTGGAAACACTTTGAGAATTTTTCCACTCAAAGCGTCGTTCATTAAGTTTACTTTTTTATCGGCTTCAATAAAATCTTTTTCAAAGTTGTTTGGATTTGGAGTTTTGTAGGCTTCATCTAAATAAGGCGACAATTTGTAGTTTCCTTTATCATCAAAAAAAGCCCTGAAATTAGCATATTCAGCTTTTTTATCAATTCCGAGAATCTTCCGAATACTGTCATTACCTCTTTTTAGATAAATAATTGGCACTTCAAACCAAACCGTTGGAAATTGGGTCATTGACATAAATACTTGATCAGAATTCATGTCTTTATACTTATCGCTTTTACTTACTTTTCGCAACAATTCAGATGAAAACGTGTTAATGGGTTTCATTCGACCAGCATCATCTTGTATCACCAAACGTCCGAATTGGGCAGCATGACGTTCAGAAACTTTATATTTTGCGATTACAGAATCAATTTGTTTAAGTGTAGGCATTGCATTGCCTTTGTTAGCATGATTTTGAGCAGTTCCAATTATTGAAAAAAGAAAAACAAACACCACCATTAAGCCCGATTTCTTTTTCTTAACCGCTTCTAGTTTTCGCTTTAAGTCACCAAAACGCGAATGCTTCGTGAAAAGAATTGCCATCATTGCAAAATACAATAAAAAATACCCCAAATAAGTAATGTTAGTTCCCCAAAAGTCGTGGTTTACAGACAAAACTGTCCCTTTTTCATCAGGATCAAATGAAGCTTGAAAAAGGCGAAAACCCTTGTAATCTAGAATGTGGTTCATGTAAATACGAGCATCAAATTTTTCGGCCACATCGATAACGGTCACTTTACTTTCATAGCTAGAATAACTTTTTTCGGTTCCGGGGTATTTTTCAGCAATAAAGTCATTGAGTTTTACTTGAAAAGGAAGTTCATAAACCTTACTTCCATAAACCAAAGTAAATTCTAGCTTGCCTAATTTTACAATTTGAGGTTCACCTTGTTTGCCTTTAGTACCTTTTAATACAACACTTTTTTCTTGTCCGTTGGTTGTTATATTAAGTTTTAAAATATTTTCAGCTTGTTTGGCTTTGAAATTACCACTTGATACAAAATCTTTTGTTCCTTTTATAGGTTGATCTGGAAAAACAAATTGAGCTGCGCCTAAATTGTAAAGCGATCGAAACATTAAATCTTGCACCGAATCTTTGGCCACTTTACCTTGTAACTTATCGGCCATTCGCATAAACTGACCTTCAAAAGGAGATGAAATGCTAGGTTTTTCACCTTTAGTACTAATATTGATTGCGCCTTGTGTAGGCGAATTAAGAGCAAATAAAATGTTGTGGATATTTTGCACTTCACCTTCAACTAAATAATGTTCATGACGCATACCATCACTTGATTCAACCATTTTCAAGTACAACTTTCCATTTGGATCCGCTTTTATCGTTTCTTTTGCATCCATCAAAAAATCTTGGTATTCTATTTCAAACGGAATATCAGCAAAATTACTTTTGATGGAAAAATCGTTAGACGTTACTGGCGAAAGCAATAATGGTTTTTCAAATGTTCTGCGCTTCGTAGTTCCTTCGTACTCTCCGTCTACATAAACGGTTAAAAAGTTTTTATCCGAGAAAACACTATTTGCTATTTCGTTTTCACGAATAGGCATCATTCCTTCGTAGCTGATGTAACGAGTAATAAACGCACCAATAATGATAAAAATAAACGCCAAATGCAAAAGTAAAGTTGCCCATTTTTCTTTTTTATACAATTGATAGCGTTGAATATTTCCAAAGAAGTTAATTAAAAAGAAAACATGAATCGCTTCAAACCACCAAGCGTTGTAAACTAGTATTCGAGCCGTATCTGTGTTGTATTTACTTTCAATAAAAGTTCCGCAAGCCATTGCAACTGCATAAACAACAAACAAAATGGCCATTAAACGAGTAGAGAAAAGAATCGATTTAAGTTTTTCCATGATTGTAATTGGACTATTTTTAAGCGACACAAAAGTAATTCAAAAAAGTATAACAATAGAATTAACCCAACGGGTTTTAAGTCTTTTTTAAGAGATTTTCAATCCAATTCAAAAATCAACCGTTTGTACTATTTTTTCATATCTTTACTTGTAATTACTTTGTAACTTAATTGATTTATTATGATTACAATATGTATTATCGAAGATACGCTTGATATTTTAAATGGTTTGGAAAAAATCATTTCAAAAGACAGTCGATTTCAGTTGCTAAAATCATTCACTAATGCGGAAGAAGCAATTATTGAAATTCCTTTACTAGATCCTGATATCGTTTTATCAGACATTAATTTACCAAAAAAAACGGGTATTGATTGTCTTAACGAAATAAAAATCAGTAATGAAGATGTACTGTTCATTATGTTCACGATTTATGAAGATAGTGATCAAGTTTTTGAAGCGCTAAAAGCTGGAGCAAGTGGTTATATCTTAAAAAACACACCGCCAGAAAAAATAATTGATTCGTTGATTGAGTTGAGTGAAGGTGGAAGCCCAATGTCTCCTAAAATTGCCCGTAAAGTATTGAACTCATTTAATAGTTCTCCAAAAAAGAATAGCATAAATGATTTGTTAACCAAACGCGAAATTGAGGTATTAGAATTATTGAGCAAAGGTTTTTTATACAAAGAAATAGCGGATAAACAATTTGTCGCTGTTAGCACCATAAAAAGTCATTTAAATCATATTTACCAAAAGCTACAAGTGCAAAATAAAACAGAAGCAATCAATAAAATGTATGGGAAATAAGAAACTATATCTGATAACTATTTCGTTCATATTTATTTCAGTACTTGTTTGTTTTGGACAAAAAAGAAAAATTGAAATCCTTAAAAATAAATTAAATAGTAAAAATAAATTAGAAGTTGTAAAAGCTTACAATAAATTGGCATTTCTAGGAAATGATTATAATATTATTGATGGTTTAGAAAAGGCAAAAAAAGGACTTGAATTAAGCAAAAAATATAAATTTACCGAAGAAGAAGCAATTGCTAATTTAAATATATCAATGTATTTAAGGTCAGAATTCAAATATGACTCTGCTTTTGTTTTGATAGAAAAAACCTATAAAAAGTTATCAAGCAACAAATTCCAAAAGAACAATTCATTCTTATTTAGGTATCACTTTGAAAAAGGAATGATTTTTTTACCCCAAGGAAATAAAGAAGATGCTCTAACAGAATTTTTTAAAGCTTATAAATATGCAAAAATAACCAAGGATACAATTGGAATTTACTATTCGGGAACAGGTATTTCATCAACATACAATAATTTAAAGATGTTTGATAAGGGAATGATTTTTAACAATGAACTAATAAACCTTGCCAAAAAATCTAAAGACACTGTTATACTAGCAAAAGTTTTTAACAACATCTCTGCAAGCTATTTGAATCTTGGAAAAATAAAACAATCCGAATATTACAGTAAGCAGTTTGAAAAACTACTTCCGCTTGTAGAAAATTCATATTTGAACTTCATTTATCATTATAACAAAGCATATCAATTAATGGAAATTAATGATCTTGTAAAATCTATTTTCCACTCTAAAGAAGCTGTAAAGTATTGTAAAAAATCAAAAAGAAATTATGATTTAGCAAATTCATATTATTTGATCTCTTATCTATATAATATTAAAAACCAGTTCGATGAATCAAGAAAATATACTGATAGCACAATACAAATTGCTACTAAAATAAATGCAAAAGAACAAAAATTGTACGCGTTTAGTAATTATGGTGAAATAGATTACAAATTAAATAATTTTAAATCGTCATCCGAAAATTATAGTAATGCATTAGAATTGTTTCAAGAAATTTCAAATGATAAAATCAAGACCAACTCAAATTTTTTAGCTGTAAAATACCAAACCGAAAAGAAAAACCTTCAAATTCAAAACCTACAAACCCTATCCAAAAAACGATTTTGGATTTCAATCGCTTTAGCATTCGGAATTATTGGTATTGGTGGAATCGCCTTTTCGCAATTTAAAAATTATAAAACCAAAAAAGCATTACTTCTTGCCGAACAAGACAAAGCCGTTGCCGAGGAGCGTCTTCGCATCGCAACAGATATGCACGACGATGTGGGAACAGGTTTAAGCCGCATTCTATACATTACAAATTCTGTAAAAACGGGAGAAACCTCAAAAGAAGAAGGCTTATCAAAAGTTACCGAAATTAGCGATGATACGATTACCAAAATGAGTGAAATCATTTGGGCTCTCAACGAAAGCAACCAAACACTCGAAGAGCTAATCTATTTCATCCGTTCACAAGCCAGCGAAATGGTAGAAAACGCCAAACTCAATTTTGAAGGCATTCTACCCGAAACCATACCCAATTTGAGTTTTGGTTGGATGCGCAACCGAAACACCTATTTATTGGCTAAAGAAACCATAAACAACGCCATAAAACATGCCCAAGCCAAAACCATACGAATTCAATTTGAAATCAAAGACCAACTTATAATTACCATCAAAGATGATGGAATTGGTTTTGATACCAACAAAAAATTCAACGGCAACGGATTGAATAATTATAAAAAACGCATTGAAAAGTTGGGCGGTAAACACACCATTATTTCCTCCAAAAACGAAGGTACCATTATTGTATATCAAATTCCTTTGATTTAAAATCTAATTCTTATTTGTGCTCAAAATCAACCAAATGGTTGATTTTTTGCTTTTAAGCACAAGCTAATTTTACCTCATTATTAATCCAATAAGCAATTACAATTATGCGAAAAATTAAAATTATAATAGTACTTCTACTATTTGTATTTGTCACGACAAATGCGCAACAAACTTCACTTGCAAGTGGCGGAAGTGTAACCGGTTCTAACGGTAGTGTTTCTTTTTCTATAGGTCAAATAGATTATGTAACCGCAATTGGTAATGGTGGAACTGCAACCCAAGGTGTGCAACAACCTTTTGAAATTGTAACACTAAGTGGTGAAGAGTATGCACAAATCACACTTCAAATGATGATCTATCCCAACCCAACGATATCGTTTGTAAACTTGAAGATTGATGACTCTGATTTTCAAGACTTGTGCTACCAACTATTTGATTTGAACGGAAGAGAAATTGCCAATCAAAAAATTACTACTTCCGAAACCAAAATCGAATTGGAAAATCTGTCACAAGCCATTTATTTATTGAATGTAAATGACAAAAACAAAACCTTAAAAACATTCAAAATCATTAAAAACAACTAAAGCTCAATATTATGAAAACAATTACTCAAAACTTCATCAAAATAGTTTTACTAATCACTATTCACTTATCACTATTTACTCAAAAAACTCAAGCACAAGCGCCAGAAAAATTCAGCTATCAAGCTGTAGTAAGAAATGCTAGTAATGCTTTAGTGGCTAATGCTAATGTTGGAATTCGGATAAGTATCTGGACTACTTGTTCAAACTGCGTTATCGCCTATCAAGAAACTCACACAACAACAACCAATATCAATGGGTTATTTTCAATCGAAATTGGATCTGGCATTCCCTGGAGTTTAGGTTCATTCTCAAATGTTAACTGGTCTAGCGACACCAAATACATCAGCACAGAAATTGATCCAACTGGCGGAACTAATTATACTATAACAAGTACAACACAACTATTAAGTGTGCCATTTGCTTTACACGCTAAAACCGCAGAAAGTACAACTGACAATAAATGGACAGCAAATGGGAATAATATTGGTAATAATAATACGGGCAATGTAGGTATTGGAACAACAACTCCAACCGAAAAATTAGATGTTGTCGGAAAAACAAAAACTACCAATCTTCAAGTAACTACTGGTGCTGGTGTTGGCAAAGTATTAACCAGCGATGCAACTGGTAACGCTACTTGGCAAACTGCTGGTAATTTTAATAGCACCGTAAATGTGTTAACCAACGAAGCCATTACCGTTTCACAAGGTACAGCAACCATGGGTGGAACGATACTATCTGATGGTGGTAGCCCAATTACAGAACGTGGTATTGTATGGAGCAAAACCAATACAACACCAACAACTGCCGATACTAAAATTATACGCGGAACCGGTAAAGGTACTTTTACAGCTTCTTTAAGTGATGCTAGTTTTTTATTTACTTTTTATATAAGAGCTTATGCCATAAACGCTAACGGAACTTTTTATGGCGATGTGGTAACTTTTAACCCAAGTGCGCAAGTAAGTACTTTTGCAACAACAGGTTCTGATAACTTTTCTCAAAATTTAGTCATCGATAGCAACGGAAACTTATATTATGCTTCAAGAGGAACTCATCAAATATTAAAATATACACCTAATGGAACAATGACTGTATTTGCAGGTAGCGGAACAGCAGGTTTTACCAATGGAGTAGGTACCAGTGCGACTTTTAATGAACCTGCAAGTTTAGCAATTGATGCAGCACAAAACATATATGTGGGTGAAGAAGGTAATAATGTAATTAGAAAAATTACGCCTTCTGGAATTGTCACAACCGTTGCAGGTGATGGTACAGCTGGATATGTTGATGGATTAGCAGCAAATGCAAGATTTAATTATCCTCGTGCAATTGCTCTTGATGCATCTGGAAATATTTTTGTTGCAGATAGATTTAATCATTTAATAAGAAAAATTACTCCTAGTGGTTTTGTATCCACTTTAGCAGGTAGCACAGCTGGTTTACAAGACGGAACTGGTTTCGGAGCAAAATTTGAAAGACCATCAGCTATAGCAGTTGCTTCAAATGGTGAGATTTGGGTTGGCGATTTTTTCAATTGTTGTATTAGAAAAGTTACGCAAACTGGAGTGGTAACTACACCATTTTACTTTGGTTGTGGCGGTTCAGTAGATGGCACTGGACCAACTGCAAGTTTTGATTCAGTTGGTGGTTTAACATTCGATGCACAAGGCAATTTATTAATCGCCGAATTCTTTGGTTCAAAGATTAGAAAAGCAACTCCAGCTTTAGTTGTAACTTCATTAACAGGTTCTACAGGTGTTTGGGGTTATCAAGATGGAGATGCAAATCAGGCATTACTATACCAACCAACTGGTATAGCTGTAGATAATAGTAATGGTAAAATTTATTTTACAGATAGAAATGCTAAAATTAGAGTCTTACAATAAAACATAAAATCATGAAATTTCCATTTAACTTAAATAACCCAATGAATTGGGTAAAAATGGGTTTGGTAGGTATTATTGGTGCTGGTGCCTATTGGTTGGGTACACAAAATCGCATAATCCAAAAAACAATTAAATGGAAAGAAAAATTATAGTTTGAGTTTTTTATTAATTTAGATTTTAAAAGGTTTGGCGCTCGTCAAACCTTTTTCTATTTTTACCAAATGTTAAAAGTAGTAATCATCGGCTCGGGAAATGTAGCGCAACATCTTATCAAAGCTTTCGCTAAAAGTAAAGCTGTTACTGTTATTCAAGCTTTTGCGAGAAATAAAAACAACCTTACTTACCTACTCGATTCTCACCAAATTACCGATGATTTTTCTAGTCTAAAAGAAGCAGACTTATACATTATTTCTGTTTCTGACGAAGCTATAAATGAGGTTTCAAAACAAATCCCTTTTTCAAAAAAATTAGTGGCACATACTTCGGGAAGTGTTGCCATGAATGAACTTAGTGATTCCAATAGAAAAGCGGTTTTTTATCCGTTACAAACATTATCTAAGAAAAAAGAAATCGATTTTAAAGAAGTTCCATTGTGTTTAGAAGCTGAAAATGAATCGGATTTGCAACTTTTAAATGAACTTGCTAAAACTGTTTCTGACAAAGTTTTTGAAGTTGATTCTGATCAAAGAAAATCATTGCACGTGGCGGCCGTTTTTGTCAGTAATTTTACCAATCATTTATACAAAATTGGAAGTGATATTTGTACCGAACACCAAGTACCTTTTGAAATCTTAAAACCATTGATTGCTGAAACTGCTAAAAAGATTCAAACACTTGACCCTGCCGATGCACAAACAGGTCCAGCCAAAAGAAACGATACATCTACAATCAACAAACATTTAGCAATTTTAACGGATAAAAATCAGAAAGACATTTATAAAATCTTAACCAAATCCATTATTGACCATGGCAAAAAGTTATAAAGAAATAATGAATTCCATCACCACTTTTATTTTTGATGTGGATGGCGTTTTAACCGATGGAACTGTTCATGTTTCGCCAACAGGTGAAATGTTGCGTGAAATGCATATTCGCGACGGTTTTGCAATGAAAGCGGCTGTTGAAAGTGGTTACAACGTTTGCATTATTTCTGGCGGAAGCAATGAGGGAGTTCGCATTAGATTAAGAAATTTAGGAATTACCGATATTCATCTCGGTACGCCCGACAAAGTAGCCACTTTTAAAGAGTATTGTGATATTTATACTATAAACCCTGAAAATGTGTTATATATGGGTGATGATATTCCCGATTTTCATGTCATGCAGTTAGTAGGATTACCAACATGTCCACAAGATGCAAGTCCGGAGATCAAAGCCATTTCAAAATACATTTCACATAAAAACGGTGGAAAAGGCGCTGTGCGTGAAGTAATTGAACAAGTCATGAAAGTACAAGGAAAATGGCACGTTTATTACAACGGGAAACACGATTAAATCTGAATTTTAAATTAATTGTTAGATGTTACATTTCTTAAAATTAATTCGATACAAAAATCTTTTTTTACTTGCCTTAATGCAATTCATTTTCCGTTTTGGGTATTTGGAACCAATAAAAATTCCCCTTTCGCTGTGGCTTTGGCAATACGCACTATTGGTTTTATCGACCGTTTTAATTGCCGCTGGAGGTTACGTCATCAATGATATTATGGATCAAGATACGGATTTGGAAAATCATCCCGAAAAGGTAATTGTTGGAAAATACATTTCAGAATCGAAGGCCTATACTATTTATGTAACGCTAACTATTATTGGTGTCGGACTCGGATTCATCCTGGCCAACATGGTCAATCATCCTAATTTAGGAGTTCTATTTGTGCTGATTGCTACTCTACTCTACTTTTATGCTACAACTTTAAAACAAATCGCATTGCTCGGCAATATCATCGTGGCTTTATTGCTCGCTTTTAGTGTACTGATTATAGGAGTTTTTGATATTTTTCCTAATACTTTTGAGGTAAATAGAGAGCAAATGCTCTTGGCTTTTGCCATTTTGTTTGACTATGCCAAATTTGCTTTTATCATCAATTTAGTACGTGAAATCATCAAAGATATCGAAGACATCGAAGGCGATAATTCACAAGGAATAAAAACACTTCCTGTTCTTATTGGAGCACAAAAGACGAGTAAAATTGCGTTTGTTTTGTTGTTGCTTCCTACGTTGTATTTGCTGTATTATTTAAACACTTATCTTTTCAACAACAACTTGTATTTGGGCATTATTTACATGCTTATTTTTGTAATTGCGCCACTTATTTTTGCTTTGATTAAGATATGGAGCGCCAAAGAAAAAGCCGATTACAGTTTGATTAGTTCGCTTTTGAAATGGATCATCTTCTTCGGAATTCTTTCAATTGCAATTGTTACCTACAACACCAAACACCATGGGTAATTATAAAATCATCTTAGCTTCAAGTTCTCCCCGCCGTCAACAGTTTTTCAAAGATTTGGATTTGGACTTCGAAATTCGTTTAAAAGAAATGGACGAAATTTATCCTAATGAACTCAAAGCTGCCGAAATTACCAATTATTTAGCTGAACTCAAGGCAAGTGCTTTTGATGGTGAAATTGCTGAAAATGAAGTAGTAATCACTAGCGACACCATCGTTTGGCTCAACGGAAAAGCATTAGGAAAACCCAAAGATTATGACGATGCGGTTGCTATTTTGAAAAGTTTATCCAATGCTACACACGAAGTAATTACATCGGTTTGTTTTAAGACCAAAGAAAAACACGAAACGATTCACGAAATAACCAAAGTAACGTTTGCCGAATTGACTGAAAATGCAATTCATCATTACTTGGATAAATACAAACCGTTTGACAAAGCGGGCGCCTACGGAATTCAAGACTGGATTGGACTAATTGGCATTACCAAAATTGAAGGTTCTTATACCAATGTGGTTGGCCTTCCTACAGAAAAAGTTTACCAATATTTAACAAAACATTTTGGTATAAATTCATAACTTTACGTTCTTCTAAAAAAGAAACTACTACTTATGGAAACGGAAGCCGAAATCAATGCTAAAATCATGAAACTTACAATGGTGATTAGCGAAAATTACCCTGAGTTATCGAAGTATTTGAACGAAATGCCTATCACTATTCCGATTGATAGCAACCCTAAAATCAACGCCAAAAACCTCCAAAAATACTACGACAATTTGCTCGACATTTTCCGAAAATACGTTGCCGAACACCAACTCAATTACATCAACCAACACAAAGGATTAGGTCATCTTTAATTCAGTTAGAATGAATTTTTTCTCTCATTTTACCATCGAAGTCATTGCTACTTTAACTGTTTTAATTACTGTATTAGTACTTCGCTTTTTGGTGGCCAAATTAGTCAAACGCTTCGCCAAATCCAGTCATACTATCGAACAGCGTGCTAATTTGGTTATCAAGTACATTCATTTATTAATCAACATTATAGCTACAATTGCACTCATTGTAATTTGGGGCGTTCAAAAACAAGATATCCTTTTTACGGTTTCATCCATTACCACAGTAATTGGTGTAGCCATGTTTGCACAATGGTCGATTTTAAGTAATATCACTTCGGGAGTAATTTTGTTCTTCTTTTTTCCTTTTAAAATTGGGGATGTCATCAAAATTCACGACAAAGATTTTCCTATTCAAGCCGAAATTGAAGACATTAGCGCTTTTCATGTAAGTCTGATTACAATTGATGGCGAACGCATTACGTATCCGAATAATTTACTTCTTCAAAAGGGAATTTCCATCATTACCAAAAAAGCCAACGACACTGATTTTACGGACTAATTGAGTTAGTGTTAAAGAAATTAAAAAAACAAAAAACGCCTTATTTTAAATTCCTATATTTGAAGCTATTGCCAAAATCAATCGCAAATGCAAAAAATAAGTCTTTTTTTTCTCCTCATGTTCAGTGGTTATTTGTTGGCTCAAAAACCGCAAAAACCAAATTCAGTTGAAATTTACAACCAAATCCAAAAACTCAATTTTTTAGGGGCTGTTTTGTATTTAGCTGCACATCCAGACGATGAAAACACGCGATTGATTTCGTATTTTTCTAACGAAGTTAAAGCACGAACTGGCTATTTATCGCTAACTCGTGGCGATGGTGGACAAAACTTAATTGGTCCAGAGTTAAGAGAATTATTAGGTGTAATTCGAACACAAGAGTTGATCGAAGCCCGAAAAATTGATGGTGGCGAACAACTTTTTTCACGAGCCAACGATTTTGGTTATTCAAAAACACCCGATGAAACATTGAACATTTGGGACAAAGACCAAGTGCTTAGCGATGTCGTTTGGGCTATTCGAACGTTTAAACCTGATGTAATTATCAATCGTTTTGATCATCGCTCACCAGGAACTACGCACGGTCATCATACTGCTTCTGCCATGTTGGGTTTGGAAGCTTTTGATTTGGCCAATGATAAAAATAACTATTCCAATCAATTGCAATACACTTCAATTTGGCAACCCAAACGCATTTATTTCAATACTTCATGGTGGTTTTATGGAAGCAGAGAAAAATTTGAAAAAGCAGATAAAAGCAATTTAACCAATTTAAAAACTGGCGTTTATTATCAATCGGTCGGAAAATCCAATCAGGAAATTGCGGCATTGAGCAGAAGTTGCCATCAATCGCAAGGCTTCGGAAATACTGGAACCCGAGGTGAAGAAGATGAATATTTGGAGTTGCTAAAAGGTGAATCTCCCAAAGATAAAAACAACGTTTTTGAAGGCATCGATACTACTTGGAATCGAGTAAATGGCGGAAAAGCAATTGGCGAATTATTGCAATCGGTAGAACAAAATTTTGATTTTAAAAACCCAAGTAAAAGTATTCCCGATTTGGTAAAAGCCTACGATTTAATTCAAAAATTGGAAGACAATCATTGGAAAAATATCAAATCAGAAGAAATCAAAAAGATAATTGCGGCATGTTCTGGCTTGTATTTAGAAGCCAAATCAAAAACGCAAGAAACATATGCTAGTGGTGAACTCGACATCAAAATTGAAGCAATTAACCGAAGTAGTATTCCGATGGAATTAGTTTCTATTTCGCTTCCCAACTCTGAAAACACACCTTTCAACAAAACATTGAATTACAATAAATTAAACGAATTTGATATTGAGTTGATGGTTCCTAGTAACATTGAAGATACTGCTCCCTATTGGTTGTCTAAAACAGGAACTTTGGGCATGTATTCAGTTGAAAATCAAACCAACATTGGAAAACCCGATGTGATTCGGAATATGAAAGCAATTTTTAATATCAAAATTGGTGGTTCGGTTATTCCGTTTGAACGTTACATTATCTACAAATACAACGACGATGTGAAAGGCGAAGTATATCAACCATTGGATATTGTTCCGATTGTATCATCTTCGATTACTGAAAAAGTATATATTTTCAATTCTTCCAAAGCCAAAACAGTTGCGGTAAAAGTAAAAGCAGGAAAAGAAAATGTGACGGGAACTATTCGATTGGAAGCACCACAAAATTGGACGATTTCACCAAGTTCACAACCTTTTTCACTAACTAAAAATGGTGAAGAAACAACAGTGAATTTTACTGTAACTCCTTCTAAAGAGGCTTCTGAAGTACATATAAAAAGTAGCATTATTGTTGACGGAACTTCATTTGACAAAGAAAAAATTGACATCAATTATCCTCACATTTACAAACAAATGGTTTTGAAATCGGCCGAAGCCAAAGCAATTAAATTGGATATCAAAACAGGAACTGAAAAAATTGCATACATCATGGGCGCTGGCGACGAAGTTCCGAATAGTTTAAAACAAATGGGATATGAAGTCGCCATCGTAAAACCACAAGAAATCACTGTCGAAAAAATGGCCAATTTTGATGTTGTTATCACTGGAATTCGAGCTTACAACGTGATTACCGATTTGGCTTTCAAACAAAATATTCTTTTTGATTTTGTAAAAAACGGCAAAACGATGATTGTACAATACAACACGACAGACGATTTGGTAACCAAAGAAATTGCTCCATTTCCTTTAAAAATTTCACGCGATCGTGTTACCGAAGAAAATGCCGAAGTTCGGTTTTTAGCGCCGGAACATCCTATTTTAAATGTGCCAAACAAAATTACTTCTACCGATTTTAAAGACTGGAAACAAGAGCAAGGTTTGTATTATCCTAGCGAATGGGATACTAATTTTACGCCGATTATTGCTGCAAATGACAAAGGTGAAAAAACCAAAAATGGTGCTATTTTGGTAGCCAAACATGGAAAAGGAACTTATATTTACACAGGTTTGAGTTTCTTCAGAGAATTACCCGAAGGCGTTTCTGGCGCTTTTCGATTAATGGCCAATATGATTTCAATTCGCAACTAGCATGGAAACGAACAAACAAAATTGGAGTAATAACTACGTTTGGCTTTTGGTCATCAATGCGGTTTACATTATTATTTTTTTCATACTAATGCAAATCTTTTCGTAATATGCAACAACTCGACTGGCTGATTCTCATTCTGACCTTGCTATTCATAGTGGTATACGGCGTTTATAAAACACAAGGAAGCAAAAACGTACAAGAATATATTTTGGGCAACAAAGAAACCAATTGGTGGACCGTTGGACTTTCAGTTATGGCAACCCAAGCCAGCGCTATTACGTTCTTGTCAACACCTGGGCAAGCGTACCATGACGGAATGGGTTTTGTGCAATTTTACTTTGGTTTACCAATCGCAATGGTGGTGATTTGCTACACGTTTATTCCTATTTTTCATCGATTAAAAGTCTTTACTGCTTACGAATATCTCGAACAGCGATTTGACCTAAAAACCCGTTCGTTTGCTTCTATTATTTTTCTTATTCAACGCGGATTAGGAACTGGATTTACCATTTATGCACCAGCCATTATTTTATCGACTATTTTGGGTTGGAATTTGAATTTGCTCATCATCATCATTGGAATTTTGGTAATTATTTACACTACTTCGGGAGGAACCAAAGCGGTAAATGTTACGCAAAAGCAACAAATGTTTGTGATTATGAGTGGAATGTTCATCACATTTGGCTTGATTTTGCATTACCTTCCCAATGAAATGTCACTAAGTAATGCCATGCATATTGCGGGAGCCAATGACAAAATGAAGATTGTTGACTTTTCATTTAATCCCGAAACTCGATATACATTTTGGAGCGGAATTGCTGGAGGATTTTTCTTGTTTTTAGCTTATTTTGGAACCGATCAATCGCAAGTAGGACGTTATTTATCGGGCAAATCGGATAGAGAAAGCCAAATGGGATTGATTATGAATGGTTTTTTAAAAGTCCCAATGCAGTTTTTCATTCTTTTAACAGGTGTAATGGTGTTTGTGTTTTTTCAGTTCAATCCAGTGCCGTTGCATTTTAATCCAAATAACAAAGCATTAGTTGAAAAATCGGTGTATGCGGATCAATATCATAGTTTAGAGAAACAACTCAATAGTTTGGTAGAGGAAAAGAAAGAGTACAATTTGCTGTACATTGATCATTTGAATCAAAATTATGACAATCCAATTCTAAGAAGTGAATTGGTTGCCATAGCAGGAAAAGAAAGGGATTTGCGCGACCAAGCCAAAGATTTAATCAATAAAGTAGACGGAAAAGCCGAAACAAACGATAAAGATTACGTATTTATTTACTTCATTTTACATTATTTGCCCAACGGTTTAATCGGACTTTTATTAGCGGTAATTATTTCTGCTGCAATGTCATCATCTGCGTCAGGGCTAACTGCTTTGGCTTCTACAACCTCGATTGATATTTACAAACGTAATTTAAAGACCGAAAAATCAGAGAAACATTATGTAAATGCAACACGTTATTTTACCATTTTATGGGGAATAATTGCAATCCTATTTGCTTGTGTTAGTGCGTTGTTTGAAAACTTAATTCAGTTAGTCAATATCATTGGATCGGTTTTTTACGGAACGGTTTTGGGTATTTTCTTGGTTGGATTTTACATCAAATAT
>JAEUTY010000032.1 GCA_016787805.1 Flavobacterium sp. | reverse complement strand
AAAAAAAATAGTACTTTTGCACCATGGAATTTTCTTCAAAACTTTTGGAAAAAGCCGTTAACGAAATGGCGCAATTACCTGGAATTGGAAAGCGAACGGCTTTGCGATTGGTTTTGCATTTGCTCAAGCAACCTACTGAGCAAACACAGTATCTTTCACAGGCTTTGACTGCTATGCGAGAGGAAGTGAAATACTGTAAAAATTGCCACAATATTTCCGATGTTGAGGTATGCGAAATTTGCTCCAACCCAGCTCGAAATCACAAAATTATTTGCATTGTTGAAGATATTCGTGATGTAATGGCGATTGAAAACACCAATCAATTCAAAGGCGTTTACCATGTCTTGGGCGGAAAAATTTCTCCCATAGACGGCGTTGGCCCGAGCCAGTTGAATATTACAACTTTGGTAGAAAAAGTAAAGTCGGGCACCATTGAAGAAATTATTTTTGCATTGAGTTCAACCATGGAGGGTGATACAACCAATTTTTACTTATTCAAACAGATCAAAGATTTTAACGTAAAAACCTCTACAATCGCGCGTGGAATAGCGGTTGGAGATGAATTAGAATACGCTGATGAAGTAACTTTAGGTCGAAGTATTTTGCAACGTGTTCCATTTGAGAATTCTTTTTATAAATAATCAAGTATTTCAGCAAGTTCTTTTGTTTTTTGAATTGAAAAACTATCTTTGTTTGCTAAAATTAATTTCAATAATGAATAAACATTTTTTCTATATATTTCTTTTGAGTTTATTACTAACATCCTGCGTACCAACACAAGATTTAATTTACCTTCAAAACAAAGAAAATACTGCAAATACAGCGGTTAATGAGATCAAAAATAAACCTTATCGCCTCCAAACCAACGACGTTTTAAGCATTAGTATTAAGGCGATTGATTCTAAATTGGTACAGATTTTTACCAATCCAACCAACCAAGATCAAACTTCCTCATCCAATGATGTTTTGTATTTTAATGGTTATACGGTTGATGATCATGGAAATATCAGAATGCCAATTTTGGGAGAAATCAATGTTTTGGGTTTTACGGTTGAAGAAACGAGAAAAAAAATAGAAGAGCGATTGTTGTCCGATTACTTTAAAAAAGAAGCCGAAATTTTTGTCACAGTCAAATTAGCAGGTTTCCGTTATACGGTCAACGGTGAAGTAACAAATCCAGGTTCTAAAATTCTCTATCAAGAAAGAGTAAGTATTATGGAAGCCATTGCTAATTCTGGCGATATCAATATAACTGGTGATAGAAAAGATGTAAAAATAATGCGTCAATTTCCGCATGGAACAGAAATATACAGCATCGATTTAACCGATAGCAAAGCGTTGCAATCGCCTTATTTTTATTTGCAACCAAATGATTATGTTTATATCAAACCGTTGAAACAAAAATCCTGGGGAACAGGTAAAACAGGTGTAGAGTCTTTAGGAACTATTATTACTATACTTTCATTAGCCACAACTACTTTTTTATTGTTAAAGAACTAATTTCTCCAGAAACATGTTAGATGTAAAAGATTTTTCTTTTTTTGAAAACCAAAACAGTTTTGATTTTAAAGGCTTTTTAATCAAAACAGGTAGTTATTGGCGTTGGTTTGTAATTGGGTTGGTAATTTGTTTAACAATAGCTCACCAAGTGAACATTAGAAAGCAAAAAATATATTCGCTTGAGACTACAATTGCTGTAAAAGAAGAAAACAACCCTTTCTTTACATCAAATACTAGTTTAGTATTCAATTGGGGAGGAACATCCGATCAGGTTCAAACCTTGTCAACTACTCTGAAATCAAGATCGCACAATGAAATTGTGGTAGACAAATTGCAATTTTACGTTGACTATTTGCAACAACAAAAATATTTTATCCAAGATGTATATGGCAGTACGCCTTTTGTAATTAAAGTGGATAAGTCTAAAAATCAATTAGTTGGAGTTCCGGTTACAATTAAGTTTGTCTCACCGAACGAGTATGAGATAAGTTTTACAAACAAATCCAACTCTGTCCCTGTAATGAATTACCTGAATTATCAAAACGATGTGGTTTTGGTTCAAAGTGGCGATTTTGTGAAACGATTCAAAGTTGGACAACCTGTTCAACTCCCTTTTTTAAATTTTACACTTGAAATCAAAGGCATTCAAAATAATTATGTGGGTAGCGAATACATGATTCGATTCAATAATTTTGATGAAGTGGTTACTCGTTATAAAAATTTAAAAATTGCCATTGACGAAAAAGCGGGTGCCATTTTGAAATTATCTTTAGACGGAACCAACAAAGCCCGAATAGTTGACTACCTTAACGAAACCGTTGCCACATTAATCAAAAGACAACTCGACAATAAAAACCTCTTTGCTGAAAATACCATTAAGTTTATTGATACCACTTTAAAAATAATGGAAAACGATTTGAAAGCGGCCAATAATGAATTACGAGATTTTAGTCGCAATAACAATGTTGCTGATTTGAAGGCTGGAAGCACAACTTTTCAAGGGCAATTGCTAGAATATGATTTGCAGAAAGATAAGATAGAACGCAAATTAAACTACTACAATTCACTTAGTAGTTATTTAAGAAATAGTACGGATTATTCTAAACTTCCAGCGCCCTCAGTAGCAGGTATTGAAGATCCAAACATTGTGGGTAATGTGGCGAATTTAATTGGTCTTTCGGTAAGAAGATCTGAAATGACTTATTCAGTTAAAAATGGTGATATGTTCAACTCCATTGATAACGAAATTACTTCGGTGAAAAAGGTTTTACTTGAAAATATAAACGCTGCAAAATCGTCTATTCAATATGAAACATCTCAGGTAAACAATAAACTAAGTGAAGCTGAAAGTAAACTTAGAGTGCTTCCAGAAGGCGAGCAAGAACTTGCCAAAATCATAAGAAAGTACGACTTAAGCAACAGTATTTATCAAACCTATTTGCAAAAACGAAACGAAGCACTGATTGTTAAAGCAGCTAACTTGTCTGACATTCAATTCATTGATCCTGCCAAAGATATTGGAGGAGGCTTAATCGGACCTAGAACCGAAGTCAACTATGTAATCGCTATATTTTTAGGGCTATTGATTCCTTTGTTGATCGTGTTTTTAATTTTCTTTATCAATAATGCAATTCAAAATACGGATGATATTAGTAGCTTAACAAAGATTCCACTAATTGGTGTAATTGGTTTAAAACATACGGATAGTAATTTGGCAGTTTTTGAAAAACCTAAAGCAGCACTATCCGAATCGTTCAGAGCCATTCGTTCGTCACTCCAATTTTTATACAAAAAGCAAAAAGTTGAAGGCTCTAAAACATTAATGCTGACTTCTTCTGTCAGTGGTGAAGGAAAAACATTTTGTTCTGTAAATATTGCAACTGTTTTTGCAATGAGCGAGAAGAAAACAGTTATCGTAGGTTTCGATTTGCGGAAACCAAAAATATTTGACGATTTTAATCTTAAAAATGATATTGGAGTAGTCAATTACTTGATTGGACAAGTAGGAATTGATGAAATTATTCACAAAACGCAAATTCCGTATTTGGATGTAATTATCTCTGGACCAGTTCCGCCCAACCCTTCTGAGTTAATTATGGGTGAAACAATGAGAGAAATGATCGAGGAATTAAAAAAACGTTACGATTACGTAATTTTGGACACTCCTCCAGTTGGTTTGGTGACTGATGCCGTGGAACTTTCGCAATATGCCGATGTAACTTTGTACATAACCAGACAAAACTTCACTAAAAAAGAAATGATTAATCTGTTGAATAATAGAGTTAATAGAGGAGAACTTACCAACGTTAGTATCGTATTGAATGGTTTCGAAAATAAAGCAAAATACGGTGCTGGTTACGGATACGGTTATGGTTACGGTTACGGAGCTTACTCCAATGGTTACCATGAGGATGAGGAATCAAAAAACATCTTCGTGAAATGGTTCAAAAAGTTAAAAAAACGCTTCAGAAAAAATGACTAGAACAATCTTAATAACAGGAGGAGCCGGATTTATAGGGTCTAATTTGTGTGAATATTTTATCTCAAAAGGTGATAAGGTGGTTTGCTTGGATAATTTTTCGACAGGTCATAGACATAATATTCAAGGGTTATTGAGCCATCCTGATTTTAAACTCATAGAAGGTGATATTAGGAATAGTGAAGATTGTATCAATGCTGTAAATGGAGTGGATTTTGTTTTACATCAAGCTGCTCTTGGCTCAGTTCCTCGTTCAATTAATGATCCTATTACTAGTAACGATGTGAATGTTTCGGGTTTTTTAAATATGTTGGTGGCGGCACGAAATGCTGGAGTTAAACGTTTTGTTTATGCTGCAAGTTCGTCTACTTATGGCGATTCTGAAAGCTTACCTAAAATCGAAGATAAAATTGGAAAACCGCTTTCGCCTTATGCGATAACCAAATATGTGAACGAATTATACGCAGATATTTTTAGTAAAACCTACGGATTGGAAACAATTGGTTTAAGGTATTTTAATGTTTTTGGAAGAAAGCAAGATCCTAACGGAGCCTATGCTGCTGTAATTCCAAAATTTGTGATGCAATTGGTCAATGGAGAAAGCCCAGTTATTAATGGCGATGGAAATTATTCAAGGGATTTTACTTACATTGATAATGTCATTCAAATGAATGAATTAGCAATGTCAACAACTAATTCTGAAGCTATAAATACGGTTTTTAATACAGCGTATGGTGATAGAACTACTTTGAATGATATGGTTACTTATTTAAGAGAATTCTTGTCAAAATATGATGCCTCTATAAATGAAATTCCAATTATTTACGGACCAAATAGAGCTGGTGATATACCACATTCATTGGCTAGTATTGAAAAAGCTAAAAAATTATTGAACTATAATCCAAAATTTTCATTCAAAGAAGGCTTAAAAGAAGCTGTTGAATGGTATTGGGAAAATTTAAAATAAATTAATTTAATGAAAATTACTAATATTTGCTGTATTGGTGCTGGTTATGTTGGTGGACCAACAATGGCTGTGATTGCTCAAAAATGCCCACATATTAAGGTAACAGTAGTCGACTTGAATTCGGATAGAATTCAAAAATGGAACGATGCTGATGCTAATAATATTCCTGTTTATGAACCTGGATTATCTGAAATTGTTAAGCAATCGAGAGGGAAAAATCTATTCTTTTCGACCGAAGTGGATAAAGCCATAGATGAAGCTCAATTGATTTTTATATCTGTAAATACTCCAACTAAAACTTACGGTACTGGAAAGGGTATGGCAGCCGACTTGAAATACATTGAGTTGTGTGCTCGACAAATTGCGCGTGTAGCCAAAGACGATAAAATTGTTGTAGAAAAGTCAACATTGCCAGTGCGAACTGCTGAAGCAATAAAAAATATTTTAGACCACACCGGAAATGGTGTTCAGTTTCAAATTCTTTCAAATCCTGAGTTTTTGGCAGAAGGAACAGCAGTTGAAGATTTGCTGAGCCCTGATCGTGTTTTGATTGGTGGCGATACTTCTGAGGAAGGTAAGCAAGCCATTCAAGCATTAGTTGATGTTTATGCCAATTGGGTTCCAAAAGAACGAATTCTAACCACCAATGTTTGGTCTTCAGAATTATCAAAATTAACGGCTAATGCCTTTTTAGCGCAACGTGTTTCTTCGATTAATGCAATTTCTGAATTGTGCGAAAAAACAGGCGCTGATGTTAACGAAGTGGGAAGAGCGATAGGAATGGACAGTCGTATTGGACCAAAATTCTTAAAAGCATCAGTCGGATTTGGTGGTTCTTGTTTTCAAAAAGATATTTTAAACCTGGTTTATATTGCTAAATCATTCGGATTGAATGAAGTAGCCGATTATTGGGAGCAAGTAATCATCATGAACAATCACCAAAAAAGAAGATTTTCTAAAAATATTGTAACTACTTTATACAATACAGTTGCGGATAAAAAAATTGCTTTTTTAGGTTGGGCATTTAAAAAAGACACAAATGATACTCGTGAATCTGCAGCAATATACATCGCAGATGATTTGATTTTTGAACGCGCAAAAGTGGCAGTTTATGACCCAAAAGTTGATTTTGATCAAATTCTTTTCGATTTAAACTACCTTGAAACTCGAACTACAGAACAAAATTCATACTACATCTGTTCAACACAAAATCCATATGAAGCCTGTAAAGACGCTCATGCCATTGCGATTCTTACAGAATGGGATGAATTTAAAGAATATGATTGGAATAAAATTTACGAAAATATGCTAAAACCTGCTTTCGTTTTTGATGGCAGAAATATTTTAGATGGCAAAAAATTAAAAGAAATTGGATTCATATATCAAGCTATAGGTTCTTGATTTTAAA
This sequence comes from Flavobacterium sp., assembly GCA_016787805.1. Classification (GTDB taxonomy): domain Bacteria; phylum Bacteroidota; class Bacteroidia; order Flavobacteriales; family Flavobacteriaceae; genus Flavobacterium. The sequence continues at coordinate 39,077 of JAEUTY010000032.1, read as the reverse complement.
TACTATTCAAATGAGTACAAAAATTGGAGTGATTGGTTTAGGTTACGTAGGATTACCTCTTGCGCGATTGTTCGCAACAAAGTATCCTGTTGTTGGTTTTGATATCAATCAAAATCGAGTGAATGAACTCAATTCAGGAAATGATTTTACACTTGAAATTAGTAAAGAATTGTTGCAAAGCGTTATCGTTGAAAAACCTTCTGATGCTAACGGTTTATATTGCTCAACAAACATTGATGACATAAGAGATTGTAATTACTACATTGTTACTGTTCCAACGCCAGTTGATAAAAACAACAGACCCGACTTAACTCCGCTATATAAATCAAGCGAAACCGTTGGCAAAGTATTAAAAAAAGGAGATATTGTAGTGTACGAATCTACAGTATATCCAGGCTTAACCGAAGAAGAATGTGTGCCAGTTTTAGAAAAGGTAAGCGGATTAAAATTTAATGTTGACTTTTTTGCAGGCTATTCACCAGAACGTATTAATCCAGGTGATAAAGAACATACAGTTGAAAAAATACTAAAAATTACTGCTGGTTCAACTCCCGAAATTGGTATTAAAGTGAATGATTTATACAATTCAGTTATTACCGCAGGAACGCATTTAGCGCCTTCAATTAAAGTGGCTGAAGCAGCCAAAGTAATCGAAAACTCACAGCGTGATATCAATATTGCTTTTGTCAACGAATTGGCAAAAATCTTTAATATTCTTGATATCGATACACATGCGGTACTTGAAGCTGCAGGAACCAAATGGAATTTCCTAAACTTCAAACCAGGTTTAGTTGGCGGTCACTGTATCGGAGTTGATCCATACTATTTAGCTCAAAAAGCGCAAGAAGCAGGTTACCATCCAGAAATTATTCTCGCCGGAAGAAGATTGAATGATAGTATGGGCGAATACGTTGCCTCACGTGTGGTTAAATTGATGATTAAAAACGAAATCCCAGTGAATAATTCCAAATTATTAATGCTTGGAATTACGTTTAAAGAAAATTGCCCTGATGTGCGCAACACCAAAATTGTAGACGTAATTTCTGCATTAAAGGATTACGGAATTCAAGTTGAAATCTATGATCCTTGGGCCAATCCAGAAGAAGTAAAACACGAATACAAGTTATCAACGTCTAATGTTTTACCTGATAGTAAATACGATGCAATTGTTTTAGGTGTTTCACATAAAGAATTCTTAAACCTTGATTTAACTCCTCTAAAAAAATCAAAATCAATTGTGTATGATGTAAAAGGAGTGTTGCATAATGACACCATTGACGGAAAATTATAGTTCATGAAAAAGATTTTAATCACAGGTGGAGCGGGTTTTATAGGCTCTCATGTAGTTCGATTGTTTGTAAATAAATATCCTAATTATCATATTTTTAATTTGGATGCGTTGACGTACGCTGGTAATCTTGAAAATATTGCCGATATTCAAAATGCTACAAATTATACTTTTATCAAAGGCGATATTGTAGATGCCGATTTTATTAATGATTTATTTGACAAACACCAATTTGATGGCGTATTGCACTTGGCTGCCGAATCGCATGTAGATCGATCGATAGCCGATCCTTTAGCATTTGTGAAAACCAATGTGATTGGAACCATGAACTTATTAAACGCTGCCAAAAAATGTTGGAAAGATAATTTTGATGGTAAACGTTTTTACCATATTTCAACCGACGAAGTATACGGAACTTTAGGCGAAACAGGTTTGTTTACAGAAACTACAGCCTACGATCCCAATTCGCCTTACTCAGCATCTAAAGCTAGTTCGGATCATTTTGTTCGTGCTTATGGTGAAACATATGGCTTACCTTATGTAATTACAAATTGCTCAAATAATTACGGACCCAATCATTTTCCTGAAAAATTGATTCCGCTTTTTATCAATAATATCATCCAGAAAAAACCATTGCCAGTGTATGGCGACGGAAAATATACGCGCGATTGGCTTTTTGTAGAAGATCATGCGGTTGCTATCGATTTGGTTTTCCATAAAGGGAAGAACCACGAAACTTACAATATTGGTGGTTTCAACGAATGGCAAAACATCAACTTAGTCAAACTTTTGTGCCAACAAATGGACAAAAAGTTGGGTAGAAGTGAAGGCGAGTCAGAACAACTCATTACGTATGTAAAAGATCGCCCGGGACACGATTTGCGCTACGCCATTGACGCGACTAAAATCAACACCGAATTAGGTTGGAAACCATCGGTAACCTTCGAACAAGGACTTGAAAAAACCATCGATTGGTACTTAGCCAATGAAGAATGGCTCAAAAATGTCACTTCGGGTGAATACCAAAATTATTACCAAAAACAGTATAGCTAAATCCAAATGAATCCTTATCTGTACATATTTGGCACTTTGTTTTTTACGGTTTATGGCCAAATAATTCTGAAATGGCGACTGTCTTCTTTGAAAGTAGAACTTCCAGAAAGCATAATGGATAAGATTATTTATTTGGTAAAATTAGTGTTTGATCCTTTCGTATTTTCCGGATTTGTAGCCGCTTTTATCGCTTCACTTTTTTGGATGGCTGCTATGACCAAATTTGAAATTACTAAAGCGTATCCTTTTATGAGTTTGGCGCCAGCATTGGTTTTTGTGATTGGAATGTTATTTTTAGGCGAACAGTTTACCACTGGAAAATTAATAGGATTAGTATTTATTATGATTGGAATTTGGATAACAGTAAAATTCTAAACGCTATCTTTTATTGAAAAAAACTATTCTAATATCAGGAATCAAAGGTTTTTTAGCAAGTAATTTACTCAACTTGCTGAAAGAAAAGTACACACTATATGGAATAGGTAAACAAGAGGAAAATTGGAATGGAATTACCGTTTTTTCTTCAGAAAAAATTAATCAAATTGATATTGTTCCCGATTATTTAATTCTATGTCATGCCTCTATTTCTTCTGGACAAGATAACGCTTCTATCGATGCACTCTTTCATGTCAATGTAGAAATAACCAAACAATTAGTTGAAAAATTTACTTCATCAGCCATTATTTATATTTCTTCTGCTTCTATTTATGATGTAAATAGCACAATAATTACCGAAGAAGCTCCAGTTCAACCCCAATCCGATTACGCTATTTCTAAACTTTGGGCCGAGAAAATTGTACTTAAAACTAATCAATCAGTTGTCATTCGATTATCCTCAGTTTATGGCATCGGAATGAAAGAAAATACAATCATTCCCAACTACATCAATCAAGCCTTGAATAATGGAGAAATTCAAGTTTGGGGTAATGGTGAACGTTTGCAAAACTACATTCACGTTGATGATGTTGCTTTATGTATAGCATTAACAATAGAAAATTTTGAGACTGTAATAGGGAAAATTCTTTTGGCAGTTAATACAACAGAATATTCTAATGTGTATCTTGCTGAAATTATTGCTGATGCAACTAACGCTAGAGTAGTTTTTGTTAATGAAGATCACTCCAAATCATTGCGTTATGATAATAATGAAACACGTAAATTGTTAAATTGGTCCTCGAAAACTAATTTTAGCGAAGCCATTTATACTTATATCAAATGGAAAAAAGAACAGTTTTAGTTACTGGAATAGGTGGAAATGTTGGCCAAGGAATTTTACGAAATATTGCTTCGTTGAATTTACCTATTCGTTTAATCGGAACTGATATTGCAAGTTTTTCGCCAGGAAATCACTTGTGTCATCAATCGTACAAAGTGCCTTATTCTTATGATGAAAATTACATTCCAACAATTCAATCTATAATAGAAACTGAAAAAGTTGATTTGATTTTGCCTTCAACCGATTATGAAGTTTATTATTTGTCAGAAAATAAAAGTAAACTGAATGCAAAAGTTGTGGCAAGCGATGCCAAAACTGCCAAAATTTACCTCGATAAATATGAAACGTATTTGTATTTATCGCAAAATAAAATACCTTTTGCCAAGTCATGGATAGCTAGCGAATATGATTTTTCTGAAAAGGAAATCATTGCTAAACCTCGAGAAGGTCGCGGTTCACGTGGCATTATTCTAAATCCAGAAAATCCCACACAATTGCCCGAAGGCTACATGATTCAATCGCTGCATCGCGGAATTGAAATTACAACAGCAGTTTATGTTACCAAAGAAGGAAAACTGCATGGTGTATTTACTATGGAACGATCATTGACCAACGGAACAACAACCGAGTCAAGAGTGGTTTTTCAATACGATGAAATTGTCAGTGAAATGGCGCAAAAAATGATTGATTTGGGCGGATTAGTTGGTAGTTTCAATATCCAAAGTATAGTAACTTCAAGCGGAGAAATAGTTCCGTTTGAAATCAATTGCCGCATATCAGGAACCAATTCAATTCGTCATAATTTAGGTTTTCAAGATGTAAAATACGCTATTCAAGAGTACCTATTAAACGAAAAACCCGACAATCCAAAACCAATGGAAGGTATTGCCACCCGAATTTTGATGGATGTAATTTATCCAAATGCAAAAGGTTTCGATGAACTGAACAATAACAGTGCTTCTCACATTATTTACTAAGTATGATACGATATGTTTTTTTTGATGTAGCAGGAACCTTGTTGGGAAAACCAACGCTGTATTCGAATATCCAAAAGTCGATTAATGAATTTGGATTTGAAGTTTCATTAGAAGAAATTAAAAATAAACATAAGTTATTGTCGGAAGTGATTCATTTTCCCGACCGAACGGATGCCGATTTTTACAAAAAATTCAATTCAGAATTATTGTTTTTATTAGGAATTGTTCCTACAGAAAACCTACTCAACACCATTTTTAAAAACTGCACTTATTTGCCTTGGGAAGCGTTTGATGATACCAAAATTATTTCTGAATTAACTGTTCCAATTGGTGTGATTTCTAATTTTAATTCAACACTAAAAGAAAAATTAGAGTCGTTTTTTGGGCCAATTTTTAAAGATGTTTTGGTTTCTGAAGAACTCGGTGTAGCCAAACCCGATATTGTGTTTTACCAAAAAGCATTGGACAAAATTCCTTACCAAGCCAACGAAGTTTTGTACATTGGTGATTCAATCAAACTCGATATGAAACCTGCTACTGAACTCGGATGGAATGTTTTAATCATTGATAGAGATAATTTTTATCCCAATTTGAACAATAAAATTTCTAATTTAGCAGAAATTACAAAATTCTTATAATGAAGAAACTGTCTCTTGTTGTCCCAGTGTATTACGAGCAAGAAGTTATTCTTCAGTTTCTTAAAGAAACGAAAGAAGAGCTAGAAAAACTTCCTATTACTTACGAATATGTATTTGTAGACGATGGCAGTAAAGACAAAACAGTTGAAATTATTAAGGAACAAGCCCAATTGGATGACCGAATAAAGTTAGTGGTTTTTTCGTATAATCACGGAAAAGCTTCAGCGGTTTCGGCAGCAATTGCTCACGCTTCGGGCGATTATCTTCTTTATATGGATCCTGATTTGCAAGATCCACCTGTTGAAATTCCTCGTTTTTATAATGAAATGGAAAAAGGCTACGACTTGGTTTGGGGAATTCGAAAAGAAAAAATGGATTCGTTCATCAACAAACAGTTTTCAAAAATATTTTGGGGAACGTTGAACAAGTTTACAGGTTTAAACATCCCTAAAGGAATTGCTGTAATGCGCATGTTCAATCGCGAATTTGCTAATGAATTTTTGCAATACAACGAAACGAATCGTTTTATAGAAGGTATATTTATCACAATTTCAAAAAAATGGACAACCATAGAAATTGGACAACGCGAACGATTTGCGGGAACTTCAAAATTCAATTTCAAACGCAAAATGCAATTGGCCTTTGATGCTATTTTTGACTTTTCAGAATTGCCACTGAAAATGACCGTAAAATTCGGAATGATGCTAATAGGATTGGGATTAATAGGACTTTTTGTACTCTTAATTTTGAAATTGTTTTTCATCGAATTTCAAGCAGGTTGGCCATCAATTATTGCATCAATAGTTATGGTATTTGGGTTGCAATTGTTTTTCATGGGAATTATTTCACTCTATATTGGTCGCATTTACAAAGAGGTAAAACGCCGTCCTTTGTATTCTGTGAAAGATAAAATCAATTTATAATGAGTAAAACGTTAGCTATTATTGGTTCAGGTCATTTAGGTCAACAAATTGCACATTATGCAATTACCGATGGTCATTATACCAATGTAGTTTTCTTTGACGATTTTTCAACAGATAATCAAATCAATGGTTATCAAATTTTAGGTAATTCTAATGCCGTAGAAAAGCAATTTCAAAACCAATCATTTGACGAATTACTCATCGGAATCGGTTACAAACATTTGCTTGTTCGTAAACAATTATTCGACCGTTTTTCAAAAATAATTCCATTCGGCAAAATAATTCACTCTTCGTGTTGGGTTGACCCAACTGCCATTGTACAAGATGGATGTGTTGTTTATCCTTCGTGTTCAATTGATGCTCATACTGTAATTGGTAAAAATACAATTTTGAATATTGGGTGTACAATCGCTCACGATACTAAAGTAGGTCAACATTGTTTTTTATCGCCAAGAGTAGCTTTGGCCGGATTCATCAACATAGAAGAACAATGCATAATTGGAATTAATTCAACCATTATTGACAATATTTCTATTGTTTCCAACACGCAAATTGGTGGCGGAACAGTAGTTATCGAAAACATAACACAAAACGGATTATATGTAGGTAATCCACAACGATTTATACGCTAACGATGATACCTTTTAACAAACCTTATTTAACAGGAAAAGAAACGCATTATATTTATGATGCAGTAAGTTCAGGCAAAATTTCGGGCAACGGAATCTATACGCAAAAATGCCAAGCCTTTTTTGAAAAAGAATACGGTTTCAAGAAGGTATTGCTCACCACTTCGTGTACTGATGCTCTAGAAATGTGCGCCATGTTGGCCAATATTGGTCCAGGCGATGAGGTAATTGTGCCAAGTTTTACCTTCGTTTCAACGGCTATTGCTTTTGTGCGTCAAGGTGCGAAAATTGTTTTTGCCGATTCGTATAGCGACAATCCCAACATTGATGCCGATAAAATCGAAAGTTTAATTACCGATAAAACCAAAGCAATTGTTCCAGTACATTATGCTGGCGTTGCTTGCGATATGGGAAAAATAATGGCATTGGCCAATAAGTATAATTTACTGGTAATTGAAGATGCTGCTCAAGCCATCGATAGTTTTTATATAGATGAAAATGGCCATCAAAAAGCACTCGGAAGTATTGGTCATTTAGCCGCTTTTTCGTTTCATGAAACCAAAAACATCATTGCTGGCGAAGGCGGAATGCTAGCCATTAACGATGAACGTTTCATTCACAGAGCCGAAATTATTTGGGAAAAAGGAACCAACAGAGCGGAGTTTTTTAGAGGCGAAGTCAACAAATACGGTTGGGTAGACACAGGTTCGTCTTTTTTACCATCTGAAGTTATTGCGGCTTTTCTTTGGGCTCAAATCGAAAATATCCAAGACATTCAAGCCAAACGCAAAGTGTTGTGGGAAACATATCGTTCACACTTAAAAACACCTAACATTCAATTGCCTACTATTCCGAGCTACGCAACTAATAATGCGCACATGTTTTACATTACGGCTCGCAATTTAGAACACCGAACGCAACTCATAAATGCGCTGAAAGAAAAAGGTTTTCATGCGGTTTTTCACTATATTTCATTGCATTCGAGTGATTATTACCAAAGCAAACACGATGGACGTGAATTAGCCAACTCTGACAATTTTACCGATTGCTTGCTTCGTTTACCAATGTTTTACGAACTTAGTGTTGAAAATGTAAAATCAATAGCCGATTGCATCAATGAATTTTAATCTAAATAAAGCACTCAAACTAGTAACTGCAATTGTTTTTTTGCTGAATGCATTACTGATTTGCAACTTTATTTTGTATCCAATTGTCAGTGCTGATTCTGGTTATTATTTGGCTATTGCGCGCGAATTTTACCAAGGAAAAACCTATTTTGTTGATATCGGAACAATTTATAATCCACTAGCAATTGTAACTGTTGGTTTGCCTTTTTTGTTGGATTCAAATCCCGATATTCGTTACCACATTCTCATCAATATTGGAATCATAATTTTAGTTGGTTTTTGTTTTTATAAACTTTCTACTTCCTTTTTAAAGAAAAAAGAATGGAACTATTTACTCACTGGTTTTTTTGTGCTTCTGCTTTTGTATAACGATGGTCGCTACGTAATCTTAGAACCTTTGTCGGTTGTTTTTCAATTAGTTGCTTTGATTTTTTACCTCAATTACCTCAAAACACATGCTATTTCACGCTTGTTTGTTATGGGAATTGGCATCAGTTTGGCGTTTCTATCCAAACAATACGGACTGTTTATTGCTATACCAATTGGTTTGTCAATGTTGATGAACAAAAGAGCTTTGCTGATTCAAATAGCAGTCACTGCTTTTGGTTGCGTAATTCCACTTGTGGTTTTTTACATTTCTATTCACAATAGTACTTTTACAATTGCCGATTTTGTGCAAAGTATTCTAGGCAAAGGATTTGCCATCGACAACGGAAACGGAACGGGATTGGAACTCGATTTTAAATCCAGAATGCTATTTTTACTCATTTTTATTGCTACCAATTTGTACCTGATTGTATTGCCGTTTTATCTCAATAGAGCGTTAAATACTAAGCATTTTGTAATGATAACAGTGGCGTTGTTTTCCTCTTTTACGGTATTGTTTTTTGCCTTTTATCAGCATTATTTCATTTATGTGATTCCTTATCTTTTGCTGCTTTTTGCCTTGGTAATCGATCAAACGCACACCAACTTATTTCAATGGAAAGCTTTTATTTTGGTCGCAATTTCCATCGGATTAATGACTTACAGTTTGGCTTCATCATTCAATAGTAAAAAAGAAATCTATCAATCACAACTCAAGTATGCCAGTCAATTGAATGCAATTGTTCCACCCAATTCCAAAGTATATTTATCTGGAATTATGCCTTCTTTTTACTACAGTTGCCAATTCAATTCGATTGATTCCAAAAAAGTGAGTTATGCTTTTTCGGGCTATTTATTTACATCAACTATTGTAAAATATTTGGATAAAGGCGAATATTTGGTGGTTTCCAAAGACAGTTACAAAGCTTACCAAAAAGTAATAGCCGATTTAAAAGTCAGTAAACATCTAATTGATAAAGAAGAAATCTATATCATTCAAAAAGAATAAATCAACCTTTTCTATGATTGCAGTTTCTGTTATTATTCCGGTTTATAATGCCGAAAAGCATTTGCACAAAAGCATCGAATCGCTCTTGCAGCAATCGTTGCCCAATTGTGAGTTCATTTTTATTAGCGATGGCTCAACGGATAATTCGGTGGCAATTATTTCAGAATTCCAAAAAAAAGACAGTCGAATTCATCTGATTCATCAAGAAAATCAAGGTGTTTCTGCGGCTCGAAATAAAGGTATTCAATTAGCAAAAGGCGAGTTTGTAGGTTTTTTAGATGCCGACGATTACATCGATAGCGACTTTTTTCAATCATTATTTGAAGTAGCTCAAAAAGAAAATGCCGACGTTGTTTCTTCTCATTTTTTGAAAGAATTTGGTACTTTAAAAGAGGTAGTAAAGGCTAAATTTCCTCTGAATACAAAATTGGATAAAGATTTTATCAATCAAAATATCATTCCGCAATTCATCAAAGACAGTTCACTCAATTCGTGTTGGAATAAATTGTTCAAAACGTCTTTGGTAAAAGAGATTCAATTTCCAGTAGGCGTTCCTCTTGGCGAAGACGGAATTTTTAATTTGCAAGCTTACAACCAAGCCAATAGTGCTTTTTTTGTGGATTATTGTGGTTATCATTACATCGAAGTGGAAGGAAGCGCCACGCGCAATGCTGCTCAAAAAGACTACTTTAAGCGTGCTTTGGAAGTGTATGATTTTGATTATCAAAAGCTAATTTCCTTTGAGTTAGATAAAAGTAAAGTCGAACAATGGAAATCAGTTCGTTTGTTGGAAAGTGTAGTTTCGTACATTTATTTGTATTTGCAACCTAGTTCGGGCTTGTCTTTTTTGGATCGAATAAAGTATGTAAAGCAAATGATTTCACACCCAATTGTGCAAAAAGTAAGCCATCAATATTACCAAGAAATCAGTAATGGTAAATCAAAATACCAACAAAATATCCTAAATTGCATTCGAAATCAATCGATACTCAAATTGATTATCATGCACCAATACAGTCAATTCAGAAACAAATAACTTATGAAGATTTTGATGTTTTATCATGGTGGAAGTAAAAACCGAGGTTGTGAAGCCATTGTTCGTTCTGGAATTCCGATTATTCAAAAATACATTCCAAATGCCCAAATCAGTTTAGCATCGCTTGATCCTGATTCGGATGTGATTATTCCGGGTTTACATAAAATTCATGATGTGCGTCGAACCTATATCAAAAAATATACAATCCATTGGTTGCGAAGCGCGTATTCGGTAAAAGTGTTGAAAAACGACAATTATACGCACCGATTTGAAAACCGAAAATTACTCGATTTGATTCCGCAATACGATGTTTTTTTGTCCATTGGTGGCGATAATTATTGTTATGGTGAGCAACCTTGGCTGTACGAAGTAGATCGTTGCATCAAAAAAGCAGGAAAAAAATTAGTGCTTTGGGGAGCGTCTATTGGTGCGGAAGATTTAACAGCATCCAAAATAGCCGATTTAAAGTCGCTCGATTTGTTATTAGTACGTGAAACCTATTCGCAAAAAGCATTGGAAAGCAAAGGAATTGCGAATGTGAAATTATGTGCTGATGGCGCTTTTACGATGGACAAAGAAGAATTGGCTTTGCCTGAAGGTTGGCAAAACGGAAATACAATTGGCTTCAATTACAGTCCGTTGGTGTACAAACGAAATCCAGAGTCGGTAACAGCAGCCAAAAAGTTATTGCAACATATTTTAGATACAACAAATTCTACCATTTGTCTTACGCCACACGTAATGATTTCGGGTAATGACGATTACGAAACCTTGTTGCATTTTTATGATGAATTCAAAAAAACAGGCCGAGTTATTTTATTACCCAATACTTTAAATGCAATTCAATACAAAGGATATATTTCGCGTATGCGCATGTTTATTGGAGCTCGAACGCATGCAACTATTGCGGCGTATTCGTATGGAGTTCCAACCATGGTTTTGGGTTACAGTGTAAAATCGAAAGGAATTGCGTACGATATTTTTGGTGAAGAAAAATTAGTGTTGAGTATTTCAGAAATTTCAGATGCTGAGAAACTGATTGCCAAATTTGAAGAAATGAAAAATGAGGAATTGGTTTTGCAATCCACACTAAAAACCAAAATTCCGCAAATCAAAGAAATGTCATACAAAGCAGGAGCATATTTAGCCGAAATGGTTAAAAAATAACGGTTTTGATACAAAAAAATGAAGAGAAAACTCCTTTTTATCATGCCTTCACTCGATTCGGGTGGCGGTGAAAAAAGCTTAATCAACTTGCTGACTACTTTAGATTTTAACCAATACGAAGTAGAAATACGATTGTTTGCTAAAAGAGGATTGTTTCTTGATTTGGTTCCCAATGAGGTAAAAGTCACCGAAATTTCAGGCGATTACCAACATTTTTCAAAAGGTATTTTGAGTTCGATACTCTATTTTATGAGTCGATTGAAAATTGCTCTCGCTCTTCACAGAATTAGTTTTTTTATTAAAAACAGTTTGATCAAAAACAAAGCAATCGCCGAGCAACAAACTTGGAAAAATAAAGCAGTTGCCATTCCTAAAGTCAAAGAAGAATATGACACTGCGATCGCTTTTATCGAAAAATCGTCGATTTATTATTTGATTGATAAAGTCAATGCCAAGCAAAAAATCGGTTGGATTCATACCAATTATTCGAGTTCGGGTTTGAACGCTGATTTTGACAGAAATTACTTTTCGCAACTCGATTATTTGGTGACAGTTTCGCCTGAATGCCAACAAAGTTTGAATGTTAATTTCCCTGAAATTCAACCCAAAATTAAGGTCGTTCACAACATTGTTTCTGCTAAAACTGTTCAACAATTGGCTTCTGAAAATATACAAGATGCAAAATTTCAACCAAATGATTTCACAATAGTAACAGTAGGTCGTTTGAGTACAGAAAAAGGAATTGATACAGCAGTTGAAGCTTGCAAAATTTTGGTTCAAAGTAATAAAGAGGTTAGATGGTATGTGATTGGAGAAGGCAACGAGCGAGCGAAATTACAACAGCTCATCGTCGATTACCAACTTCAAAATCATTTTTTCCTTTTGGGATTACGAGCCAATCCGTATCCGTATGTCAAACAAGCTAAGGTGTATGTACAACCTTCTCGTTACGAAGGCAAGTCAATCGCGATTGATGAAGCTAAAATTCTAGCAAAACCCATTGTGGTGACCAATTTTACCACAGCCAAAGATCAAATCAATCACTCGGTAAACGGCATTATTTCGGGTAACGATGCCACTCAATTGGCAAATGATATTCTTTTGGTTTTAAACGATAAAAATCTGCAAAATAATTTATCTTTACATTTGACTCAGGAAATCCACGATAATAGTACTGAGGAAATCACACAATTTTATTCGATGTTGAATGCGTAAAAAACTACTTTTTGTAATCAATAATTTGCATTGCGGTGGTGCCGAAAATTCGCTGATTTCGTTGCTTCAACAATTGGATTATACCAAGTATGAAGTTGATTTATTACTGTTTCAAAAAGAAGGTTTTTTCTTGAAGAATGTTCCACAAGAAGTTCGTGTTTTAGGTCCAATTGAAGAATTTACGTATTTTGATGGTACTTTTGCGAAAGTGATAATCAAAGCTTTTTTCCGATTGCGCTTCGATATTATTTTGACCAAATTCAAGTTTTTATCACTTAAAAAAATACAAAATCCAGCCGAACGCGAACAACGTTTTTGGTACTATCTAAAAATTTGTTTGCCCAAATTAAAAGGTAATTACGACGTGGCTATTGGTTTTTTAGAAAAATCGCCCAATTATTACATCGTTGATAAAGTCGATGCAAAAAGGAAAATGGGTTTTATACGTACCGATTATGAAGCCATGGGAATGATTCAAGCGATTGACGAACCGTATTTTGAAAAATTGGATTATATCTTAGCCAATTCGCCCAATGCTGAAAATTCGCTAAAAAAACTATTTCCGCAGTTCATCCCCAAAATCAGAACCATCGAAAACTTCTTTTCGCCTGAAACGTTGCATGCAATGACAGATGAAAAAGTGACGATTCAAAAAGGCGAATTAACGTTAGTCAGCGTGGGTCGCTTGCATCCAGCCAAAGGTTATGATTTGGCGGTTGAAGCGTGCAAAATCATCAAAGAAAAAGGAATTGACATCAAATGGTACATTATTGGTGAAGGTGGCGAGCGTCCTGAGTTGGAACGTTTGATTCAAGGAAATAATGTTAAGGGTAACTTCCTCTTAATTGGATTGAAAGAAAATCCGCATCCATATATTAAATTGGCCGATTTGTACGTGCAAACTTCTCGTTTTGAAGGAAAATCACGCGCTATTGAAGAAGCCAAAATCCATCAAAAACCCATTCTTATTACCAATTATCCATCGGCTTCCGACCAAATTCAACATTTGCAAAATGGTTATATTGTTGAGATGAATGCCAATGCAATTGCTAATGGGATTTTACATTTGCATGCGGATAATGAACTAAAAATCAAATTAATTAGTAATTTGCAAAACACTTTGGTTGACAATCAAAAGCAACTCAACGTTTTGTATGATTTAATAGACTAAACCCGAAACCAGTTATGCTATTTAACTCCATCAATTTCGCCCTATTTTTACCCATCGTTTTCTTTTTGTATTGGTTTGTGGCCAATAAAAATTACAAACATCAGAATATTTTATTGTTGGTAGCCAGCTATTTCTTCTATGCTTGTTGGGATTATCGCTTCATGTTTTTATTGATTTTCTCTACATTATTAGACTATTTTACGGGTTTAAAAATGTTTGATGCGAAGACTAGTATTGGAAAAAAGTTCTGGTTTTGGTTGAGCATTGGTGTTAATTTGGGCTTTTTAGGATTTTTTAAATACTATAACTTTTTTGCCGAATCTTTTGCAGAAGCATTAGCCAATTTCGGACTTCATGTCGATGTTTGGATGCTCAATGTCATTCTTCCTGTCGGGATTTCGTTCTATACGTTTCATGGTTTGTCGTACGTCATTGATATTTATTACAATAAAATCAAACCCGAACGTAATTTTATTGATTACGCCGTTTTTGTGAGCTTTTTTCCGTTATTAGTCGCGGGTCCGATTGAACGTGCAACGCATTTGTTGCCTCAAATTCAAAGAGCAAGAAAATTCGATTACACCACAGCAATTGATGGTTTACGTCAGATTTTATGGGGATTGTTCAAGAAAATTGTCATAGCCGATAATTGTGCCGAATACGCTAATCTGATTTTTAACGACTCCGCACACCAATCAGGCAGTAATTTGGTACTTGGAGCTTTGTTTTTCACTTTCCAAATTTATTGTGATTTCTCAGGATATTCAGACATCGCTTTAGGTACAGCACGATTGTTTGGCGTTGAACTTTTGCGCAATTTTGCCTTTCCGTATTTTTCGCGTGATATAGCCGAATTTTGGAGACGTTGGCACATTTCACTCTCAACTTGGTTCAGAGATTATTTGTACATTCCACTAGGCGGAAGCAAAGGCGGCACGTGGATGAAAGTGCGCAATACCTTTATCATTTTTCTGGTCAGCGGATTTTGGCACGGCGCCAATTGGACGTTCATCGCTTGGGGATTCTTGAATGCACTGTACTTTTTACCATTATTATTAGCCAATAAAAACCGAAACAATATCGGAATCGTGGCAGAAGGAAGAATGTTGCCCAATGTAAGTGAAATTTTTAGCATCGGTATTACATTTCTACTGACTGTTTTTGCCTGGATTTTCTTCCGCGCCAATAACATGACGCACGCGTTGAGTTACATTAAAGGCATTTTTACCAAATCATTGCTCTCCATGCCAACGGTTTTACCGTATTCGATATTTGCTTTGTTAGTCTTTTTTATTACTATCGAATGGATTGGACGCGAACATCAATACGCATTGCAACGCTTGGGTATGAAATGGCCGAAGTTTTTGAGGCTATCGTTTTACTATTTACTCATCATCTTGATTTTTGCTTTTATGGGAAAAGAACAAGAGTTTATTTACTTCCAATTCTAACCAATGAAACAGTTTTTAGCTAAATCGTTATGGTTTTTGTTGCCTGTGTTGCTCTTTTTCACAGCAATAGAAATTTATATCCGAAATTCTGAAAATACATTCATTACTAAAGCCAATTATTTTCAAAAGAATAAAGAGCAAGTAGAAGTATTGGTTTTGGGTTCGTCACACAATCAAAATGGCGTGAATCCAAAGTTTTTTAGAAGTAAAACGGCCAATTTATCTTATGGTTCACAAGATATTCAAATTGACTCGGCGTTGTTTTTTTCCAATGTCAAGCAAATGAAAAACCTCAAAAAAGTCGTTTTCGAATTGGATTACCATCGTTTGGATATTGAAAACAAACCTGATTTTTACCGTTTTCCGTGGTATTATTTGTACTATGGAATTGAAGTTCAACCTGTGAAATTCGTTAATAAAATATCGTTGTATTCGTCGAATGTCGATTTTTTTAATAACATTATTTTGGATCAATTTTCGAGTAATTACAAACCACAAGTGATTAATGAATTCGGATTTGTAGAAGCTAATTATTCCAATGATTTTTTAGGTTTAAACTACGATGAAACCAAGATTGAAGCTACGGCAAAAGAGCGTTTAAAATCGCGCCACAAAGAAGTTTCTACTGAAAATTTCAAACGCAATGCCAAGAGAATTCAAGCGATGATTGCGTATTGTAAAAACAACAACATTGAACTTTACTTTTTTTCTTCACCATTGTATAAAACCTACATAGAAAATAAGATTCCAAAGAAAGATCAAAAGGTAAAAAACTACATTCAAAAGTTAATTGTCTATCATAAAATTCGGTATTACAATTTTGAAAACACAAGCCGATTTAAGTTGAAAGACTTCAGCAACGACGACCATCTCAATGCCAAAGGAGCCGAGAAATATTCTAAATTAATGGATTCAATTATTCACCAATGAAACGCTTTTTAAAACGCCTTTTGTTATTCGTTATTCCGATGCTTTTAGTAGCAATTGGAGTAGCATTGGTGTCAAAAAAAATGGTCAATAGTAAACCTGTTTTTCAATTGGCAAAATCAGTTCATAGTCTAATTTTAGGTCACTCGCAACCCGAATGTGCCTTTAATGATTCGTTAATTTCCAATATCAAAAATATGGCACAAGGCGGCGAAGCTTATTTTTATACGTATCAAAAAATTAAAAAATTAGTACCCGAAAATCCACAAATTAAAACCGTTTACCTTTCGTTTTCCAACAACCAAATAGAGCCGAGAATGGACGAATGGACGTACGATGATGAGCATGTAGGCAATTATTTTCCAAAATATGCTGCACAATTGGATGGTGAAGATTACACACTTTTGTTGCAACACAATTACAAAGCTGTTTTGTCGGGCGAACTGAAAGCGTTGAAAAACAATTTGACTTTTTTAGCCAAAGGCGAAACCAATTTTTTAAGTAACAACAATTGGGGTGGTTATTTGTACTTGAAACGCAATAAGTTAGACTCGATTATCAAAGTCAATTTCATTAGAACGATTAAAAAAGAATTCTCCGACTCAGTTTCTACAATAAATGTCAACTATCTCGAAAAAATAGTGGAATTTTGTCAACAGAAAAACGTCAAAATCATTTTCTATCGAACGCCAGTGCATCCAATTTTATTCAACGAATACGATGAACAAAAGTTTCAAAATTTACGAAAACAAAAATTTGCCCAAATACCATTTTTAGATTTCCATAATTTTAAATTAACTCATGATGAAATGGGCGATTTTGATCATTTGAATTACAAAGGAGCGAGGAAGTTTTCGATTTATTTTGAAGAATTTATTAAAAAACATAAAATAGAATCTTTTATTAGAGTTTTAGAAGCTAAAAGCTGATTGCTAAAAGCTGACCATTATCGAAAAAAAAATGACACTACTAATCATACTTGTTTTAATCATCTTCCTCATCGATTGGATTCCGCAATTCAATACGTGGCAAAGTCGCATTAAAATTGGACAATTTCAAAGTCAGGACGAATGGAAAAATAAAGTGTTTGATCTTTCCAAAAAATGGATTTTCAAAACGCCAACCATTACGATTACAGATAATTCAAGGCTTATTATTATTGACATTATCAAAGGAAATTACAAAAAAAATGCGATTCAACATTGGCAAGAAGCCTCGTTATTGTTGGGTTTAATAGAAGAATATAAATCGTCTAACAGCGAAACAACCAAAGTCGTTATCAATAATTATTACGACTCCAAAATTAATGCTAATGGCAACTGGAAACAACTTCCAACCGAAATTGATAGTGTGATTTTGGGTTATGCATTAATTTCCATTCCGTGGTTGGATTTAGGTAAAAATAAACCTGCTTTTGACAGCTTATACCAATTAATCTTAAGTTTAAAAGGCGATGACGGAACCATAGCTTACAAAAAACACAGCAAGCATTTTCGTTATGTAGACACAATCGGATTCATTTGTCCGTTTTTGGTGGAATATGGAATCAAATTCTATCAAGAAGAAGCCATTCATTTGGCGGTTTTGCAGATTACAGAGTTCAATAAATACGCTTTATTGAACCAGACTTTTATTCCGTGTCACACTTACAATTTAGAAACCAAATTACCCGTCGGATTGTTCGGTTGGGGAAGAGGTTTGGGTTGGTACGCAATTGGTTTAATTGATGCTTGGAATGCTTTGCCAGACAATCATTTGGCAAAAAAACAATTGGAAGAAAATGTAATTCAATTTGCCAAAATGGCCATGCAATTCCAACAAAAAAATGGTGGTTGGCATTGGCTCATTACCAATAAATCGTCGCAATTCGATTCATCAACTGCAGCAACTTTAGCTTGGTTTTTGGCGAATGCTTCTACAATTGAATCCATTTCAAGCGAATGTAAATCTGCAAAAGAAAACGCTTTGCAGTATTTGCAAAAAGTCACACGAAGAAACGGCGCTATCGATTTTTCACAAGGCGACACCAAAGGCATCGGGATTCATTCGCAACGATTTGATATATTGCCGTTTACACAAGGATTTGTTTTGAGAACACTATATAAATAATGAATAACAATTCCCGACTTTCCAATTCAATCAAAAACATCTCATTTGGTCTCACCGCTCAAGTGTTGCAGATGATTTTGGGTTTTGTAAGTCGCACGATTTTCATCAAATATTTAGCAATTGAATATTTAGGTGTAAATGGTCTATTTAGTAATATTCTATCGCTTTTGTCATTAACCGAACTCGGAATTACTAGCGCAATATTATATTCGCTTTACAAACCTTTAGCTGAAAAGGACGAAAGAAAGTTGTCAGGATTAGTGCATTTTTTTGCTAAGGTTTACCGGAATATTGCTTTAATCATCGCAGTAATCGGGCTTACACTAATTCCTTTTTTGCATCAAATTGTTGACAATCCTCCAAAACAATTAGAAAAAGATTTGATACTGATTTACGTATTGTTTTTGTTTAATACGGTTTCGTCTTACTTTTTACAATACAAAGCGAGTTTACTCCATGCTGATCAAAAAAGTTATGAAGTTTCAAAAAACAACATTCTCGTTTTTTTGTTACAGAATAGTTTACAAATACTAGCTTTAGTACTATTTCAAAATTTTATTCTGTATTTGATTATTCAATCAGTTATGCAGTTTTCAGGCAATCTGATGATTTCTCGCAAAGTAAATCAATTGTATCCTTTTTTGAAAGAGTATAAATCGGAAACTATCGACGCTGAAACCAAAGCCAAAATTTATTCCAATGTAAAATCAACAGGAATTGTAAAAGTTAGCGGTTTGTTGGTCAACAGTACAGACAATATCATTTTAAATTATTTTTCAGGTTTGGCGATGGTAGGTTTATTATCCAACTACAATTTGTTAATTGGCTTGGCCTCGGGTTTGATTATGCAGGTTTTTGCTAACATTCGCGGCAGTATCGCGCACATCAATGTTACCGAAAGCCATGAAAAGAAAATTGCAACCTTCAACACGGTTAATTTTGCTAATTTTTGGGTCTATGGCTGGGCTTCGGTAGGCATTATTTTTTTACTAAACGATTTTATCCAAATCTGGATTGGCGAAAAATATGTCTTGTCCATCTGGGCTGTGGTGGCTTTGGCTCTAAATTTTTATATGTTTGGAATGCAAAATGCGGTGTGGACGTTTAAATCGACATTTGGTATATTTAAAGAGGGAAGATACATCGTTTTTTTTACGGCTTTAATCAATTTAGTGCTTTCATTTGCGTTGGGAAGCGTTTACGGTTTAGAAGGAATCCTATTTGCCACAGCAACCGCGCGTTTGGTAACCAATTGCTGGTACGATCCATACTTGGTTTATAAAATCGCTTTGCAATTGAATCCAATCGAATATTTAAAAAAATACCTTTTTTATATTGTAATTGTAGCGGTAACAATCGCTATTTTATTTGGTTTGAACGTGTTTTTACCTAAAACCAATTTCTTGATTTTTGTGGTCAAAGTGCTATTGTGCTTGATAATTCCGAATATTGTAATCTATTTGTTTTGTAAGAATACATCTGAATATAGTGGTTTAACTAGTTTGATAAAAGCGATGGTGAATAAAATAATTGGAAAATATAAAAAGTAGTACGCAGTACTCTCTTTGAGTCACTCTGTGCTACCTTTGTGTGACTTTGTGGCATAACGCTGTAGCGCAAAGAATCACTGAGAAAATAGAGTTACACAAAGATTAAAAAAATTGAAAATGAAATTATTGTACATCACTAACGGAATCAACGGCTCAGGCGGCTTGGAAAGAGTGCTT
This sequence comes from Flavobacterium sp., assembly GCA_016787805.1. Taxonomy (GTDB): domain Bacteria; phylum Bacteroidota; class Bacteroidia; order Flavobacteriales; family Flavobacteriaceae; genus Flavobacterium. The sequence goes on along the minus strand of JAEUTY010000032.1, from coordinate 19,048 downwards.
TCCATCAAAGCTAGCTATTTGGCTGATGCGTTGGGTTACGAAGTACATATTTTGGGTTTGAATGAATCGACTAAAAATTTATTTTACACCTTCAGTTCAAAAATTCATTTGCATCAAATTACTATTGGTGGAAATCCGATTTCGTATTTTAAAAGTTATGTTTCGGGTTTGAAAAATACGATAGTCAAAGTCAATCCCGATTGTATTATAGTGTGCGATGACGGATTGAAAGCGTTCTTTCTGCCAACCATTTTAGGAAAATCAAAACCTATTATCTACGAACGTCATGTTTCCAAAAACATCGAAATCCGACAAGACGCTGGGGTTTTGAAAACCATAATTTCAAAATTCAAAATTAAATTGATGGACGTTTTGGCGTCGACGTTTACAAAATTTATTGTTTTGACCAAAGAAAATACCAACGAGTGGAAAAGCAATAACGTGAAAATTATTTCCAATCCACTGTCGTTTTATCCAACTGAAAGTTCGAATTTAACTAACAAAAAAGTAATTGCTGTTGGAAAACAAAGCCATCAAAAAGGTTACGATAGATTGCTCGTTGCTTGGCAAAAAGTAATCGAAAAACAACCCGATTGGCAATTGGAAATTTACGGAAAATTTGACAGTTCACAAGGTTTGGAAACGCTTGCACAACAATTGAAAATTCAGAAAAATGTGCGCTTTTTTGAACCCGTACAAAGCATTCAAGATAAGTATTTAGAAAGTTCCATTTACGTGCTTTCATCCCGATTTGAAGGCTTCGGAATGGTTTTGATTGAAGCTATGGCATGCGGTGTTCCGTGTGTTTCATTTGATTGTCCGTATGGTCCAAGTGATATAATTGCTGATGGAATAGATGGATTTTTAGTTGAAAACGGTAATACAAACCAATTGGCTGAAAAATTGTTATTTTTGATGGAAAACGAAACCGTTCGCTCCGAAATGGGAAGTAAGGCCAAACAAAATGTAAAGCGTTTTCTGCCCTCAACTATCATGCAACAATGGGACGAATTGTTTAAATCAGTTAGCGTTTGAAAAAAATAGTCATCTTAGTCGATCAGTTGAATTCACACGGCGGAATTGAAAAATTAGTCGCTGTAAAAGCCAATTATTGGGCCGAGGTTTTTCACTACGATGTGACAATTATTGCTACTGAACAATTTCAAAAACCGATTATTTACGAACTATCTAGTAAGGTCAAATTCATCGATTTGGCGATTAATTACAACCGAAGTAAAAGCTATTTTTCGCCTGCCAATGTGTTGAAGTTTCTAAGAAATATTTGGTTGATTCAATCGTATATTTTGAAAAATAAACCTCATTTTATCAATGTAGCTTCACATATCCCAATTACGTATTTTCTTCCTTTTTTGGTTACAAAAGCCAAAACAATGAAGGAGTTTCATTTTACTAAATTCAGTCGTCCGTTAGTTGGTATGAAAGCTAAAGTGCTCAATTATATTGAAGGAAAATACGATTATTTGCTTGTATTGAGTAATGAAGAACGACAATTTTATCCTTCGCCGAATGTTGTTGTAATTGCCAATCCAATAGAACAATTAGCGCAATCGACAACCAATTATTCGCAAAACGAAAATATTGCTTTGTTTGTTGGTCGACCAGCTCCAGTAAAACAATTGGACAAATTAGTCGAAGTTTGGGCAAAATTCATCCCACAAAATCCCAATTGGAAATTGCATTTGTTTGGTTCAACCGATGATGATTATTCGAGAAAAATCAAGCAATTAGTTCATGAAAATAACTTACAAAATTCTTTTATCTTTAAAGGACAATCCAACCAAATAGCCGAAGAATTAGCCAAAGCTAAAGTGTTGTTGATGACCTCGGAACAAGAATGCTTTCCGATGGTGATTTTAGAAGCACATGCGGCTGGCATTCCAGTTATTTCTTTTGATTCGCCAACAGGTCCGCGGAATATTATTCACAACAATATGGACGGAATTTTAGTAGAATACAATAATATTGATAGCTTTGTACAAACGTTGGTTCGTTTTGATGAAGACATCGCTTTGCAAAATTTGCTTTCAAGAAATGCTTCTGAAAATGCCAAAAACTATCATATTGAAACGATAATGAACCGTTGGAACGATTTAATTTTTACTAAATGATGCGAACAATATTTTACTTTTTCGGACAATTATTGTTTCTTCCACACGTGGTTTTATTCTTGTTTTCTTCTCAAAAAGGAATCATCATCGAGGATATTTACGCTAGAAAAACTAAAAAAGAGGGCGCTTTAAATCATTGCTATTACTTGAGCTTAGAGCTATTGATAAGTCGCTATTTTAGAACGTTATTTTATTTCAGAACCAACGGAATGGTTTCGAAAGTATTGCGTGTTTTTTATCCAAAATACCCTTCGTTTACCATTGATATACACACCAAAATTGGTGGCGGATTGCAATTAGCGCATCCTTACGCAACGATTTTGAATGCTGAAAGTATTGGGCAAAATGTGTATGTAAATCATTTAGTTACGCTTGGTGAAAAAGAAGGCAAAAAGCCAATTATAGGCAATAATGTGCAACTTCACGCGGGTTGTATCATTATTGGTGGCGTAACTATTGGTGATAATGCCATTATTGGCGCTGGTGCTGTTGTGGTAAAAGATGTTCCAAAAAATAGTGTCGCAGTTGGAAATCCAGCTCGAATTTTAGAAGCAAGTCAATCATGAGTTTTATTCCAGTAGCTTATTATCACATGGTTTTTTTTAACTCACTATTGGTGATTACGCTGCTGGCTTTTATTCAAACCAAAACCAGTTTATTGGATTCGCAATCCAACAAATCAGCAACCAATGCCTTTGGGATATTTGTCTTAACTGTAATTCTAATTTACATCGGAACTCGACCTTTGAATTACCGTTTTGGCGATATGGTCATCTACGAACGCGAACTCGAATTGTATCGTTTAGGAGAACCGTTTGATTTTAGTAAAGATTTTCTCTTCGAATGTTTGAAGTATTTTTTTGCCAAATATTTGAATTCTGCCAGTTTCTTCTTTTTTTGCGCCATGTTGTACATCATTCCGTTGTATTCGGTTAGTAAAAAATTGTTCAGAGATTATTGGTTTTACGCCTTTATAATGTTTGTTACTTCTTTTTCCTTTTGGGCATATGGCGTAAACGGAATTCGTAATGGTGTAGCTACTTCCATTTTTTTGTATGGAATGACGCGCGATAAAAAATCAACACGAAATGCCATTTTGTTGTCAACATTTCTTTTCCACAAATCGATGATCATACCTGTTTTTGCCTATTTTTTGAGTCAATATTATAAAAACACTAAAGTTTTATTGTCCATTTGGGTCTTGGCTATTCCATTGGCTTTTGTGGTGGGAGGATTTTTCGAATCGCTTTTCCTCGGCCTTGGTTTTGGTGATGAAAAACTCGAACTGTATTTAGGTGAATTTGACGCAAGTAACGAAGGAGTTAATATTGATGTAGGTTTTCGTTGGGATTTCTTACTCTATAGTGGCTTCGGAATTTTTGCGATTTGGTATTATCTTTTTAAGCGAAAATTAGAAGATCCTTATTATGTGAATTTGGCCAATATGTACATCATTGCCAATACGTTTTGGGTATTGGTTATTCGTGCTAATTATTCCAATCGATTTGCTTATTTATCTTGGTTTATGCTCGGTTTGGTTATTATTTATCCTTTGTTAAAACGATTTATGTTCAACGAACAAAACAAAGTACTGGGAAACATTATAATTATATATTTTCTTTTTACGTACTTAGTCAATATTTATTTATCTTAAATAAATGATTATGGGAAACCCAAAAATTAGTGTAATAGTTCCGATTTACAACACTCAAAAATTCTTAAAAAAGTGTGTCGATTCGATTCTGAATCAAACGTATAAAGATTTCGAATTACTGCTCATGGTAGATGGTTCGCCCGATAATTGTTTGGCCATTTGCAATGAATATGCTAAAAAGGACCAACGCGTAATTGTGGTAAATAAAGAAAACGAAGGCTTAGAAAAAACACGAAGAGTAGGTTTGGGTTATGCGAAAGGCGAATACATTACGCACATTGATTCCGATGATTGGGTGGATGTTACGGCTTTAGAAAAAATGATAACGGCAGCCGAAAGTTCCAATGCTGATGTTGTAATTGCCAAGTTTACTCGTGTAATGGACCGATTTGGATTACTCAAAAAACCATCACCGTACAATTTGCCTCACAATTTTATGTTGGACAACGCAACCTTCATGAACGACTACTTCATAGGTTTTTTTGGTATCAATAAATTCTCGATTTCGATGTGGGCTAAGTTGTACAAAAAATCATTTATCGATCAACAAAATATTGCTATCGGTGGTTTTGACATGGGCGAAGATTTGTACTACAATATCCAAGTTTTTCCTCATGCTTCCAAAATTCATTTTATAGACGCACCGATTTATTTTTACCGTTTTGGCGGAATGACGACTAAATTGAATGAAAAAATTATAGAAGCGGCCATCGGAATGTACAATTTGAAGAAAAAATCCATCGAACAATACAACAAATCCGATTACACCAAATGGATTGTCATTGAAATGATTAATTATTTGAAATCGTATGTCAAAATGATGGTGGAATACAAAAGTCACGACCAAGATTTTATCTTTCAAACCATTGATAAATTATTGGAACGAGCCGAAATTAAAGAAGTTATCGCCATTGCCAAAGACTACGAACATTATAAAAACGATGCCTTTGTAAAAGCATTAGTTGAAAAAAACAAACCCGAATTAGTAGCCATTCAAACCGCTATTTACAATAAAGAAAAATTCAAAAAAAGTCTTATTCGAACCGTTTCTAATTGGTTAAAATAATGTCAGAACACAAATCCATAACGGTTTTTACACCCACATTCAATCGTGCTTATTGTTTAGGACAATTGTACGAAAGCTTGGTGCGTCAAACCAATTCCGATTTTATTTGGATGATTATCGATGACGGTTCTTCGGACAACACCAATGAACTAGTGCAATCATGGATTGATGAACAAAAAATCGCCATTCACTATATTTACCAAAATAACCAAGGAATGCACGGTGCTCACAACACTGCGTACCAAAATATTACGACTTGGTTGAACGTGTGCATCGATTCAGATGATTTTATGCCTAACGATGCCATCGAGTGCATTCTTTCACACAAAGAAGAACTAAAAAACGATCAACTCGCGGGTTTAATTGCCTTAGATGCTAATAAAGAAGGAACGATTTTAGGAACAACAATTCCACTTGAAATCAAAACCGCTCGACTCAACGATTTGTATTACAAACACCAAGTTTCGGGCGATAAAAAAGTAGTGATTAAAACAGAAGTGGTGAAAAAATTCCCACTGTATCCTATTTATAAAGGGGAAAAATTAGTGCCACTCGGAACATTGTATTTACTCATCGACCAACAATATCAATGGTTGTGTACCAACGATGTACTTTGCATAGTCGAATATTTGCCCGACGGTTCTTCCAACACTATTTTGAAACAATATAAAGTGAGTCCACGTGGTTTTGGCTATTCACGAATAGTGAAAATGAAGTATGCACCCACATTTTCAGAAAAAATCAAAAGTGCCATTCATTTGGTTTCATCGGCTATTTTCGCAAAAGATGCTAAACTATTGTTGCAATCACCGAATATAATTTTAACACTATTAGCCATTCCATTCGGAGTAGCACTCAATTTTTACATTCGTTACAAAACTTCTTCTTAAATGAAAATCTTGCAAATCATCAATAGTTTAGCTACAGGCGGCGCCGAAAAGTTGCTGCTCGAAAGCATTCCTATTTATGCTGAGCAAGGAATGGATGTACATTTATTACTGCTCAATGGTTCGTCACATCCTTTTTTAGAAGAACTCAAAGCAAAAAAATGTTGTACAATTCATTCACTCGGAACGGGTTCAGTTTATAATCCGATGCATATTTTTAAAATAAAAAAAATTTTAAAACAATTTGATGTCGTTCACGTGCATATTTTTCCGAGTTTGTATTGGTCCGCTTTCGCTAAAATACTATCGTTTTCTAAAATGAAAATGGTATACACTGAGCACAGTACATCCAACAAAAGGCGTGATAATTTCATCTTAAAAAGAGTGGATAAATTGGTTTATTCGCAATACAATAAAATAGTCGCGATTACACCTCAAGTACTTGAAAATCTCCAAAATCATTTGCATTTTAAGGATGAGAACCGATTTGAAATTATAGCTAATGGTTTAAATTTAACTAAAATCAAAAAAGCAATTCCGTATTCTAAAGCTGATTTTTTTGATGATGAGAATGCTAAAATCGTCATTCAAGTCGCCCGTTTTTTTGAACCTAAAGATCACAAAACAGTCATTCGAGCCTTGACACATTTGCCCGAAAATGTAAAGCTACTTTTGGTAGGCGATGGTAATTTAAAAGCCGAATCAGAAGCATTAGTAAACGAACTGAAATTGCAAAAAAGAGTGCAGTTTTTGGGTGTCAGAACCGATGTTTTGGCATTGTTAAAAACCGCTGATATTATCGTTTTATCATCCAAACACGAAGGTTTATCATTGTCCTGTATTGAAGGAATGGCTTCGGGAAAACCTTTTGTAGCTTCAGATGTTCCAGGTTTGAAAGATGTGGTTGAAAACGCTGGAATTTTATTTCCTTTAGGAGATGAAAAAGCACTTGCGGATATAATTTCAAAACTGCTTTCTGAGGATGATTATTACAAGCAAACTGTGGTCAATTGCCAACAAAAAGCCAATGCATTTGATATTTATAAAATGGTAGATTTGTACATCAACATTTACCGCAATTTGTAAAATATGACTAAGAAAAAACTCATCAGAATCACCACTGTACCACTTTCCTTAGATAAACTCTTGGAAGGTCAGTTGCGTTTTATGAATGAGTTTTATGACGTAATTGCTGTTTCTTCAGAGAAAGAATATTTGGAAAAAATTGGTGCAAAGGAAAATGTTTCGACCTTTCACATCGAAATGACACGCAAAATTACACCTATTCAAGATGTAATTTCGGTGGTCAAAATGTACTTCTTTTTCAAAAAAAACAAACCATTCATCGTTCACACACATACACCCAAAGCAGGAATTGTTGGAATGTTAGCCGCAAAATTAGCGGGTGTTCCGCATCGTTTGCACACAGTGGCAGGTTTACCTTTGTTGGAAGCTGACGGAATCAAACGCAAACTGCTCAATTTTGTTGAGAAATTAACCTATTCAAGTGCAACTAAAGTATATCCAAATTCGAATGCTTTGCGCGAAATCATTCAGCAAAACCACTTTTGCGAGTCTTCAAAATTGAAAGTCATTGGCAACGGAAGTTCGAACGGAATTGATACTTCGTATTTTAGCAAAAGCCACTTTTCTGTTGAGCAAAATGATGCCTTGAAAAGCAAATTAGGCATTGCAACTACAGATTTTGTATTCATTTTTGTGGGACGAATTGTAGCCGACAAAGGCATCAACGAGTTAGTCGCGGCTTTTTCAACTTTGCAAAAAGAACATACTGATATTAAACTGCTTTTAGTTGGTCCGTTTGAAGAAGAATTGAATCCATTACAACCCGAAACCATGAACGAAATTCAAACGAATCCAAGCATTATTTCAGTCGGTTACCAAAAGGATGTTCGCCCGTATTTTGCGATTTCCAACACCTTGGTTTTTCCGAGTTACCGTGAAGGTTTTCCCAACGTAGTGATGCAAGCTGGAGCGATGAATTTGCCCAGTATTGTTTCCAATATCAATGGTTGCAACGAGATTGTAATTGAAGGCGAAAACGGAACTATTATTCCTGTAAAAGATCAAAATGCGCTTTACAACGCAATGAAAAGTATCACTCAAAATAATAGTACCATTCAAAAATACACGCAAAACGCCCGACATTTAATTGTTTCACGTTACGAACAAAAAGTAGTTTGGGATGCTATTTTGAAAGAATATCGTAACTTTGACTTCTAAAACGCAACCATGTACAAGCATTTTATCAAGCCTTTTTTTGATTCTCTTTCTGCTGCTATTGGATTAGTGTTGTTGTCGCCATTATTTATTTTAGTGACTATTTTTTTGGCTTTCGCAAACGACGGAAAACCGTTTTTCTTTCAACTTCGTCCTGGTAAGAATGGTAAAATCTTCAAAATAGTGAAGTTCAAAACCATGAACGACAAAAAAGACGCCAACGGAAAATTATTGCCCGATGCCGAACGATTGACCAAAATTGGTGCTTTTGTGCGCCGTACTTCACTCGATGAAATTCCGCAATTAATCAACGTAGTCAAAGGCGATATGAGTATCATCGGACCACGACCGTTACTGACACACTATTTGCATTTGTACAACGATTTTCAAAACCGTCGTCACGAAGTCAAACCCGGAATTACAGGTTGGGCGCAAGTCAATGGTAGAAATGCTATTTCATGGGATCAAAAATTTGCCTATGATGTTTGGTATGTCGATAACATTTCGTTTACTTTGGATGTGAAAATTCTATTAAGAACCATAATAAAAGTGATTAAAAGTGATGGTATAAACGCTGCAGATGCGGCTACAATTGAACCTTTTGATGGCAACTAATATGATATTATACGGCGCAAGCGGACATTGCAAAGTCATTATTGATAGTTTAGAATGTGCTCAAATTGCCATACAAACTATAGTGGATGATAATCCAAGCACGACCTCAATTTTAGGCCGACATGTGGTGCATTCCAGCCAAATTTCCTTGCAAGAAACGGATCAGGTGATTTTGTCGATTGGCAATAATAAAGTACGCCAAAAACTATCTTCTGAATTAAAAGTACAATTTGCCAAAGCAATTCATCCTACAGCGATTATATCAAAACAGGTCACCATCAATGAAGGAACTGTAATTATGGCGGGAACCATCATCAATCCCGATGTTACTATTGGTAAACATTGCATCATCAACACAGCAGCTGTTGTCGAACACGATTGTTTGATTGGCGATTTTGTGCACATTTCACCCAATGCTTCATTAGCAGGCGGTGTTCAAGTAGGCGAAGGCTCGCAAGTAGGAATTGGTGCTACTGTAATACAAGGAATAAAAATAGGAAAATGGTGCGTTATTGGTGCAGGAGCCGTTATCATCAAAGACATTCCCGACAACTGCGTTGTAGTTGGAAATCCGGGCAAAATAATTAAAACAAACTAACATGAGTACTTCTAAAATTTGGCTTTCATCGCCTCACATGGGCGGCAACGAATTACACTACGTTCACGAAGCTTTCGATACCAATTGGGTAGCACCTTTGGGTCCGAATGTAACGGGTTTCGAACAAGATTTAGAAAACTACTTAGACCAAAATTGCAATGTAGCTGCGCTTTCTTCTGGAACAGCAGCTTTACATTTGGCATTGATTTTACTCGGTGTAAAGCACAACGATGAAGTCATCTGCCAAAGTATGACATTCTCGGCTTCGGCCAATCCCATTGTGTACCAAGGCGCCAACCCCATTTTTATTGATAGCGAACCCGAAACGTGGAATATGTGCCCGATAGCTTTAGAAGAAGCCATTAAAGATCGCATCGCCAAAGGTAAAAAACCAAAAGCCATCATTGCGGTGCATTTGTACGGAATGCCTTTCAAAGTCGACGAAATCCAAAAAATTGCAACAACCTATCAAATTCCAATTGTGGAAGACAGTGCAGAAGCGCTTGGGAGTACTTACAAAGGCAAAAAATGTGGAACATTCGGAGATATTTCAATCCTTTCATTCAACGGAAATAAAATCATAACTACTTCGGGCGGTGGCGCTTTAGTCACCAAAACCATCGAAGAAAAAAACAAAGCCGTTTTCCTTTCCACACAAGCTCGCGACAACGCACCGCATTACCAACACAGCGAAATTGGCTACAATTACCGCATGAGTAATATTTGTGCTGGCATCGGTCGCGGACAAATGGAAGTGCTTCAAGATCACGTTGAATTGCGTCGTAAAATGCAGGTTTTTTATGCCGAATTACTCAAAAATAAAGAAGGCGTAACGGTGTTTTCTGAGCCCAATTCCGACTATCATTCCAACCATTGGTTATCGTGTATCGTAATAAATCCGAAACAAAAAAACGGTTACACTCGAGAGCAATTGCGCCTCCAACTTGAAAAAGAAAACATCGAAAGTCGTCCGCTTTGGAAACCAATGCATCTACAACCTGTTTTTGCTGATTGTCCGTATTACGGCGGCTCGGTTGCCGAACAATTATTCGAAAACGGCTTGTGCTTGCCGTCAGGTTCCAATTTGTCGGATGACGACAGAAATAGAATTCAAGCAGTATTGCAACGCGAATTGTAATTGTTTTTTTTTAGAAGCTATTTCCTGCTCTTCATTGCAAGTCCTCAGTCTACAAAGTGTTCTTGTAAGGTTGGTGCAGTCCCGATAGCTATCGGGATTGGTCGCTTGCACCAACCAACAATAACTACTTTTTAGTCTTGCGGGCTTTCCATTGCAATCAGGGCTAGGGCAGTTGTATTAACAATTAATTTTAGATTTATTTAACATTTTCCTTTTTTTTACTATTTTTACTTTCGTAACATGTCAAAACTATTAATTGGGATAAAAAGTTGAAAGAGAAAAGACCTGCTTTATTTACTATTTTTTCTGAAATCAATTTTGGATTTAAAATCCGAAACCTTGGGTACTTGCCACGTTGGCTGATTTTGCTGCTCGATGTTTTCATCGTTTTATCTTCAGGAGTAATTAGTTATTTTTTGCTCAAAGGAATAAAACTCGACTTTATCCCGAAGCCATTTGTCGTATATGGAATTATATTTTACTTGGTTGTTAACTTATTTTTCTTCTGGATTTACCGAACCTATTCAGGAATTATCCGACATTCTTCTTACATTGATGGAATAAAATTGTTCTTTTCGCAATTTTCCACTTTTGTCATTTTACTTATTGTTAATTTATCACTTTTGATATTGGACAAACACAAGTTGTTTTTAACAACTGGTTTGTTTATTAATGCCGTTTTATCCTTTTGTTTATTGTTTTTTTATCGAATTGTAGTCAAACAAGTCTTTGAAAAATACATATCAGCTTCCAACGGTGTAAAAAAGAAAAAAGCTATTATTTACGGTTCTGATGCCAATGCAATTGCAGTAGCCAATGCGTTAAATTCTGAAAACCCTGGGCGATTCAAATTGATTGGTTTCATAGATAAGAATAATTTAAACACATCCAAACGAATACTCAATCTTCCGATTTATAAAATTGTAAAAAGTGTGCCTGTCTTGATGCGTTACATTCATGCCGAAGCTTTGATTATTGCGGATAAAAGTTTAACAAAAGAAGAAAAATCAATCATAGTAGACGAATGTATCGACTATGGTTTCAAAGTATATACGATTCCTGTAATCACCGATTGGGACGACCAAAAAGAGATTTCTAAAAACATCAAGAATTTTGAAATTCAAGATTTGTTAGAACGTAAACCAATTGTTTTAGATACCAAATTGATTTCGTCGATTTTAAACAATCAAGTAGTTTTGGTCACTGGAGCAGCAGGTTCAATTGGAAGTGAAATTGTACGACAAGTTTTAGGTTTTAACCCTAAAAAAATCATTCTTTTAGATCAAGCTGAGACACCTTTGAACAGTCTCTCACTCGAAATTTTAAGCATCAATGACCAGATAGAATTTGCCAATGTTATTGCCGATGTGCGTAATTTCGACTTGATGGAAAGCCTATTCAAAATGCACAAACCCGATGTAGTATTCCATGCAGCTGCTTACAAACACGTTCCAATGATGGAGGAAAACCCAGCGCAAGCTATTTTTACCAATGTGTTAGGAACTAAAAATGTGGCCGATTTATCTCAAAAATACCATGTGGATACTTTTGTAATGGTTTCTACCGACAAAGCAGTAAATCCAAGTAGCGTAATGGGTGCAAGCAAACGAATTGCCGAAATGTATGTTCAATCCAAACATTTTAAGCATAAAAAAATGCAATCAAGTCGCTATACCAAATTCATAACTACTCGTTTCGGAAATGTATTGGGATCAAATGGTTCTGTAGTTCCATTGTTTACCAAACAAATTCAAGAAGGCGGACCAGTTACAATTACGCATCCGGAAATTATTCGCTATTTTATGACAATTCCCGAAGCCTGTCAATTGGTTTTGGAAGCCTGCTCAATGGGTAAAGGTGGCGAGATTTACATATTTGATATGGGAAAACCGGTTAAAATTATTGATTTAGCTAAAAAAATGATTCGATTGGCTGGTTTTGTTCCCGATAAAGATATCGAAATCAAAATTGTAGGTTTGCGACCAGGCGAAAAATTATATGAAGAATTACTCAATGATTCGGCTAAAAACCTTGCAACACACCACGAAAAAATAACTGTTGCAGAAGAAGTTTGTGATGAGTTTGATGTTATATCACAACAAATTGACGAATTGATTTCAACTTCTAAATCGTCTAACAACGATTTGATTGTAAGCGGAATGAAAAAAATAGTTCCCGAATTCAAAAGCATGAATTCCGTTTTCGAAACACTCGATATTGAAGTAAAAGATATTTATACTTTTAAAAATCAATAATCTATTCCTAAATTGCAAAGTATGCTTATATTTGCTAACTGTAAACCTTGTTTGCATCATAAATAAAGTATTAAAATGAATAAAAATCATATCATTATCTACCTTTTGTTGTTGGTTTCTCTTAGTTCTTGCTTATCCAAAAAGAAGATTGTCTATTTGCAAGGGCAACAAAAGCAATCAAGTGATCAAGTGAATTATGAGCCATTAATACAAAACGATGATATGCTTAACATTTCAATTATGTCGAGCGAACCCGAATTGGCAGCTCCGTTTAATATTGATCAAATGCAAAATAATGGCGTTACTGCCAATACAAACTCAATGAAAACAACTTATTTGGTTGATAATTCTGGCGAAATTGACTTTCCTGTTTTGGGCAAAATGAAAGTGGCTGGTTACACTAAGAGCTTTTTAAAACAATACCTAAATGAACGCCTTGCGATTTATTTGAAGGATCCAATAATCAATATACGAATTGTCAATTATAAGGTTTCGGTTTTGGGAGAAGTTAATAAGCCTGGAACTTTTCAAATTACGGGCGATCGAGTAACACTTTTGGAAGTATTAGCCAATGCAGGCGATTTAACACTTTACGGTAAACGAGATAATATTTTAATCATCCGAGATTATTTAGGAACCAAAACTTACAATAGAGTAGACATCACTAATGCAGATTTTGTGAATTCGCCTTTCTACTATTTAGATCAAAATGATGTTGTGTATGTTGAACCTCGTAAAGCCAAAATCGATTCAACGGCCATTGGTTCTAATGTGGGAACCATTATCTCAATTTTAGGATTTGTAATCACAACCACCATACTTTTAACAAGATAATATGCAAGAATTGCCTCAAAATACAGCTTCAAATACTTCAAATGCCTTGAATGAAGCCAATTTGAAAGACCTAATTTTGGGTTATGTAGTGTATTGGAAATGGTTTTTGATTTCGGTCATCATAAGTTTACTGTTGGCTTTCTTCTATTTGCGTTATACCACTACACAATATGGAGTGGATGCTTCTATCATTATCAAAGACGATAAAAAAGGCGGTAATAGTGAGTTGTCTGCGTTTAGTGATTTGAATATTTTTTCTGGTAAAAGCAATGTTGAAAATGAAATTGCTATTTTAAAGTCAAGAACTTTGTCTTTAAATGTAGTGGATGAATTGAATTTAGATGTTACTTATTTTGTGGATGGAAGAGTCAAAAAAACAGAAATGTACGACGATTCTCCAATTGAGATAAAATTTGTTTCTAAATCCAAAAAATACATCGAAAAAGACACTACTTTTCATATTGCTCAAAATTCAAAGAATACAGTAGTTATTTCTGATTTCAATCGACAAAACGGAAAACAATACAAAATTGGACAAATTGTGGCTGCCGATTTCGGTGAATTTATTGTCAATGTAAAAAACCTTAATTCAACCGATAATAATGTATATGTTGTAAAGAAAAACAGTTACAATATCGCCAATGCCTATTCCAAAAGACTGAATGTTGCCAATCTGGGTAAAAACAATATCATTAATTTGAATATTGTTGACGCGATTAAAAAAAGAGGTGAAGATTATCTTAACTCAATCATTGAACAATACAATTTTGACGCCATCAAAGATCGAAACATTATTGCCGATAGTACGTCAAGTTTTATCAAAAGAAGATTAAATATTATCGCCAAAGAATTGAGCGATGTTGAAGACGATGTTGAAAGTTTTAAAAAGAGTAAACGCATAACGGATGTTGAGTCGGATGCTCAAATTAGTCTTTCATCGGTTACTGATTACGAAAAAGAACTGCTCGATATAGCCACACAAGTCAAAGTAATTAATTTTATGCTTAATGTTGTAGACAATTTGAAAGAAGACGAAATTATTCCTTCTAACTTGTTGTCGAGTGCAGATGTATCTACAGCATTTATTGACAAATACAACACTGCCGTATTGAACAAAAAACGTTTGTTAAGTTCACCAGAAGCCAATCTTTTAAACCCAGCAATAGGTAGGTATGATATTCAAATTGATGGTTACAAAGCATCGGTTAGAGAAAGTTTAATTAACAAATTGGCTTCCTTAAATATCTCAAAAAATGACATCATGCGATTGGAAAATCGTTACGATAATAAGGTGTATGAAGTTCCTACAAATGAAAAGAATTTCCGAAAAATTGATCGCCAACAACAAATCAAACAATCGTTGTATTTGTATCTTTTGCAAAAAAGAGAGGAAACAGAAATTTCATTAGCGATTAGTTCCCCAAAAGCAAAAATTGTTGACTCTGCTTTTGTTTCAGGCCCGGTTTCACCCAATCGAAATGCGATTTATCTAATAGCTTTTTTAATCGGATTGATTATCCCAGCTGGAATAGTGTTCTTGATAAAAATGCTTGATACAAAAGTAAAATCAAGACACGATATTGAAGGTCGAGTTTCGATTCCGTTTCTGGGAGATTTACCAAAATCAGAGAGTAACGAACAAATTATTCAATCTAATAGTCGCTCTAGTTCAGCAGAGGCAATTCGTATGATTCGAACCAATCTCGAATTTATGCTATCACATGTGCCTGAAAATAAATGCAAAACAATTTTTGTTACATCCTCTATTCCCAAAGAAGGGAAAACGTTTTGCGCTATTAACTTAGCAACAACAATAGCGTTGTCAGGTAAAAAAGTATTGATTGTTGGTTTGGATATTCGAAATCCGAAACTGGATAATTACATCGATTTGCCATCCAAAGGATTAACCAATTTCTTGTCAAAAAACAACGAAAATATTAACGATTACATTGTTAGTGTAAAAGGTTTTGAGAATTTTTACGCCTTGCCTTCAGGAGCGATTCCACCAAATCCGGTTGAGCTTTTACTCAACGATAGAATTTCAATAATGTTTGATGAATTGAAAAAGAAATTCGATTATATTATTGTCGATACTGCTCCAGTAACAGTTGTAACAGATACATTGTTGATTGCTAAAAATGCCGATTCGTTTATCTACGTTGTAAGAGCCAATTATTTGGATAAAAGAATGCTTAAAATTGCTGAAAATCTCTATAAAGAGAAAAAACTACCCAATATGTCGCTAATCCTTAATGACACAGATGTTGCTAGAACCTATGGCTATGGTTATGGCTATGGTTACGGTTATGGCTACGGATACGGCTATGGGGTAGATGTTGAAAAGAAAACTTTCTTTGAACGGATAGTTGATGTTTTCAAGTCTAAAAAATCGGAGAACTAAAAAAACGATTGTTTTTTATAATGGATTCCAAACTTGAAAAATTTTTCAATTGGATTTTATTTCCAAAGGCTGCAACGTGCTTTTCGTGGTGAATATCTGATCCAACAAAATCATACCAATTTGAGTCCAATATTTTTTGTGCAATTTTGGTCACTCCAATACCATAATAGCCTGTAGCAGAAAGTAAATTCAATTGAAATAGACATCCTACTTTTTTTAACTTTTGAAATTCATTCCAATTGGTTCCATAAAACAAGTAACGTTCAGGATGAGCCAAAATAGGCTTGTAACCTTGCAGTTGAATCTCAAAAATAATGTCGTACAGTTGAATAGGAGCATTCATATAGGACATTTCTACTAAAACATAATTTTCTTTTAGTGTTAGTAGTGGATGTTCTTTTTTTAAATTATCATAAAAATTAGAATCCATCATGTATTCAGCGGCGGCTTTCAATGAAGGTTCGTTGAGTGTTGTTTTTGTTTTCTCCAAAGCAGTGGTTATCGTTTCTGGCGTATTTTCCCATACACCAGAAAAAATATGAGGCGTGGCAATACATTCAGAAAAACCTATTTTTTTTACACTTTCAAGTAAGTTTTTACTGTCATTTATGTCTTTAGCACCATCGTCAATTCCTGGAAGCAAATGCGAATGAATGTCAACATAATCGCTTGGAATTAAATCAGATAAAGTGGGAGTGTTTTTTCTAAAGAAAAGCATCTAAATTTATTTTCGTGCAAAGTAATAAATATTATCTAAAAGTACTGTTTCAACTAAAATAGTTCTACTTAATTACTATATTTGTTTTTTAATTCAAAGAAGCTATTTTTTATACCAAAATTGAACAACGAACAATGAATTTGAAGCATGATTCTCAAGATTGGGACTTAGTCATAAAAGGACGTTCAACGCTTTTTGATCTTAATTTTAAAGATCTTTGGAGGTACAGGGATCTGCTTTTGATGTTTGTTAAAAGAGACTTTGTTAGCTTTTACAAACAAACGGTATTAGGACCTTTGTGGTTTTTTATTCAACCTATTTTTACCACTCTTGTTTTTACTTTTGTTTTCGGAAATTTAGCAGGAATTAGCACCGACGGTTTACCGCAACAGTTGTTTTACCTAACTGGTATTACTTCATGGCAATATTTTTCGGATTGTTTAACCAAAACAAGCACCGTTTTTAAAGACAATGCCAGTATTTTTGGGAAAGTGTATTTTCCCAGATTGATTATGCCTTTAAGCATCGTAGTGAGTAATTTGGTGCGTTTTGGAGTGCAATTATTGCTGATGATTTGCATGATGATTTATTTTACCGTATTTCCAGTTGCAAAAAGCTCATTTCATATTACTGAAGGAATAATTATATTCCCATTTTTGGTTTTATTAATGGCTTTATTAGGTTTAGGTTTGGGATTAATCATTACTGCTATGACAACCAAATACCGCGATTTGACTTTTTTGGTAACATTTGGTGTACAATTATTAATGTACGGAACAACAGTGATTTACCCATTGAGCTACGCCAAAGAAAAAGGATATGCTTACTTGGTTGAATTGAACCCAATGACAGGAATCATCGAGGCTTTTCGATATGCATTTTTAGGAAAAGGTGAGTTTACCTTTGCAAGTATAAGTTATTCAGTAGTTGTAACGTTTATCATACTCTTTTTAGGAATTATCATATTCAATAAAACAGAGAAAAATTTTGTGGATACAATATAATGGCAGAACCAGTAATAAAAGTTGAAAATATATCAAAAGCTTACCAGATTGGACAAATTGGTAGCGGAACATTATCAAGAGATATTGATCGGTTTTGGCAAACAAAAATTCTTGGAAAAGAAGATCCGTTTTTAAAAATAGGCGAAACAAATGATCGCTCCGTCAAAGGCGAAAGTGATATAGTTTGGTCTTTAAAAGATATAAATTTCGAAATAAATCAAGGTGAAGCTTTAGGTATTATTGGAAAAAATGGAGCAGGAAAAAGTACCTTACTAAAATTACTATCTCGTGTAACTAGTCCAACAACTGGTGAAATAAAGGTAAAAGGACGAATTGCCAGTTTGCTTGAAGTAGGTACAGGTTTTCATCCTGAATTATCCGGTCGCGAAAATATTTACCTTAATGGAGCTATCCTTGGGATGCGGAAAAAAGAAATTACTCGAAAGCTGGACGAAATTATCGCCTTTTCGGGTGTAGAAAGATATATTGATACGCCAGTAAAAAGGTATTCATCGGGTATGTACGTGCGATTAGCCTTTGCTGTAGCAGCTCATTTGGAATCAGAAATCCTAATTGTAGATGAGGTTTTGGCGGTTGGAGATGCCGAATTTCAAAAAAAATGCCTCGGAAAAATGGGCGATATAAGTAAAGGTGAAGGCAGAACCATTCTCTTTGTAAGTCACAATATGAATGCCATTCAAAACTTGTGCTCTAAAGTACTTATACTGAACAACGGACAAATCAACTTCAACGGAAATGTTGATAGTGGTTTAAAACAATACTTAAATTCTAAAGAAATTAACTCTTCAATAGAAGCAATCACTAACTTTATGGAAAGCCAAGAGGATAGTGAGTTTAAATTTTTGCATTACGACTTGTTTCAATCGGATATCGATGATAATAACTTCTTTTCCGAAAAAGACATAACATTAAAGTTTGAATACCAAGTTAAATCGGATATAGCTGGACTCAGAGTAGGCTTCGATTTGATTGACATTGCTACTGAACAAGTTCTTTTTAGAAGTTTTAATGACGATGATAGCGATTTTATTGCGACAACTCCAAAAGGAATTTATAGCTCAACAGTTGTTATTCCCGCTCTTTTTCTAAAAGAAGGAATTTACGCCATTAAGTTTAGTATTGGTATTCACAGTGTTCGATGGCTTGTTCATGATAATGATCTTACGCTTACCTTTTTTGTAACTAATAAAAGCGGTGTCAATAAAGCATACCTTGACAATCGACCAGGTGTAATTATGCCACAGTTAAAATGGACCAATATTAAAGTAGAATAAAATGATTTTTATATATAAAATAATTTTTAAGATAGCTAGCTTTTTTCCTAACAATAGCTTCAAATTAATCGATAGAATTAGAAATTATTCTAACAGAAAAATCGACTATTACACAAATTTAAAATGGGAAAAATTATTCAATGGTCAAGAGAAAATTGTTTTTGATTTGAATCATGAGATAAAAATCAACCTTTATAAAGACAGTGTTTTATC
>JAEUTY010000013.1 GCA_016787805.1 Flavobacterium sp. | reverse complement strand
TCATCCCAATACATTTGAGAGTTAGGAATAGCAATTGGAGCTATCGATTGTACGTTGAAACCATTTTTGTTTAACTCGGCATCGTAAATAGGTAAATTAAAACGACCTGCTAAGAAAAACAAGGTTAAATTCATACTAGCTCCGTCAGGAACTACGTTGCCCATTCCGTCTAAACCATCCCAGTTGATGAAATTGTTCCCAACCGCAACGTTATATACTTCTAAAATTCTATCAGATGAAGCAGGTTGATATCCTGGAGTTCCATTGATGTCCAATAATAATCGAACATCACCTGGGCTTGTAATATTATAGCGTATTTGATAAGCAGTACCACATCCAGTAATAGCAGGATTCAAAAATGTTGGTGGCAAAGGAACTGCTGCAACAGGATAAACCGCTGGATCAGGATTGTTTAAGAATACTTTAAACCCGTTCAGAAGCGAGGGTGCAACTGCCGAGTTAATCGATCTTCTTGTGATATTAAAAGCTCCAGTTGGAGTAACACCATAACTGTTTACCGCCACATTAAATGCAATTGGTTGAAAACCTGGACGGAAATCAATAAATAAAACCACTCTATCGTTGGTGTATGCATAAAAATTTGGCTCAGAACTTGCTGTAACAAAGTTTCCAAAATTAGAGTCTACTGCAACGAATGCCCATTTATCAGAGTGAACACGTCCGTTTCTTCTAACTCCCGATGCGGTAGCAACCGTTAAGTCGAAGAAAGGAGCAACTCCTCTTTGAACATTCGCAGACAATCCGCCATCATCACTTCGGTAAAACTCAATCCAGTGCTCTCCAGTTACGGCAGGGTTAAAAACCAATGGAGTATAACCAGCAGGTGCTGTACCAGCAATATTTGGACCAGCCAAAGCTTCAGCATGCGTATCGATACTACCAATACTATTTGGAGTTTCGTCCCATCTTCCAGAAGCAACAACTGTTCCTGATGGGTTTTTAATACGGTAATACAAGTTGGTCAACCTAACTGGTGAACCTACAGAATACCCTCTCCAGTCAAAACCAAAGTAAAGTCGTTCTGTTGCTGTATTCGCAATATTAAAATAAATACGGTTATCCTCAGGACAGCTATTGTATGATCCACTGAGTAGATCGGGAGCAACCAAAACCGCTGTAATATTGGCCGCATTGGGCGATAGCGATGGTGTTCCTTCTGCGTAACTGAATGTACTGAGGAATAATGCTAAAATTGAAATGATAAACGAGTACTTGTTTACAGTTTTCATAAGCTTAATTTGTTTAACTTTTTTATTTTTCATTTGGGGCTAGTGCAGTTCATTTCAAACTACACCCAGCAAATTTATATTTACACTATCCATATTCCTTATTTTTTCTACAAAAGCCCATTTAAACTCGATAAAGTGTACTTTTAATGCCGTTTATCGACTAAATTTGTACTTAAAATTGGACTTTTGTCGAACTTTATCCACAATTTGTTGTTAATAAATACAGACCAAAACTAAAAACCTTTTTCATATAACCAAAGAAAAACATCGATAAAATGCAAAAATAACCTGTTTAACTGCTTTTTTTAAATATTTTATATGTTTTATCTTACAAAAAAAATGTATTTATTATTTTTTTATAATTATGAAACAATTAACAATTATTCGACATGGGAAGTCAAGTTGGGATTTTCCGGTTCAAGATCAAAATCGTCCTCTAATTGAAAAAGGAATTTTAAATTCTATAAAAATTGGGAAAGAAAGTAAACCTTTAATTAGTCCTAATAGTTTGATTTGGAGTAGCTTTGCTGAAAGAGCGTTTTCGACTGCTAAAATTGTAGTTGATCAATGGAATTTACCAAATCAGTTAATTTTTATTAAAGATGAACTTTACACGTTTGATTATAAACAATTGGAAAGAATTATTAAAACTTGTCCCGATAGTTGTGATTCCTTAGTTGTTTTCGGACATAACAATGCGATTACAGATTTTGTTAATAAATTTGGCGATATTTTTATCGATAATGTGCCAACATCTGGTTTGGTTTCACTTAATTTTGATTCCAACAGTTGGTCGACTATTTCAAAAGGTAAAACCAATACAATTCTATTTCCAAGAGACATTTAATTATGAGTTCAGATTCAAAATACCGTTATATTGACCGAGAAAAAAGTTGGCTGGCTTTCAACGCACGTGTGCTTCAAGAGGCTGCTGACGAAACTGTTCCATTGCTCGACAGATTACGTTTTTTAGGTATTTTTTCAAATAATTTAGATGAGTTTTTCCGTGTGAGATTTGCTGCTATACGTAGACTAAGCCTTAGTGGTGAATCGGGTGAAAAACAACTCGGTGGCATCTCGGCGCAACAACTGCTTAAAGACATCACCGAAATCGTAATCAAGCAACAAGCAGAGAGTTTGAAAATCCTTGAAACTATCGAAAAGCAACTTCGAGAAAAAGACATTATCATCGTCAACGAAACCGAAGTTGATGCCGAACAAGGCCAATTCATCAAAGATTTTTTCATTCAAAAAATAAGTCCCGAATTGGTCACTATTATCTTGAATGACCTTGCCGAATTTCCATTATTGAAAGACACTTCGGGCTATTTGGCCGTCAAATTAGTGATGAAATCCAACGAAAAACCTTCTGTTTTAGGTTTGGTAAAACCCAAGAAAGAAATCCGATACGCACTTATTGAAATTCCCAAAAACACCAATCGAGTAGTTGAATTGCCCAACAAAGATTGGAAACAATACATCATGCTGCTCGACGACGTGATTCGCTATAACCTGAGTAGTATTTTCAATATTTTTGATTACGAAAGCATCTCGGCTCACATGATCAAAATCACACGCGACGCCCAGCTCGACATTGATAGCGACATGAGCAAAAGTATGCTCCAAAAAATTGCTACTTCAGTAAAAGACCGACGAATAGGTGAACCTGTCCGTTTTGTATACGACAAAAAAATGGACAAAGACACGCTCAATTTCTTCCTCGACCGAATGCATATTGACAAAACCGACAGCATTATCCCAGGCGGACGCTACCACAATCGACGCGATTATATGAACTTTCCCAACCTAGGTCGTTTCGATTTGTTGTACCAACAAAAACCGCCATTAATGGTCAAAGGTCTTTCGCTCGAAGGAAGTATTCTGAGCAAAATCGCCCAAAAAGATTACTTGGTTTCAGCACCTTACCAAACGTTTTCGTACTTAATTAAGTTCCTTCGCGAAGCTGCGCTCGATCCAAAAGTGACTACCATCAAAATTACGTTGTATCGATTGGCTTCCAACTCGCAAATCATTAGTTCGCTGATCAATGCCGCCAAAAATGGCAAGCGCGTTATTGTGCAAATTGAACTTCAAGCGCGTTTTGACGAAGCCAGCAATATTTCTTACGCCGAGCAAATGCAACAAGAAGGAATCGAACTCATTTTTGGTATCAAAGGTCTAAAAGTACACAGCAAAATATGTGTCATAGAGCGTGTAGAAAATGACAAAATCAAGCGTTATGGCTTTATTTCTACAGGAAATTTCAACGAGTCAACAGCCAAAATTTACACCGACGTTACCCTTTTTACATGTCACCAACAAATTCTGAAAGACATTCACAAAATTTTCGAATTCTTCGATGTCAACTACCGTTTGCACCGCTACAAACACTTAATTGTGTCTCCGCATTACACTCGCTCTAAGATGTATAAACTCATCGATCGCGAAATCCTCAACGCACAAGCGGGGAAAAATGCATATATGAACCTTAAAATGAACAGTTTGTCTGATTTTGATATGATCGATAAACTCTATGACGCGAGCAACGCGGGTGTAAAAATCAAGTTGCAAGTACGTGGCATCTGTTCGTTAATTCCAGGTGTCAAAGGCATGAGCGAAAACATCGAAGCCATAAGTATTGTTGATAATTTTCTAGAGCATTCGCGCATTTTTATCTTTTGTAACGACGACAATCCCGATGTGTTTATTTCGTCGGCCGATTTCATGACGCGCAACCTCGACGGACGAGTGGAAGTGACTTGCCCCATTTACGATGAAGATATCAAACAACATTTAATTGATAACTTTAATGTGGGCTGGAAAGGAAATGTAAAAGCGCGCTATCATTCCGAAAAACTCGACAATAAATACAGAGTGCGCAACGAAAACGAACCGATTTTTAGAGCCCAAATTGAAACGTATAATTTCTATAAAAACAGTATTGAAAACCATAATGATTAGTTTTTTATGTGCCTAATCCAGCTTTACGTTCCAAGTTTTTTAATTTTTGCCAAGCATTTAAAAGGTTTCTATAAGCTTCCGTTGGTCGCTTTATAAACCTAAAAATGCTAAAGCCAAAAATTCAAAAAGCTTTCCACTGCAATCTGGGGCAGGTTTGGAAGTCAGAATTTAGAATTTAGAAGTCAGAACATACAACCCACAATCCACACAACCATCAATGATTACAATCAAAAAATACGCAGCCATCGACATCGGATCCAATGCCATGCGATTGCTCATTACTAATATAGTAGAACAAAAAGATAAAGAAACACAATTCAATAAAAGTGCGCTAATCCGTGTGCCAATACGTCTTGGGCAAGATGCGTTTACTGTGGGCGAAATCTCTGAAGAAAACATTGACAGAATGGTCGACGCCATGCGTGCGTTTCAATTGTTGATGAAAGTATATAAAGTAGAAAGATACAAAGCGTGCGCTACTTCGGCCATGCGTGAAGCCTACAACGGTAAAGAAGTCACTGAAATCATCCGCCAAAAATCAGCTATCGATATCGAAATCATCGACGGAAAAAATGAAGCAGCTATCATCGCGTCTTCCGATTTGCATTCATTCATCAATTCAGACAAAAATTATCTATATGTTGACGTGGGTGGTGGAAGTACTGAATTTTCTCTTTTCTCTGACGGCAAAATGGTTGCAGCCAAATCCTTCAAAAACGGAACCGTTCGTTTGCTCAACAACATGGTCAACGACATCGTTTGGGAAGAAATCGAAAAATGGATCAAAACCACCACCGAAGGCTATGACGATATTATTCTAATTGGGTCAGGTGGAAACATCAATAAATTATTCAAATTATCTGGCAAACAGCAAGACAAACCACTGTCGTATTTGTACCTGAATTCACAATACCAATACTTAAATTCGTTGACCTACGAGCAACGCATTGCCGAACTCGGACTCAACACTGACCGCGCCGACGTGATTATTCCCGCCACAAAAATTTACCTAAACGCCATGAAATGGAGTCGCTCTACTAAAATATTCGTTCCCAAAATCGGACTTTCCGACGGCATTGTCAAAGCGATGTATAATGGAACTATATAAAATGATTTAATTTTTCTAAGCTATGAGATTACTAATTTTTATTTTTTTCTTACTTAGCCAATCAGTATTTACTCAGCCTGTTTTAAATTCAACTGATTTTGCAGAAACCTTTTCAGCAAATGCATTTAGAGCAAATACATCAGGTTTTTCAAATGGTTCGGCTGGTGAGAATCAGGTTTGGGATTTTTCTACGATTGTTTTACAGCCTACCAATCTTTCTTACAGTATTGTTCCTATGAGCTCATCTCCTGATGGCAATTTATTTCCTACTGCAAATTATTGTTATAGGTTTAATGACGCAGGAAGTATAATTTATAATTATTATTATTTAGGTGAACAATCAATGGAATCACTTGGATATAATTTTGATGGTGCAATTGGTATTTATACAAATACAAATATTTTTTTACAATTCCCATATATTTATAATACTGTTATTAATGACACTTATCAATCGTTTAATTCGTCAACTATACATTCTTTTACAAGAACTTATGATGCTTATGGAACTTTAATTACGCCATTTGGGATTTTTGAAAATGTCATTCGACAAGTAGAAACAAATGAATTCGGATCTACATATTATTGGATTTCTACCAACCCTTTTCAAATAATTTTGCAAGGTAATTTTAATGAAAATACTGTTCTTTTTTATCAATCAACAGCTTTGAATAATTTTTCAATTGATAACAAAGACTTTTCTGTTTACCCAAACCCAACCAATTCAGATGTTTTTGTTCAAAGACAACTTCATGATTCTAAAGAAAAATTTGTTACAATTTGTGATGCATTGGGGCAAATCATTTTACCATCTACATTGTTGGAAAATGATTTTATGAATATTTCACTCAAAAATTATAGTTCAGGATTATATTTTATAAGGATTGCGAATTCTGATAATCAAGTAATTTTTTCTGAAAAGATTATCAAAAATTAAAATTCCTATATTTCTCAGTTTTAAACGAGTCTAAATATTAATCATTCAATTAGGAATTATTGTTGAATAATTGAATAGTAAGATTCTAAGATTGTTAGACTGTAAGATTTTAAGATTCATAGACTTGGTTAGACTCCTTAGATTTTTAGATTTAATTTGATTTTGCCATTGATATTGATATTACCATTGCCATTGTAATTGTAATTGTCATTTTTTCTTGGTGAACATTGCGAAAACTTTGCGTACTTTGCGGTTAAATATATATTGTGTCTTCCAAAAACTTTTATTCCATATTGTCCCAAAACTTCCCGTTTAAACCCACACTTAAACAGGATGCTTTTTTTCAGAAAATCGCTGCTTTTATCACCAATATAAATAACGACTCGATTTTTGTGCTAAAAGGTTACGCTGGAACAGGAAAAACAACAGTTATTTCTACCATTGTTAATCATCTTATCGAAATCAATAAAAAATACGTTTTGCTGGCGCCAACTGGTAGAGCAGCCAAAGTAATAGCCAATTATTCCAACAAACCTTCTTTCACCATTCACAAAAAAATTTACTTTCCAAAAAAGTCGAGTGGAGGTGGAGTGGCGTTTACGATGCAACAAAACAAACACAAAAACACCATTTTTATAGTGGATGAAGCTTCCATGATTTCAGATCAAAGCAACGAAAGTAAGTTGTACGAAAATGGTTCCTTGCTTGACGATTTAATCTCCTATATCTATAGTGGTGAAAATTGCAAGATGATTTTACTGGGCGACACGGCACAATTACCGCCAGTGAATTTGGATATTTCTCCGGCTTTAAACACCGACACACTCGAACTCAATTACGATAAAAAAGTCGATTGGATCGAACTCGACGAAGTGATGCGTCAAGAACTCAACTCTGGAATTTTATACAACGCTACCGAGTTACGCGAACTCTTAAAAGACAATTTCATCGCCGATTTTCAATTCAAATTACGTGGCTTTAAAGATATTGTTCGCTTAACGGACGGTTACGATATTCAAGACGCCATCAACCAAGCGTACAGTAATTATTCAATAGAAGATACTGCCTTTATTGTGCGTTCCAACAAACGCGCTAATCAATACAATGAGCAAATTAGAATGAAAATTCTCGATAAAGAAAGCGAACTCTCAACAGGCGATTTTCTTATGGTGGTCAAAAACAATTATTTCTGGCTCAAAGAAAAAGACGAAGCGGGTTTTATTGCCAATGGTGATATTATTGAAGTGTTAGAAATATTTGCTTTCAAAGAATTATACGGATTTAATTTTGCCAAAGTCAAAATACGAATGGTCGATTATCCGAACCAAAAACCTTTTGAAACCGTATTGATTTTAGATACGATCAAAAGCGAAGCACCATCCTTAACGTACGAACAATCTAATCTGTTGTACGAGGAAGTAATGAAAGATTACGAACATCTTACCACCAAATACGCCAAATTTCAAAAAGTGAAGGAAAACGAATACTTCAACGGATTGCAAGTGAAATTCTCTTACGCAATCACATGTCACAAAAGTCAAGGCGGTCAATGGAACACAGTTTTTGTGGAACAACCGTATTTACCTGATGGTATCGATCGCGATTATATTCGTTGGTTGTATACAGCCATCACGCGCGCCAAAGACAAATTGTATTTGATTGGTTTTAAAGATGATAGTTTTGAGGAGTAATTCAATTCAAATTATTTGTTATATTTGAAATAAATAGCATTGGTACATCATTTGCTATACCAAAGAAAATCATAATCTAAAAGCAATGAATTTCGAAACCATTTTATCGATTTGCCTTGGTATCGGACTCGCATCAGCCTCAGGATTCAGAGTGTTTCTTCCTGTTTTTGCTTTGAGCTTGGCATCGTATTTCAATATCATTCCACTCAATGAAAGTTGGTCGTGGATTGGCGGCATGCCAGCACTCATCAGTTTTGGAGCCGCGATGATTTTTGAAATAGTTGGCTATTACATTCCATTTGTTGATAATCTACTCGATACGATTGCAACACCATTGGCTGCGATTGCTGGTTTTGTTGTTATGGCTTCAACATTAGTAGACGTTTCGCCAACCATCACAACCATTTTGGCCATCATTGCTGGTGGAGGAACTGCGACTGCTATTCAAGGTTTGACAACTACAACACGCTTGGCTTCATCAGTCAAAACTGCAGGATTAGGAAACCCAATAGTTTCCACTACCGAAACAGGAACCGCAATTACGTTAAGTTCACTTGCTATTTTTGTTCCAATAATTGCAGTTATCGTTGTAGTTCTTATCTTTGGTGTAATGTATTGGATTTTTAAAAAAATTAAAAATTAAAAATTATCAATTGTCCATTATCAATTGTCCATTAAAATGAAAATCATCGCCGTCATTCCTGCTCGCTACGCATCTACTCGTTTTCCTGCTAAACTCATGCAAGATTTATGCGGAAAAACTGTTATTCTTCGCACTTATGAGGCTGCAGTAAACACTCAATTATTTGATGATGTTTTTGTTGTTACTGATTCCAATTTGATTTATGATGAAATAGTTAACAATGGAGGAAAGGCAATTATGTCCATCAAAGAACACGAAAGTGGCAGCGACCGAATTGCAGAAGCGGTAAAAAATTTGGATGTTGATATTGTGATTAATGTCCAAGGTGACGAGCCTTTTATCAACAAGGAGCCTTTGGCAAAAGTCATAGAAGTGTTTAAAAATGACACCGAAAAGAATGTCGATTTAGCTTCACTAATGCGAGAAATCACCAATGAGAATGAAATCAATAATCCAAACAATGTAAAAGTTGTGGTGGATCAAAACGGATTTGCGTTGTACTTTTCGCGTTCGGTGATTCCGTATCCAAGAGAAAAAAATGTTGGTGTACGTTATTTTCAACACATCGGAATTTACGCTTTCCGCAAACAAGCCTTATTGGATTTCTATTCACTACCAATGAAATCATTGGAAGCATCTGAAAAACTAGAACAACTTCGCTATTTAGAATTCGGAAAACGCATCAAAATGGTAGAAACCAATCACGTAGGCATCGGAATTGACACTGCAGAAGATCTAGAAAAAGCAAGGCAATTGATAATTAACAATTGATAATTGACAGTTAATACAATAAACTATTAATTAAGGAGTTTTCCATTATCCATTATCCATTATCCATTATTCCACTTCTTCATTATCAAAATAGCCTTTGCTTTTCACTTTGGTAGAAAAGAAATTCAAAAATAAAATCACAAACGACAAGAAAAATATCGCTTGAATACTGACCAATACTTTCCCAAAAGTGGTTATTGGATAATAATCGCCAAATCCAATTGAATTGGAACTTACTAAGCTAAAGTAAATCGAGTCAAACCAATGTGCAAAAGGTTTGTTCATGTTATTTCCTAAAGTATATAAAACTCCAAATGCTACAACAATTTCAATGTAATTGAAAAACAACAATAACATCGAACGCTTATAGGAACGCGGACGTGAGAATAAATCGGAGGCAAAAATTAGAGTTGGGATATACAAAACCGTTTCAATTAATACATAAATCATTAGTATAATAATGATGGAATTGTTTTGCCAATGATTCATCAAAATCATAAAAGGGAAAAGTACTTTAGCTAAAACATAAAAATCCATGGCCAAATCTTGGTATTCGTGGCCAATTTTACAAGCAATATATTTGATGTAAATTCCTGGAAATAAAAGTTGTGATGAGGATAAAATCAGTCGAACAATTTTCTCAATTCCATTATCATCTTGGTGATCGTTGTTCCAAATCGAGCGAATATTAAGAATCCTTTTCTGAATCGGATTGTATTTGGGTTTGTAAGTTCTAGAAACTTTTCCAATCAGTAATTTTCGTAGAATGGATTTCATCAGTTGAGTTTTTTTATCGTAAACAATTCATTGTGTTCTTCTACTTTTGGATACATTCGAAGCGAATAATTACCACCAAATTTTTTCTTGTAATCGATGTTTCGTATTCGGTCTTTTTCACTGATTACCATCGTATTGAAGAGGATGAATCCTTCTACATTCAATAAAAAATTAATGCGATTGATGAAAAAATCTTCAAACAAAAAATTCGGCATTGTTGTATCTTGAAAAATATCAATCACAATCAAATCGTACTTTTCTTTGGTTTTTAATACGTATTCAAAAGCATCATCAACAATCAATTCTAAGTTGTTTATCTGATTCAAACCAAAGTATTTATTAGCAATTTCAACAACCTCTTTATCAATTTCAACTCCAGTAATTTTGCCTTTGAATTTGATTTCGTCAACCAAAGTTTTAATTACACTTCCGCCAGCAACACCCAAAATCAAAACATTATTAAATTTTCGGATGCGTTCAAAACCGATATATTTCAAGCCTTTTCGTAAAATACGCTGCAAACTTCCGTACGAATAATTGGTGTTTTTGGAGTCTAAAACCAATTGACCATTGTTCCAAGTTACTTCTAAGGTTTTGCTCACGGCAGAATTTTTCTTGTATACATTAATAGGTAAGAAGTAACTAAAAAATTTGGCAATCATAAAAAAAGACTTTTCTGTAAATTAGAAGATAATATGCTAAATTTACGCAAAATATTTCAGATGAAGAAACGACTTTATGAATTTATTTTTTTCCAATTGATGGGTTGGAAAATAAC
>JAEUTY010000051.1 GCA_016787805.1 Flavobacterium sp. | reverse complement strand
GTAGGAACATCAGCTGGACCTGGCTTAGGTTATGGTGTAGCACATCAAAGCACATCTGCATCTTATAGTACTGCTGGTATTATTAATGCAAGAAATAATTCAACTGTAACAGGCTCAGAACTTACATTTAACGCAAACAACGTTATTAACTTAACAACCGACCCTGGCGCTTTTCAAAACGTAAATGACAGTCAATATTGGATTGGACGTAGTGAAGGTTGGGACGGAAGTTTAGACGGTCGAGTTGGTGAAATTATTACGTTAAGTAGTAGAGCAACTAATATCGAGAAAAGTAATATTCAAAGTTACTTAGCTATCAAATACGGAATTACATTAGGAGTTAATGGTACCTCTTTAGATTATACCAATTCTGATGGTAACAAAATTTGGGATATTGCCGCTAATGCAGGATACAATTATGATATTGCTGGTATTGGTAGAGATGATATCTCAAGATTAAACCAAAAACAATCAAGAAGTATCAATTCAACTGAAGTAATGACAATTGGTTTAACTGATATTTTAGCTACAAACACTGCCAACACAAGTACTTTTGCAACTGATAAAAGTTATTTAGTTTGGGGTGCAAATGGTCAAAACATGGCTAACTCTGGTGTGCCAATCAACGTTGACCTTGGTCCTACAACTATCACTACAATTACTGAAGTGGTAAACAGAAAATGGAAAGTAGTAGAAACTGGTGGTGATGTTGGAATTACAAGAATAAATGTTCCTACAGCAGCTTTCATTAGCGGATTACCAGCTTTAGGCCCAACAGATGCTTATGTAATGGTGGTAGCTACAAACTCTGCTTTCACTTCTGGTGTTGAAACCGTTTTCATGACAACATCGGGTGCAAACCAAACTTGTCAATACGATTTTGATAATACTAAATTCATTACTTTCGGTGTAGCTCACCAAGCTGTAAACCCATTACACATTACTTTAGATGGTGTTGATGATTTTGTAAGAATTGGTGATGCAAACGAAATAGGTTCTGCTTTTACAATAATGACATGGATCAGACCTAACGGTGCGAACACTTTGGGAACTGAAAGAACAATTTTAGCTAAAAAAGCTACAGCTACAACTGGATACAGATTAGTACTTCAATTAGACAACAGGGTAAGAATGGAATGGAGAGGTGCCGCAGGAATTAACCAAAGCGCAATATCAAACACTGTTTTACCAAACGCAATGTGGCACAATATTGCAGTAACCTACGGTGCAGGAACGTTAAGAATGTATATTGATGGCGTGCTAGATAGAACATCTGTTTTAGTCTTACCTCCAGTGGCTTCTGTTAGTTCATTCAGTATTGGTGCTCAATACATTAATAAAACTACAATTAACAACCTATTTAAAGGTGATATTGACGAATTAAGAATGTGGAACAGAATGTTATCTGCTACTGAAATTCGTTTCATCATGAACCAAGAAATTTCACAAACAGGTACTGGTACAAGAGGAGCAATTCTTCCTGCTACAATTACTAAAAACGATATCAATGCACTACTGTGGAACGATTTATTCGCTTACTACTCGATGAACTCATACATTGGTACGCACTTAGATGACGATTCATTCAACATCAATAGAGGTAGTTTAGTAATTCCTGATAAAATTTCTATCAATCAACAAACTGCACCGCTTCCATACAGAAGTAACGCAGACGGATTGTGGTCGGCAACTGCTACATGGCAAAACGGATCTACACAAGATTTACCATATAGTTTATCTATTGTAGACGGAGTTACTCCAATCGACTGGAACATTGTGGGTACATCGCACAACGTAAGTTCAACAGGAAACAAAACGCTTTTAGGTTTGTATGTAATTGCAAATGCTTTAACAGCAAATAACGACTCAAAAATTGAGGTTTCACATTACTTAAAAGTAGATGGTACAATTGATTTAGAAGGAAAATCACAATTAGTTCAAACTCTTAATAGTGACTTAGATCCAACAAGTAGTGGTTCATTACAAAGAGATCAACAAGGACAAAATAATATCTATAACTATAACTATTGGTCATCTCCTGTTGGAGCAATCAATAACACTACAAACAACAATGCTTACACTGTATCTGGTGTGATGAAAGATGGCTCAACTTCGACTCCACAAAACATTACATGGACGTCTGGTTTGAATGGTAGTGCTACAAGCCCAATTACATTAAGTAGTTATTGGATATTCAAATTCCAAAACTTAACGCCTTCTTATGCCAATTGGCAATGGGTTGGACCATCAGGATCATTATTCCCTGGTCAAGGTTATACTTTAAAAGGTAGTGGTTCGGGTACAAGTCAAAATTACACCTTCGTTGGAAAACCTAACAATGGTCAAATAACTGGAGTAATTGCTCCTAACAACTTGAATTTAAGTGGTAATCCTTATGCCTCAGCTATTGATGCTAACGCATTCATCACAGCCAATTCAGCGAGTACAACTGGAGCATTGTATTTCTGGGAACACTATAGCACAAATACAACTCACAACTTGGCACAATACCAAGGTGGTTATGCCGCAAGAACATTAGTAGGTGGAACTCCTCCTGTTGCTCCTCCTGGAATAAGTGGATTAGGGTCTAGCTCAAAAGTACCTGGACGATACATTCCAGTTGGACAAGGATTCTTCGTGTTTGGTTCTGCAGCTGGTGGAAACGTAGTGTTCAACAATGACCAAAGAGCATTTATAAAAGAAGACAATGCATCGTCTAATACTTTGTTCAGAGGTTCTAATAGCATCTTAACTGTAGATCATTTCAACGACAATTCGGATGACGAATATACTGAAGATAGCTTTGCAAGAATCCGTTTAGGATTGGATGACAGAAATGGATACCACAGACAAATTTTGTTAGGTTTCATGAATGAAAATGCTACTGAAGGTGTTGATTTTGGTTACGATGCCATTTTAGTGGACAACCAACCAAGTGACATGTATTTCAACGGTAATGGAACAGCTTTAGTGATATCGGGCGTGGGTACTTTTGATGTAAACAGTATTTATCCATTAGCTGTAAAAACAGATGCTCTTGGTACTGTAACATTCAGATTAGATGCTTTAGAAAATTTTGCTGATGACGTAAATGTTTACATCTTTGATAAAATGACTGAAACGTATCACGATATCAAAAATGGCGATTTCAGTGTTGAATTACCTCAAGGTACAAACGACATTCGTTTCTCATTACGATTCATGAATGCTCCAGCTTTAGCAACCACTGATTTTGAAAACAGCAATGCTATTCAAGTTGCCTACACAAGCGCAAATGATATGTTAAACATCAAAAACAATGTTGTTGATGCAACTGTTGAAAAAGTAGAATTATACAATATGTTAGGACAAGCAATTGGTACTTTCAAAGTAGAAAACCAAACCCAAAACAACATCCAATTGCCTATCAAAAATATTAGTACTGGAACCTACATCGTAAAAATCAAAACTACGAAAGGTGATACTAGCAGAAAAATCATTATTAATTAGGGTTTAAATAATTGATTTGACAACGGAAAAGCCCCGAGTAATTCGGGGCTTTTCTATTTTTATAAATGAAATTTTCTTATTGTAATCGAAGAACTAAATCATCAAAATTCACCTCAACTTGTTCGCCATTTTGAAGATTTTTTAGAGTAAACAAACCGTTATTCATCTCCTTCACAACAAACGGAATGACTCTTCTTTCGGCATGTTTGAACTGTTTGTCAATTTTTGCAGCGTCAGGATACAACTCTACTTTAATATTCTGCAAACGAAGTTGTTGAATGGCTTTCATGGCTTCAAAAGCTTGGTTTTCACCAAAGTTTAAAAACAACACTTTCGTAGAAGTTATCACCGTTTCCGGAAACAAATTCAGTTGTTCTAACACTAAATAAATGCGGTCTAAGCCAAATGAAATCCCTACTCCACTCATGTTTTTCAATCCGAAAATTCCCGTCAAATCATCATAGCGTCCGCCGCCACCAATCGAACCCATCTCTACACCTTTTGGTGCAGTAACTTCAAAAATTGCACCTGTGTAATAGTTCAATCCACGAGCTAAAGTCACATCCAAATCCAAATAAGCTTTTTGCAAACCTAGTTGAAATACGTTGTCACAAATGAAACGCAACTCTTCGATTCCCTTTTTCCCTTCTTCTGAAGTCGAAAGCAAATCGGAAAGCTTATTGATTTTCTCGGATATAGTTCCAGTAAAATTAAATAATGGCTGTACTTTTTGAAGTGCTTCTTCTGAAATGCCTTTTTCTAACATTTCTTTTTTCACGCCGTCCTCGCCTATCTTGTCGAGTTTATCCAAAGCTACAGTAAAATCAATCAATTTGTTGGAAGCTCCAATTACCTCAGCAATTCCCGATAATATTTTACGGTTGTTGATTTTAATCGTCACACCTTCCAAACCTAATTCGGCAAACACACTGTCGTACAATTGCACCAACTCTACTTCTTGCCATAATGACGTTGAACCAACTACATCAGCATCGCATTGGTAAAATTCTCTAAATCGACCTTTCTGCGGACGATCAGCGCGCCATACAGGCTGAATTTGGTAGCGTTTAAACGGAAACTCTATCTCGCCTTGGTGCTGCACAACATATCGTGCGAATGGCACCGTTAAATCGTAGCGTAAGGCTTTTTCGGAGATTTTTGATGTTAATTGTTTATAGTTGATGGTTTGTAATTCATCTGCCGGCACTTTATCTAAAAAATCGCCCGAATTCAATATCTTAAATATCAAACGATCGCCTTCTTCACCGTATTTTCCCATCAAGGTATCGGAATTTTCAAACGAAGGTGTTTCAATCGGTTGGTAACCATATTTCTCAAAATGTCGGCGCATAATCGAAATAATATAGTTGCGTTTGGAAACCTCTACTGGTGAAAAATCTCTTGTTCCTTTAGGAATACTTGGTTTAGATGCCATTTTAATTAAGTTAGAATTTTGACGTCAGAAATTAGAAATTGCCAATTAGAACGAATACTTCTGAATTCTAATTTCTAAAATCTAATTTCTTCAACGAGGCAAATATCCAACTTTTTCAAATTATTTTCTACTTCTTGCCACACAAACTTGTAACAAAAACCGTAATTTCGTGTCAAACGAAGTACTATGGTTGCATTATTCAAAGAAAACGTCAAAATTGCTTTTAGTTCCATTCGAACACAACTGTTGCGTACTTTTCTAACGGTATTCATCATCGCTATCGGAATTTGGGCTTTGGTAGGCATCTTAACGGTTGTTTCTGCTTTAGACAACACGTTGAACTCCAACTTTGCTTCAATGGGTTCCAATACATTTAATATTAATCAATATGAATTTGTATCCAGACGTCACGGCGGTGGAGAAGTCCAAAAAATAAATCCAATCATCTCGTATCCAGAAGCCAAAGCGTATAAAGATAAATTCAACCTTCCATTAACGCGTTCGTCACTTTCCTTTACGGCCACTCAAACGGCTGAAGTAAAATTTGAAAGTGAAAAAACCGATCCCGAAATTCAAGTATTAGGTGTAGATGAAAATTTCGCCATCAACTCGGGCTTGGAAGTTGCTTTAGGACGCAATTTTACTCCTTTTGATGTATCAAACAACGCTTACGTTTGTGTAGTTGGAAGTGATTTCTCGACCAAAGGTTTGCTTAAAGACGTAAATCCAATT
Source organism: Flavobacterium sp. (assembly GCA_016787805.1). GTDB lineage: Bacteria > Bacteroidota > Bacteroidia > Flavobacteriales > Flavobacteriaceae > Flavobacterium. The sequence goes on along the minus strand of JAEUTY010000051.1, from coordinate 40,819 downwards.
GACAAAGTAATTTCAGTTCGTGGAGCCAAATTCAGAGTTATTGGTGTGTTAAAAGAAGAAGGCGCCACTTTTGGCAACAATCAAGATTTGCGAATGTTGATTCCAATTCAAGTCGCTCGTTCACTCTTCAGTCAACCCGGAATTAATTACACGATTAGTACTATGGTCGACAAAAAAGAGATTTTGGATCAAGCGGTTGAAGAAGCCACTTTAACCATGCGTCAAATTCGTCGTTTGAATCCGGTTGAGGAAAACAATTTTGGCATTTCCAGAAGTGATGATTTGGTGCAACGGATAGCCGAAACCACAGGTGTTTTGAGTGCTTCGGCTTGGGTAATTGGCATCATAACTATATTAGGTTCGTCTATCGCATTAATGAATATTATGATTGTGTCGGTAACCGAAAGAACACGCGAAATTGGTGTTCGGAAATCGCTTGGCGCCAAAAAATCGACTATCGCTTGGCAATTTTTTGTAGAAACCCTAATCATAGGCCAATTAGGAGGTTTACTCGGAATTATACTCGGAATCACAACCGGTTATTTCATAGCTCTAGCACTCGATTTCTCGTTTGTAATTCCTTGGAGCGCCATGATTGCAGCCGTGATTACTACATTTATTGTAGCGGTTGTTTCAGGTTCGTATCCTGCATTAAAGGCTTCTAATTTAGATCCGATTGAGGCGTTGCGGTACGAGTGATCAGTGTTCAGTCTCAGTGTTCAGTCTACACGAGATCATCCTATCATTCCCATAAATATCTTTGATCAGACGAACGTCTTTAAAATCCAATTGCTCTAATAACTCGACGGTTTCTTTTCCCAAATATTGGTTGATTTCAAAATATAATTTGCCGTTTTTAGCAAGATTTTTTTGAGCTAATTGCGCTATTTTTCGGTAAAAAAGCAAGGCATCATTATCGTCTACAAACAAGGCCAAATGCGGTTCGTAATCTAAAACATTCGCTTTAATTTCTTCTTTTTCCAACATTCTAACGTAAGGCGGATTGGAAACAATAATGTTAAATTGTTGCTCCAAATCGTCGGTTTCAAGAATGTTTTTTTGAATAAAATGAACTTCAGCTTTGTTTAATTCAGCATTTTTTCGAGCTACTTCCAACGCCTTTTCGGAAACATCCAACGCAAAAACAGTTGCATTAGGAAGGTTTTTGGCTAACGAAATTGCAATGCAGCCACTCCCAGTTCCAATGTCAAGAATACTAACATTTTTGTCTTTCAACACTTGACTTTCGACTTTTGACTTTTGACTTTCAACTATAATCAAATCAACTAACTCTTCGGTTTCAGGACGTGGAATCAAAGTGTTTCCATTGACCAAAAAAGGCAATCCATAAAATTCGGTTTCACCTAAAATATACTGAATTGGTTTTTGTTTTTTTAACTCAACTACTACATTTTCCCAACGTAGCAATTGTTGCGCATCCATTTCCATATCGGGATTTAAAGCCAAATCGATGCGTTTTATTTGATGAAATTGCTCAAGTGTGAGATAGAAAAATCGCTCCACCTCTTTCTCGTCATACAAAGAAAAAAGTGCATTGAAAAAAATAGTTTTATACTGCTTGATACGCATAAAATTGTCAATTATTAATTATCAATTGTCAATTGTTTAATCATCCAAACCGGACAACTCGAATGGCCTGTATTTCCGAGAGGCTCACACAAATAAGTAAAACCTACTTTCTGATACAATTTTTGTGCAATTTTCATCTCAGGAAGCGTTTCTAAATAGCATTTTTCAAAACCCAATTCAATTGCTTTTTGAAGGCATTTTTCAATCACTTGCAAACCCAAACCTTTACCTCTAGCTTCGGGTAAAAAGTACATTTTTTGCAATTCACATACATTTTCAGTCGAATTTTCCAATTGACTTACGCCTGCTCCGCCAACAATTTTTCCGTTATCTTCAATCACAAAATAAGCCGATCGCGGTTGACTGTAATTTTCAAACATAAAATCCAATTGCTCATCTGCAAAAGCAGTTCCCACCAACGGATAACCATCGCCAATAAATACTTTACGAATGACTTGTGCCAATTGTAGATTGTCTTCTTTTTGAATGAGTCTGATAATCATCATTGAATTATAAGTTTACAAAAATACATCAAATGTTTGAACCATGATAAACGATTACTGTTTCTTGAACTCATAAATCTGTTGCTAAACAAAAATCGCTATGTGAAAATTTATTTTCTTTTTAGTATTCTGCGAAAACTATTTCTATGAATCTATGTGGTAAAAATCAAAACAATAAACCCTATTTTTGCACTATGACCACGCACGAAAAATACATGCAACGTTGCATTGAATTGGCTCAAAACGGACTCGGAACCACGTATCCCAATCCGCTTGTTGGCAGTGTAATTGTGTATAATGACAAAATAATCGGCGAAGGTTGGCACCAAAAAGCAGGCGAACCACACGCCGAAGTCAACGCAATCAATTCAGTCAAAAATCCTGATTTATTGTCAAAATCTACGATTTATGTGAGTTTAGAACCTTGTAGTCATTTTGGAAAAACGCCGCCGTGTTCTGACTTAATCATTGCCAAAAATATTCCCAATATTGTTATTGGAACCATCGATCCATTTGCTCAAGTTTCGGGCAACGGAATTCAGCGATTAAAAGACGCTGGTCGCGATGTAACTGTCGGAATTTTAGCCGAAAAATGCCATGAATTAAACAAGCGTTTTTTTACTTTTCACACCCAAAAACGACCGTACGTTATTTTGAAATGGGCCGAAAGTCAAGACGGATTTATCGCACCCAAGGAAAAGCAAAAGCTAGAACCAATTTGGCTTTCCAATACCTATTCAAGACAACTAGTTCACAAATGGCGTAGCGAAGAACAAGCCATTTTAGTTGGAACGCAAACCGTTTTAGACGATAATCCTCGATTGGATGTGCGCGATTGGAAAGGACAAAACCCAGTAAGATTAGTCATCGACCGGAAGGGAAAAACCAATTTGAATTGTCGAATCTATGATGGCAAAAGCAAGACCATTGTCTTTACAGAAGAAAAAAAACCAGCAATCGACCAATGTATTTTTGAAAATGTTATCTTTGGGAATCGATTGGTTTTTGAAATCATGGAAATTGCCTATAATCACGAAATTCAATCGATTATTATTGAAGGCGGAAGACAAACGCTACAATCTTTTATTGATGCCAATTTGTGGGATGAAGCGCGGATTTTCAAAACAAAAGTAACTTTAAGTGACGGAATAAAATCGCCCGAAATTAAAGGAAAAACACAGTCAATTACAGCAATTCTAGACGATGAACTCCTAATGGTGAAGAACTTATGATTACAACAATTATTTTTGATTTTGGTGATATTTTTATCAACTTAGAAAAAGAAGCGCAAATTGAAGCATTCAAAAAATTAGGATTGAACGGTCCGAATGACGATTTGATTGAAAAAAACGACTTATTCGAAAAAGGACAACTCACTGAATTGCAGTTCTTGGAATCTTTTCAGAAATACATTCCCAAGGCTAGTATTGAAGAAATCCGCACCGCATGGAACACCATTATTGGTGAATTTCCCTTGTATCGCTTAGAGTTTTTACAATTGCTTTCGCACAAATACAAACTGATTTTACTGACCAATACCGACGAAATTCACATCAGTCGTTTTGAACACAATGTGGGTATTTCATTCTTTAGCGACTTCTATCAATGCTTTGAAAAAGTCTATTATTCCTATGAAATGGGCATGCGAAAACCCGATCCTGCTATTTTTAGTTACATTTTAAACAAACACGATTTATCACCTAAACGCACTTTATTTGTCGATGATAAAAAAATCAACACCGACGCTGCCGAAAGTTTAGGTATTCATGTGTGGAATTTAAAAGTTGGTGAAGAAGACGTGGTGGATTTGTTTCAGAAGAAAGAGTTGCCATTGTGAAAATTACAAATAGCAAAAAACAAATTACAAAAAAGTATCAAAAAGGAAAATCCAAATAACAAATGGCTCTTTAAAGAAAATAGTTTTTAATTTGAACCTTTTGAATAGCTGAATTATTTTGAGTTTTACTTTTTTGAATTTGAGAATTATTTGATATTTGGAAATTGTTTTTTGTAACTTATATAATGAACGACACCTACAAAACCATAGCTTTCCCTTCTGACGAAATTTTATTCAAAGAAAAAAACAGTAAGTTTTTTGGCTACGCGTTTCCCGTCACTACCGAAGAAGAAATCAAAAACCATTTGGAAAATTTACGCAAACAACACCACGGAGCCGTTCATTTTTGTTATGCTTTTCAAATCGGAACCACCAAAATTCAGTTTCGTGCCAACGATGACGGCGAGCCTAGTAATTCTGCAGGAGCGCCAATTTACGGCCAAATTCAATCGTTTGGCTTGACCAATGTATTAGTGGTTATTGTGCGTTTTTTTGGTGGTATAAAATTGGGCGTTGGCGGATTGATTTCGGCCTATCGAACAGCCGCTCAAATGGCTTTAGAAGCAGCAGAAATTGTTGAAAAAACAATTGACATTCATTACATTGTAACATTTGATTATAAAAACATGAACAAAGTAATGCGCGTGATAAAAGAGAAAAACCTCGAAATTGTGGCGCAACAAATGAATGAAAGTTGTCAAATTGAAATTGCTACACGACAAAAAAATGCCACGATGGTGTTGGAAATTTTTGAAGCCATGTTTGAAATCACAATCACGAAACTTTAGTGTATGAGTAAAGAAAAATTCCACAGTTTTGATGCTTTACGCTTCTTTTCTTTTTTGATTGTTTTTGTATCACACGTTCCTTTTTATCTTTTTAGCAAAAATGAATTATTGAGTATAAACGGCGTTCTTGGTGTAGATTTTTTCTTTGTTCTTAGCGGATTTTTAATTACATATATCCTTCTTACCGAAAAAGAACAATTTGGAAAAATCAATTTTAAGAAATTTTTTATTCGAAGAATTTTAAGGATTTGGCCAATGTATTATGCCGTGTTACTTTTCGCTTTTTTAACACCAACCATACTATCCTTTTTAGGGATCATACCATCAAATGAAGGTTACGAACCCAATTGGCTTTGGTCGTGTTTGTTTTTAGAAAATTACCAAATGATCCATCAGCATGCAATCCCAAATGTTTCACCGCTACCTGTTATTTGGTCGTTGTGTGTTGAAGAACATTTTTATATTATTTGGGGAATCATCATTTCTTTGATTGCGATAAAACAACTTCCCAAAGTAATGGCAATTTTGTTGTTGATTACAAGTGTTTCAAGAATACTATTTCTAAAAAATGAATGGTTCTTTTTTGACATTTTAACCAATCTCGATTTCTTCATGTATGGCGCATTTCCAGCATATTTATTGGTAAAACAAAAACAAAAATTGCTCAAACGAATACAATCCATTTCGGCGAAAATAAAATGGGCAATCGTATTGACGGCTATTTTGTACGTTTTTGCATCCTACCAACTTCATTATGGCCTTAAAGAATTAATTGAACCCGTAATAATTGGAATTTTATTTTCTTTGGTGATTTTCATCTTTTTACCAAAAGAAAATCAGTTTAAAATTAGCGCTAACTCCGTTTTTTCAAAATGGGGAATTTATACGTATAGTTTGTATTTGAATCACTTAATTATTATCAACCTGATGATTCAAATTTTCAAATTTTACAACATAACTTATAATGGCTATTTGGTAGTTTTTATTCTTGCTTGCTTACTTCTAACTCTTGTATCAAGTTTTGTTACCTACCATTTAATTGAAAAACCATTTTTACGATTGAAAAAGTATTTTTATTGATTTATTCTTTTTTAAACAAATTCAAAATATACTCTGGCGGAGCCGTTGGACGACCCGTTTTCATATCTACAAAAACAAGTACTGAATAACCCGTTGTTAATAACTCATTCTTTTCATTGGTGATTTCGTAGTCAAATTCAATCTTCACCGACGATAATTTTACCATCTTGGTTTTGATGGTTAAAAGGTCATCATACCGCGCTGGTTTTTTGTAATTCATTGTTAATGAAACAACTGGAAGCATTACTCCGTTATCTTCCATCCAACGGTAAGAAATTCCCATATTTCTTAGCCATTCTACGCGTCCCATCTCAAAATATTGCGCATAATTACCGTGATAAACCACGCCCATTTGATCGGTTTCTGAATACCTTACTCTAGTTTTTATTTCGTGTTCTTTCATCTTATTTTTTTTACACTTAATCTAAAATTAGCAAAATTTATACAACAATATTTTTAAAAAATCAACCGCAATAAAATTTTTTTTTAAGAAAAATTGTTCACATATTTGTTATCCCAAATTATGCAAAGAAAACACCTTTTTCTTTTGTAGGATAACCTTTAATAATAAACACTTTTTTTAAAACACAATATGAATAGAACTGCGCAATCAGTATGGGAAAACTGCCTGTCTTTTATAAAAGATAACATTCAAGAACAAGCTTATAAAACTTGGTTTGAACCTATTAAGTCAGTTGAACTAACCGATAATGCATTGTACATTCAAGTTCCTAGTAAATTTTTCTACGAATGGTTGGAAGAGCACTATGTGAAATTACTCAAAGTAGCTTTAACCAAAGAACTAGGAAAAAACGCAAAGTTACTCTATAAAATCAAAATGGAAAACACTTATGGCAATAAACAACCGTTTACGGAACAATTGCCAAGTGCACACCGCAGTCCAATCAAATCGCAAGAGATTGATGCGCCATTTAAAAATTTAAATCCAGAGTTAAAAAATCCTTTTGTAATTCCGGGTATCCGCAACTTAAAAATCGAGTCGCAATTAAATCCGAATTACAGTTTTGATAATTTCCTTGAGGGTGATTCCAATCGTTTAGCACGTTCGGCTGGTATGGCTGTAGCGAATAAACCTGGAGGAACTTCGTTCAATCCATTATTGATTTTTGGTGGCGTTGGATTAGGGAAAACCCACTTAGCCCATGCAATTGGTGTTGAAATCAAAGACAAATACCCTGAAAAAACCGTGTTGTATATTTCGGCTGAAGTGTTCACACAACAGTACATCGACTCGGTGAAGAAAAACACACGAAACGATTTTATTCATTTCTACCAATTGATTGATGTGTTGATTATTGATGATGTTCAATTCCTATCAGGAAAATCAGGAACTCAAGACGTATTTTTCCACATTTTCAATTACTTACACCAAAACGGCAAACAAGTAATTCTAACTTCTGACAAAGCTCCTGTTGACATGCAAGATATCGAGCAACGCTTGTTATCACGTTTCAAATGGGGATTGTCTGCCGAATTACATCAACCGGATTACGAAACGCGTATTTCAATCTTAAAAAACATATTGTACCGCGACGGTGTTGATATGCCTGATGAAATTATTGAATACGTTGCCCGCAATATCAAGTCGAATGTTCGTGAATTGGAAGGCGCAATTATTTCTTTGATTGCGCAATCTTCGTTCAATAAAAAAGAAGTTACTCTAGATTTAGCCAAAAATATAGTTGAGAAATTCGTGAAGAATGTAAAACGTGAGATTTCGATTGATTACATTCAAAAAGTAGTTTCTGATTATTTCCAATTGGATTTGGATACATTACAATCTAAAACCAGAAAACGTCATGTAGTGCAAGCACGTCAATTGGCTATGTTTTTTGCGAAGAAATTCACTAAAGCCTCTTTGGCCAACATTGGTTCACAAATTGGCGATCGCGATCACGCTACTGTTTTACATGCTTGCAAAACTGTTGACAACTTAGTTTCTACAGACAAGCAATTCAAAAAATTTGTCGAAGACATCAATAAAAAGCTTTCGCTATAGATTACTACAGTTTTTATGTCTGTTAAAATTTTAATGGTTTGTTTAGGTAACATTTGCCGATCACCTTTGGCAGAAGGATTGTTAGCATCTAAACTCCCCAAAAACAATTTCTTTGTTGACTCAGCAGGAACTGGAGGTTATCATATTGGTCGCGAGCCGGATCATCGTTCAATAGCTACCGCCAAAAAAAATGGCTTAGATATTTCACACCAAAAAGCCCGCAAATTTACTACGCAAGATTTTGAAGACTTTGATTACATTTTTGTAATGGATAATTCCAATTACGACGATGTGACATTTTTAGCCAAAACAGCCGAGCAAAAACAAAAAGTTCAGTTGATTTTGAACGAACTCTTTCCGGGCGACAACGTCGATGTTCCTGATCCGTACTATGGTTTGCAAAATGGTTTTGATATGGTATATGAAATGTTGGATGAAGCAACCGATTTACTTGCCAAAAAATTAATCGAAAAACACGCATGAAACGCTCTGGAAAACTCTATTTGATTCCAGTAACATTAGGCGAAAGTAATCCGTTTGATGTGTTACCTGAAACGGTAAAACGCACTATTGAATTCATCGATTATTACATTGTTGAAAACGAAAAAACGGCTCGTCGATTTATTAAAGGTGTCCTCCCAGAAAAAGTACAGTCGAGCTTGCATCTTTCTACTTTAAACAAACACACCGACGTTTCTAATCACAACAAAATGATTCAACCTTGTATGGAAGGAAAAAATGTGGGTTTGATGAGTGAAGCTGGTTGTCCTGGCGTGGCCGATCCTGGTGCAGCGATTGTAAAAATTGCACACGAAAAAGGAATTCAAGTGGTTCCGTTAGTTGGACCAAGCTCTATTTTATTAGCAATGATGGGAAGCGGAATGAACGGACAGAGTTTTGCTTTTAATGGTTATTTACCCATTGATAAAGGCGAGAAAAAAGCGGCAATCAAAAATTTTGAACAGTTATCGTTTTCTAAAAACCAATCGCAGTTGTTTATTGAAACACCTTACCGCAATAACAAACTTTTGGAAGACGTTTTGCAAACATTGCAACCCAGCACTATGCTTTGCATTGCTTGCGATTTGACTTTACCAACTGAATACATCAAAACCCTACGCGTAGCCGATTGGAAAAAGACAAAAGTAGATTTACACAACCGTCCGGCGATTTTTATTATTCATAAGAGTTTTTAAGTGTTCTTATCATCTAGAAAACCTTTGTCAAAGTTTTGAACTTTGACAAAGATTCTAATCAAACAAAAAGTAATTAGAAATTTTGTTTTCACAAAAGACGTTTCTCTTCTAGCCCTGATGGCAGGAAATGCCGCGCATGACGGACAGCAGGAAAATGGATTACAAGAAAGCCCTCTCGTCTTTTGGGACGAGATCGCTCCTAAAAATAAACAAAATGAAATTTACTTCCACCAGCCGATTTAATTTCGAAAGTGGGTGCTGGAATTTTGATAGTGTTGAATAACGAAAAAACGGTTTTGAGTACATGCGATTTCGTTTTTATTTTCGTCAAATCGGCATCGAAACTGAAGTAAAATTGACGAATTCGTTCTTTTTGAGTAAAGAAAACTGTATTGACTAGCTCCTGTTGACCTGTAATCATGCCTTCAGCTCCATAGCCTACAGCCACATTCAACCATTTCGGTATTTTACTTTGCTTAAAAAACGAATGCAAATTGGCCGACAACCAATACGTTTGACCATTGTAATCTTTGAGCAATTGCTCTGGAAAAGTAGCACCTAAAGTATTAGGGCGAGCTGAAGCATATTCAGTAGTATGAAACGAAAATTTAGGAATAATGCGTTGCTCTTTCCACAATAATTCTTGCGATACATACAAAACGGTTCCACCAGCATTGGCTGCTAAATCGCCGTATGAAAATCCCCATTGCGACGAATAGCCATCAAAAACCTCAACAGCCGTTAGGAAAACGAAACCCGAAGTAGCGCCATATATCAGGCGATTTTTACGACTAACTCCACTCCATTGCAAAGCATCAGAACTCAATTTTCCGAGATGATACGACGAATAAATATGCCCAATTTTGTCCATTTGGTTCCATTCGATATTATCATTGATAGTATGAAAATCGGACTTTGGATAATCGGCGTACCACAACTGATTTAAACCTACCAAAGCAATTCCTGCCAAGGCGGTTTCAGAAATTACAACTGCATTTCTTCGTGGTTTATTGAGTGAATCAGAAGGTTTTAAAAAAGAATCAACTAACGACTGAGAGAATGAAAAATTCAAATTCAGCAATAGCAATAACAGTAAAATTACATTCTTTTTCATTTAGCGTTGCGTTCCTTGTTCGTTGAGCCATTGCGCATATTTGGCTGCATTGACATTGTGTTGCGTTAATGTTGATGCAAATTCGTGGTAACCAAAACGTTCCACACTGGCACAAAAATAAATATAATCGTGATTTTCTGGATTTAAAACAGCGTCGATAGCATTGATATCGGGCATCGCGATTGGTCCGGGTGGTAAGCCTTGATATTTATAGGTATTGTAAGGCGAATCGATATTAAAATCACCATAATACACGCGTTTGATGACTTGGTCGAAATTATTATCTACAAGTTTTTTTGAATAAATCACTGTTGGATCTGCTTGCAACGGCATTCCTAAATCGAGTCGGTTCAAATAAGCTTTCGCTACTCGTGGGCGTTCGTCGGCTTTGACCGTTTCTTTATGAACGATAGAGGCTAAAATGGTAACTTGAACAGGAGTAAGATTTAATTTTTTGGCTTTGGCGATGCGTTCATCGCTCCAGAATTTTTTGTATTCTTCGAGCATTTTATCTCGAAACTTATCGGCTGAAGTATCCCAATAAAATTCATACGTATTAGGCAAAAACATCACAAAAACATCTTCTTTGGTAAAATTGTTTTCCGTTAGAAATTTTTCATTGGTAAAAGACTCCAATAATTCTGAAGCAGTTGGCTCGAGTTTTTTATCGATTCTATCCACTAAATTCTCCAATCGCTCCTGGTTATTGAATGAAATAGTTACAGGCATATTACTTCGCAAAGCACTTAGTAACTTCAGATTTCCCATCCCTTTTTTGAGCAAAAACTTACCTGATTTTACTTTTTCAGTATACCCTCTTAAACTGGCAATGGATTCAAAGCCTTCAAAATCTTCAATGAATGGTGAAATAATCTTTTTGGCATCCTCGTAAGAAGAGCCCGACGGAATATAAAGATACATTTCATTTTCTTGAAATGCAGTATTACTTTTTAACAATTTCAGATAGCCAAAAACCGCTACGATTAGAAAAAGTACAATTCCAATTCCTACTATTTTTTTTAATTTAGAACTCAAAACCGTTATTTTTTGGTGTTTATTAATTGGTACAAATCTTCGTCATGAAATTGGTTGTGGCATAAAATCCAGTCTTTTTTGACTCCAATTTTCTGAAAACCAAATGTAGAAAAAAGTGTTGAACTAGCCGTATTATTACTTCCAATATTCGCATACAACTGATGGAGTTGCAGTTGCATAAAAGCATAATCAATGAGTAAACCTAATGCTTCTTTGCCAAAACCTTTGCCTCTATCTGCTTCATTTTGAATGACGATTCCGATGCCTGCTCGTTGGTTTTTTGGATCAAAATCAAACAAATCTATTAAACCGATTGCCTCTCTTGAATCATTAATGCAAATAGCCAATCGGAGTTGTTTGGCTTCATAAATATCTTGGTGCGCATTTTCTAAATACTGACGAATAAGGAATTTACTATAAGGTGTTTGCGTATTGCTTACTTCCCAAATCAATTCATCGTTTTCAATATGATAAATGAACTCCAAATCTTCGGGCTCGAGTGCTCTTAAATAAACCGTATTGCCTTTTAAAGTAATCATTAGTACTTTTTATTAATAATGCGTTCTAAAATTAAGACTAAAGTTATAATGGCAACAATCACCAAAAAAATATAGAATTTTATAGAATGGTAATGACCAAACCAATCTTTTTTATTGTTACTTTCCCTGTCTGACGTATATTTCGAATACAAAAAACCGCAAGAAACAACAAAAATTAGAACTAGAGTGGTTAAATCAGGTTGCATCTTATTCAATTTCAACATGACCTTCGTACACAAAAGTCGCTGGCCCAATTAAAAAAACATTTTGATAAACACCCTCTTTTTTATCAAAAGACACTTTCAGTTTTCCGCCTTGCACGTCCAGATTAATGTGATTAGACTTCGTTTTTCCAATCGCATGCATCGCAATAGCAGTAGCTGTGGCACCTGTTCCACAAGACAAGGTTTCATCTTCAACACCGCGTTCATAAGTGCGAAGTACAAAATGATTAGTACCTTTAGCAGTCACAAAATTCACGTTACTTCCTGCTTTTCCATATAAATCACTATAGCGAATTTTAGCTCCTTTTTCTTTTACATCATAATTCATCAAATCATGAACCATCGTTACATGGTGTGGTGAACCTGTATTGAGAAAAATATAATCGGGATTAATTTTTACTTCATCAACATCTTTCATTTGTAAAGACACTGTTTCGTCTTCTAAAATCGTCGCATGATGTAAACCATCGGTAGCAATAAAAGTAGTTTGATCATCAATAATTCCTAATTTTTTGGCAAAAGCAACAATACATCGACCTCCATTACCGCACATCGAACTTTCATTTCCGTCCGAATTATAGTAAACCATACGGAAATCAGTCAAATTGTCATTTTCCAACAACAACAATCCATCGGCTCCTATTCCGAAACGTCGGTGACAGAGTTGTTCGATGAGTTTGGTATTATTTTTGGGGAAAAAATTCTGACGATTGTCAATCATCACGAAGTCATTTCCAGTTCCGTGGTATTTAAAAAATTGAATTACCATTGTATTAAAGTAGCTTGCTCGTTTAGGGCAAAGTTACAAATATTAATGAGAAGTTAATTAGTGTTAATCGTTAGTTAAACCAAATCTGTAAAAACAATTTTATTATATTTTTGAAGTTAGATTATCAAACCATTTAATTATGAAAAGAATATCTAGTTTATTTTTAGTTTCCCTTATGAGTGGCGCTGTAACCTTGGGCGCTTATAAATTATTGATTGAAGATAGTGCTCAAAAATCGATCGTAACACAAGCACCCGAATATTTTGGAAAATCAGTTGGTTTGGGAGCTGAAAACATTGATTTCACTACTGCTGCCGATAAAGCAATTCACACAGTTGTGCACGTAAAAAATGTTTCCGTTCGAACGGTTTACAATCCGATAATGGAATTTTTCTACGGATCACGCGGTGGTGGACAACAACAAGAGCAAATTGGAACGGGTTCGGGTGTCATCATTTCGGAAGATGGTTATATCGTAACCAACAACCATGTAATTCAGGATGCTACTGAATTGGAAATTACATTAAACAACAAAAAATCATACAAAGCCACTTTGGTTGGAACCGATCAAAAAATGGATATTGCATTATTAAAAATTGATGCCGACGAGAAGTTGCCTTATTCTACTTTTGCCGATTCTGACAATGTAAAAGTAGGCGAATGGGTTTTGGCAGTTGGAAATCCGTACAATTTAAATTCGACGGTTACAGCTGGAATTGTATCTGCGAAAGCGAGAAATTTAGACACTCGTGGTATCCAATCCTTTATACAAACTGACGCTGCGGTAAACCCAGGAAATTCGGGCGGTGCGTTGGTAAATACTCGAGGTGAATTGATTGGAATCAATACTATGATTTCATCTCCAACTGGAAGTTATGCTGGTTATTCGTTTGCCGTTCCATCCAACATTACACGCAAAATTATCGAAGATATTATGGAATTTGGAAATGTTCAACGCGGTATTTTAGGTATTGAAGGAGGTGAATTGACCAGTCAAGTTTCTAAAGATATTGGAATTAAAGACACCGAAGGATTTTATGTAAGTAAAGTCAATAAAAATTCAGGTGCAGAAAAAGCCGGAATCAAAGAAGGCGATATCATCAAAAAATTGGATAACCAAAAAATCAGTACCTATGCAGAATTGTCTGGATACATCAATACAAAACGTCCCAACGATAAAGTTCAGGTGACTTTTGTTCGTGATGGCGTGACCAAAACTATTCCTGTGACTTTGGTTAAAAATGATATCATAGTTACCGAAATGAAAGGTTTGGAATTGGAAAATTTATCTGCTTCCGACAAAAAAACGTTCAAAGTAGATTATGGCGTAAAAATCAAAGAAGTGAATAACGAACAGTTGAAACAATACGAAGACGAATTGGTTGGTAGCATTATCTTGAATGTAGATGGTGCTAAAGCTACTGATGTTGAAACTGTTTCCCGAATCATTGGCAACAAAGCTGAAAACCAAGGTGTAAGTGTTCAATTATTACTTAAAAATCGTCAACTAATGCGTTTTATCATTCAATAATTTATTCCACATAACACAAAACCGTCGCAAGTTCTACTTACGACGGTTTTTTTATAAAAAATCACGAAATCGTTTTCGTAAAACAATTCAAAATTATATTTTTGCCGCAGATTTTTTGTTAGCAATAGCGTAAGAATTTGAAATACGTTCGGAATAAACAACACACTTATATCTTTCTCTTTATGAATAACAACACTATTTACGAAAAAGAGCTTTCTTTTCAGGCTGACAGACGAAAAGCAGGCGTAGAATTTATCAAAATTGTAAGCGATTTATGGTACGACAAATCGATTGAATTGGTTCTTTTTAGAAACCAATTAATCGACCGAAACGTAAGCGACATTATCAACTTACATGAATACGCTGGCGAATTCGTTCAAAAACCAATTAATATTTTTGATTCGGTTGAAATTGCGCGTGCTATTGAAAGTTTAGATTTACCGCCATCGCGCATTGATATTGGTAAATTGACTTACGAATACCATTTGGAAGACAATAAATACAACGATGCCAAAGCCTTTGTAATTGACAAATTACGCAATGCCAAAAATTCGCAAGAGATCAAACCAAAAGATGTTGTTTTGTACGGATTTGGACGTATTGGTCGTTTGTTGGCTCGTGAAATGATGAGTAAAATTGGTAAAGGTCAACAGTTGCGTTTGAGAGCTATTGTTACTCGCGATAGAAACGATGCACAATCTTTAGAGAAAAGAGCGTCATTATTACGCTACGACTCAGTTCACGGCGATTTTGAAGGCTCTGTTACTGCAGATGCCGAAAACAATGCTTTGATCATCAACGGAACTACAGTTCACATCATCACAGCCAATGCTCCTGAAGATATTGATTATACACAATACGGAATTGAAGATGCTTTGGTTATTGACAACACTGGAGCATTCACTACAGAAGAGGCATTAAAACGTCATTTGACCTCAAAAGGAGTTGATAAAGTATTGTTGACTGCTCCTGGAAAAGGCGTTCCGAATATCGTTTATGGAGTAAACCACGAAGATTACAATCCGGATGAAGTAACTATTTATTCTGCGGCATCGTGTACAACCAACGCTATTACTCCGATTTTAAAAGCAGTTGAAGATACTTTAGGTGTTGTAAAAGGACATTTAGAAACAATTCACGCGTATACCAACGACCAAAATTTGGTGGATAATATGCACAAAAAATACCGTCGTGGAAGAGCCGCTGCCCTAAACATGGTAATCACTGAAACTGGTGCTGGAAGTGCCGTTGCAAAAGCCTTACCAAGTTTGGCTGGAAAATTAACTTCCAATGCGATTCGAGTTCCAGTTCCGAATGGTTCGCTAGTAGTTTTGAATTTGGAAGTGGGCAAAAACACTTCGGTTGAAGAAGTGAACAACATTATGAAAAAATACGCTTTAGAAGGCGAATTAGTTGAGCAAATCAAGTATTCATTAAACAACGAATTGGTTTCGTCTGATATTGTTGGCACTTCGGCTCCGTCTATTTACGACAGTAATGCTACTATCGTTTCAGGTGATGGAAAAAACATTGTTTTGTACGTTTGGTACGACAACGAATACGGTTACAGCCACCAAGTGATTCGTCTGGCCAAATACATCGCTAAAGTTAGAAGATACACTTACTATTAATAGAATATAAAACCCAATTATTAATTACATTAATCCGTTGCTTGAATGAGTAGCGGATTTTTTTTTAACAAAACACTAACGATACAAACAGTAACATCCCTTTTTGTTTATCTACTTATTGAATTATCAATCATCAAAAAACAATCAGTTATGTTAACCCTAATTTTTATCGTTTTTGGGTTTTGCTTTTTATTAGAGCGACTCATTCCAGGATGGAAACTTCCTGAAGTGCCAACATGGACCATTCGTGTTTTGGCAGTAAATTTTGTTCAATTGGGTGTTGTGACCCTCGCAGGATTCACCTGGGAAAAGTGGCTTTCTGAATTTTCAGCATTTCACTTATCAGAGCATGTAAACCCATATTTAGGTGGTTTTATCGCGTATTTTATTGCCACATTTATTTTTTATTGGTGGCACCGTTGGCGTCATACTATCGATTTTTTATGGTTGCATTTTCATCAAATTCACCATAGTCCACAGCGAATCGAAGTCATCACTTCATTTTACAAACATCCATTAGAAATGACTGTCAACTCCATCATTGGAAGTTTGTTGATTTACTCATTCTTAGGATTAAGTATTGAAGCTGGTGCTATCTATACTCTATTTACAGCGCTTGGCGAATTCTTTTACCATACCAATGTTAAAACACCGCAATGGATTGGATATATTTTTCAACGTCCAGAGATGCATCGCATTCATCATGAATACAACAAACACACCAATAATTATGGCGACATTGTTTGGTGGGATATGCTTTTTGGAACTTATGAAAATCCAAAAGAGTTCCAAACCTCATGCGGATTTGACAATGAAAAAGAACAACAGTTGCTTGAAATGTTAAAATTTAAAGATGTTCATAAAAAGTAGGTAGGGTTTTTGCTAGTCATTTTGTTATTATCAAAAGGTAATAGGAAATTGTGATAATTAATTTTTTAATCCGCAATTTTTTTCTATTTTGGTCGTTGATTTAGATTAAACCCAAAATCTACAATAATGAGAAAACTATTTATGCTAGCAGTGCTGTTAGTTGGAAGCTTTGCTTTTGCTCAAGAGAGTAAGAAAATTTCTACGTACAACTACGGATACAACGGAATGGAATACGTTGTAATGGGAACCAATGAAACTACAATAGTAAGCACATTCAACTCAAAGCATCAAATAAAAGATGAAGTAGCTGCTAAAGTATATTATGAAATAAAAGACAATAATTTTACTACTGGCGACACCATCATTATTAATGCAAATAATGCTAAAGTAACAGGAAAATGTTACATCAATAAAAGAGGAAAATTGACTTCTATTAATTTCTATTACGAAAAAGTAGAATGGGACAATGGTCTTACGGAAATTTACAAAAAGGCTTAAAAATAAAAAACGCTCCCATTAGGAGCGTTTTTCTTTTGCAAAAATGTATTACTAACCTTAGGCGTTACCTGCGGCAGCAATCAAGTTCAGTGCTGAGCCTGCTTTAAACCAACCAATTTGACTATCGTTGTACGTGTGATTCGCTAAGATGTTTTCTTTCGAACCATCGGCGTGAACGATTTCTATAGTTAATGGTTTGTTCGGCGCAAAACTCGTTAAGTCAACAAAGTTGAAAGTATCGTCTTCTTTAATTTTATCATAATCGGCTTCGTTAGCAAATGTCAATGCCAACATACCTTGTTTCTTCAAATTGGTTTCGTGAATACGTGCGAACGATTTTACTAAAACCGCTTTTACACCCAAGAAACGTGGTTCCATAGCGGCATGTTCGCGTGAAGAACCTTCGCCGTAGTTTTGATCACCAACGACAATACTGGGCACATTTGCAGCCTTGTAAGCTCTAGCAACGGCTGGCACTGCGTCGTATTGACCCGTTATTTGGTTTTTCACTTTATTGGCTTCTTGATTGAAAGCATTTACGGCTCCAATCAACATATTGTTCGAAATATTATCTAAGTGTCCACGGAAGCGCAACCATGGACCTGCCATTGAAATGTGATCGGTAGTACATTTTCCGAAAGCCTTGATTAACAATTTCGCTCCTGTAATGTTATTTCCGTCCCAAGGATCAAATGGTGCTAAAAGTTGCAAACGATCTGAAGTTGGAGAAACTACTACTTGTACGCTACTTCCGTCGGCTGCTGGTGCTTGGAAACCAGCATCTTCTACATCAAAACCTCTTTTTGGTAATTCGTCACCTGTTGGTGGATTTAGTTTTACCGCTTCACCTTTGTCATTCAACAAAGTATCTGTAATTGGATTGAACGATAAATCGCCCGAAATTGCTAAAGCAGCCACCATTTCTGGAGAAGTTACAAAAGCATGCGTATTTGGATTTCCATCGGCACGTTTAGAGAAGTTTCTGTTGAACGAGTGAACAATCGTGTTCTTTTCACCTTTGTCTGCTCCTGCTCTATCCCATTGTCCAATACATGGTCCACATGCATTAGTAAATACTTTGGTTCCCATTTTTTCAAACGTAGCAATGATTCCGTCTCTTTCGATAGTGTAACGAATTTGCTCTGAACCTGGATTGATTCCGAATTCGGCCTTTGGAGTAATTCCGTGTGCTACAGCTTGCTCTACAATAGAAGCGGCGCGAGCCATGTCTTCGTATGAGGAATTTGTACAGGAACCAATTAATCCCCATTCTACTTTTAAAGGCCAATCGTTCTTGGTTGCTTCTTCTTTCATTTTAGAAACTGGCGTTCCTCTATCTGGAGTAAAAGGACCATTGATGTGTGGTTCTAATTCAGACAAATTAATTTCGATTACTTGATCAAAATATTGGTTTGGATTAGCGTAAACTTCAGCGTCACCAGTAAGATAAGCTGCTACTGTATCAGCAGCATCAACCACATCTTGACGACCTGTTGCTGCTAAATATCTTCGCATCGAATCATCGTAACCGAAAGTGGAAGTGGTTGCACCAATTTCCGCTCCCATATTACAAATGGTTCCTTTTCCAGTACACGACATATTGGTTGCTCCTTCTCCGAAATATTCTACAATTGCGCCCGTTCCTCCTTTTACAGTTAGAATATCGGCTACTTTCAAAATCACATCTTTTGGAGCTGTCCAACCATTTAATTTTCCGGTTAATTTAACTCCAATTAATTTAGGAAATTTCAATTCCCATGACATTCCTGACATTACATCAACAGCATCAGCACCACCAACTCCTATAGCTAACATTCCTAAACCGCCAGCATTTACAGTATGTGAATCGGTTCCAATCATCATTCCACCTGGGAACGCATAATTTTCGAGAACAATTTGGTGAATAATTCCAGAACCTGGTTTCCAGAAACCGATTCCGTATTTATTAGAAACTGACGAAAGGAAGTCGAAAACTTCTTTTGATTGTGAATTGGCAACCGCTAAGTCGGTTGTTGCACCCACTTTGGCTTGAATTAAGTGATCACAATGAACTGTTGTTGGAACAGCAACTGTTTTTTTTCCAGCGTGCATGAATTGCAACAAAGCCATTTGAGCAGTTGCATCTTGGCAAGCTACTCTATCTGGAGCAAAATCAACATAATCTTTTCCGCGAGAAAAAGCTTGAGAAGGCATTCCTTCCCATAAATGTGAGTATAAAATCTTTTCAGAAAGGGTAAGTGGACGACCAACTAAATCACGTGCTTTATCAACACGTTCTGCCATAGTTGCGTACACTTTTTTAATCATTTCAATATCAAAAGCCATAATAAAATAGGATTATTTGTTCGCAGTGCAAATTTACGAAAACGTTGTATTATTAAAAAAAATTCAATGAAATATCTTGTTCGTTTCGAAATAATTACGAATACCAAAATTTAGCTTCGTTATTTTTATCGAATAAACATTTAAAACGCTAAAAAATGCTATTTTCTAAAATTTATCCCTTAAATCCATTACGGGTTTCTCGAAATATTTGAAATTTAGGTACGATAATCCGAAAGAAATAATCAAAAATGCCAACGTATATAAATGCAACAAGTACATTGGCAAACCTTCCGTTGGAATAAAATGTTTCATCAATTGCAACACAATTCCGTAATGGATCAAGTAATACGAATACGAAATCAAACTGATAGTGACTATCGTATTTTTGAAAGGTAATTTAGTTGTTTTCCATTCGGAAAGAATGGGCAGAAAACACGCCATTGTAATTGAAGTTATTGGCAAGTAAAATACATTCCAAAACGTTGGATGTTTTTCGATTGTAATTTGTAAAAAACCAATTCCAATGTACATAAACAGCAACAAAACCAAACCAACAAAGGCAAAATTCACTTTGTTTTTTGCCCAAAATACTTTGTAATTAAATGCAATCCAACTGAAAACTACACCATACAAAATAGCGTCAATTCGATACATTACGATATCTTTTAACGATACATTCCACTGTATTAAAGTGGTGTTGGTGGTGGTTGCATTGTAATGCCATTTGTTTAAAATAAAAACCACTATTAATGATAAAACCACTGCGATAAAAGTCATTTTTTTATTTTTTGGCTTGACCAAATAAGTAATAATGAAGACTGAAAAAGGGAAAATTGCATACGTATATTCTTCAATGGCCAAGCTCCACGAATCGGGATAAAACGGCAGCATTGTGGTGTATAAATTTTGAAGAAAAATTAAGTATTTCCACAAACTAGGCAAAGGATAACCGATAATCAACCCGATGATAATATTGACAACAAAAAACAGGTAATAATTGGGTAAAGTTCGGAACCAACGGCGTTTTAAAAAATAAAAAACGGTTGCTAATTTGAAATCCTCTTTGGTGTACAATTTGTAAAAAATAGTTCCGATTAAAAATCCGCTCAACACAAAAAATACCTCAACACCTAAGAAGCCAAAGAGTTGAAAAAATTGCGAAATAAGCGAACTTTTGGGTGGATAAATCCATAGTACATGCGAACTTAACACCATAAGAATTGCTGTTGCTCGCATCAAATCGAGTCCAAAAACTCGTTCGCTTTGTGACTTTTCAATCATATTATTGTATTTTTGTAAGGATGAGAAAATCAAAGATATATAAATTTTTAGGAGTTTTTACGCTTCTTGTTATTGTTGGTGGTGGAATTTATTATTCGCAGTTGAGTAATAGGCACAAGGCAATTGTAAAAACGTATGTACTACAAAAAACTGGAATCATTGACAATGATTGGATTGTACAAAACAATTCGACCGTTTACAAAATGATTTCTCCCGATTTTTATATAGACGGAATATACAAATCAATGGAAGGCCCGAAAGCCACTAATTACGTACAACTTACTACAGACTCGACGATGGTATGGATAACTTCGTTTGAAGTAAAAGCGCTGGATTCTAAAACCAAAAAATTGATTTCTAACGACTTTATTTGCCATACCAACGTTGACTTTAATGATGTTAACTATTACACAAGTTTGGATTTAAAAGACCGAATCGGCAAACAATACCCACGTATGACTTCGTTGTCGCATGGTTTAGAAAAATTTAGTTTACCAAATGGTTATGGAATTCCGATGAAAGGTAACGAGTTTTTGTATGTTACCACACAATCTTTAAACCACAATCTTCCTGACGAAAACAGATTGATTAAGCATGAAGTTTCAATAGCATATACAAAAGACAAAAAGCTGAAACCATTGATGAGTCAAACAGTTTTTATTGAGTTGCCCTACGACAAAAATGATCCTTTCAAAGAACCATTAGATCCTGCCAGCAATCAGTGTATTCCTGTTGAAACAAAAAACCATAGTTATCCTGACGGAAAAGGCAATATGTTGTCGGGACATTGGGTAATTCCGAAAGGCAGAAAAACTTACGAGAGCAGTATTGACGGTCAATTGCAAATGAAAGACAGTTTACGATTGCATGCAGCAGCTGTTCACGTTCATCCTTTTACAACATCGATTACTTTACTAGACAAAACGACTAATAAAATAGTCTTCAAAAGCAATGTCATCAATCATAAAAATCGTATCGGATTAACAAAAATTGATGCTTTTTCTTCAGAAGTAGGAATTTGGATGTACCCGAACCATCACTATATTTTAACTATGGATGTTGACAACACCACAAAAGTAACCCAAGATATGATGGGAAGTATGTTTTTATTCTTTTACGACAAAGAGCTGGATGAAAAATTAAATTTTTAGTTTTCTGCTTAGCGTGATGTATTTATAGCACATCAAAATGCCCAACAGAAAAGAAACCCCAAACAAGAAAAGTCCGAACAACAATAATTGAATTGCTTGGCTATTTATTGTTTTAAAATCATTAAATTCATCTAAAACAGCTAACATCATATACAGTGAAAACAAACTTGTGATAAAGCCGAGAAAAACACCAATCAACTTATTGGCAAAAATCAATTGACTTGCAAGCAACAAAATAGTTATAAGTGCAAAAATATTGAAATTTTTATTCTGAATAAAATTATCCAAAAACCAATAAGCCGAGAGCAATAATAAAAATACTTCAGGTAAATTATACATCCACTTTTTCATCGTTTTCTATTTTTCAGAAAACGATAAAAACCGATAAAAAGTATGATTTTATGAAAATTACAGCAACTTCTCGATGATCATTTCTTCGGTAATTCCTTCAGCATCTGCTTTGTAGTTTTTAATGATACGGTGACGAAGAATTCCGATTGCTACCGCTTTTACATCTTCAATATCAGGCGAAAACTTACCGTTGAACGCTGCATTTGCTTTGGCTGCAAGAATTAAGTTTTGCGAAGCTCTCGGTCCTGCTCCCCAATCCAAATAATTTTTCACATAATCGTTGCTCAATGGATTATTAGGACGTGTTTTACTTACCAAAGTTACAGCGTATTCAATAACATTATCAGCTACTGGAATACGGCGAATTAAGTGTTGGAACTCGATAATTTCTTCGGCAGTAAACAACGGATTTATAGTTGGTTTCTCGTCAGAAGTAGTACTCTTTACCACTTGAACTTCTTCTAAAAACGAAGGATAATCCAATTTTATGGCAAACATAAAACGGTCTAATTGCGCTTCAGGTAACGGATAAGTTCCTTCTTGTTCAATTGGGTTTTGTGTTGCAAGAACAAAATATGGCAAAGCCAATTTGTAGTTTTGTCCTGCAATAGTTACAGAGCGTTCTTGCATCGCTTCCAAAAGAGCGGCTTGTGTTTTGGGTGGCGTTCTGTTGATCTCATCTGCCAAAATAATATTGGCAAAAATAGGTCCTTTTATAAATTTGAACTGACGGTTTTCATCTAGAATTTCACTTCCCAAAATATCCGAAGGCATTAAATCGGGCGTAAATTGAATTCGTTTAAAATCCAAACCTAAAGCTTGTGAAATAGTGTTTACCATTAACGTTTTAGCCAAACCCGGAACACCCACCAAAAGCGCGTGTCCGCCTGAGAATATACTCAACAATATTTGATCAACAACGGCGTCTTGACCTACAATTATTTTTGAAATTTCTTTTTTTAAATTCTCTCTTTTTTGTACGAGTTTTTTAACTGCTTCTACGTCTGACATGGTACTATTCGGTTTATAGGATTACTTTTTTAACCAATTGTTGGTAAACTCACAATCTTTATAATCAGCATTGATTCTGATGTACGTTTCTTTTATTTTTTCTTCAGTCCATTTGGCAATGGCATTGATTTGTTTTTCTTTAAGAGCCAATTCTCTAATTTTAGTATAATCTTTACTGTAATCGGCAGTGTGTTGATTAATACGATTGGTAACCATTACTAGTTTGAATGATTTTCCTTCTTTAGCATCATCTTGCAATAATGGAATTGACACTTCATTGTCTTTTAAATTTGAAACTTGTCCGTACAATTCAGGATCCATTTTGGTCAATTCAAAACGTGTATCTTGTGTTTTTGGATTGATCAAAGTTCCACCATTGGCACGTGTTTCTTTTTCGTCAGAAAATTGGCGAGCCGCTTCTGCAAACGTTATTTCTTTACTCTCAATTCGTTGTTTGATGGTAATTGCCTTTTCTTTGGCTTCTTGCAATGCTTCTGGAGAAACTTTTGGCATCATTAAAATGTGACGCAATTCCAATTCTTGACCTTTAATTTTTTCAAGGTAAATAATATGATAACCGAACATGGTTTCAAAAGGTTCAGAAATTTCGCCTTCTTGTAACGAATAGGCCACATCTTTGAATTCTTTTACGAAAGGCGTTTTCTTATTGATTTTATAAAAACCTCCAGTAGCAGATGAGGCTCTATCATCAGTATAAATAACCGCTCTTGTTTTGAAACTCGCGCCTTCTTGAACTTCTTTTTTTATTTCTTTTAATTTAGAAATGATACGCTGTTTCTCACTCTCAGAAATTTTGGGTTTAATTACTATTTGTGCCATTTCGAGTTCAGCACCAAAAACTGGCAATTCATTTTCAGGTATTTTTTTGAAAAAATTTCGAGTTTCTTCGGGAGTAATTTCGATATCACCAATGATTTTCTGTTGCATTTCGCCTGACAATCGTTGTTGCTTCAAAATTTCAAAAAAGTCAGCTCTAAATTCATCTTCGTTCGATTTTTTAAAGTATTTCAACACTTTATCCATATCGCCCAATTGCTCCAACATATAGTCTAATTGTTGGCTCATTTTTTCTTTGATTTCTTCGTCGCTAACCACAATTGAATCTTGAATTGCTTGGTGCGCATACAATTTGTCTTCCATCAATTTGCCTAGCATTTGGCAACGAGTAATATTTTTGGTTGATTCGCCTTGACTTTGAATTTCTAGAAAAGCTTTATCAATATCAGAGTCTAAAATAACGTAATCACCAACAGTGGCGATAATTCCATCTATTTTTTGTTTTTTGGAATAATCAACAACAGGTTTTGTTTTGGTTTTTACTGAATCAACAATAATCTCTTGAGCAGTTGCAAAGAAAGTTGAAACAAATAAGAATAAAATAGTAATGCTTTTAAGGGATTTTACTATCATTTTTTTGGTATTAATCATTGTATTGAATTACTATTTTATGGTGGTTTTTAATTTTTCAAACACGCTTTGGTTCACGTTGACTTTGAATTCCTTTTTAAGTTCATTGACCCAATTTTGTTCGAGGTATTGTTGATAATCATTGACTATTTTGCCTTTGCATTCATCAAATGATTTGTTAGTTTCGGGAATTACTTTATTCACCTTGGTTGCATAATAATACTCTCCATTTTGAGAAATTTCAGAGATTCCTACTTCAGGTTTTGTACCTTTTGGAATGGTAGGATCGCTAACCTCAACTGTGCTTTCCGTAAGCATAATATTCACTACATCCTTGGTATTTAATTTGTCTTTTATTTCTTGAATTGATTTTCCTTTTTTAAGCATTGCTTGTGCTTTTTTTACCATTTCCATATTGGTAGAAGAAGCAATAATCAAATCCAAACGTGTTTTCCACTTGTGTTTGTCTTTTTGTGTTTCATAGAACGCTTTTAGTCCAAGAGTATCGGTTTTTGATCGATCCCAAATTTCTTTTTCCATCAAATCAAACAACAACAAACCATCTCTATATTCGTCCATTACGAATGAAAAATCTGGAAACTCTGTTTCTAAATTGTCATTGTAATAGGTGTTCAAATTTTCGTCTATGAATTTTCCATACAATAAATCAACTAATTTATTTACTGGTTTTAGACTAACTCCAGTTTTTTGTTGTGTTTTAACATATTCTAAAAAGCTTTTCCCTGTTAATTCTTTTTTATCTAAAGTAACTAAAACCGCCTTTGTATTTTCATTATCCGTGTATTCCCATTTGCTTTCATAAAACTCTGGAGTTACCATAGTTGCCAATGCTTTATATACTTTTTCGTTTCTTTTAACTGTATACTTTTTACGCAATTTTTCAGTCAATGTATTTGTAATTATCCTTGATCGATCGTCTCTACTGATTTTGTTTTCTAATTCTTTTCTCGACTCATCCAACGATTTTAAAGGATATTTCTCGTTGAATTTAACAATATGCCAACCGTATTCTGATTTGAACGGTTCAGAAATTGGGTTTTCTTTGGATAACGAAAATGCAATGTTTTCAAAAATTTCTGAGCTCAACTGTCCAGATCCAAAACGATTTAATACACCGCCTTTGGTTGATGACGATTTATCTTCTGAAAATTGTTTGGCCAATTCTTCAAATTTTTCCCCTTGTTGCAATTTTTTATAAATATCTCTTATAGTGTTTTCAGCTTTAGTTTGATCTTCACCTTCTTTCGGATTCATAATCATAATATGTGAAACAGCAACTTCTCCTCGGTTGTCTCTAACATCAACCACTTTAATTAAATGATAACCAAAGCGAGTTCTAATTGGTTTTGAAACTTGACCTTTTGGCGTATTGTAGGCGGCGCTTTCAAAAGCATACACCATTCTAAAACTAGTAAAATAACCTAAATTTCCTTTATTTTCTTTGGCCGAAGGATCTTCGGATAACTCTTGCGCTAATTTCTCAAAATCTTCACCATTAGTAATACGTTTGCGAATATCTACTATTTTGCCGTATGCTTTTAATGTGTCTTCTGGAGAAGCATTTTCATCCGCTAAAATTAAGATGTGAGAAGCTTTGATTTCTTTTTTCATTCGTTCGTAACCTTCATTCACTAATTCGGCTGTAACTTTTGAATCGGAAGTGTAATTTTTAGAAAGTTGCGTACGGTAACTTTTTAATTCATTTTTGTATTTGTCGTTGTTTTGTAAACCTAGTTTATTCGCCTTATTGACTTTTAATTTATACCCAACAAATAATTCTAAATATTGATTGAGGTCTTTTTGCGACTCGTCTTTAACTAAATCTAAATTTTTCTTATAAACACGTTCAAATTCGTCTGTATAATAAGGTTTGTCATCAATGGTAAATAAAACTTCTTTTGGTTTAACTTGAGCGGATACAATTGCGGTTGCCAAAAGCAAAAACCCTAAAAACATATTTTTCATACTACTAATTCTATTATATTAAATTCCAATCAACAAAAGTAACAATTAGCCAATAGTATACAAGCATATGAAATACTATTAACAAAATTTTATTAACATGGTTTTTTAAATTTTGTGGTAAGCAATAATTGACTAATAAATACTATTTTTGCAGACCATTTTACAAATTATGAGTTTTTTAAAAGAAATAGAACGCAGAAGAACCTTTGGCATCATTTCGCACCCCGATGCTGGAAAAACAACTTTAACCGAAAAATTATTGCTATTTGGAGGTGCTATCCAAGAAGCTGGAGCGGTAAAAAACAACAAAATCAAGAAAGGAGCCACGAGTGACTTTATGGAAATTGAGCGTCAAAGAGGAATTTCGGTGGCTACATCGGTTTTGGCATTCAATTACAAAGACAAAAAAATCAACATTTTAGATACACCAGGTCACAAGGATTTTGCTGAAGATACTTTCAGAACCTTAACTGCTGTAGACAGTGTAATCGTGGTAATCGACGTTGCTAAAGGTGTCGAGGAACAAACCGAAAAGTTGGTAGCTGTTTGTAGAATGCGAAAAATTCCAATCATTGTTTTCATTAATAAATTGGATCGTGAAGGAAAAGATGCCTTTGATTTGATGGACGAAGTGGAGAAAAAATTGGAACTTACCGTAACTCCATTGAGCTTCCCTATTGGAATGGGTTATGATTTTCAAGGAATTTATAACATGTGGGAAAAAAACATCAATTTGTTTAGCGGCGACAGTAAGAAAAACATTGAAGATACTATTGCGATTTCTGATATTAACAGTGCTGAATTGGAAAAAATTGTTGGTGACAAACCTGCAAATAAACTACGAGAGGAACTCGAATTGATAGATGAAGTGTATCCAAAGTTTGATCGTGAAGCCTATTTGGCTGGAAATTTACAACCTGTGTTTTTTGGTTCGGCTTTGAATAATTTCGGTGTACGGGAACTACTTGACTGTTTTGTTGAGATTGCTCCAACTCCAAAACCAAAGGAATCAGAAACCCGTTTAGTGCATCCTGAAGAAGAAAAAATGACTGGGTTTGTGTTTAAAATTCATGCCAACATGGATCCGAAACACCGAGACCGTTTGGCCTTTGTAAAAATTGTATCGGGTACTTTTGAACGCAACAAACCTTATACTCATGTTCGTTTGAATAAAAGCATGAAATTCTCAAGTCCGAATGCATTTTTTGCTGAGAAAAAGGAAATTGTAGACATTTCTTATCCTGGAGACATTGTGGGTTTACATGATACTGGAAATTTTAAAATTGGCGATTCGTTGACCGAAGGCGAAATGATGAGTTTCAAAGGAATTCCGAGTTTTTCACCTGAGCATTTTAGATACATCAACAATGCTGATCCGTTGAAAGCCAAACAACTCGAAAAAGGCGTTGACCAATTGATGGACGAAGGTGTGGCTCAGTTATTTACTTTGGAAATGAACAATAGAAAAGTAATTGGTACTGTTGGAGCACTGCAATACGAAGTTATTCAATATAGATTAGAACACGAATACGGAGCCAAATGTACGTATGAAAATTTTCCGGTTCATAAGGCATGTTGGGTAAAACCAGAAGATCCTAAAAGTGAAGAATTTAAAGAATTTAAACGCGTAAAACAGAAATTTTTGGCTCATGACAAATACAATCAGTTGGTATTTTTGGCCGATTCTGATTTTACGATACAAATGACACAAAGCAAATATCCGACTGTAAAATTGTTTTTTACCTCTGAATTTGAATAAGTTAAACTATTTCGATTTCGTAAAATAATTTCTACATTCCTATTATTAATAGCGTTTTAACTCGACTATTAAAAAAAATAAATTATATTTGCATGTTTTAAAAACCGATTTTAATGAAGAAAATATTTAACATAGCTTTAGTTGCTTTTTTCTTTTTACACGATTACCAATTATTTGCTCAAGGCGACGACGATGATAATGGAGGTTTAGAAGGGAACGATCCGCCAGCAGCACCAATCAACTCTAAATTGATTTATTTAGCTTTAGTTGGAATTGCATTTGCATTATACATTTATAAAAGCAGAAGAAAACAACTTAATTAAGTATAAAATAAAAAAACCTCACTGTTTAGTGAGGTTTTTTTATTTTATAAGTGATTTATCTTTTTATCATTTTATGATTTTCTTCTAATTCACCTTGGCTTACAACAACATTATACACTCCAGAAGCATATTTACTTCCCATTTCACATCTAGTAATATCAATAGGATTTATGGTTTTACTTTCAACAAGTTTTCCAGTCAAATCATATACTTTTACAGTAACAACTTCATTCGATATAGTTTGCAATGACAAGTTAAAATGATCATTAAATGGATTTGGACTTGCCAACAAAATGGATTCATTATTTTGCTGATCTGTTGTATTCAATAACATCTCAGGTGTAACTATAAAAGTGCGATTAACATAGACCATTCCGCCCAAAGCACTTGTAACAGGTGTTGAGCTAGTATTTCCATTGCAGTATACTGTTGCTAAGTTTGTAGTTGTAGGACTTCCATCAGTAATAACCGCAAAACCAAGCGAATGTGTTCCAGGCATCCAAGGCATTGAACTAGTAATTCTAAATCGAGCAAAAAACATTTGTGTATTAGAAGGTAAATTTACAGTATTACCCGAAGCTAATGATACAGGAGTATGCGCCCATCTTAATTGTCTAGATTCTGATGTTATATTTGTGTATTGAATTTGACTCAATGTAGGAAAATTACCTGTATCCGTTGGTTGCGTTACAATTGACATAGTCAATGTTGCTCCAGAAGCTAATAAGTTATCATCATAAACTATCGAACCTTGAAGAGCCGCTAGCAACATATTGGTTGAGCCAGTATTTGAAATATAGACATCATACTCAATTGTTGTAGCAGTTATAGTTACATTCTCTATTGATTCTGTTGTTTGATTTCCTGAACAAGTTTGAGCGAAACCAAAACTGTTTATTATTACAATAAAAACAGCAGTTAGAATTAGTTTAAAATTAATTTTTTTCATACTTTAATTATTTAATTGTTAAGGAGTTGGCGATAGCAAAGATACAAAATTATTTGAATTGGTTTCCCAAATTGAATAATCTGCATTGTCTACGTTTCCATCTCCGTTTAAATCTGTGATGAAGGTTCCAGACGCAAACTCGTTAGCATCGGATTCCCAAACCGAATAATCGGCATTATCAATATTACCATCGTTATTATTATCGCCAGAAATAAACGCCCAAACACCTGAACTTATTTGCTTCGTATTCGAGCCAAATGCTTTGGTTGCGTTAGTTGTAAAATCATAAACCAATGGAGCATTAGGCGTTACTGTAACTACCGACGAAGAAAAAGTTTGAATCGAATTAGAACCTTTGACCGCGAGATAGTAGTTCCCATTTACTGTAGTCGGAAAATTAAACGTTGCAAATCCATCTGTATATAATTTTGACGTGGCGGATGCTACCGTTTGCAAAGTTGAAGCGTCTTTTAATTCGACAGTTATATCATCTACATAAGAAACACCTTGATTTGACTTTCCTGAGATCATTTGACTTTCTCCATTAACATAACCTTCAACAAATAATTTCAGGCCTAGTGTTGTTATAGAACTACTGGCATTACAAATATAAACTTGTGTGCTAATTTGAACTAAATTACCCAATGAAAGTCTAATGAAAGTATGGATTGGATTGGAATTACAATAAACGTTTAAACCTGTAAAGGCAGAAGTTAGATTACTCACAAAATTAAGGGATAGCAAAGTATTGGGCAAAAAAGAAATTGAGCTAGTGAATCTAAAACGGGCAAACTTCATATCAACATTAGGTGGCAAATTAACAGCAAGTGCTTCTGACATAGTTACATGATTCCATCTCAAATACCTTGACAATGCAGAATGATTTATTGATAAATTGTTAAAATTAGGAAAGTTACCAGTTTCTGATGGCTGTGTTATAACTGAAAAAGAACCTGTTGCTCCCGCTGGTAATAAATTGGCATTGTAAACAATATTTCCCGCAAAACTACCTAATTTAAGTATCGTTGTACCTGTGTTCTTTACATACACATCGAATTCAATTGCATTATTACCTGAAGGAATGACAAAGTTTTGAAGAGAAATTGTTACTTGATTTCCAGTACAATTTTGAGAAAACACTGAGTTATGTATCATTGAAAAGAATACAATTACAAGCAATATGAATTTAGTTTTTCTCATATAAAATGTTTTTAAGTTATGGAGTTGGAGAGATCGAAAACACAAAGTTATTGGCATTGGCTTCCCAAATAGAAAAATCGGCATTATCTACATTACCATCGCCATTTAAATCGGTTACAAATACTCCAAATGCAAATTCATTAGCATCCGTTTCCCAAGAAGAGAAATCAGCATTATCAACATTACCGTCGCTATTAATATCACCTGAAATTAATGCCCAAACACCCGAACTCACTTCAATCATATTATCGCCAAATGCTTTGTTGGATGCATCTGAAAAGTCATAATCAACAGTCGCTGTTCCGAATGTTATTGGTGTTGCTGACCATGTTTTAACTGAATTACTACCTTTTACAGAAATATAATAAACACCATTAAAAGCAGAAGAAAATGCACATTGAACGGAACCATCAGGATATAGTGGAGTTACTTTAGTATCAATCAACTCAAGCGTAACAGCATCTCTTAATTCGACAGTTACATCATCAACGTATGTTTGATTGGCATTATTAGGATTGGTTCTTAAAGAGTTCATTTGGTTTTGGCCTGTGTAATATCCTTGAACAAATAATTTTAAATTTAGTACTGTATTACAAGTATTGGTTAAACTGAATATTGAATCATCACAATCGGTTCCATCTAAAACGAAACCTGTTGGTTGGTCGCATGAAATTTGAGAAGCCGTTGCGTTTCCAAAACCGTCTCCATCAACATCTCTATACCAAGTTGTGGATGGATTTACTGTAACTGTTACATTTTGACTTAACGAACAAGAACCCGATTCTATCACAAAATTATATATGACATCAATAGGCGATGTAGTGGTATTTATCAAAACTTCGTCTGGATTTGAATATTGTGAAGTAGTTATTGCTTCATTACTAATTCCTTCAACGACTGGTCTTTTCCATGAAATAGTTGAATCAGGATATGTTGTAGTTGGAATGTAATTAAAACTAGACCCCGAACAAACAGTAGCTGAAATTGGACTTGATAAAGCTGGAGCGCCAGTTACTGAAATCGTCACTTTCAAATCATCTATTCTCCAATTTGCAATACTTGTTGTATTACTACCAACTCCAGCATAACCATACAATCTATAGGTAATCGGATTTGAGCTACTAGTTTGTGACACTGGCACTGTTTTTAATGACCACAATCCGTTTGGAGAAAGTGTTCCGCTAGCAATTGTAGTCGTGTAATTGTCTACACTTGATCGTATCGCAAACGCTTGTGGACCATTGGAATTGCTTCTTGAACCAAAACTAACTTCTGTCATCAAAGCAAATGTGTTTGCATTTGGTGTTATTGTAAACTGAAAATAAGTTGAAGTTTGCGTATTCAAAGCTCCTACAAATGCTGATGCTGTAAAATTACTTGTGCCAGATGCTCCAGCATAATTAGAAGGACTTGAAGTAGAAATCAATGAATTTGTACCATTATTATTCGCTCTTTCAACTGAAGAAACAACCAATCCTTGACAAGTTGTTAAAGTGAAATTGGCACTAGTTCCATTCCAATAAGCAAAGCCATTACTTACATTACAAGGTGCGCCAAATATTGAAGCTGTTAATCCTTCAGGTTGAATCAATAGATAGTTAGATGCATTAGCTCCTGCAATTGTACTAGTTGACGTTACTGGTTTATTTTCTCCCACTTGTGGATCATTAAAAGTTGCTGATAGGTTTAAACTAACGTTGTCTGGAGAAATTACACCTATCAACGTTCCAGAAAGTAAAGCACCACTACTTCCATCATATGCTTTGTCAGCCACAAAAGGCGAACCTATTGTTATTGATTTTTTTGTTATTGATGCGGTTACAATCAATGGCTCAATGACATAATTAGCAGATGCTGGACCCGACAATGAGACACCGTTTATCAGAACCGATTTATTAGTACCTGCATTAAATGTGTCAAATGTTGCAATCAATAAACCTGTCAAATTCACTCCTGATTCTTCTCCTGATACAATTCCGTTTAAAATTGGTTGTCCCGAAATTACAGCAGCTGTTGTTCTATCGTATTCTTTATTACTAACTGTTAAACCAGTTATGGTTACTGATTTGGCTGTAATATCTGCAACTAAATTTGTGGGTTGCACAATTGTATAATTAGCTGAACTAGTTCCTTGAACGGTATAACCTGAAATCGCAATTGGTTTTTGAACACCTACAGTTGCAGATTCAAAAGAAGCAATTGGGCTTCCTGAAATAGTAACACTAAACAAATCACTATAAAGTAAACCTTCTGGAACTGGAACACCTCTTACAGTAGCTTGAGTGGTTCCGTCATAAGACTTCGAATCGGCTGTTAATCCAGAAACTGTGAGCTCTTTTGGAGTTATAGAAGCTGTAAGTTGCGTATTAGAAATAACATATTTATTTGCGGATTGTCCTTGTAAAGAAAAAGAAACATTAACCTCTTTAGCATTTCCAACATTACTATCACTAAAAGTAGCATTCGCAACAAAACTAACATCATCAGAGTTAATTACCCCTTCCAAAACTCCGCCTGTAATCGTTGCATTAGTTGTTGCATCGTATATTTTATCATCTGCAACCAAACCAGAAACAGTTAGTAATTTAGGCAAAACTACTATAGTTTGGCTGCTATCCAATGCTGGTTCATATTCAGTATTTCCGGGTTGTGAAGCCGTAATTATGACTTCACCTACTCCAACAATTGTTGCTGTTGAACCAGATATAGTTATACTATTTGGATTAGAACTTGTGAAAACTATCGGCAACCCTGAAGATGAATTGGCCAATAATTCAAAATTTGCATCACCATATACAACAGTAGTTGGTAGGGTTTCAAAAATCATATTTTGAGAAAGCAATCCAGATGGTAGAATTGAAGCCGTTAAACCTATTGGTTGTTGCAATGAATAATTCAAAGCTGCTGAGCCAGAAAGTGTATAACCTGAAACAGTTATTGGTTTATTAGTTCCAGATAGAGCGTCATTGAAGTTAGCAATTGGTGAGCCAGTTATACTAACATTTGCATCATCATCTTGTAAAACTCCGCTTAAAATTGGCGTTCCTGATAGTGTTGTCAATGTATTACCATCAAAAACTTTATCATTAGCTGTTACACCATTTATCTGAATTGATTTAGGACTCACTAAATTAATTGGATGAGTAGGAATTAAATAATCGAATTGATTTAAACCTGGATAATCAAATGTTACTCTAAAATTACCTGACTTGTTTCCAACGGTAGCAGTCGCTTTTAATCGGTAATAAACCGTTGTAGCAAATGCTATGTTATTTGAATCATCCAATAATAAAGGTGTGCTTTCTGTCCCGATAGCGCTTGTAAAATTTTGAGATAAACTTGCTTCAAAATCAGCGGGAACATATAAATACACAGGAGGAGTTATCCCAGGTGGTGGTGGCGCAATACCTGGAATATTGCTAAAAAAACTCGACTGAGATCTCGACAAATTAAATGAACTTACAGGAGATATTTGTCCGTACTCTTTATTTATTGAAGCTAAATCATCATTGGAATAGAAAAAACCACTGAAATTATGGATACCAATATATCCATTATTTGATGAACTGTAGGTGCTTACAGTGGATAAAGATTCAGATGTCCACTCAGCAGCGATAAATAACGATTTTGACCAAAGACAATTAGCTATCCTAGAGTAGGAAATATTATTATAGTTAATTCCGACACCAAAAGCATCTACAATCGTATTTGAATCAGTAAAAATAGCCAACGCATCATTTCCATCAAAAGACGAAACAGTAGTATTGGAATTATTCGCTACTGGCATTACAGCATGAGGGACATTTGAAGCAGCAGCATCATTTTTAATTAAATACTTGTGTCCTTTAACTAAAGTTCCTGAAAGCAAAATATAGTTTGTTGGCGAACCAAAAATCACACCATTTCCAGAGGAACCCGGTAATTGCCAAATCCCAACTTTATATTGTACAGGAGAACTTAAATTAATGTCACTAAGACTAGTGTTAGTTATTTCAATCCATTTATTGTTATCAGCTCCTTCGTATACTTGAGAAATAATGAGCTGTCCGTGACAAAAATTACTAAAAATAAATAACGAAATGAGTAGTAAAGCCTTTTTCATACAATTTAAACACAATACAATTAATTTTTAAAGCACTATTTATCTTACAAATTTATCAAAATAAATAGAATAGAATAAAAAAAGCTGTCTAAATTTCTTATAGACAGCTTTTTAATATTTAAAAATAAATTTTATTAAGGCGCTGGGGTAAATGAGAAAACGAAATTATTTGCATTGGCTTCCCAAATAGAGAAATCAGCATTATCAACGTTTCCATCACCATTTAAATCTGTAATAAAACTACCAAAAGCGAATTCATTTGCATCTGTTTCCCACAAAGAGAAATCAGCATTATCAACATTACCATCACCATTTAATTCTCCTGAGTAAAAAGCATAAACACCATCAACCAATACCATATTGTCGCCATAAGCTTTTGTAGCAGCATCTGAAAAATCATAATCTAATGGAGTTGAACCTACTGTAACTGGAGTCGCTGACCAGGTTTGTATAAAATTACTTCCTTTTACAGATAAGTAAAAAGACCCACTTGGAGAAGTTGTAAAAGTACAAACCGCTGTTCCATCAGTTTTCAATACCGCTGTCGTTGTATCTACCAATGTCAACGTATTATCGTATAATTCAACTGTTATATCCGTAACATCTGTTGTTGGCGAAACCCCATCTTGATTGAATTTTACTGGTTTCATAGCGCCAGCAGTATCATAATATCCTTCAACAAACAACTTAACATTTACAATTGAATTACAAGAGTTGGTTAAACTGTAGGCATTATCATTACAATCTGTGCTATCCGAAACATAACCAACTGGCTGTGTACATGCCATTTGAGAAACTGATGCATTACCAAAACCATCACCATCAAAATCTTGGTACCAAGTTGTTGGAACATTTACTGTTACCGTTACACTTTGAACAGCAAAACAAGTTGCTGTTGTGATTGTAAATTCGTATACAACATCTACTGGTTCATTCATTGTGTTGACTAACACTTCACTTGGGAAAGAACTTTGAGGTGTTGTTACCGCAGGATTACTAATTCCAACTACAGCAGCTCTTGTCCAGGTATATGTTGCACCTGGATGAACTGAAGTTGGTGTATATTCAAACAATTCGTTTGTACATGCTGTTGTTGTTGCAGGACTTGACAACACTAAACCTGAAGTTACTGTTAAAGTCAAGTTTAAATCGTCAATTCTCCAGTTAGCAGAACCCAATCCAGGAACTCCAGCTCCGCTGTGTCCGTACAATCTAAATACAATTGGAGCATTTGATGTTGGATTGATTAACAATGTTGGATTGTGTAATACCCAAACACTATTATTTACAAATGTACCTGTAGCTACAGGGCTTGTAAAACCATCTACACTTGAAAGCAATGTATAAGCTTGTGGTCCTGTACTTGTACTTCTTGAACCAAAAGATAATCCTGTTAATGACACATCGTAACCCGCTTGTGGAGTAACTGTAAACTCAAAATAAGTTGAGCTAGCAGTATTGAGTGGTGCTACAAAAACTGCTGCTCCAGCATTGAAAGTACCTGAAGCTCCAACATAATTTGAAGCACTAGTTGAAGTTATTAAAGTTGTAAATCCGTTATTGTTCCCTTGTGAAAGATTTGAAATTGTAATTCCTGTTGAAGTATTACTAGATGGAGCTGCTGTTGCAAAATTCCATGTGACAACTCCTGAAGTTGCAGAACATGGAGATGCTGTAATGTTAGCCGTTAAACCTGTTGGTTGAACCAAATTATAATTGGC
Organism: Flavobacterium sp.; assembly: GCA_016787805.1. GTDB lineage: Bacteria > Bacteroidota > Bacteroidia > Flavobacteriales > Flavobacteriaceae > Flavobacterium. The sequence goes on along the minus strand of JAEUTY010000051.1, from coordinate 4,007 downwards.
TTGATCTAAACCAGATAAAGTACTGTTTGATGTTACTGGTTTATTTAAACCAACGTTAGCATTGTTAAAGTTAGCTGATAAATTTAAAACAACATCATCTGGAGCAATCACTCCGTCGAGAGTTCCTGATAAAGTAGCTGTTGTAGTTCCGTCGTATAATTTATCGCTTACGGAAGCACCAACAATTGTAACCTCTTTTTTAGTTATTGAAGCCGTTAAAACTAATGGAACAATTACGTAATTTCCTAAAGCAGAACCTGTAACTGAATAACCTGTTACAGCAACCGATTTGTTAGTTCCTGCAGTAGCAGTATCAAAAGTAGCAGTTGGTGAACCCGACAAGCTTATATTTGACTCATCACCTGGAAGAATTCCTCCTAACGAAGCAGTTCCTGATACAGTAGCGTTTGTATTTTGATCGTAAATTTTATCATCAGCTGTTAAACCAACGATTGTTAATGATCTTAATGTAATATTAGCGGTTAAGCCTGTAGGTTGAGCTAAAGTATAATTTCCAGCAGCAGGTCCCGAAATACTGTATCCTGAAACAGTTACTGGTTTGTTATCAGCAACACTTGCATCATTAAATACGGCTGAAGGCGATCCTCCTAATGTTACATTTGAAAAATCTGCAAACAAAACTCCAGATAGGTTTGCGGTTCCAGAAATAGTTGCTGCGTTTGTAGTATCGTATTCTTTATTATCAATAGAAATACCTGTTACAGTAATTTCCTTTGGCGTAATGTCAGCTGTTAAACTTGTACCTAAAACAGAATAGTTACCAGCATCTAATCCTCCTAAAGTAAATGAAGCCGTTACATTTTTATCCGTTCCAACATTTGGATCATCAAAATTTCCTGTTCCAGTAAAAGTCACATCATCTGAATTGATAATTCCTACTAACGTTCCTCCTGTAATTATAGCTGTTATATCAGCATCGTATTCTTTATCGTTTGCAATTGCTCCAGACACTGTTAATTCTTTTGTATTTACAGTTAATGTTTGTGGTACAGGAGTTGCCGGATTATAACTTGAATTACCGGCTTGAAAAGCGGTTATGGTTGTTGAACCAGCTCCAACAATTGTTACAACATTTCCTGAAACAGTAGCTACATCAGTATTTGAACTAGTATAAGTAACCACCAAATTTGAATCAGATGTTGCCGTTAAATTGAAATCTGCATCGCCATAGGTAACTGGTGATAAGGCACCAAATGTAATAGTTTGATCAAGCAATCCAGATGGTAATATATCAGCTGTTAATCCTGTTGGCTGAGTTAAAAAATAATTTGGAGCAGCAGAACCTGTTAAAGAATAACCTGTTACTGTCACTGGTTTATTATTTCCAACTGTTGCATCATTAAAGTTGGCAACATACGAACCTGTCAAAACTACATTTAATTCATCACCAACAACAACTCCAACTAAACTGGGTGTTCCACTTAATGTTGCAATTGTATTGTTATCAAAAGTTTTATCATCAGCTGTTAGTCCTGTGATGGTTAACTCTTTTTGGCTAACAGTGTTAGTTGCATTTGTAGGCACATTAACTGATGGTGCTCCTGAGCTAGTCAACACAATATTTCCATTATAATTACCAGCATTTGTCAGCATTAATCTAACATAAACAGTAGTTGACGGAATTGTTCCTCCTGTACCAACAACTATTGGTGAACTGTTATTTCCTACATTACTAGAAAAATCTGAAAATGTTGAAACTTCAAAACCTATTGGAGGCGCTATTGTAATTCCAGCTGTTAAATTTGATCCTGAAACATCAAAAGAAGTGTTTGACGAAACTGTACCATAAATAGTTGTTAAGCTTGAAAGTGTACCTGTTGCATTAATTGAAACACCAGATGTTACTGCATCTCCCCATGTTTTTCCTACTCGAATTCCATCCACAATTACTCTTTGTGAAGCACTATATTGTCTTAGTGCTACAGACCCAACGTTTGCTATTGTACCTGTTTCTGTGAAAGTAGCATTTGGAACTCCAGGTTCTGTACTTGAAAAACTATTTAAAACATATAAACTTGATACTTTAGTAGCAATATCATATTTCACAACCACTAAAGTTGGCGTATTAGCTGAAATAGCTGTATATGAAGCTGGCGCAGACGAACCACTAAGTCCAATCCCAGTTCCAGTACCATTAACATAAACTCTTGTAAAAAAAGTTGATCCAATGACTGCTTGACCTAAGTGGAAAAAATAACCTGCACTATTAGTAGATTGAGTTTGAACAATGAAAGAACTATAAATCACACCTGATGTTTGAGCAGTAAATGTTTTATTTATATCTTCACCAGTATTATCAAGATTAGCTGCTCCACCAATACCAGATGCAATATAACCTGAATAAGACAAACCAGTTGTAACATCAATTGGTTGTGTTGCTGCTCCAGAATGTGCAGACCATCCATTTGATGTCAATAAAGCCCCAATAGGATAATCAAAATCTTCATTAAGCAAATTTTGCGAATAAATACATGATGTAGTAAAGAACACCAGCAGTAATAAAATAATTTTTTTCATTATATTTTAACTTTTTTGTTTAACAAACTATTACACATGCAAATATACTTCATATAAAATGTTGGCTTGGCTAATTGGTGTTATTTTTTTATTAACAAATCTGCTTTTGTGTTAATAAAAAAACCCTTCTCAAATGAGAAGGGCTTTATTAAAACCTTAAGATATCTTATTGATTATCTTTTAATTACTCTTAGAGTTTTTACAGAATCCCCTTGAGAAACAATTACATTGTAAACTCCAGATGGATATCTTGAACCAATTTCTAAGTTAGCAATTGAATTAACATCAACTTTTCTATCTTCAATTTGTTTACCTAACATATCATAAACTCTTACTTCGATAACTTCTTCAGTAGCTGTTTTAACATCTAACATAAAGTTTTCTGCATAAGGGTTAGGATAAGCAACTGCATTGAATTCAACACTAGAATCAGCTCTACCAACACCTGGAAGGGTAATAGTACATACTTTTCCGTAAGGACCAAATACTCCATTAATTTCTAATGCAACTTGAACAGAGTAAGTATTACCTGCAACCAATCCTGGAACAGTGCTTAACACAAATGAACGATTTGGTCTATCAAATGTGTAAACGAATGATCCGCTAGTGAATTTGAAACGATAAGTTGAAGCTCCTGAATATGAATCAGCATAAATGGTAGTATTCATATTAGAGATTGTAACATCACATTGTGAAATTTGCAACTGAGTAGTTGGGAAACTTGGAGTTGTAACATTACAAGCAGCCCCATAAGGCATATAAGTTCCATCAGTGTTTTTAACAGCCACTTCAATTGAGTAAGTAGTATTAAACTCTGGAGTGAAACCAGAAATAGCAGTTAACACAACCAAACGAGTCGGTCTGTCTGCAATTGCTTGTGCAGAAGTTAACATGTTTGTAATTCTAAATCTGTAACCAGCTGCATAAGGTACATTATCTGCATAGATTCCATCGTTCATTAATGATAATGAATTACCACATTGAGTTGCTTGAATCTGAGTTGTAGCTATTGGTGTAGTAACATTACATGAAGTTCCAAATGCTTGCCATACACCAGCAATTCTTACAGCAACTCTAATACTATAAGTTCTGTCGAATGCATAACTAGTTAAATTAGTTAAATACATAGTACGTAACACTGTATCAAGAATTTGAACTTGATTTGTTACTGTATCAGTAATTTCCCATCTGTAACCTTGAGCACCAGGAACTAAGTTAGCAACAACCTGAGTATTAATCGCAGCGAATGTAATACCACATTGAGCTGGAGAAATAACTGTTGTTGGACCTGTTGCAATAACTAAATTCAACGTTTGTGTAAACGGACATCCAGCAGCATTTGTTCCTACAAAAGTGTAAGTTCCAGACACAGTATACGTTTGACCATTTGCAGCCCAAGTATAAGGTGTAGATGAAGTAACATTCATTGTAGATGAAGTACTGTTGTTGATGGTTAATACTAAAGTAGC
>JAEUTY010000029.1 GCA_016787805.1 Flavobacterium sp. | reverse complement strand
TCCTTTTTACTAACAACCTGATTAACACTTTTTTGAAAACAGATTTTTGGTGGATTTTATGTTTTTAGAAGTTTTTATCTAGATTTAAGCTACCGTTCTTAGCAATACAACTGCACTAGCCCGGATGGAAGCGGCATCCTGGCATTGCGCAAATAATCGGTGATTTGATTGCTTCGTTCCTCGCAATGACAGATACAGCGGACAGCCGGATGAGCTTCTAATAAAAAAACTACTCGAAACGTATGGTTTTGGCTGGAGAAATTTTGGTAATAATATAGGAAGGAATCAACAACACCAATAAACAAACCAGCACTGTTCCGATGTTTAAGGCTACTATATAGAGCAAATTGATGTCGACTGGAGCGACGTTGACGTAGTAACTTTCGGGATTGAGTTTTATGATTTCGAATTGTTTTTGGAGCACTAGCAAGCCAATTCCGATTAGGTTACCCCAGAAAAGTCCTCTTATAATAAGGTAAAAAGCATTGTAAAGGAATATTTTGCGAATGGACCAATTGTTGGTTCCCATTGATTTTAGGATTCCAATCATTTGGGTGCGCTCGAGAATGAGCACTAACAAAGCCACAACCATATTAATAGTGGCTACGATTATCATAATGATTAGAATAACCACGATATTAAAGTCGAATAATTGTAGCCATTCGAATATGTAATAAAATTTTTCAGTAATGGGTTGCACATTGAGTGTGGAAGGAATTTCGTCGTAAACCGCATCTGTTTTTTCTTTGATAGCAGAAAAATCGTCTACAAAAACTTCAAAAGCGCCTACTTGGTCGGGTTTCCAACGGTTGATCATTTGAAGATGGCGGATATCACCTATAATAAAAGACGCATCAAATTCTTGGAAACCCGAATTGTAAATTCCGACAATTTTAAAACGACGCGCTTTGGGCATGGCATCGATTTCTTCCCTCATGAAAAAAGTGTTGAACGATTGTCCGAGTTTTAAGTTGAGTCGTTCGGCCAAAAACTGCGAAATGAGAATTTCGTTATTGAGTTCGCCTTTGAAATTGGGAATTCGACCTTGAATCAAGTATTCTTGAATGTTCTTCCAATCGTATTCTTTTCCGACACCTTTATATATGATACCCTCAAAAGCCGTTTCGGTTCGAATCATTCCAGCTTTGCTTGCTACTGCTTGTATATGTGCAATACCATCAACATCTTTGAAAATTGGGTAAAACTTTTGATTGGTTGAAATAGGAGTTGTGCTGACATCGGATTGGTTTCCAGTATAACTCGTAATATTGATATGACCGTTGAACGCAGCGATTTTTTGGCGTATTTTTTGTTGTAGTCCAATTCCGGTTGCGATAGAAATGATCATCATAATCATTCCGATAGCCACTGCGGCTATGGCAATTTTTATTATTGGAGCAGAAATACTACTTTTATGCTCTTTAGAATTAAAAAGTCGTTTGGCTATAAAATATTCTAAATTCAATGCGCTTGGATTTCTGGCAAAGATAAAGAAAGACATGTGTTTAACCATTTTAATTTTAAAAGTTTATGAAATATACACTGCGCCAATTGTTTCTGTTCACTACAAGTTTTTTTACGGTATCGTGTGCAACGGCAAAACCTACAACACCTTCAAACGAAAAACCAACGGAAGTTATTACACCCTCAAAACCTCAACCTACAGCCAACATAATAGTTGGCGCAGACAACTATGATGTGTATCTTCCGATGTTGGCAGACAAAAAAGTAGGCGTTGTAACCAATCCGACGAGTATTTTGAATGATAAAACCCATTTGGTAGATTATTTGGTAGCTCGAAAAATTGATGTAAAGAAAATTTACGCACCTGAGCACGGATTTCGTGGTACTGCCGATGCTGGCGAGCTCATCAAAGACGGAAAAGATACCAAAACCGGTTTGCCTATTATTTCGTTGTATGGCGACAACAAAAAACCAAAACCAGAGCAGTTAAAAGGCATTGACATCATAGTTTTTGACTTGCAAGATGTTGGTGCTCGTTTTTATACCTACATTTCTACTTTACATTATATTATGGAGGCTTGTGCAGAAAACGATATAATGTTGTTGGTATTGGACCGACCGAATCCAAACGGCAGTATTGTGGATGGTCCAACTTTGGAAAAAGAACACACAAGCTTTGTAGGTATGCACCCGATTCCGTTGTTGCACGGCATGACGATTGGTGAATATGCACAAATGATTAATGGTGAGAAATGGCTAAAAGATGGCATACAATGCAATGTAAAAATCATCCAATGTTTGAATTACAAAAGAGAAATGCCCTACAGTTTGCCAGTAAAACCTTCTCCAAATTTACCCAACGACCAAGCCATTAATTTGTATGCGAGTTTGTGTTTGTTTGAAGGTACTAATGTAAGTGTAGGACGTGGCACCGAAAAGCAATTTCAAATTTACGGTTCGCCTTTTTTACCCAAAAGTGATTTCAAATTTACACCCAAACCTAATTTTGGAGCCAAAGAACCTTTACATAAAGGCTTAGTTTGCAATGGCGAAGATTTGACTTTGATTAAAAAAGTGACGCAATTGGAATTGAAATGGCTAATTAAAGCCTACAACACGACTTCTGACAAAAGCAAGTTCTTCAATGATTTCTTCACGAAATTAGCTGGAACCAAAGAATTGCAAAAGCAAATTCAAACTGGAATTCCAGAGGAAAAAATCAGAGATTCTTGGAAAAAAGGTATTGCTCAATTCAAAGAAATGCGTAAAAAGTATTTACTCTACTAATTTTTCTTTGAGCACTTTTTTAATCAAAACATAGTACAAAGAATACAATCCGTAAACTACTCCGGCGATGACTGCAAAAATGAGTAATGACATGGCCATTATCTCAAAGGTGTTCATAAAAACAGAGTTGTTGTTGAAATCGGTATCGACGACAAAGCCAATAACGGATAGGATAAGTGAAAGAAAGTAAATTCCCACTAGTACATAAAAATGTCTTTTCATAGCTTGCAATTTTGTTACAATAACGAAAAGAACGTAAGTTTAGTATTACAAAGGTAATTTTTTCTTCATCGCTTCCACAATATTATAAGCTGCTGGGCAAATCGAAACGTTTTTTAAAGTCAAATTCGAAATTTGCTGAAACTTTTTGCGGTCGGTGTGCGGGAATTCTCTACATGCTTTCGGGCGCACCTCATAAATCATACAATAATTTTCGGCATCCAAAAACGTACAAGGTACACTTTGCAACACATAATCGTTATCTTCGTCAATACGCAAATACTGCTCAATAAATTGCTGTGGTTTTTGCCTAAAGTGTTTGGCAATTCGTTCTACATCGGCCGAAGTAAATAATGGCCCTGTCGTTTTGCAACAATTGGCGCACTGCAAACAGTCCGTTCGCTTAAACTCGGCTTCGTGTAACTCCTCCATCACGTAATCCAAATTCTTGGGCGTTTTCTTTTTGAGCTTATCGAAATACTTTTTGTTTTCGTTATGCTTATCTTTGGCGAGTTTAGCTAATGAGTCAATTGGTGGATTTGTCAATGTGTCGGTTTGTCAATTTGAAAATGTGTGAATTTGTTTCTTTGAAAAATGAAATACAAAAATAAACTTTTAAATGTTGAATTTTGATCAACGGATGTTGAATTTTGAATTAAAAAAAATGAAAGACCTTTTTGGAAAAGCTATTCTCGACTACCAAACCCATAATGAGCCACAAAACCTCATCACCGAAACCAACATTTCGGAAACCGATGAAATGAGTGTAGCCTATTTGTTTCGCTCGTTCAACGAAATGCCCAAAATAGAACAAAAAGCACTCCAATTATCCAAAGGAAAAATTCTCGATGTAGGTTGCGGCGCCGGAAGTCATAGTTTGTATTTGCAAGAAAAAAGATTTGATGTGACATCCATCGATATTTCTGTAAACGCTATTAAAGCTTGTCAATTGCGCGGATTGAACAACGCACGAGTGCAAAATTTGCTCGACATTCACAACGAAAAATTTGACACCATTTTACTTCTAATGAACGGCACCGGTATTTTTGGAACGCTTTCTCAAACCTCTCTTTACCTCCAAAAACTCAAAAGTTTACTCAACCCCAACGGGCAAATTCTCATTGATAGCTCAGACATCATCTACATGTTTGACGAAGAAGAAGACGGAAGCAAATGGATTCCCGCCGACGGTTATTACGGCGAACTGACTTTTACTGTTTCTTATAAAAACCAAACCGAAGAACCGTTTCCGTGGTTGTATTTAGACTATAACACGTTGCAAAACGCCGCTCATGCCAATGGTGTGAACTGCAAATTAATTACCGAAGGTGAGCATTACGATTATTTAGCACAGCTTTCTTTATAGTCATTGTAAGGAGTAGCGACGAAGCAATCAGAAGCTATTTCCAGCTATCCGTTGCAAGGTAGTTGGTTTCAAACCATTTTTGTAATGTATAAAACCGCTTCCGTTGGTCGCAATTTTATAAAAACAAAAATTGGTTTTCTCCTGTACTACGCTTTTCACTGCTATCTGGGCTAGTTCAGTCGGCAGAAGGCAGATTTTAGAATTACATTAATTACTTACTATATTGCTTTTAACAAAAAAACTTTGAGTTCCTGGCGACCAACTTTGCGCCTTTGCGGTTAAAAAATCAAATCGGTAGTTTTCAAAATATCCTCCAAAGCAGTATATAACTTATCCAAATCCTTTTGCGTATTGTACATATTCATCGAATACCGCAAATACACTTTCCCATTCAAGGGCATTACTGGAACCTGAATTTTGTATTTTGCATACAACAACTCTTTTAATTCCATTGGTTTTTCAGTTCGGACTGGAATACTCGCCATTTGCCCCAAAAATTCTTCGTCAATTGGGCAAATCGGTTGGGTTTTGAGCAAATCGCAAAAACGTTGGTAATTGTTCAAAACCAATTTTCGACACGCTTTGTATTTTTCTTTCCAATTGTTTTCTTTCAAAAAGGCTATCACTTTGGGAGTGCACAAATACGCCGAATGGTCGTTCGTGCCTTGGTATTCATGGTAATCCAAAAACTGACTGTGACTCGGAAATACACTTTCGTAACCCCAACTCACCACGAGCGGATCCAAGTCGTTTTGGAATTCCTTTTTAACGTACAAAAACGAACTTCCTTTGGGTGCTAACATCCATTTGTGTAAGGTTCCTGTGTAGTAATCTGGATTCAAATCGGCGATATTCAAATCAATATGACCCGGAACATGAGCACCATCCACAATCGTAATCAAACCCAACTGTTGTGCTTTATCACAAATCTCTTTCACGGGAAAAATCAATGCGGTAGAACTTGAAATATGATTTAAGAAAATGACTTTGGTTTTCGACGAATAACCTTTCCAAAACTCATCTATAATTTGCTCTTTGGAAGTAACGGGCAACGAAATTTCTTGACGAATGTACTTGGCTCCCGTCTTTTTACAATAGAAATTCCACGTTCGATCCATGGCGCCATACTCGTGATTGGTGGCTAAAATTTCATCACCTGCTTGCAAATTCAAACTGCGCATTATCGTATTGATGGCAAACGTCGGATTGGGTGTAAAAAAGAAATCGTCGGTTGCACAACCCAAAAATTCGGCCAACGGTTGTTTAGCTTCTTTTAAATAAATAGGTAATTTCTTTTGTATAAAATGAACAGGTTCTGTTTCCAACTCCAATTGAAAACGTTGGTATTCGGCAAAAACGGGTTTTGGACAAGCACCAAACGAACCGTGGTTTAAAAAAGTAATTGATTCATCCAAAAGAAATTCTGATCTCATAAAAGTAATTTTTAGTAAAAATAAAAAATCCCACTCAATTACGAACGGGATAGTATGTTAGTTACCTTGCACTGTTATTGGCAACATATAAGAACACCGCACTGGAACACCGCTTTGCTCGGCTGGCTTCCATTTGATACATTCTTTCAAAACTCGAATTGCTTCTTCTTTGGTTCCAAAACCTACGTCTTTTTTTACATCAATATCAGTAACCGAACCATCTTTTTCAATAACGAAACTTACAATAACTCTACCTCCTTTAAATTTTTTATCCGTTGGAGTATAGAAATTTCTGCCAATGTAGTTGTAAAATTCTTGTATTCCTCCCGGAAATTCTGGCTTTACTTCAACTGTCCCTGAGCTATATAACAAACCATAATCTACGTCTTCAACTGGTTCCTTGGTTTTGGTTTCCTGTGAAAACACAAATTGGAAAATAAACAATACCATTAATGTAACAATTTTTTTCATACTTAAGGAATATTTAAATATTTATGTGTTTGTAATGAGACGCGCCACTTAGGATTATTCATCACATAATCAACAATAAGCGGAGTCATTTCTTCTTTTTTGCTCCATTCGGGTTGAAGGAACAAAATGGCATTTCCATTTACTTTGGTTGCTTGTTCTTCGGCAAAAATAAAATCGTGTTTATTGTAAATAATCACTTTGAGTTCGTTGGCAATGGCATAAGCGCCATCAACTGGCAATTTGTTTTTTTTAGGTGAAAGACAAAACCAATCCCAATTTCCAGTCACTGGATAACAACCCGAAGTTTCAATGTGTACTTTAAGGTTTTGATCTTTTAGTTTTTGAGTTAACAGATTCATATCCCAAGTCAAAGGTTCGCCACCAGTCACCACTACTGTATCGGCGTATTTTTTGGCGTTGGCTACAATCAAATCGGTTTGTGTTGGCGGATGCAGTTCGGCATTCCAGCTTTCTTTAACATCACACCAATGGCAGCCGACATCGCATCCACCAATTCGGATAAAATAAGCAGCAGTTCCCGTATGAAATCCTTCGCCTTGAATGGTGTAAAATTCTTCCATCAGCGGAAGCATTTCTCCTTTTTCTACGGCGAGTTGTATTTGTTTATTTAGCATATTATTCTTTGCCACGAGGGCGCTAAGTCGCTAAGATTTATTTTTTATATTAATTATACCTAACAGGTTTTGGAAACCTGTTAGGATTGGAAACCTGTTAGGATATTATTTCTCTCGAATGTAAATATCAATCGGTACACCTGAAAAGTCCCAGTTTTCGCGGATTTTATTTTCAAGGAAACGTTTGTACGGTTCTTTTACGTACTGTGGCAAATTGGCAAAAAACACAAACTGCGGCGTTGGTGTTGGCAATTGCATACAGTACTTGATTTTGATGTATTTTCCTTTCAAAGCAGGTGGCGGATAAGCCTCGATCAACTTCAACATATAATCATTGAATTTGGAGGTTGGAATGCGTTGCGAACGATTTTCGTGTACTTTAACTGTAGCTTCTAAAGCTTTTAGCAATCGTTGTTTGGTCAAAGCCGAGACAAAAATAATAGGCACATCGGTAAACGGCTCAATTTCTTTTCGGATTTTGTTTTCGTAATCGCGTGTAGACATCGTGTCTTTCTCAACCAAATCCCATTTATTAACCAAAATCACCACTCCCTTTCGGTTTTTTTCGGCCAACCAAAAAATATTTTGATCTTGACTTTCAAATCCTCGAGTAGCGTCAATCAACAACACACAAACGTCCGAATGTTCAATGGCGCGCACAGAACGCATCACCGAGTAAAATTCTAAATCTTCTTTTACTTTGGCTTTTCTTCGAATTCCAGCTGTATCCACCAAATTGAATTCGAATCCAAATCGATTGTAACGCGTGTCGATGGCGTCACGAGTAGTTCCGGCGATATCAGTAACGATATAACGATCTTCTCCAATTAAAGCATTGATGAACGATGATTTTCCAGCATTCGGTCGTCCTACCACACAAAAACGCGGAAGCGCTTCTTCCTCTTCGGTAGTTTCGGGTAAATCGGGTAATACTTTTACTAATTCGTCCAATAATTCGCCCGTTCCACTACCATTCATTCCGGCAATGGTAAAATATTCGCCCAAACCTAAATTATAAAATTCGACTGCGTCTTTTTCGCGCATGGAATTGTCTACTTTATTTACAGCAAGCAAAACCGGTTTGGTTACTTTACGAAGTAATTTGGCTACTTCCGAATCCATGGGTGTGATGCCTTCTTCCACATCTACTAAAAAGATAATGGCATCGGCCTCATCTATGGCTAGTTCTACTTGCTTGCGGATTTCGCCTTCAAAAATATCGTCTGATCCTTTGATGTATCCACCTGTATCGATTACGGAGAATTCTTTTCCATTCCATTCACTTTTTCCGTAGTTACGGTCACGTGTAACTCCACTTACCGAGTCGACAATCGCTTCTCTTCGTTGGATTAATCGGTTAAAAAAAGTGGATTTCCCTACATTTGGTCTTCCTACAATGGCTACAATGTTATTCATAATGATTTTAAAATAAGGTGCAAAGGTAATAAAGTTGGCTGTGGATGCAGGAAGTAAAATGATATTTTTTAATTTAGTAGTAGCAAACCAAACAAACTATTGATTATGAATACAGAAGATTCCATTCGTTTACGTCTTCGATTTTACAAAGACATTGACCAGAATATTGAGGTAGTCAGACAAAAATTTGTCAATTATTCTAAGGAGATTTCGCCTGATTTTTTGATGAAAATTCGAAATAATCACATTCAATTTACTATTAAAGGTGAAAAACAGCGCTATTGGTCGCCACATTTGTCGGTTGAATTAGAGGAAAAAGAAGGTAATGAAAAAAATGCTACTCACATTCGTGGGTTGTTTGGTCCGGCTCAAACCATGTGGACATTTTTTATATTCCTGCATTTTATTATTGCGGGGATATTTTTAACTTTTTTGATGTTTACTTTTTCCGATTACGCCATCAATCAACCCATACTTTCAGACGTGATTGTCATGATAATTATGGTGATTTGTTGGTTTTTACTGTATGTTATTGCACGGCAAACTCGCGAAAACGGTTATGGGCAGATGGAGGAATTGGAAAAAGAATGTCAGAAAATAATTGGTTAATTACTTTTGATTGTAGCCAAAACGACGCAATTGATAAGCGTTATTTCGCCAATCTTTATTGACTTTGACAAACATCTCGATGTGAATTTGCTTACCGAAAAACTTTTCTAAATCTTCGCGCGCTTGCATACCTACTTTTTTGAGTGCAGCACCTTTGTGACCTATTATAATCCCTTTTTGTGTATCGCGCTCGACCATAATTACCGAACGAATACGAATGATTTTTTCGTCTTCAATAAACTCTTCCGTTTCTATTTCAACGGCATAGGGAATTTCCTTATCGTAGTTTAATAGTATTTTCTCACGGATGGTTTCATTAACAAAGAAACGTTCTGGTTTATCCGTTAAAGCATCTTTTGGATAGTAAGGTGGTGATTCGGGAAGTAATTCTAAAATACGAGCAAAAACTTCTTTTACATTGAAATTTTCTAAGGCAGAAATTGGGTAAATTTCGGCATTCGGCACTTTTTCTTTCCACAAATCGAGTTGCTCTTCGAGTTGCTCTTGATTGGATTTGTCGATTTTGTTCAATAGCAATAACACTGGAATCTTAGCATGAATAATTTTATTGAAAAAAGCTTCGTCTTTGAGTTCTTTTTCACCAATTTCGACCATGTAAATCAACACATCCGCATCTTCAAAAGCCGATTTTACAAAATCCATCATTGATTTTTGCATTTCATAAGCAGGTTTGATAATTCCTGGCGTATCGGAAATCACCACTTGGAAATCATCTCCATTTACAATTCCAAGAATACGATGACGTGTCGTTTGTGCTTTGGAAGTGATGATGGACAAACGTTCGCCAATAAAGGCATTCATCAACGTTGATTTACCTACGTTGGGGTTTCCGATGATGTTAACAAAACCAGCTTTGTGTGACATGTATATTGCGTTAATTTGGGCAAAGGTAGTTATATCAGTCGAATACCTGAAATAAAAGATTTTTAAAAATTTTGTTGTGAGTATCGATATTCGTTGTATATTTGCACTCGAAACATCGCGGGATAGAGCAGTAGGCAGCTCGTCGGGCTCATAACCCGAAGGTCACAGGTTCGAGTCCTGTTCCCGCTACAAAGAGAAGCCATTCAGCAATGAGTGGCTTTTAATTTTTATCGTATGAATATGAAAAAAATTGTCGAGTACCGAGCGTTACTTGGCGTTACCAAAGAGGCAACTCTAAAAGAATTGAAAACCATTTACCGCAACAGCATGAAGGAAACCCATCCTGATTTGATAGCTGATGCAGAAGAAAGAGCTGTAGCCGAAGCCAAAAGTACCTTGACTATTGAAGCGTATCATTTTTTGGTGAGTATCGCACCTGAAACGATAGAAAAAACAAAAGCTGAATATTTAAAAACCACTACAACTTCTAACATTGCTGATTTTTATCTTGAAAACGGCGTACTTTATGTTCACTTTTTAGATGGTAATTCGTTTGAATATTTTGGTGTTCCAAAACAAACGTACATCAAGATGATCAATGCCGAATCGCCAAGTCGTTTTGCTAGAAGACACATTTACAACGAATTTTTATACCGAAGCGCTAGTAAATTGGTGTCTGCCGAATAAATTCTACATCCATTTTTACAATTTTGGACGTATCTTTGCTAACGTCAAACCGCTTGATTTTAAACAACTTACTTTTATTTTTTAAGCAGGTTGTAAGTAGCTATCATTTTTTTTATAAAAAAAGACAATTTCTACTAGTGTTTGTTTTTAACTAAAAAATGTATATTTACTTTTGAATCAAAAGGTTAACGACGATTCTATTCCTTTCGAATAGAAATCAAAATGAAGTGAAAATGAGGTTAGTTACGATTTGTTTTGTAGTGATTACTTTGCTATTCCACACAGCGGTTTATTCTTCAAACATTGAAGAAAAAAATCCTGTAGCTACTCTTGTTCCTTTGTCAGGAACTTACTTTATACCTGGTGATTTTGCGACCATCAATGATGCGGCAATTAGTTTAAATGCCAACGGAATATCGGGCGCTGTAATTTTTAATGTCGCCGCCAATCACACAGAAACTGCTCCTGCTGGAACATCCACAACAATTACAGGCGGAATTATTTTTGGAAACATCACTGGAACTAGTGCCACTAACACTATCACTTTTCAAAAAAATGGCGTGGGTGCAAATCCACTAGTAACTGCTGGAGCCAATCATTTTGCGGGCGGAATTATGGATGCTGTTATCAAAATAATTGGAACAGACTACCTGACTTTCAACGGAATTGATGTTAGCGAAAACCCGTTAAATACAACTACAGCTATTGCCACCAATAACATGACCGAATTTGGTTATGGCTTTTTTTATGCTAATCCTGCTGCTTCTGCTAATGGAGCGCAAAACAATACAATACAAAATTGTTCCATTACATTAAACACTGGTGGAACTAACTATCAGAACACCTTTGGAATTTTTTCAACCACGGTTAGTTCGGCAACCAATGGAACTGGAACTAGTTCAGTAACTGCAATTACAGGTTCAAATTCTGGCAATAAACTTTATGGCAATACAATAACGAATGCTAATTTTGGAATTGCAATTATTGGTTCAAACACTGCAATTGCAATGGATACTGGTTGGGATATTGGTGGAAATAGCAGTGCAACAGGAAATACTATTTTGAATTTTGGAACAGGAAATGGAGTTGCCGCATCGGCTTATGTAAAATTAGGAAATACTGTTCAGGGAATTTTGGTTAATCAAATTACCAATCACAACATTTCTTATAACACAATCACTAGTACTCTAGGCACAGCAACTACAGCTATAGTTTTTTCAGGAATCATGATGGGTTGGAGCGGAACTATGGTACAACCACTATTAGCATTTACTTCAACTTGCAATAATAATATTATAAACATCACCAATGTATTATCAGAAAACACTAATGGCATTTGGTCAAGGATAGGAAATACAGCCGCGAGCGAGACCTTCAATTCTAACAGTATAACTATTGTTAATACATCAACGGTGGTGGTTGTAAATAAATTTTTGAGAGGTATATATCAAGATGTATCTAACGGAGAATTGATCACATCAAATAATACAATTACACTTCATTACGAAAATATAGATCATGGGCATGTGGTTAATTTTATTCAACAAGATGTTGCAACCACAATCAAAAGAGAAATTAATGACAACCTTCTTCAAACACCAATTGGTAAAACATTACGTACAACTGGAACCATAGCCGGTATTTCGCACAATGCTACATCATCTGGAATTTTAAGCATCAAGAGAAATACAATTTCAATTGATAAAGGGAATGGTTGTTCTACTTCATTCTTTTCAGGTATAAGCGCCGTAAATTTGAGCTCTATCTACTCTACTTTCGAGATTACTGAAAATAACATTACATTGCATAGCTCGTGTACAACAAATGTTAACACATCAATAGTAGGCATCAACAACACCGACGGAACTGCAACTACTAACAAAACAATCTCTTCTAACACCATAACTTTAACTGGTTCAAATAAAGGCGGAACTGCAATTGGTATAACAGTTGGACGTACTGGTAATTTGAATATCAATTTAAATACCATTTCTATTACAAATACAAATACCACTATTTATGGTTTACTACTAACAACAGCCTGTACATCAAACACCGTAAATGGAAATATAGTAGGCATTGCACCAATTGGAATGAATGCTACATCAACAATAACTGGAATAAGTAACAATGTAGGAGTTGCATCCATTTC
This sequence comes from Flavobacterium sp., assembly GCA_016787805.1. Lineage (GTDB taxonomy): Bacteria > Bacteroidota > Bacteroidia > Flavobacteriales > Flavobacteriaceae > Flavobacterium. The sequence continues at coordinate 7,171 of JAEUTY010000029.1, read as the reverse complement.
TGGTAACGAAGTTACTATTTCACCAACCGTTACACCGCTGATTGCCACTACAATAACCTCTTACGGAATTAACAACATTGTAGCTAATAGCTCAATTATCAACAATCCAAAAATTCATATCACTCCATCTACAACTGAAAATACTACTGCTGTAAACTTCACATCAACAGCAATTGTTAATTCGGGAAATACAACAACTATATCGGGCAATAATGGTATTCTGATCAATTCGACTACATTAACTGGAGCAGCAACTTCAAATGCTATAAATAACTTAGGGACTGCTTCAATCGTATCCAACAACAATACCATTCAGCTCACTATTTCTGCTTTTACATCAACTACAATCCAAGGAATTACCAATTCTGCAACTTCAACGTTGATTGAAAACAACAATGGCATGAATTTACAACTCAGTTTGGTTGGCAACGGAATCATCAATCCAATCAACAATAGTGGTGCGTCAACTACAATAAATAGTAACCTAAACATCACTGCTAATTGTAGTTCAACCCTAAATTATGCTCGTGTTTACGGAATTAATAATTCGGCTTTAACCACTACAATCACCAACAATGCAGGAATTTCAATTACAACAAATTCTGTTTCAGCTTATACTTATAACAGAGGAATTAATAGTACAGTAAGCACAACCATTTCTGGCAACACGATTACAAGCCAAGCTTCAGCAGGATCAATTAGTTCTACCTCAGGAATTTACGGAATTGGAACTATTAATAACAACACCGTTATTGCTAACATTTCTGCACAACTTGGGATTGATAATTCGGCCGGTATTTTTTCAGATGGAAATTCAGTGGTTTCAAATAATACAATTGTCACCAATTTCCAATCGGCAACTGGAAATGTTGTTGGTTATGGTATTAACAGTAACAATCTTAATTCGAGTGTTATTGGAAATACTATTGATCATACTACGATTCATAACAGCAATGACTTAGTTTTGAATTGGTCTGGGTCAATTGCAGGCATCAGGGTGTATGGAACAACAAACACCATCGCCAACAATCGAATTACCAAAGTACATGGTGCCATGGGAAAAGGCACTACGCTTTTTGAAATTGCAGGAATCATTTTGGATACGGCTCCCGACACAATAATTTCAAACAATGTAATTAGTAACGTTTCCAGTAATGGAACAGCCGATAACCGAACGTATTTGTGTGGAATTTATGCCTTGACAGGTTCTTATAATGCTACTATAAAAAACAACCGAATTTTCAATATATCGTTCAACAACAGCATCACAGGATTGCACCCTGGGCCTGGTTTTGCCACTGGTCAACCCGTTCCTGCCAACACCAACGGAATTTGGATTAGAATGTCTTTTAATGCAACGGTAAACACTTACAAAATATACAATAATCATATTTCAAAGTTGTACAATACAAGTGCTTCAAGTTTGGGTGGAATTTTCGGGCTTGCATTATCATCACGTGAAGTAAATCATACTATTTACCATAACACCATTTTGATCGGCGACAACACAAATCAAGTAACAAGCAACATTGTTGGTGATTTTGGAGCAGCTGCTGTGGGTTATTTGAATCGTGTTGGAACAGGTTTGACCGATTTACGAAACAATATTTTGTATGTGAATGTAATGCCAAAAGGTTCGGGTTATGTTTCGGCTTTGGCAGCTATCAAAAACCATGATGTTGACTTGAGTACATTTTTTACCAATCCTGGTCAAACTGGTGTACGACCACCCAATTACAACACTTCTTCCAACAATAATATTTTTTATGCACCTTCGGTTCACGGCAGACGATCGTATCTGTATTGTGAAGGAAGTGGAACAGGAACCGAGTTCAATCGATTTAACATCGACCATAATACAACTGCTATTCACGATCCTAATTTCAATGTAATACCATTTACAGGATGCACTAGCAAATACAAAACGTTAATGGATGGCTTTAGTAGCTATGGAACTGATGCCGATTCGTATTGCGATAATCTCATTCTTACCGAAGGTTCTGGTTCAGAAGAAGGTTACTGGACGCCATCGGGCGAAACTTATGCCGAATTGGGTGCTCAAGTATTGCCTGTTGAATATGATTTAGATAGCAAAAACGTGAGTCGTGGGAGTTCTCCTGACATAGGTGCGTTGCAATTTTCAGCACAAGTTGAAACCGTTCCAACAATTACTTACGGACCTATTTCTATTCCCGGAAGTTGTGGTGCTATAGTAAGTACGTTAACTTTAGACAATGTTCATATTATTGATGTAGCTGGAGTTCCAACAACTGGTTCACTGATTCCACGTTTGTATTATCAAATTAATTCAGGAGCTTATACCAGTGTGGCCGGAACTTTAACCTCTGGAGATGGAAATGATGGTTTTTGGAGTTTTACTATGACTGGATTATCAGCAGGAACAATAAATTACTATGTCATTGCTCAAGATCGACTTACAATGATTACCTCCAATCCTTCACTTGGATTAGTTGCTTGTAATGTGAATGACGTTACTACTCATCCAACTGCTCCAAGCACAATAATTATTGGAGGAGGAAGTACAGCAATTTATTCATTAGGTGCATGGAATACATTACCTACCATAACAAAAGCAGTTATCTTTGATGATGATTTTACATCAACTTCTTCTATCGAAGCTTGTTCTGTATTAGTAAAATCGGGAAGAACCGTTATTTTTAACTCGGCGCATTATTTGCTAGTTCAAAATGAAGTTACTGTTGAACCAGGAGGAACACTACTGTTTGAACACAATTCGCAGTTGGTTCAAATTAGCAACAGCAATAATTCGGGAGATATTAATTATGAGCGAACAGCTACAGTCAAAAAAATGGACTATGTGTATTGGTCATCGCCAGTAAGTGGTTTCAATATTGACAATTTAAACACACTATTGCCAACAGGACCAAAATACAAGTGGGAACCAACTTTAGCCAATGTTAATGGCGGACTTGGTTATTGGTTGAATGCCGCTAGCAACGTTATGACAGTAGGCAAAGGCTATATAGTTCGAAGTCCAATTAGTTTTAGTGATAGTTCAGCCGCCCCTTTTACAAGCACATTTGTGGGCGTGCCTAACAACGGCGATATGAGTTTTCCGATTGCCCGAGGCGCAATGACTGCAGCAACACTAGGTAGTTATACTAGTTCAAACGGAATTCCGTTTACCGAATTTGATGACAATTGGAATTTAATTGGAAATCCTTATCCATCTGCTATCAGTGCAAATCATTTTTTGTTTGAAAACAGGCAAACCAACGGAGGATCATTGAACGGATTTGTAAACATTTGGAGGCATGGAATTGATTTGCAAACCGGAATTAACAACCCATTTTACGGAAGCTATGTTTACAATTACGATCCTAACGATTACTTGACTTATAATTTAGTTGGTGCATCGTGTTGTCCGGCAATTGGCGATTATAAAATTGGAGCAGGTCAAGGTTTTTTTGTACAAATGATTGAAGGAAATCCGGCAACAGGCTCAGTGTCTTTTACTAATTCGATGCGAAGGGATTTAACTAACAATCCTCATGACAATACTTCTTTTTATAGAACTAACACGACAACTGCATCGCCTTTTACGCTTGAAAAACATCGTATATGGTTGGATTTGGTTGACAAAAACAATCGTTCTGAGCGCATTTTAGTTGGCTATATTGAAGGAGGAACCAATGATTTTGATACATTTTTTGATATCCCAACAGGATATAAAAACACATTGGACTTATTTAGTATCACAGAAAACAAACATACCAAAACTCAAGGAAGAAAATTACCTTTTGATGCCGAAGACAAAGTACCTATTGGCTACAATGTTCCGCAAAGCGATAATTATACTTTTGCTATTGCAGCTGTTGACGGACTTTTCACATCACAAAACATTTACATCAAAGACTTACAATTGAATATCACGCATGATTTAAAAGCAAGTCCTTACCCATTTTATTCAGAAAGTGGTTATCAAAGCAACCGATTTGTTTTGGTATATCAAAATAACCTCTTAAGTTTACCTAATTATACACAAGAAAATACAATTAAAGCCATTTCTGCAAATAATGAAATTACAATTCGTTCTAGTAGTTTATCTTTAACAGAAATTAAAATTTTTGATCTTTTAGGTAGAATGTTACTTCAAAAGAAGAATATAAATTCAAAAGAAATCACTCTTACTGATACTGTCATTAGTGATCAACTTTTACTAATTGAAATTAAAACTGAAGACGGCGCAACCGTTGTAAAAAAAATTACCAACACCTATTAATCGTTCAAATATTATGAAGAAAAAAATAATAATTATTGCAGGATTTTTGTTATCATTAAATGGCCATTCGCAAGTTAGTATTGGAGCTGCAACACCCAATGCTTCAGCTAATTTAGATGTAACAGCTACCGACATCAATGGAAACAAAAGAGGAATGTTGGTGCCGCGAGTCAACTTACTCAACACTACAGATGCTACTACAATTAATAGTGGAAACGTGAATAGTTTGTTGGTTTTTAATGAAGCAACTCAAGCCGATGTTACACCTGGATTTTATTATTGGTACATTAACAAATGGGAGCGTATTGCTAACAATTCCAATTTAGCGCAAACCAATACCACTTTGACATTTGACCCTAATGCAGCAACTTTGAATTACACCAATGAGCAAGGGAATAATCCAGTTATTAATTTGACTTCACTTAAAATTGAACCTTGGCAAGTAGAACAAACTGTATTTCAAGCTACAAGCAATACACAAAACATCTATCAGTTGGGTAATGTAGGAATCGGAACCAACGATATGCTGGCTGATGTAGCTTTAGATGTTCGTGGCGCCGTTCGCGGTGGAACTGGAAACAATGGCGCTGTTGGAACCAATTCAGCAACCTTCGGAACAAACAATAGAGCTAGTGGAACCAATTCATCGGCAACAGGAGTAAACAATATTGTTATTGGAAATGTATCTGGAGCTATTGGAAATAACAATTTGGTAAATTCTGACAATTCAATGGCAATTGGAATCAACAATGTAATGAATGCTCAGAAAAGTTTTGTCGTAGGTGAAGGAAACTCATTAACTGGAATTTTTGCTTCTGCTATGGGTCGTGAAAATATTGTAGATGGAGAAAATGCAGTAGCACATGGTGTGAATAATCAAGCTTTGGCTGATTACACTTATACCTTAGGTGTTGGAAACATCAGTGGCGCTATGGGAAGCATGGTTTTTGGTCGATACAATGTATTAACTGGCGGAAATCCGTCTAGTTTTTTGGTTCCTAACGATCCTTATTTTCAGTTAGCAAACGGAACAAGTGATGTAAATCGCTCGAATATTATCACGGTTTTAAAAAATGGAAAAACTGGTTTTGGAAATATGAATGCTCCTCAGGCTACAATCCATGTTTTAAAAACAGGAACTGATTTAACTCCTGCAATTATCGAAGGCTGTCCAGTTTTTGATGATAATGCAGCCGCAACTACAGCAGGTGTTCCTGTTGGTGGTTTGTACAGAACTTCAACAGGTGTTTTAATGGTTCGTTATTAATTTGAAATCATGAAATTAAATAGTATTCAAGTTCGGTTTTTGAGTGTACTACTGCTTTGCTATACGAGTGGAAATAGTCAAACCAAAACAAACAACGAAGGACTTTTATCCAATATTGGTATTGCAGGTTCATTGTCTGAAATTAACAACCTAGCTACAGGAACCATTACTAATGATGGCGATTTGTACGTTTACAATCATTACAACAATAATGGCACGGTTACTTTTACAGCAGGAAGTAATGGAATGACTAGGATGAAAGGTTTATTAGGAAGTCAAAATATTTCTGGTTCAACCATTATGCAATGGTACAATTGTGAATTTGACAATAGCATAGTACAACCTGCATTTCATTTATCCAATCAACTAAGTATTGCTGGAAATGCAGATTTTTTCCAGGGAATTGTAGACGATGATAGCTTTGGAGGTTTGATGATTTTTGAAAATGCAGCTTCTCACAGTAATGTCGATGATGCAAGTTTCGTAGATGGTTTTGTGCGCAAAAATGGCAATCAACAATTTCGATTTCCTATAGGCGACAATCAGCAATATCGTTATGCTGCTATTTCTAATCCTATTACAGCAACTGATGCTTTTTCTGGAAAATATTTTTGGCAAAACTCAAACCCTTTATATCCACATTCCAACAGAGACAATTTGATTACATTAATTGACAATGCAGAATATTGGATTATCGAAAAAACTCAGGGTAATAGCAATATTTTCTTAACGCTTACATGGGATGTTGACACTACACCAACAGCAATTTACGCAACACCTATTGATGAAATACACATTGTTCGCTGGGATGTTGCTCAAGGCAAATGGATTGATGAAGGTGGTGTTGCCGACAGCGTCACTAAAGAAGTTTCTACAGTTATTAATCCTCTTACTCAATATGGTGTCTTTACTTTAGCTAGAGTAAAAACGATAGTGCCTTGTAGCGGAAATAGTTTGATTGTACACAATTTGATTTCGTCTTCCTATACTGATTCTAAAAACGATTATTTTAGCATTGAAGGAATAGAAAATTGTCCTAATAACAAAGTGGCGATTTTTAATCGTTGGGGCGTAAAAGTATTTGAAACCGAAAACTACAATAGCAACGGCAATATTTTTGATGGTTATTCTCAAGCAAGAGCTACATTAAACAACTCAGAAAGATTACCTGACGGAACCTATTTTTACTTTGTTGAAGTTACTGATGAACAAAGTGGTTCAACCAATAAATTTTCAGGGTATTTATTTCTGAATTAATTAAAATAAATTATAGCACAAAAAAAGAGCCTCAAATGAGGCTCTTTTTTTATTGTGTTTATTAGGATTACAATTTCGTAATAATAAATTCTGATCTTCTGTTGGCTTGGTGTTGTGCTTCGCTACAAGAAGACTCGTTAGTTGGTTCACAGCCACAATCGTTTACTAATTGTGATTCTCCGTAACCTTTACCTGTTAATCTCGATTTAGCAATTCCTTTGGATACTAACCAAGCCATGGTTGATTTGGCTCTTCTGTCGGACAATGCCATGTTGTATTTGGCTGTTTGACGACAGTCAGTGTGCGAACGAACATCAATTTCCATCGTTGGATTTTGTTCCATTACATCTAAGATTTTGGCTAGCTCTGCTGCTGCATCCGGA
>JAEUTY010000027.1 GCA_016787805.1 Flavobacterium sp. | reverse complement strand
TCCGGATGCAGCAGCAGAGCTAGCCAAAATCTTAGATGTAATGGAACAAAATCCAACGATGGAAATTGATGTTCGTTCGCACACTGACTGTCGTCAAACAGCCAAATACAACATGGCATTGTCCGACAGAAGAGCCAAATCGACCATCGCTTGGTTAGTGTCGAAAGGAATTGCTAAATCAAGACTTACTGGTAAAGGTTACGGAGAATCACAATTAGTAAACGATTGTGGTTGTGAACCAACTAACGAGTCTTCTTGTAGCGAAGCACAACACCAAGCCAACAGAAGGTCAGAATTTATTATTACGAAATTGTAGATTTTTTAAATATACAATTATTTAAACCCGGCGAGCATCCAAAATTTTGGATGCTCGTTTTTTTAAAGCAAAAAACCATCAGCCAAAAGCCAATGGTTTTTTAAAAAATCAAACAAAACAAATTATTTTTTCATGAAGATATTGGTGTAATATTTTTTTCCGTTTTCTGGATTAATTGTAATTGATATTCCAAAATGAGTGTAGTCACCTTCTAAATTAGCTTTGTGTCCAGGACTGTTAATCCACGCGTTCAATGCTGCATTTGGAGTAGAAAAATTATAAGCTATATTTTCTCCTACTCTAACTGCGCCTAAAACTTGTTTGATGTTGTTGGCTCTATCGTCAAAATAGTCGTGATTCACTACATTGTTGGCAATCATGTAGTCATTGTGTTCTAATGATTTGTATGAAATGTGATTTATTGTCTCAAGTGAATTCAATCCAATGGAAACTCTGTACGCATTGATTCTGTTTGCTAAATCAATTTCATCAGCGCTATAGTCATAGTTAGTGATTAATTCTAAATCTTCACTTTCTTCTGATGATTCTTTTGAACAAGAAACTAAAGTTAATACCAAAATGATTGGCACGAACAAACGGAGTAAATTTGTTTTCATAGTAGTAGGTTAAGTTTTATAAGATAGATGTGGGGCAAATATCTTTAGGGTTATTACTTAATTTATTTTAAGAACGTATTGTTGATTTGGGTGAGTCAATATTAATACTATATCGTTAAACTGCAAAAAAAAATCGATGAAAAACATCGATTAAGGATTAAAATAAGAATATTTCCTACAAATCAAGAAGATAACCTTTCAATTTTCCATGAAAAATCTTCTTGAAGCGTATACCTAATTCGGTCGTGAAGACGATTGGGTCTTCCTTGCCAAAACTCAACTTCAACAGGCGACACAATATAACCACCCCAATTCGTTGGTCTTGGAATTTCTTTTCCTGCATATTGCTGCTCTAATTCAAATAACTTTTGGTCTAAAACAGCTCTTGAAGCAATTACCCTACTTTGATCAGAAGCAATCGCTCCTAACTTACTACCATCGGGACGTGAATCGAAATAATTGTCAGAAACAGTCTCAGAAGTTTTTTGAGCCATTCCTTTTATAATGACTTGTCGTTCCATGCTGTGCCAGAAGAATGACAAACATACATTGGGGTTATTTTGAATGGCAATTCCTTTTTCGGAATCGTAGTTGGTGAAAAAGATAAAACCTTCTTCGTTAAATTTTTTAAGTAAAACCACTCTCGATTTTGGAAAACCATCCAAGCCAATGGTAGCAACTGTCATTGCATTGACCTCTTCCACTCCGCCTAAATCTTCCGTTTCATGAAACCATCTGTTGAATAAATTGATTGGGTCTTCAGGAATATTACTTTCAAGAAGTTCACTTTTTTCGTAGGACTTGCGGTAGTTACTAAGATCTTTCATATTTGGATAACTGTTTTTTCTATATTTTTACTTTATGGATATTAGCTTTTAGCAGTTAGCTTTTAGCTTTTAGCTTTTAGCTTTTAGCTGTTAGCTAATGGCTAAATACTGATAGCTGATACCAAGTAACAAAGTTCGGGAAGTTTTAGGAAAGTTTTTAAGAAATACCATGGTTTTTATTCTAGCCCCGATAGAGGCAAATATCCTGTCATTGCTTATCGATGAACCTCAATCTTCAGATTGCTTAGTTTCTCGCAATGACAGATATGGCCGAAAGCGGGAAGAATGCTGAACGAAACTACAACTTAACTGCTTCAAAAAAAATTAATCCATTTCGAATTCTTTTCCGTCTTCGGCTAAAAATACATTCTCGAAAATGGTTTTGGCTTCGTGTTGAAAAAATTCAGTATTACTATAGCGAGTGGAAAAATGTCCTAAAATTAGGTTTTTGACCTTTGCCTTTTGAGCAATAGTTGCGGCTTGTTTGGCTGTGCTGTGCATTGTTTTTTCAGCGAGATGTGCTTCGTTTTCTAAAAACGTGCTTTCGTGATACAAATAATCGGCATTTTGAATAATTGGAATAATCGATTCGTCGTACATCGTGTCGCTGCAATAGGCGTAGGATTTGGACGGAATTGGGTCAAAAGTCAGTTCACTATTTGGAATTACCTTTCCATTTTCGAGTGTGATATCGCTGCCATATTTGATTTTATTGAAATAGAGTTTGTCGATTTGGTGCTCTTCAATTTTTTCGATATTGAGTTTTCGTTCGATATTTTTTTCTTGAAAAAGAAATCCGTTGGTATAAATGCGATGGTTGAGTGGAATGGTTTTTACCACTACTCTATCGTCTTCAAAAATAGTTTCGGAAATTTTGGATTCAAGTTCGTGGAAATACAAATTGTAACCCGTGAATGAACTTGAAGCACGCAATTGCAATAAGATGATTTCTTTGATGCCTTTTGGACCGTAAACGTGCAAATCACTTTCGCGGTTGAGTAGCATAAACGTTGAAATCAGTCCGACTAAACCATAAAAATGATCGCCGTGCAAATGAGAAATAAAAATGTGATTGATTTTGGAAAACTTGACTTTACTTTTGCGTAATTGCACTTGCGTTCCCTCGGCGCAGTCGATTAAAAACAGCCGATTTTTAACTTCTAAAACCTGAGAAGTTGGATTGGAAATGGTACGTGGAGTCGCAGCGTAACAGCCTAAAATGGTTAATTTCAATTCTCGTTATTTGAGTTGTTTTCTAATTTAGCGAATTTGATCACATTTACAATACCTGTAATTACTAGAGTTAAATAAATACCCAACTGCAAATAATCGAAATCGTTGGTTTTTAGGTTGGAAAGTAATGTTCTAGTGAATGCAAATGTGAATACAAATGCAAAAAAGGCGTACGAGTAAACCTTGGTTTTGTTAGTAATTTTCATGATTTTTTCTTTAAAATTAAAATCCTAAATCGCGTTCAATTTCTTCCATTTCAATAATATCGTGTGCTTCTTGCAAAGATGGCACAACAATTAACTTAGTTGGAACTTCGTTAAAGTCAATGTTTTCAGCTACAATTACCAATGATTTTTTTCCTTTTCGATGTGTTTTTGACAAATCAGAAAAAGCTTTTATGTCTTTTAAAGCAACATTTTTATCATGTGTAACATCTAAAATCAAATTTTGATTTTTATAAGAGGCATGTTCATGTGTTACTTTTTCGAGAAAATTTAGAATATTTCCTTGTGTATCTTTAATGGTTGTGGTATGTCCTTTTTGTTCTACTTTCATGGTTGGAATTGCTGAATGACTGAGTAGCTAAGTTACTGAGAAATTTGCGATATAAATAATTAATTACTTACTTAATTTTTGATGCCAGTAGATAAATTACAGCCATTCGAATTGCGACGCCATTTTCAACTTGATCTAAAATGACCGATTGTTGCGAATCAGCAACATCAGAGGTGATTTCAACTCCGCGATTGATTGGACCAGGATGCATGATAACAATTTCTTTGTTGAGTGAATCTAAAAGCTGTTTATCAAGTCCATATTGTTGTGCGTATTCACGTGTAGATGGAAAATAGTTCACGTCCATTCGCTCGTTTTGTACACGAAGCATATTGGCCGCATCACACCATTCTAATGCTTTTCGCAAATTGGACTCCACTTTTACACCTAAACTTTCAATGTGTTTTGGGATTAGAGTTTTGGGGCCACAAACCCGTACTTCTGCACCTTGCATTTGAAGCGCAAAAATATTAGAAAGAGCCACTCTTGAATGCAAAATATCACCAACGATTACTACTTTTTTTCCAGCTACTTCACCCAATTTTTCTCGAATGGAAAAACTATCCAAAAGCGCTTGTGTTGGATGTTCGTGTGCTCCATCTCCGGCATTGATGATACTTGCGTTAACATTTTGTGATAAAAAATACGCAGCTCCGGGATTCGCGTGACGCATCACTACCATATCGACTTTCATTGAAAGAATGTTATTTACAGTATCAATTAACGTTTCGCCTTTTTTGACTGAAGATTGTGCAGTCGAAAAACTAATTACATCGGCAGATAGTCGTTTTTGTGCTAATTCGAATGATAATTTGGTTCGTGTGCTGTTTTCAAAAAAAATGTTGGCAATAGTAATATCTCGCAGTGAAGGCACTTTTTTTATAGGTCGATTAATGACTTCTTTGAAATGATCAGCCGTTTCAAATATCAAGTCAATGTCGGATTTTTGAAGGTATTTTATTCCTAATAAATGATTGACGGAAAGTTCGGACATTAGGTTAGGTTTAAGTTGTGAATTTAGTTGTTATTGTTCAAAAATTATCAATTATCAATTATCAATTATCAATTATCAATTATCAATTATCAATTATCAATTA
>JAEUTY010000019.1 GCA_016787805.1 Flavobacterium sp. | reverse complement strand
AAAAAAGGAGCTTATGACAACCTAAAAGCAGAGAAAAATTATGTACATAATCTACTCGATAGAAGACTCGGAAAATCCAAAATTGAGAGTAATCCAAAACTCAAAAATTTTGTATATTCACATCTAGAAAAGCATTGGTCTCCACAACAAATTTCAGATGCTTTGAAACTGTTTTATCCCTTTGATCCAACTATGCAAATATCACACGAAAGTATCTACTATCACATCTATATTCAACCTAAAAAAGAACTGGAAAAATTACTCATTTCTCAACTTCGCCAAAAAAGAAATTACAGAGGAAATCAACAACGTGGTGATGGTAAAAGAATAACAATTAAAGACCCTATTCGTATCGATGAAAGACCCAATGAAGTCGACTCTCGTGAAATCCCAGGACACTGGGAAGGCGACCTTATAATAGGTAAGAACCATCAAAGTGCTATTGGAACTCTAGTAGAAAGAACATCTCGATTTTTAATTATTGTACCTCTTAAAAAAAGGGATGCTACTTCTGTCAGAAAAGCTTTTGAAAAAGCTTTTAAGAACATCCCTAAACACTTAAAATTATCATTGACTTATGATAACGGAGCTGAAATGGCGCAACACGGAATATTTACAAAAAACACCAAAATTAAAGTCTATTTTGCTCATCCATATTCGCCTTGGGAAAGACCAACTAATGAAAATACGAATGGGCTAATTAGAGACTATTTTCCCAAAGGAACTGACTTTAATTTACTCTCTAAAAAACAACTTTTAGAAGTCCAAAATCAACTCAATCAAAGACCAAGAAAAACACTTGAACATGAATCACCTTTGAATACTATTAGTAGACTGTATATCAAACAAAATTTAATTTAAAAAATGACCAATATTCAAAAAAATAACGTAGTTTTATTCTCGAATTTTGAAACCAAATCTTTCAAAATTTGGTGCAAAAATGCGGGAAATAAAACGGTAAATTTAGCAAACAAAAAATTGCGCTAGAAACTTGAAACCGCCAATAATGGTGTTGATGTTCGCAATCCTGAAAATGATGACGATGATACAAAGGCTTTGGTAAATCAGTACACTAAAAAATTAGGAGCCGTAAAATTCTATGAGGATCGCTTAGCTATTTCGGCTCAAATTAAAAGCAAAGGATTATCTGACAACGATGTGATTGCTTTTGAAAAAAGTGGTTTTTCAGGCAAAAAATACGATGACTTTTTGAAAAGTCGTTTTTTGATGGAAACGTTCCAAAGCAATCCTGAAAAATACAGTTTGAAAATAGGCGATTATAGCTCGTTTGTTTTTGAATTACAAAAAATGTTAGTCAAAAAAGGCTACAACATTCCGGTTGACGGTTTGTTTAAAGAAAATACTTTTCAAGCAATACAATCGTTTGAAACTAAAAACAGTTTATTTGCTGACGGAAAAGTGGATGCTGTGATGTTGGATTATTTGTTCCGTTAAGAGTTTTGAAACTCTTTAAGTTTAAACTCTTCTCCATCGAAAACACCATAGGTAAAATAGCCAATCCAATCGCCTAAGTTGATGTATTTCGAATTGTACCCCACTTTAATTTCCATTGGTAAATGTCGGTGACCGAAAATGAAATAGTCGTAGTGTTGGGTTTCTAACTTACGTTTGGCGTATTGCACCAACCATTCGTTGTCTTCACCTAAAAATTTTACATCCGCTTCACCCGAAATGAGTTTGTTTTTTACTGAAAGGTATTGCGCTAATTTCACGCCCAAATCAGGATGCAACCATCGGAAAAGCCATTTTGAGAAAGGAAAGGTAAACACTTTTTTCATGCGTTTGTAGCCTTTATCGCCTGGTCCTTTTCCATCTCCGTGACCAATTAAAAACGATTTTCCTGAAAAAGTGAATTCTTTATTATCGTGATAAACAGGAATATTGAGTTCTTTTTGAAAGTAATCGTTCATCCACAAATCGTGATTTCCTACAAAAAAGTAGATGGGAATTCCACTATCACGAATTTCGGCCAACTTCCCTAACACACGCACAAATCCTTTGGGAACAACGGTTTTGTATTCGAACCAAAAATCAAATAAATCGCCTAACAAAAAAATAGCTTCGGCGTCTTGTTTTACTTCGTCCAACCACGCCACAAACTTTTGTTCACGCGGAAAACTAGCTTCAGGTGTTGGCGCACCTAAATGTTGGTCGGAAGCAAAATAGATTTTCTTAGTTGCCATTCGATTACATATTATCTGAAGCGTACCATTCGGCAAACGAACTTTCGGTTTCTTGCAGTTTTAAGGAAAACAATTCGATGGTTTGCGGTAAACGATTTTTTATTTTTTGAGCAAAATCGATGACCATATTTTCGCTTGTGGGTTGGTAATCTACTAAAATTACATGATGCCCTCGGCCTTTCAACTCGTTGGCAAGTTCAACATGTGGCGTGTTTTTATTAAAAACTGTGGCGTGATCGAATTGATCCACGATTTCTTCTTTTACAATTTTTTTTAAATCCGAAAAGTCAATTACCATTCCAAACTTCACGTTATTGGCATCTAAAATGGGTGTTCCAATTACTGTTACTGAAAGTTTGTAGCTGTGTCCGTGAACATTTTTACATTTTCCATCATAGCCATATAATGCATGGCCTGTTTCAAACGAAAACTGTTTGGTAATTCTGATTTTACTCATCGAAAAGAAATTAGAATGCAAATTTATGAATTTAATCGAAGTCTTTTCTGTTTTTTGCTCGATAATACATATAATAGGCAATTCCAACTAAAACGGCAAAAGGTAACAAATAGCCAATGGTAACACCTATTTGATAACCGTTATTGGGAGCGTTCTTTATTTTTTCTTCGATATTAATTTTTTGGAGTAAAAAAATGGCTTTAGTCATAATCAAATTTTTAACGATTCAAAGCTATAAAAAAAGGTCACTTAAAAAAGTGACCTTTATCATTAATTATTCATTATCTTATGGATTGATTTCAAAAGCTTGATTTTCATTGGCGTGAGATTCTCTCACATTAATCACCTTATTATCAGCTCCAACAACAAAAGCGACAAAGCTAATATTGTTAGCATTTACATTAGAAGGAACAGGAATTGAAAAATTTTTAGTAACAGTATTCCCATTAGTTGTTCCTGTAATTTCATCACCTAAAATATGAGTCATTGCACTACGCAACACATGATTGTGTTCAAAAACTGGAATCGGATCTATTCCTCCATAATACTCCAAGTAATTTCTTTGGAAATACATTAAATGATTTTCCAATAGATATACAACTAATTTTAAGTCGGAGTAATCATCTAAAAATTTGACATTTACATCTAAATCGATACTTGTGTTATCGACTGTTGAGTTCATTGCAATACCTAATGTTGTATTGTTTCCTGTTAAATCAATTGCTTCTTGGATATTGGATGTTTCTGGAAACGTCCACACATTTAATCTATTTAATCTAGAAACAGGAAGTGCCAATGGTGCATTGGGAGAAATTAAGTTTTTTAATGGCGCAATTGCAACTGGACCAAAATTATACGGGTCATTTCCGTAATGAATTGCCACAGAAACCACTTTATCAGATTGTTCTTTTACAAGATCAATAGCATAAGCAACTCTAGTACAATTTCCGCACCAAGTTCCAGTGTAATCTTCAATCAAAGCTCTTTTTTTAAAGTAACCTGGAATAGCTGGAGCAATTGCACTTTGATCAGGTCTATTTTCGACTATAACAGTATCACTACATGATGTCAAAGCGATTGTTATTAAAAATAAAGCAAGAAAATAAGTCTTTTTCATTGGTAAAAAAATTTGCATGATTATTGCTTACAAATAAAGCAAAAAAAACTTTAATCTTAATATTATTATTTATTTATTTGCAACTCTAATTGAACATTTTATGAAAAATTTATCCCTATTATTGCTTTTTGTAGGATTTAATTTAATCGCTCAAAACAACCTCCCTGATTTGAGTTTAACATCGCTTGAAGGAAAATCGGTTTCCTTAAAAAATGATTTCAACGAAAAAGACAAATTGTATGTTTTTTCATTTTGGGCAACTTGGTGTGCGCCATGCATTAATGAATTAGACGAAATGAATGATGTACAAGAAGAATGGAAAAAGGAGGTGAATTTTGAGGTGATTGCAGTTTCAACTGATGATTCTCGTACACAAAAAAGAGTAAAACCTTTGGTAAATGGAAAAGAGTGGACCTATAAAATTTTATTAGACACCAACCAAGATTTTAAAAGAGCGCTTTCAATTGTTAACATTCCCTACACTATTGTAGTAAAAAACGGTAAAATCGTTCACATTCAAAACGGATATGTTCCTGGAAGCGAAGTAGAATTATTTGAAAAACTGAAGTCATTGAAATAATGAAACTAAACAAACTAACTCAACTACTAGTTTTAAGCCTTACAACAGCTACAACTTTTGCACAAGAAAAAGAAAAACAAAATCTCAATTTTAATGGTGGTTTTGAATCCAACTCCCAATGGTATTTGAATGATACTGGAGTGCGTGACGAATTTGACAATCCAACTGTTCACCCAGAACAACCTGTTCGTTCAAACAGTTATTTGTTTTTAAATCTAAAATATAAAAATTGGTCTGCAGGTATTCAAGGAGAATCCTATATGGAAAACGCCTTGCTAAACATGAATCCAAAATACGATGGAGTAAATGTTGCTACTTACTTTTTACAATTCAAGAACGAAAAAATTGACATTACCGCTGGTTATTTTTACGAACAATTTGGCAGTGGTTTATTGTATAGAAGTTGGGAAGATCGTGCTTTAGGCATCAATAATGCTTTACGTGGCGGAAGGCTGATTTTTAAACCTACCAATTACATCACTTTAAAATCTATTTACGGTCAACAAAGAACAGGTTTTGATGTAAGCAAAGGTAAAATATATGGTGCCGATGCCGAAATTGGTTTGTCATCGCTTTTCAAATTTGAAAAAACTGATTTAACAATGGGTTTAACTTATGTTGCTCGAGATGAAAAGACGGCTATAGAAAACCCAAATTTTGACGATGTAACCCATGGCTATGCCGGAAGGTTGAGCGTGAATCACGATGCTTTGTATTTTTCATCAGAGTTTGACTATAAATCAAAAGACGCTGTGGTTCAAGCACCAGGTCAAATTGACAACCGATTAATCAAACCAGGAAACGCTTTGTTAATTAATTTGGGGTATTCTAAAAAAGGATTCGGAGTTGATGCTTCTTTTCGTCGACTAGAAAACATGAGCTTCTTCTCGGAAAGAGATGCCAAAGGAAACACTTTCAATGACCGAATAATGAATTTTATGCCCAGTTTAACCAAACAACACCATTATAACTTGGCCAACATTTACGTTTATCAATCACAACCTAATGTATTGCTTTCGGATGCCAATTTTGTGAAAGCTGGAGAAATTGGCGGTCAGATTGACATTTTTTACGATTTTAAAAAAGGTTCTACCTTGGGTGGAAAAAACGGAATGAAAGTGGCTTTGAATTTTTCCAACTGGAATGCATTAGGTGGAACTTTCTATATATTTAATCCTCAAGATTATCAAACCGACTATTTTGGTTTTGGTAAAAGAATGTTCACTGACTACAACATCGAAATCACCAAAAAATGGAACAATAAATGGCAATCGATTTTTAGTTATATCAATCAATACTACAATAAAAAGTACATCGAAGATGCTAAAGGTGAAGTCAACACCAATATAGTGGCAGCTGAAGCTACTTATAAATTTACTGCAACACGATCATTAAGAGTAATGGGTGAACATATGTGGGCCGATTATGATAAAAAGAATTGGGCTGGAGCAACTGCTGAGTTTAACTTAAATTCAAAGCTTTCGTTTTATCTTAGTGATTTATACAATTATGGAAATGATTTAGATTACGCCAGAAATCATTATTTTAATGTTGGAGGAGCTTTCAGAAGAAATTCAACACGTATTGCTTTGAATTATGGCAGACAACGTGGTGGATTAGTGTGTGTTGGCGGTGTATGCCGATTTGTTCCTGAGAGTTCTGGTGTTTCATTATCATTAAACACATCATTTTAAAGTTGAAATACTATGATAAAGGTTCAAAAAATAGCTGTATTTGTATTGATTGTTTTTTTATCATTATGTTATGCTTGTAGTTCTTCAGATGAAGAATACATTGAAGTATCGCCTGTAGTGATGGATTTGACAGTTGTTCCTTATCCAAAACTTTCAGATTATAAGTTTTTTGAAGGCGAGCTCAAAAATTTGAACCCCTCTTATGGTGTGATACCATATAAACCTGCTAGTGAACTTTTCTCAGAATATGCATTAAAAAAACGCTTCATTTGGATGCCAAACGGAACAAAAGCTTCCTACACCAGTGACGGTGAAATTTTAAACTTACCTGTAGGTGCGGCATTAATAAAAGTGTTTTATTATGACAATGTTCAACCTAATAACACTACTCAAATAATCGAAACTCGAATAATGATTCGAAAATCGGATGGTTGGGTTTTTGCAGAATACATTTGGAATACACAACAAACGGATGCTTTTTTGGAAACGGCTCAAACCAATCGAACCATCTCATGGAAAGATGAAAACAATGTTATTCAAACAGTTGATTACCGAACTCCTATTGTGGATGCAGATTGTTTTAGATGTCATGGAAATATTACCACTCTTCAAAAAATTCCGATTGGAATTAAACCCCAAAATTTGAATACCAATTATACTTATAGTGAAGGCTCTAAAAATCAATTATCTAAATTAATTGAATTTGGTTACTTAGAAAACAATCTTCCTTCAACTATTGTTTCAACTGTCAATTATAAGGATGCATCAAATTCAATTGACCATAGAGTTCGCTCTTATTTCGATGCTAATTGTGCACATTGCCACATTAACGACGGCGAAGCAGCTCACTTGAGTTTGCGTTTTGCTTTTAATGAAACCACCAACCCTGTTATGATGGGAGTTGGGGTCAATGCTGAACATTTCGTACCGGGATATACAGGACGTATTGTTCAACCCAACAATGTCGCTCAGTCCATTTTACATTACAGAGTTAATACGCATACAGACAATTTTTATATCATGCCTCCTTTGGGAAGGACAATTAAACATACTGAAGGAGTTCAACTCATTGAAGATTGGATAAATTCATTATAAAAAAGGCTCACAAAATTGTGAGCCTTTTTTTATATTAATTAAATAAGAAAAATTATTTCTTTATAAATTTTTTAGTTGATGTATTTCCTTCAGAGCTAATGAAGTTAATAATATAAACTCCCGATGACAAATCAGAAACAGAAATGTTTTGAATTCCATAATTCAATTTAGAAGTCAAAACTGCTTTTCCGTTTAAATCATAAATTACCATTGAATCTCCTTTTAGAACATCCAACACCAATTCGTTTTCAACAAGGGTCGATTTAACAATCACACCTGATGATTGCAATTGAGAAATTTCTTCATTAGATAAATTAGGATCATAACGGTAGGTTACATCAATTGTATTTGACCCTGGAGGGTTGCCTGATTGAAAGAAACGAAACACATAATCTTTAGGGAAAGGAGCTGTATTAGAAGCAACAGGAGTATTTAAAAAATGCCCGTCATTTCCGCTTTGGCCTAATGGTGGTAACGTAACGTAAGGCGTATTAATTGGATAGGTCATTCCTTCTTCAACATCGGGAAGACATTCGTTACCAAAACAAAGTTCAAATCCAAAGCCATCAGTATTTACCAAAGACATACAGTTAATCTTGACATTTACAGAAGCTGTTGATGAAGTATTTTTAACATAAAAATCAAACTCAGCAGCTGTTCCTGAATTAGAGTTAAAAGCCAAAACTTGACCATTACTAACAGGAGTACCATCATGTCTGGTAAGAGCTATTTGAGAAAACCCAAAAGCACTTATTAAAACAGAAGTTAAAAGTAGTATTCTTTTCATTGTATTTTTTTTTAACATCAGGAATCAATAGTGATTCCTGATGTATTTTAATATTATTTTAAAACAATTTTTTGAGTTTGTTCAACTCCTTCAATTGTTGTCATTTTAGCTAAATAAATTCCTTTTTGTAAAGAAGATAAGTTCATTTGAGTTTCGTTAGAAACTTCATTCATAGTGAAAACAACTTTACCGCTAATATCTGTAATTAAAACGTTTACTGGTGTTTCAGTTGCAACTCTTACAATTCCAGTTGATGGATTTGGCCACATTTTGATTTGAGCTGTAGAACCAAACTCACTAGTCGCCAAAGCTTCAGTAGCATAAGTTGATTGCATAACGTCTTTGTTAGCATTATTTTGAATGAAAACTACTACATCTAAATCATCCATTTCTTCAATATTCAATCCTGATAAAGTAGCTTGGAAAGTATTGGTTGCTTGAACATCATGAGTAAAGTTAATCGTTGTTCCATTAGCATCAGGAATCATTTTCATCATTACATGTTTGAATGAAGTTTCACCATTAGTAGCAATGTTTCCTGTTGTTACTTTTTCAACAACAACAACGTGCATTTTGTATGTGCCTGTCAAATAGGGAGTTGTAGTAACATTAACTGTCATTTGATCACCAACCAATTCTTTAGTTGCTGATAATCCAAAATAAGCTGGAACTAATAAAGCATTGTTCAAACCTGTTTGTAATTGAGCGGTATTAAAATTAGTGTTGTCTCTTGCATCTATAAATAAAGTTGGCGCACCACTCACACCATAATATCCTACTCTAGCCCCAACTTCAGCTGTATAATATGGATCTCCAGCACCAGGCCAGTTCACTTGGTAGCTAATGTAAGCCATACTGTTTTGATTGTTGCCTGTTGTATAGAATGGAGTGTAATAATTAGTGTTAAAGTTAGCGCAAGGTGCACAAGTAGCACTTGAGAATTTTTCAAACAAAGGGAATCTAGCAGTAGAATTACTAGCTACAGCAACCGATTTAGTAATTTGATCATTAGTTGTATCACCATCTACAGCACCACCATTGATATTAGTTACCCAAGTTCTAACAGAATACAAACCTGGAGTTGCATCCCATTGGTTAGAATGTGTGAAGTTATATGTTTGCCCTGCTGCAATATTTAAACCTGTTAATGATTGAGTATAAATTGTACCCGAATCAACTTGCCAATTTAGATCTACTGAAGTAATTGTTGTTAACCCTAAATTTTTGATTGTTCCAGTAATGGATGTTGTCCCTGCAGCAATAATAGAATTAATATTGAATGCATTCATTTCAGCATCATTAGCTTGAATTTGTTCAATTGAAACCTCATCAATAAAGATATTATTCCCGTAAAATGAAGTTCCTAAAATATTAATATATCCTGTTCCTGTTGGATTTCCAGGAATATCAAAAGTATATGAATACCAACCATCAGCACTAACAATTGGAGCTAACGATCTTGAGCGGTTAACTGTACCTAATAAAGTTCCTCCAGCAGCACTAGTTGTATTGTAATATACTTTAATATTATCTGCATCAGTTGGATAACCGTTGTCTCTGTACATTTTAAGTTTAACTCTGTAGCTTGAACCTGCAAAAGTCATTGCTGGAGAAGTTAATCTACCTGTTCCATTGGCAGGTATGTTATACGAATTGAAACGAGCCATACCAGCTCCAGCGAAAGGAGCACAAGATGGTGTAGTTCCGGCAGTTCTTCTTGACCAAGCAGCAATAGTAGTACCGGCGTCACTTGTAGTATTGGTTGATGTCCAACCCAAAGCGGTGTCAAAATTTTGTGAAGCTATTACTTGTGCCTCACTTAAAAAGGAGAGTAATAAAAACGAAAAAAGGAATGTAATTTTTTTCATGTTTGTGGTTTAAATTGAAGTTAATAGTTTAGTTTTTTTTAAGATGGACAATATTAGGTGTTTTTCCTTGAGAAAAAAAATTTTTTTTATCATTTTTTTATCACTTTATCGCTTTAAAGTGTTAATTTTTAATTGCTTAATTTTTATTTGCTTCTTTTAAAGATTTGTTTATATATTTGCTTGCGATTGGGGATGTAGCTCAGTTGGCTAGAGTGCTTGACTGGCAGTCAAGAGGTCGTGGGTTCGAGCCCCATCTTCTCCACAAAAAACGCCTTGAAATTCAAGGCGTTTTTTTATTTTCCATTTTTTAAATCTTCCGCTACTTTTTCAAGTTCAATATACCAATCGTCGCCAAACCTTCTGACTAGTGCTTCTTTTACAAATTTATATACCGGAACTTGCAATTCTTTACCCAGTGCACAAGCATCATCACAAATATCCCAACGATCATAATTCACAGCCGCAAATTCAGTAAAATCCTTGACGCGAATCGGATACAAATGACACGAAACAGGTTTCTTCCAACTTACAACACCCTGATTATAGGCTTGTTCTATGCCACACAAAGCAGTTTTCCCGTCAAAAATTACGTACGCACAATCTTTATTATCAATCAAAGGTGTTTCCAAATCTTGATCAGTTCCTTTTACCCAAGTTCCCAAACGCTCAATGGCTTCGATTCCTTCTTTTCGTAAAAATGGTTTTACTTGCGGATAAATCGTTTCTAAAATTTTGGTTTCTTCTTCATTCAAAGGAGCTCCAGCATCACCATCTATACAACAAGCACCATGACAAGCCGAAAGATTACACACAAAATCTTTTTCTAAAATATCCTCCGAAACTATGGTTTTTCCTAACTGAAACATTTTGATTTTCGATTTGTTTATTTCTGGCAAAGGTAAAATCTAATTTGAATAAATACAGAAGAACACAATTAAAAACATAATTTTGCAGAAAAAACAAATATGCTTATCGATTTTAAAGAAATTGTAACCATCGGAATGGTACTCTTTGCAGTCATCGACATTGTAGGAACTATTCCAATTATTGTGGAATTGCGCCAAAAGTTTGGTCATATCGAATCGGAAAAAGCTTCTATAGTAGCTGGAATAATTATGATTGTTTTTCTTTTTGTGGGAGAAGAATTATTAAAACTTATTGGCATAGATGTGCACTCGTTTGCCGTAGCTGGTTCGTTTGTGCTTTTCTTTTTGGCGCTCGAAATGATATTAGGTATCCGAATTTATAAAGAAGAAGCCAATTCGTCGGCATCAATAGTTCCACTAGCATTCCCTTTAATTGCTGGTGCTGGAACCATGACAACTTTACTGTCGTTACGCTCACAATTTGCCGCCATTAACATTATAATTGCGATTGTTTTGAACATTATTTTAGTCTACTTAGTACTAAAATCTTCAGCCAAAATCGAAAAAATATTAGGCAAAAATGGTTTAGGCGTTATTCGGAAAACATTTGGCGTTGTGCTTTTGGCCATTGCTGTTAAATTATTCGCTTCGAATGTTAAAGGCTTATTTATTTAGCTATAAAAATTACTATTTTTGTTTCAAATTATTATCATGAAAGTTTTTACTACTATATTAATCCTTATAGCTGTTGGTTTAATCATTTTCAATTTGACGTTATTGGACTTCGAAAAGCCGTTTGAGGGCAACAGCCTAGTCGCTTTGATTGGAATTGTTGCTTCTTTTTGTGCCGTTTTTATACTTTTGATTTTTAGAATGTCAAAAAAAATCGAAGATCAATTGAAAAAACAATAACCATTCCTTTTATGTTTGATGTTTTGATAATTGGCGGCGGCGTTTCGGGTGTTTCATGTGCACTCATTCTGGGTTCAGCTCAAAAAAAACCTTTTGTACAAGACAAAAAAATCGGAATTATTGCGCACCAAAAAGCTTCATCCTTACAAGAAGCTTTGTTTAATAATGCTTACGGAATTTCGGCTGGCAAATTGGGTTCGGAAATTTTGGTTGAAAGTATCGAGCATTTGCAAAAAACCTATCCACACATAACTATAATAGAAGACGAAAAAGTGATGAGGATAGAAGGTTCAGCAGGAAATTTCACAATTACAACCAACAAAAACACCTACCAAACTAAAATGGTTGTCATCGGAATTGGTGCTGGAAATCCATTTACCATTGAAGGATTGGAGGAATATGTAATGCCGCATCAAAAAATCATTCCTGAAAAAAACCGAATTCAACTCAAAAACGTCGACCATAAAGTAACCGAAGGTATTTATGTAACAGGAACTCTTGCTGGATGGCGCAGTCAATTGGCTATTGCAGCTGGAAGTGGCGCTGCTGTTGCAACTGATATTTTAACTTTGTGGAACGCCGGAATTCACGTACAAGCACACGATAGCATCAAAAAATAATTACTTCAAAACGGTTTTGATCATTTTGTCTTCTTTCAAAACAATTTGATAATAATAACTTTCTCCTAATAATTGTCGGGCAAATTCAGCCGATAAATAGCGATTGACTAAAGCCACATTTTTCTCTAAATTAACTTCCAATCCAAGACTAGCCAAATACGAAGTAAAACCTTTGATATAATTCGGATTTGAATCCACTTTAGCTATCAATTGATTCACCGTCAATCCTTTGAACAAATTGCGTTCCTTATCCAATTGTTCGAAGACAAAATGTCCCAAAACACCAGTATTCAATATATATTCAACACTTTCTTGACCATGATTGGCTTCTAAACCTACAAAAACATCGGGCACAATTCCGCCTCCCCCGTATACAACTCGGCCATTTTTGGTTTTAAATTTCAATGAATCTGCAATTTTGATTTTGTCTTTTTCGTACAATTCTCCACTTTCAAAGCGACTCTCAAATTCACCGTAATATTTCTCTTTTTGACCTTTAATATACGGTTTTTGAATCGAACGACCACTTGGAGTATAATAGCGAGAAGTAGTCAATCGCACGGCCGAACCATCTTCAAAACCAATTTCGCGTTGCACTAATCCTTTTCCAAACGAACGTCTTCCTACTACAATGCCGCGATCATTATCTTGAATTGCTCCAGCTAAAATTTCACTTGCCGAAGCCGAATTTTCATTGATTAAAACATATACTTTACCGGTTTCAAAATTGCCTCCGTCAGTGGAATAGGTTTTGTCTATTTTGCCTTTTTTATTTTTGGTAAAAACAATAAGTTGATCGTCTTTCAATAATTCATCGGCTACTTGAACCGCCATTTCCAAAAATCCGCCTCCGTTGTCTCTCACGTCTATCACTAATTCGTTAGCGCCTTTTTGCTTCAAATGTAATAATGCGTTATGAAATTCATTTCCAGTAGTTTCAGCAAAACGATTGATTTTGATGTAACCTACATTTTTATTCAACATCACGTACGTGTCGACACTTTTTATAGGAACTACTCCGCGTTCTAATTGAACTTTAAATTTTCGGTTTTCCGATTTTCGATAAACCGTTAATGTGACTTTTGAACCTTCTTCTCCACGTAATTTTTTAAACAAGGTATCATTGTGAATTTTTTTGCCAAACAATTTGTAATTATCGGCATACAACAATCGATCACCTGATTTAATCCCAGCTTTCTCGGCTGGACCATTGGCAATTGGTTTGACGACTGCAACCGAATCCTTATACATGTAAAAGTTGATTCCAATTCCCACAAAATCACCACGCATGTTTTCAGCTTCTTGTTTTTGTTCGCTTTTAGGAATATAAACCGAATGCGGATCGAGGTTGGATAAAATATTGGTTACGGTCAAATCAACAATCGAATCGGTTTGAACATCATCCACATATTCATTATCAATAAAATTAATAAGACTGTTGAGCTTTGATTTATAATTGTTTTTAGAAAATGAAGGTTGAGCCACTGGATAATTAATCCATCCACCAATAACTATTCCGAGCGCCACGCACGAAAAGAACAATACAGGAAGATAGATTTTGTTGATTTTCATTTTTACAGAAGTTAATCCGAACCTTTGTGCGTCTCTATTCAAGTAAAACGCTTTACAAAACACTTTATTTTATTCTAAATCGTCAATTTGTGAGACCTCAACACCTGCTTTTATCAAAAAATCAACTCCCGAAGTATCGCGATATCCATTTTGATACACCACTCTTTTGATTCCCGATTGGTGAATGAGTTTACTGCACTCTTTACAAGGAGAAAGTGTAATGTACAACGTTGCATTTTCACACGATTGTGTCGAACGCGCTACCTTTGAAATCGCGTTGGCTTCGGCATGCAAAACGTACCAATGTGTTAAGCCTTCGTCGTCTTCACAACAATTTTCAAATCCCGAGGGAGTTCCATTGTAACCATCGGAAATAATCATGCGATCGCGTACAATGATTGCACCAACTTGCTTGCGTTGGCAGTACGAAAGTTTGCTCCATTCGGAGGCGATTCTGAGGTACGCTTTATCGTATTTGTTTTGTTTTTTTTCTTTCATATTTGCCACAAAGGCGCGAAGGCACAATGGTGTTGATTTAAACTACTGACTTTTACAAAAATGGATTACTCATTATCCCTGATCCCGTTGTCGGCAACGGGGCAAGAAGCAGAAAATGCGCTTACAAATATAACTACTGATTCGCTTCCAATCAACTTTATCTTTTCCAAATTGGATTTTCAATTATCATTGGTACCACAACACCAATTACGAAAGCCGACATGACCAAAGTAAAATCGCGTTTATTGAATCGGAAGAGTGTTTGAACAATGAAAGACAAAACGAGTACTGCTAAAACCACCAAAATCTGCGCGGCTTCTATTCCGAGTGCAAATTCAAATAATGGAACTACTTTGTCTGTTGGATTTCCAGGTAAAATGGCTTTGAAATAATTGGAAAAACCCAATCCGTGAATGAGTCCGAAAAATAAAGTAACAGTAGCCACAAAAGTGATGCTTTCTTGTTTGGATGATTTTCCAGCCGTAAACAAGTTGAAAAAAGCGGTGATTAGTATCGTTATGGGAATCAAAAACTCAACTAAACTAGCTTTTACCGTAACAATATTAAATACCGAAAGTAATAACGCAAATGTATGTCCGATGGTAAAAATTGTCACCAACAATAACACTCTTTTCCAATCTTTGAACGCGTAGGGAACGGTTAAAGCGATTAAAAAAAGTACATGGTCATAGCCGTTTATGTCTAAAACGTGTTGCAGACCAATTTTGAAATAAATCCAAAAATCAGGCATAAGTAGTTCGAATTTGTAGTTTTTAGGAATGTAAACTTACAATTTATTTTGAATTTGTTACCTCAATTGCTTTTAAAATCGTTGAAAAACTATTTCCTTTTTTGCGGAATTAGAATTATATTTGCCAAATAAAACACTTATACTTATGTCATTTTCTGATTTATTTGATAGCGAATTCAAAACTAGAAATAAAGGTCATTTTTCAGCTATTGTTCGCGTGGCTACAGCCGATGGGGAATTGAGTGCTGAAGAGAAACAATTTTTAGATAAACTTGCAACTCGTTTGGAGATTTCCGCCGCTGAATACGAAGAAATTATGGAGAATCCGTTGAAATACCCAATCAATCCGCCGTATTCGTATGCGCACCGTTTGGAGCGTTTGTATGACTTATCGCGCATGGTTTATGTAGATCATGTTTTAGGTCCAAAACAAAAAGAAATCCTTACCAAATTTGCATTAGCATTAGGTTTCACTCCAGGAAATGTAAACTACATCGTTGACAAAGCGCTTTCATTGCTAGTAATGGGAGTTGATTTGGATACTTTTACATACGAAATGACACACATGAACAAATAACAATTTTTCAATTGATATTGAAAACCTTCGATTTTCGAGGGTTTTTTTTATGTTTCAAAAGGAAGCACAACTACAAATGTGGTGCCTATATTAATTTCTGTTTGGAAGTCAATTTCACCCTCCATTAATCGCACTAAATTGGAAACAATGGCCAATCCCAAACCTAAACCTTCTATTTTTTTGGAAGAATGTAATTTTTTGAAACTCAAAAACACTTCTTCTTTGTTGGAAGTATCAATTCCAGAACCTGTATCTTTTACTACAAACTCTAATTGGGTTTTACCTTCTTTTTTTTCAAGTTGATTGATTTCGAGCGTAACACTACCTTCGTGGGTAAACTTAATGGAATTATCCAACAAATTAATCAAAATTTGATTAAGTCTTACCTTGTCTCCAGTAAGTTGTTTAGGAATAGATTTGTCCATTTTCATCTCCAAACACAATTTTCTGTCATTGGCTTTGGGTTTCAAAATCGATTCTAAATGAAACATGGCTTGGTGAAAATCGAAAACTTCATGCACAATCTCCATTTGACCCGATTCGATTTTCGATAAATCAAGTAAATCTTGTACCAAATGATAAATATGCTCGTTCGATTCTTTGATGGTTTGAACGTAATCCTTTTGAATTGTTGTCAATTGAGTTTGCTCTAATTTATTTACAAAAAAAGTAGTTCCCCAAAGCGGCGTTTTCAAATCGTGGCTTACGTTGGCCAAGAATTTATCTTTAAATATTTTTTCAGCTTCGAGTTGTTGGTTTTTTAATTCTTCCAAATGAAAACTCAAAATCGACTCATTCTTTTCCTGAGCAATACTTTGAAAGTTCTTGTAATAGCTCGAAAAATCAATCAAAATCACAAATGGATTAGACTCTTCTGAACCCGAATTAACAATCACATCTAGCACCATTTTGGTTTCTAAATAATCAATATGTACGCCACTAAAAACGGTTTCTTGGTTATCCTCTTCCAATAAACTCGGGATGATATAAAAAAAAGGATGAAAGTCTTCCAACAGGGATTCCAATGGAAATGCAAACAATTGATTGTCGGTTTGAATCACTTGCCCATTTTTGTTCAAAACGACAATTTGAGTCAGTGAATTGAGGTACTTATTTCGGATATGTTCGATCATGATACCATTCGTTTTCCTAATTCAACAAAAACGTCGTTGACCTCAACACCATTTTTTGCACTCGTAAAAAAATCGATGGAAATACCTTGAACTGCCAATTGATTTTGGAATTCCTCAAGATCAATTAAATCAATTTTGTTGGCCACAGTTACCACTTTCGATTGCGGAAAACCTGAAGTTAAAAAGTTGTATTCATCATTAAAATGCTCAAAAGTTTGCGGGCGAGTGGGATCGATAACGTAAATAAATCCTGAAGTCCCAATAAGGTACGCTGGACGTAATTTTTTTAGATCGTCTTTCCCTTCAATATCCCAAATGACCAAAGTGAGTTTTTCGCCATTCAATTCGAGTTCTTTTTTTGAAATATGAACACCAATAGTCACGATGTAGTTGTCGGAAAAAACATTCTCAACAAAGCGTTTGACAAGAGATGATTTTCCAACACCAAAATGTCCAACTAATACTATTTTTTTGGTGTTATTCATGATGAATAAAGTCTTCCAGATGTTGTTTAATTAGTTCTTTATTGCTAATATTGGTATTAATGTGTTTTTCGGTCAAATCGAGCAATTGATTTTCGAGTTCGCTTTTGTAAGCATCATTTACGGTTCCTGAAAGCATCACTGCAATGTAATAACCCGAAAAATTTTGGATGTAAATTTCGTAAAACTCGTACTCTATCGATTGCAAACTTTGGTTGTGTTCTTTAAAGGCATCTTCCACAAAACTTTTAATCGCCGTTAACATTCCAGCTACCATATCTTCTTCGATTGCCTCGGTTTTGGATGCGCTCGAAATAATTAAACCCGAACCTTTTTCAATCACAAATATTTGTTGAATAGCTGGTTTGGCCAATTCGCTCATAATCATTTCTTCTTCGCTAAAACCAAAAAACATGCCTTTGATTTTGCGTGTCCATTTTTGCACCGAAAACGTATTTTGAACTTGGCTATTAATGCGATCTGAGAGAATGGCAATTTCTTGTTGAATGTACTTTTTGATCATTTTACCAATGATAGGGAAAAGTGCTTCAACAACCTTGTCTTGCGAATTTTTGATTTCTTCTGAAAGTGCTTTGGTGATGGTTGGCCCGAGTTTTTCGGGAATTTCTTCCACAAAAGTGTGCAACTTGTCGTCAATAATCGGATTGACTTTTTCAGAAAGTTTTTCTTGGGTATTGACAGTTTCTTCTAAATCATCTAATTTTTGCAGAATTTTTTGCGCAAAATCCCTGTCCTCATTAAGAAGAAGTTCTTTGAGCTTTGCTAATTTTTCAGATTCTGTCATAACAAAAGATTAGTCTTTCATTATCTTTTCACCTAAGGAAACCAGTAGTGTTCCCAACAAATTACGGTCAACTTTTTTGTGGTTCAGTTCGTCGGTTTTATCGTTCAAACTGTTTTCTAAATCCGTAATTCGGATGTTCAAATCAGTAGCTAAATTATCAATAGTAGCGTTCAGCTCTTTACGAGTGTCGTCTATCAAATTTTCAAGCTCTTCTTTTCGTTTTTCGATATGATTTTTGAGCGATTGGAAATCCTGATCAATTTGCTGAATATTTTCACCAAAAATCAGATTTTTAATCGCTTCCAATCGTTGGGCAGATTCTAAAGAGTTCGCTGCCGGAGTTTCGGATTCTTTGGATTGATTTTTAGACATATAAGTAAAGTAGTTTTTTTAGTTTCAACCGACAAATTTAACAATTTTATCGAAATAATACTACTTTTCTGACGTCTACGTGAATAGCAGTTTTATTTTTCAGAATTTTTCATAAAATCTTCTGCTTTAGCTACCATGTTGTAACTACCACAGAAAAACGGAACACGTTGGTGCAATTCGGTAGGCTGAATTTCCATGATTCGTCGGTAACCATCAGAAGCTTTTCCACCCGCTTGTTCGGCAATAAAAGCCATAGGATTGCATTCGTATAACAATCGTAATTTCCCATTAGGTGCCTTTGAACTAGTTGGATAAATATAAATTCCGCCTTTAATCATATTGCGATGCATGTCTGACACCAAACTTCCAATATAACGTGAAGTATACGGACGATCGCCTTCTTCCAGCTGACAATATTTGATATAATCTTTTACTCCTTGTGGAAAATGTACGTAATTTCCTTCATTAATAGAATATATTTTTCCGTCTTTTGGATATTGCATATTGGGATGAGAAAGGTAAAATGTTCCAATGGCTGGATTCAACGTAAAACCATGTACGCCATGACCAGTTGTATATACTAACATGGTAGACGTTCCGTAAATCACATAACCAGCAGCCACTTGTTGGGTTCCGGGTTGTAAAAAATCTTCTGAAGTAACAGGCGTTCCTACTGGCGTTTTTCTCCTAAAAACCGAAAAAATAGTTCCAACCGAAACGTTTACATCAATATTAGACGAACCATCCAACGGATCCATCAGCACTACATATTTGTTGCTATGACTGTTATCACTTCCGGCAACGGTGATGAAATCGTCGTTTTCTTCAGAAGCAATTCCGCACACAATTTCACGATTGATTAAGGTTTGAATGAACACTTCGTTGGCATAAACGTCCAATTTTTGTTGGTCTTCACCTTGCACATTTTGTTCGCCAGCAGCACCAACAATATCAACCAAACCTGCTTTGTTTACCTTATAATTCACCACTTTAGCAGCCAAACGGATGGAGTTGATAATGCGCGATAATTCGCCCGACGAATACTGAAATGCATTCTGATTTTCTATGATAAACTCACCTAAGGTTTTGTTGCGTTCTTCCATTACGAAATCGTTGTAGTTATTCGTGCAAATATCGTTTTTTTTATTAAATTTTTAAGTCCTCTGGTAAAAATTATACTACATTATTTTTTATAAACTTATTTTATCTTTGTCAATGAATTTTAAATGTAAAAACCATGAAAATTAAATTTTTAGTACTCCTTACGCTAAGCATTTTTAGTATTACAAAAACAAGTGCTCAAATCAATATCGACCGAACTTTAGGTGCGCTTCAAACAGGTGTTGCCAGTTTTACTTTTTCAAACGAAGATGCTGCCAACGTAGCCTCTCAAGCTGTAAAAAAAATGGATTCTGCCAATGTAGTTGCGGGTCCAAAAGATGGTTATACTTTACGTTTAAACCGCGTTTTTGGCAAACATGCGACAGAAAACGGATTAAAACTAAATTACAAGGTATACTTAACCAAAGAAGTCAATGCTTTTGCTTGCGCCGATGGAAGTGTTCGTGTGTACTCTGGCTTGATGGACATTATGGATGACAATCAATTGTTGGCTGTAATTGGTCACGAAATTGGTCACGTTGCCAATGAAGATACTAAAGATGCTGTACGTTCAGCTTACAGAAATGCAGCTTTGATTAACGCAGTTGGCGCAACTTCTGATAAAGTAGCCAAAATAACTGACGGCCAAGCTGGACAAATTGCTGGAGCGCTTTTGGATAGTAAATACAGTCGCAAACAAGAGTCGGAGGCCGATATGTTTTCATACGATTTTATGAAAAGAAATGGCTATGATGTCAATGCTGTGGAATCGGCTTTTACTATTTTGGCATACTTAAGTGGCGGAAGTCAAAGCGATTTTATTTCGCGTATGATGAGCTCGCATCCTGACCCAAGTAGCAGAGCTGAATTGGCCAAAAACAGAGCCACTGCTGATGGTTTGTACAAAGCGTACGTTCAAAAACCAATCAACAACAAAGCGACTGCAACCACAACCAAAAAGCCTGCTACAAAAAAAACAACTAAGAAGAAAAAATAATTTTTCATAACAACAATACAAAATCCTAAATTCCAAATTCAGCCTTGGGATTTAGGATTTGTTTTTTACTTTTACCTCAAACCTACACTTATGATTATTCGGAAAGGAACACCCAATGATATGCCCGCCGTTTTGGGATTGATAAAAGAACTCGCCGTTTTTGAAAAAGAACCTGAAGCGGTTGTGGTCACTGCAGACGATTTGATTCGAGACGGTTTTGGAGAACATCCGTTGTTTCACACTTTTGTAGCGGAAGTAAATGGTGTCATCATCGGAATTGCGCTTTATTATTACCGTTATTCTACTTGGAAAGGCAAAACGATTCACTTAGAAGATTTGATTGTAAAAGAAGACCAACGTGGCACTGGCGCCGGATTTGCGTTGTACAGTGAAATTATTGCTCAAGGCAAACGCGATAATGTGCGCCGAATTGAGTGGGCTGTACTTGATTGGAATGTCAATGCAATTAATTTTTATAAAAAAACGGGTGCAAAAGTACTCGACGATTGGCGTGTAGCACAAATGGATGAAGAAGGAATCAACGAATTTCTTTCTAAAAATTCCAAATGACAATTTCCAAATTACAAATAAATTCGAAACACTAAATTCTAAGTCCGAAAGGTTTTGAATTTCGAATTTGTTTTTTTGTGCTTTTTTGGGATTTGTTTTTTGTTTTTTGAAATTTGATTTATTTACCTTTGGAACTTAATAGTATATCATGAGAATATTCAAATTTGGTGGCGCTTCTGTAAAAGACGCTGAGGGTGTAAAAAATGTATTTGACGTATTGCAAAAAGTAGGTTATGAAGACGTACTGATTGTCATTTCAGCCATGGGAAAAACTACCAATGCGCTGGAAGTTGTAATTAAAAATTACTTCGAAAAATCGAACGAATTTCATGCGTCGTTGCAAGAAGTTCGCAAATACCACAACCAAATTTTACTCGATTTGTTTGACGATGAAGACCACGATGTATTCTTTACCGTAAACAGCCATTTTGCCGATTTAGAATATTTTTTACGCAGCAACAAATCACCCAATTACAACTTTGTGTACGACCAAGTAATTAGCTTTGGTGAAATTGTATCGACTACAATTGTGAGTTATTATTTCAATGAACAAGGTTTAAAAAACAACTGGATTGATGTGCGCAATTTCATCAAAACTGATGCGAATTACCGCGATGCAAATGTGGATTGGGAACAAACTCAAAGACTCATCTCAAAAGGCGTTAAGAAAAAAGCACTCAACATCACACAAGGTTTTATTGGTTCGGATGAAAATAACTTTACGACGACTTTAGGCCGTGAAGGTTCCGATTATACTGCGGCGATTTTTGCGTATTGCTTAAGTGCCGAAAGCGTAACAATTTGGAAAGACGTTCCTGGGGTATTGAATGCCGATCCGCGTTATTTTGAAAATGCGGTTTTGTTGAACCAAATTTCGTACCGCGAAGCCATTGAGTTGGCGTTTTACGGCGCTTCTGTCATTCACCCAAAAACGCTACAACCTTTACAGAAAAAAGAAATTCCGCTTTTTGTAAAGTCGTTTATCAATCCGCTTTTACCTGGAACTTCGGTTTCAAAAGGACAAGATTTAGAGCCGAAAACATCGTGTTTTATCGTGAAGAAAAACCAATTGCTCATCTCATTGGCGTCAATTGATTTCTCTTTCATCATGGAAGAAAACATCAGCGAAATCTTTGCTTTATTACACAAATACAAAATCAAAGTGAGTTTGATTCAAAACACCGCAATTAGTTTTTCGGTTTGTGTAGAAGACAAATACAACAATTTCAACGAATTAAAATCGGTGCTTTCGAAAAAATTCAAAGTGTCGTACAACGAAAATGTGTCGCTGTTTACCATTCGTCATTTTACCAAAGAAGCCGCCGAAATGGTCGAAAAAGACAAAACGGTTTTGGTGAAACAAATTTCGAGAGAAACGATGCAAATTGTAACGAAAGAGTAGTTTAAGCAAAAAAATTACTATTTTTATAAAAAGTTATTTCAATGAAAATTAAAGATTTAGAAAAATTCTCTGATGCCGAAAAAATTGCTCTAGCCGAAGAGTTGTGGGATAGTGTTTCTAAAAAAGGCATTGAACTTACTGATGTTGTAAAAAAAGAACTTGACCACAGACTACAACAGGTCGCAGAAGAAAAAACAGAATACTACACTTGGAGTGAAGTCAAAAGTCATTTGAAAAAAATGCGATAATGACTCCAATTGTTTTCATTAAAGAAGCCTTATTTGATGTTGAAGAAATTGTTTTGTGGTATGAAGAACAACGCCAAGGTCTTTCCTATGATTTTGAGCTTTGTTTAGAAGTTGGAATCAATGAAATACAGAGAAATCCAGCAGCTTTTTAAAAAGATACAAATCGGTCAAAATTAGATTCATCCAACGTTTTCCCTACGGAATTCATTACATAGTAGAAGAAAATAAAATTATAGTTCTTGGTGTTTTCCACACTTCAAGGTCACCCAAAAATTGGTTCAAAAGAATAAATGGGTAAATCAAAACTATTTATTTCCTCTTATTGTTCAACACATTCGTTTTATTACGCTAAATCTTTCCAATTATAAATACTACTTTTGACTTTTTACAGTTATAGTACTTATGCTAAAAAAAGGATTGGTCGTGTTGCTTTTGTTTTGGTTTTCGGGCAGTTGGGCTCAGGAAATCAAATCATCTTATACGACAAAAAAAATCGCTTTTAGCAAAGACACGATTTCCATCGAAAAAAAAAGCATCAACGCTAATTCCTTTAAAATAGTAAGCAAAGACGGCATCGCTATTGATTCTACCAATTACAAAATCGATTTCAAAAAAGGAACACTCATTTTCAATCCCAATTTTACGACAACCGACTCGTTGATTGTCAATTACATAAACTATCCTGAATTTCTTACCAAAACTTATTCTATTTACGACGGCGCAGTTGTGGTTCCTAATAATTCCGAACAATTGTTTGCCGTAAAATCCAATAAAACCAACATCTTCAAACCTTTCGACGGATTAACTACATCAGGAAGTATCACGCGTGGCATTACTATTGGCAACAATCAAAACGCTACAGTCAATTCCAATCTTGATCTTCAAATAACAGGTAAAATCTCTGACAAAGTTAGCCTTCGTGCTTCTATTCAAGATAGCAACATTCCGCTACAAGACAATGGTTATTCGCAACGATTGGACGAATTTGATCAAATTTTTATCGAAATCTTTTCTGACAAATGGAACATTCGTGGCGGTGATTTATTCCTCGAAAACCGTCAGTCGAAGTTTTTGAATTTCAACAAAAAAGTCCAAGGCTTGTCTACCAAATTCACATTCGGAAAAAAAAATAACAAAACCGAAGTCTTTGCCTCGGGCGCTGTAGTTCGTGGTCAATACGCCCGAAGTTCTTTTACTGGTCAAGAAGGCAACCAAGGTCCGTACAAACTCAAGGGGAACAATGGCGAATTGTTTGTGCTCATCATTTCAGGTTCGGAGCGCGTGTTTGTGAACGGAATTTTACAAGAACGCGGCGAAAACAATCAGTACGTTATTGATTACAACGCTGGTGAAATTACTTTTACGTCGTTATTTCCGATCACTTCCGAAATGCGTATAGTAGTTGAATACCAATATTCGGATCGCAATTTTACACGATTTGTAACTTATGGTGGCGCACATCATTACAACAAAAATTGGAGTTTGGGCGGTTATATTTATTCGGAAAACGACGTCAAAAACCAACCGTTGCAACAAAATTTATCCGAAGAACAAGTCGCTATTTTACAAAGCGCAGGCGACAATTCCGACTTGATGATTGCGCCTTCTGCTTTTGAAGATGCGTATTCTGAAAACAAAGTGTTGTACCGAAAAATTCTAGCTGGTACTACCGAAGTGTTTGAGTATTCCAACAATCCAAATGAAGTATTGTACAGTGTTCGATTTTCATTGGTTGGAAATAATTTAGGGAATTATGTATTAGCGAACAACCAAGCAATAGGCAAAATTTACGAATATGTAGCACCAATTGCAGGCGTTCCACAAGGGAATTACGAACCTATCATCCGACTGATTGCGCCTACTAAAATTCAAATTGCGACTTTACTAGGAAAATACAATCCTTCAGAAAAAACATCGATTGATTTTGAAGTTGGAGTTTCCAATAACGATGTCAATTTATATTCTTCGATTGATGATGAAAACAACAAAGGAATTGCTGGAAAACTCAACTTCAAACAACGATTGTTTTCCAAAAAATTCACCCTTGATGCTTTTGGAAATTTCCAATTGATTCAAAAAGACTTCAAAACCATCGAGCGCCTTTTTACCATCGAATTCAACCGCGATTGGAACATTACCAATCCGTTTGGCAATCAAAGTTTGTTGGTTTCGGGTTTGGATTTCAATTACAAAAAAGAAAACCAAAGTCTCGCTAACGCACGTTATCAATTGGAAAAACTAGATTTCTCAGAAAATTTCTCGGGAATTCGTCACCTAATTAACGGTTTTTATAAAAACAACAATTGGACTTTCCAAAACCAATCGAGCGCACTCAACAGCGATGGAAGTTATTCCAAATCGGAATTCATTCGTAGCGAAACGCGTACCAAATACCATTTCAAGAAAAACTGGATTGGTGGTAGTTTCCGTTTGGAAGACAACAAAGAACGACTTGTAACAACCAACCAACTCTCGAATTTAAGTCAAAAATTTTCAGAATACGGCGCTTTTGCGGGTCGTGGTGATTCTTTAAAAGTATATGCCGAATTGGGTTATTTGTTGCGTAAAAACGATAGTTTACAAAATGGTTTTGTGAAACGCGTCAATTCATCCAACTCCTATTATATTAAATCGCGATTGCTCAAAACGGATACGGGCGAATTATCGGTTTTTGTGAATTATCGAAATTTGGTTTTTGAAGATAGTTCTCGCACCAACGAACCTTCACTCAACTCTCGCATTTTATATAATGACAGTTATTTGAAAAATTTAATTCAAATATCAACGTCGTACGAAACGACTTCGGGTACGATTCCGCAACAAGAATTCACGTATTTGGAAGTCGAACCCGGGCAAGGCGTGTACATGTGGAACGATTACAACAGCAACGGAATTCAAGAGTTACAAGAGTTTGAAGTGGCTCCTTTTCCCGACCAAGCCAAATATGTTCGCGTGTTTTTACCGAATCAAATATTCGTTAAAACGCACCAAAACAAATTTGCGCAATCGCTCACTTTAAATCCGTCGCGTTGGCAAAATGAAAGTGGTTTTTTGAAAATTCTATCGCATTTTTACAACCAAACTTCGTTCAATATCGATCGAAAAATCATTCGAAACAGCAACAACTTCGACCTCAATCCGTTTTACACCAATAATCCCGATGATTTACTCGGACTCAATTCGTCGTGGCGCAACAGTCTTTTTTATAATAAAGGAAGACAAAAACATTCGGTTACTTATACGTATTTAAATAGTAGTACACAAAATTTGCTTTCTGTAGGATTGCTCAAAAGCGACAATATTTCGCACCAATTACAATATACACACTTATATAAAGTCAATTGGCTGGCAAATTTGTTCGGGAAAACGATCTTATCTACGACCGAATCGGATACTTTTTCATCGCGAAATTTTGAAATCACAGGCTACAACATCCAACCTAAAATTTCGTATTTATTCAACAAAAATGCGAGTTGGGACGTGTTTTACGAATTCCAAACCAAAGAAAATCAAATCGGTAGTTTCGAAACCTTGACGCAAAATCGTTTCGGAACTTCCTTTACGTATTCGGGCAAAAAACAGTTTACCGCCAATGGCGAATTTTCGTTTTACAACAATAACTTTAATGGAAGTGCTTTGTCTGCTGTAGGATTTCAAATGCTCGAAGGATTACAACCTGGCAAAAACCAAACGTGGCGCTTACTCATTCAAAAAAACCTAACGCAGTATTTGGACGTCAACATCAATTACCAAGGGCGAAAAAGCGAAACCAACCAAGCCATTCACACCGGAAGTATTCAGTTGCGGGCTTATTTTTAGAAGCACACGAGCGATAGCGAACTGGCGAAGCAAATAGCTTGGGTTTTTCCAGCCATCCTTATTCCTGCTTCTTGTCTCGTTGGACACAACGAGATCAGGGCTAGTAAATAAACTATAGGCGTACTTGTAGAATGATTTTTACAACTTATTGTTTTGGAATGGTTGTTGTTTAAAAAATATTTGTTAATTTTAATCTTTAATAACCAAATTTTGTAATCAAAATGAAAAAACTAATTCTATTATGCTTGGTATTTATCTTCTCCAACACTTTTTATGCTCAAGATGTAGCAACTAAAGCGAAAAAAGCAAAAGCTAAAACGGAAAAAGCCGTAAAAGAAAAAACTAAAAAAGCCAAAAAAGAAGTAAAAGAAACCGCTGATAAAGTAGAAAAAGAAGCAAAGAAAACTTCTAAAAAAGCTAAAAAAGGAGCGAAAGAAACCGCTGATAAAGTAGAAAAAGAAGCCAAAGAAACTTCTAAAAAAGCCAAAAAAGAAGCAACTGAAAAAGCCTCAAAGCTGAAAAAAGACGGTACACCAGACAAACGTTTCAAAGACGCCGACGAAAAAGAAACTAAAGCTTCTGCTACTGGAAAAGCAAAATCGGCTGAAGGAAAAGCAAAAGCTGAAACCAATAAAGCCAAAGCAAAAACCAAAAAACTTAGCGCTACTGAAGAAAAAGAAGACATGAAAGAAACAGCTGCCTCAAAAGCCGCTGAGAAAAAAGTAGCCGATAAAGTAACTGGAAAATACAAAGGCAAAAAAGTATACACGGGTCCACGTGGCGGAAAATACTACATCAATAAAAACGGAAATAAAACGTATATTGATGCCGAGCAAGAAGAATAAGTTTTAGTTCTAAAACGAATTTTAAAAACCGTAGTTTTCACGATTGAAATCTGCGGTTTTTTTTATTTACAATTCCATAACACGACGCTCCGAAAATTGCACGAAAACAATTTTTTAAAACCGACAAAACCCTTATTTTTATTGGGTTTTGTTGATTTTTTTATTTATAACTATTTGTTAACCAATGATTTACATTCAATATGTAAAATAGTATTTTTCCTACGCATTGTTAAAAACTAAAGCCAATTGTGGATAAGTTTGACTTTCTTTTTTGCTTTCAAATGACAATCTTTGTAACAGACGAAAAGAGTTAAAAAAACCTAAAAAAAATCCCTAAATTATGTCATTCATAGAACCAATTCTGAAAGAGAACAAAGATCGCTTCGTGATTTTCCCGATTAAGCATCAAGATATCTGGGAATGGTACAAAAAACAAGAAGCGTGTATTTGGACTGCCGAAGAAATTGACTTACACACCGATTTAAACGATTGGAACA
Source organism: Flavobacterium sp. (assembly GCA_016787805.1). GTDB lineage: Bacteria > Bacteroidota > Bacteroidia > Flavobacteriales > Flavobacteriaceae > Flavobacterium. The sequence goes on along the minus strand of JAEUTY010000019.1, from coordinate 27,022 downwards.
ACAAATTAAATGCCGATGAAAAATACTTCATTAAGCACATTTTGGCGTTTTTCGCAGCTTCTGACGGAATTGTAAACGAAAACTTAGCCGAAAACTTTGTAAGCGAAGTACAATATCCAGAAGCCAAATTTTTCTATGGATTTCAATTAATGATGGAAAACATTCACAGCGAAACTTATTCGTTGTTGATTGATACCTATGTAAAAGACGAAGCCGAAAAAAACCAATTATTCCACGCCATCGAAGTGTTCCCTGCTATCAAAGAAAAGGCAGAATGGGCGCTGCGTTGGATTGAATCACCAAGTTTTGCCGAACGCTTAATCGCTTTTGCTGCTGTTGAAGGTATTTTCTTTTCAGGTTCGTTCTGCTCGATTTTCTGGTTGAAAAAACGTGGCTTAATGCCAGGGTTAACATTCTCTAACGAATTAATCTCGCGTGACGAAGGAATGCACTGCGACTTTGCCGTTCACTTACACAACCATCATTTGGTAAACAAAGTACCTAAAGCGCGTATTACCGAAATTTTGACCAACGCACTAGACATCGAACGCAAATTCATCACCGAGTCACTACCGGTAAGTTTGATTGGAATGAACGCTACGTTGATGACCCAATATTTAGAATTCGTAACCGATCGCTTATTAGTAGAATTAGGTTGCGACCGAGTGTACAACTCATCCAATCCATTTGATTTTATGGACATGATTTCGCTCCAAGGAAAAACCAATTTCTTTGAAAAACGCGTGGCCGAATACCAAAAAGCCGGCGTAATGAACAGCGATTCAGAAGCCAGCAAAATTAGTTTCGACGCCGATTTCTAGGTTCTAGCTTTTAGCAATCGGCAATTAGCTGAACTTGCTTAAAAGAAAAATTCTAAACAATCCATTCAGGCTTTATTCAAAAAAAAGGCTAAATGCTGATGCCTGACAGCTAATAGCTATAAACAAATAACCCGAAATAGAGAAGGGATTTTCTATTTCACAAAAAACGAAACCTTATGTATGTAGTAAAAAGAGACGGGCACAAAGAACCCGTAATGTTTGACAAAATCACCGACAGAATAAAAAAATTATGCTATGGATTGAATGACATGGTCGACGCTGTAAAAGTGGCCATGCGTGTGATTGAAGGATTGTATGACGGAGTAACTACATCTGAACTCGATAATTTAGCCGCTGAAACCGCGGCATCCATGACGGTTACGCATCCTGATTATGCGCAATTGGCTGCTCGTATCGCGATTTCTAACTTACACAAAAACACCAACAAATCATTCTCAGAAACGATGAATGAAATGTACCATTATGTAAACCCACGTACCAACCAAGAAGCACCATTGCTTTCTGAGGAAGTACACAAAGTAATCCAAGAAAATGCCGAGTTTTTAAACTCACACATCATATACAACCGCGATTTCAATTACGATTATTTTGGTTTTAAAACCTTAGAGCGTTCGTATTTATTACGCATCAACGGTAAAATTGTAGAGCGTCCGCAACACATGTTAATGCGTGTTTCAGTGGGAATACACCTCAACGATTTAGATGCGGTAATTGAAACGTACGACTTGATGTCGAAGAAATTCTTCACTCACGCTACTCCAACTTTATTCAACGCTGGAACTCCAAAACCGCAAATGTCATCGTGCTTCCTTTTAACCATGAAAGACGACAGTATCGACGGAATTTACGACACCTTAAAACAAACCGCCAAAATCTCGCAATCGGCAGGTGGAATCGGTTTGTCTATTCACAATGTTCGTGCTACAGGTTCGTACATTCGTGGAACCAACGGAACTTCTAACGGAATTGTTCCGATGCTACGCGTGTTCAACGACACGGCTCGTTACGTAGATCAAGGTGGTGGAAAACGCAAAGGAAGTTTCGCTATTTATCTAGAAACTTGGCATGCGGATATCTTCGAATTCCTCGATTTGAAAAAGAATACAGGTAAAGAAGAAATGCGTGCTCGCGACTTATTTTTCGCGATGTGGACATCGGATTTGTTCATGAAACGCGTGGAAGAAGATGCCAATTGGACGTTAATGTGTCCGAATGAATGTCCGAAATTATGCGACGTTTACGGAGACGAATTTGAAGCCTTATATACTTCGTATGAAGCGGCTGGAAAAGGAAGAAAAACCGTGAAAGCACGCGAATTATGGGAGAAAATCCTCGAATCGCAAATCGAAACGGGAACGCCATACATGTTGTACAAAGATGCAGCCAACCGCAAATCAAACCAAAAGAATTTGGGTACTATTCGTTCGTCGAATTTGTGTACTGAAATCATGGAATATACTTCGGCCGACGAAATCGCAGTGTGTAACTTAGCCTCGATTTCATTACCAATGTTTGTGGAGAATGGTACATTCAACCACGAATTATTATTCAACGTAACCAAACGTGTAACTCGCAACTTAAACAAAGTAATCGACCGCAATTACTATCCTGTAAAAGAAGCCGAGAACTCGAACATGCGTCACCGTCCAGTTGGATTGGGCGTACAAGGTTTGGCCGACGCATTCATCATGTTGCGCATGCCATTTACCAGCGACGAAGCCAAACAATTGAACCAAGATATTTTCGAAACGCTATACTTTGCAGCAGTAACCGCTTCCATGGAAATGGCCAAAGAAGAAGGTCCGTATTCATCTTTTGAAGGTTCACCAATTTCGCAAGGAGAATTCCAACACAACTTGTGGAACATCAAAGACGAAGAACTTTCAGGTCGTTGGGATTGGGCCAGTTTACGAAAAGAAGTAATGGAACACGGTGTACGTAACTCATTGTTAGTAGCACCAATGCCAACGGCTTCTACTTCGCAAATTTTAGGAAACAACGAAGCGTTCGAACCTTACACTTCTAATATTTATACTCGTCGAGTATTGTCAGGCGAATTCATCGTGGTAAACAAACACTTATTGAACGATTTAGTAGAAAGAGGTTTGTGGAACGAAACGCTAAAACAAGAAATCATGCGTCACAATGGTTCGGTACAAAACATCGATGGCATTCCGCAAGACTTGAAAGAACTCTACAAAACCGTTTGGGAAATGTCAATGAAAGACATCATCGACATGTCACGCCACAGAGGTTATTTCATCGATCAATCGCAATCGCTCAACTTGTTCATGCAAGATGCCAACTATGCTAAATTAACTTCAATGCATTTCTACGCTTGGAAAAGCGGCTTAAAAACCGGAATGTACTACTTGAGGACCAAAGCAGCCGTTGACGCAATTAAGTTTACATTGAACAACGATAAAAAAGCAGAACCAACCGTAATCACTGAAGCCGTTGCCGTAGAAGTAGAAGCGCCAAATGAAACTGGCGAAATGACCGCCGAAGATTTTGCAGCCATGATCGAAAGAGCTAGAAATGCTGGCCCAGACGATTGTGAAATGTGCGGTTCTTAATAAAGTGAAATGAATATAGAATAAAGAAAACAGCTGTCAATGCGATAGCTGTTTTTGATTTTTTGGAGCTATTTCCCGCTTTACACTTCTCCCGATAAATCAGGATCCGTTGCAATCGGGGCTAAAAAAAACAACTTATGAAAGAAAAAAAAGGCATTTACACTGGCATTATCGAACAAGACGAAAACGGTAATTTTTTCTGCGGAAAGTATTTATTGGATTACCAGTATACCGTGGCAAATTTTAAAATCGGCAACGAAATCAACATCAAAACCGTAATTGCCAACCCAAGCGACAAAAGCTACAACCAATATCCAGAGAAATCACGTAATTTCTTTTTGGCTAACGATAAATAAAAATGATTACTCTTAAGCGAACCACATCCGATAATCCCGACTTCGAAAAATTAGTCGTACAACTCGATGCCTATCTTCGGGTTTTGGATGGTGACGACCACGAATTTTATGCGCAATTCAACAAATCGAGTGCATTGAAAAACGCCTTAATTGCTTATGAAAATGAAACTCCAATCGGAATTGGCGCTTACAAAGAATTTGAAAATGCGGCCGAAATGAAACGCATGTATGTCCTACCCGAGCACCGCGGAAAAGGAATTGCTACACTAATCTTGACCGAACTAGAAACTTGGGCCAAAGAAGAAGGTTACGCGGTAAGCCTTTTAGAAACTGGACACTTACAAACCGATGCTGTTGCACTTTACACCAAAATGGGTTATCAAAGAATAGACAACTTCGGGCAGTACATTGGTGTGGAAAATAGCGTTTGCATGAAAAAAATACTAAAATAACCTATCTTTACCACCTAATTTTACAGCTAAAAGCTAAAAGCTAAAAGCTAAAAGCTAAAAGCTGAAATCTGAAATCACCATGATGAACTGGGAACAACTCTTATCACTCAAACGCCAAGGCGACAAAGGCAAACGACTGCGCATCGAGCAAGACGACACCCGTTTAGGCTTTGAAGTCGATTACGATCGCATCATTTTTTCGTCGGCGTTTCGCAGCTTGCAAGACAAAACCCAAGTCATTCCTTTATCCAAAACCGATTTCGTTCACACGCGACTCACTCACAGTTTAGAAGTTTCAGTAGTTGGGCGTTCCATAGGTCGTTTGGTGGGAAAAAAAATCATCGAAAAGTACCCGCATTTACAAGAAGTTCACGGGTATCAAGCCAACGACTTTGGTGCAATTGTAGCAGCAGCATCTTTAGCGCATGACATCGGAAATCCGCCGTTTGGACACTCAGGTGAAAAAGCAATTGGCGAATATTTCTCAATCGGAAAAGGATCCAAATTCAAAGACCAACTCACACCCAAACAATGGCAAGATTTAATCGATTTTGAAGGCAACGCCAACGGGTTTTCAGTTTTAACAAGTTCGCGACCAGGAATTGAAGGAAGCATCCGTTTAACTTACGCGGTTTTGGGAGCCTTTATGAAGTATCCAAAAGAAAGTTTACCTAAAAAACCAACTGCTAAAATTTGTGATAAAAAATACGGTTTCTTCCAATCCGATGCTGCTTTTTTTAAAGAAGTTGCTGATGAATTGGGCTTAATTCCAAATAAATCAGGCGATGATATGGGTTACGAACGCCATCCACTTGCCTATTTGGTTGAAGCCGCAGATGATATTTGCTATACAATTATAGATTTTGAAGACGGCATAAACTTAGGCTTGGTTTCTGAAGATTATGCTTTGGAATATTTAATCAAATTGGTTAAAAACACGATTGATACAGCCAAATACCAAACCTTGACCACCAAAGAAGATCGCATCAGTTATTTACGTGCTTTGGCTATCGGAAACCTGATCAACGATGCGGTTACTGTTTTTATAGAAAACGAAGAAGCCATTTTAAAAGGCGAATTCCCTTTCGCTTTGACGGATAAAAGCCAATACAAAGCACAAATTGACGACATTATCAAACTCAGTATCAAAAACATTTACCAAAGTCACGAAGTAATCGAAAAAGAGCTCACTGGTTACCAAATCATCAATAATTTACTAGACAAATTCATCACAGCATTCAACAATAACCACGAAGGCAAAGCCACCAATTACGACAAATTGTTACTCAAAATTTTACCCGAAAAACACCATTTGGAAAAAGACAGTTTGTACGAACGTTTACTACATATTTGCCATTTTGTTTCGATGCTCACAGATGGAAAAGCATTGATTTATAACAAAATAGTCACTTAAAGTATACTTTATTTTAAGGGTTTTTATAGTTTTATTGACTCAAAAAGGCTAAGTTTGCTAAAAATTGTCGTCTTATGAAAAGAAATTATTTTTTCATCTTACTTCTCGCACCTTTATTTTTGCTGGCACAAAATAATCAAGAAAAGATACAGCTTTACTTGAACAACAACTTATCCCGATTAGATTTAACTCAAAATGATGTTTCGGATTGGGTTATTGCAAGTAAAGCCACGTCAAAAACCACAAAAATTTCGAACTATTATATTCAACAGCGTTTTCAAGGTATTGAAATCTTTAATGCTATTTCAAATGTTTGGATAAAAAACAATCAGGTTATCCATATTGGAAATCGTTTTATTAAGAATTGCAGCTCAAAAACCAATACTACAATACCTCAAATTAGTGTTTTAGATGCGTTAAATAAAGCTAAAATAGCACTTGAAATTAGTTCTACTCCAACTTCACAAATCGTAAGTGCTTTGGATACACACACTTTTATTCTTTCCAACCAAGAAAAAGCCGATCCAATAAAAGCACAATTGGTTTATCATTTGACAGCAAACAAAAACCTTCTTTTGGCATGGGATTTTTACATCGATGTTCCGCAACAAAATCACATGTGGAGCGTTCGAATCGATGCTGTTACAGGTGAATTGCTCCAAAAAAATGATTTTATGGTTTCGTGTTCATTTGACCACAAGCACAACAGTAATGAAAATTTTGGATTCAACTTTAATTCCATCGCTTTTAAGAAAAATAATTCCATTTTAGAAACGCAATCTGGTTCTTATCGTGTGGTTCCTTTTACAACAGAAAGTCCGAATCACGGACCGATACAACTCATTTCGAATCCCGAAAATCTTGCCGCTTCACCTTTTGGTTGGCACGATATTGACGGAATTACAGGCGCTGATTTTACCATCACGCGAGGCAATAACGTATACGCTTTTGAAGATCTAAATGACGATGATGATCCTGAAGGCAACTTCAGTCCTGATGGTGGAACAGGTTTGATTTTTGACTTTCCTTACCTCGGAACTAACACGCCTGCTATTGATTACTTAGATGCCGCTACAACAAATTTGTTTTACATGAACAACATCATGCATGATGTGTTTTATCACTACGGATTTGATGAAGAAAACGGCAACTTTCAGGAAACTAATTATTCCAATTTAGCCGAAGGAAACGACCATGTTTTGGCACAATCTCAAGACGGTGGCGGTTTAAACAACGCCAATTTTGGCACACCACCAGATGGTGACAATGGCCGAATGCAAATGTACATTTGGAATCGAAAAAGTGGAGCCAACATTATTACGGTAAATTCGCCATCAAGCGTAGCAGGAAGTTATATAGCTTTTGACAACGGTTTTATTTTTGGTCATGTCAATCTACCGCAATCGCCCAATAGTTTGACTGCCAATTTAGTTTTGGCAGATGACGGCATAAATGACACTTCGGACGGATGTTCACCTTTTATGAATGCCAGTCAAGTAAATGGGAAAATTGCGGTAATCTCAAGAGGTATTTGTAGCACCAATGAAAAGATTTTCAATGCTCAAGATGCAGGTGCTATTGCTGTCATTTTGTGCAACAATACAGCAGGAAATTATTATTTAGGTGGTTTTGGTTCGAATGAAATTACAATTCCTGTGATTTCAGTAAAAAAAGATGTGGGCGATTTTTTAATCAACGCCATGACTTCAAACACTTTAAATGTAAGTTTGAGTGAACCTTTTTCTGATTTTGTAAATGTTGATGGTGATTTCGATAATTTAGTAATTGCTCACGAATACGGACACGGAATTACTAATCGTCTTACGGGCGGAATCAACACTACATCCTGTTTATTCAATGAAGAACGTATGAGTGAAGGTTGGTCGGATTGGTTTGGACTTGTGATGCAAATGAAACAAGGAGATAATGGTGCTGATCGTAGAGGAATTGGAACATTTGTTATTAACCAACCAACCACCGACGATGGTATCCGAACGTATCCGTATTCTACTGATATGAGCATTAATCCGCATACTTTTGGCAATACCAATACTTTGGCTGTTCCTCACGGAGTTGGATCAGTTTGGGCTGCAATGCTTTGGGATTTAACTTGGGCTTATGTTGACAAATACGGATTTGACTCTAACATTTACACAGGAAATGGTGGCAACAACAAAGTACTCCAATTGGTTGTCGATGCCTTGAAACTCCAACCTTGTTTGCCTTCTTTTGTTGAAGGTCGTGATGCAATAATTGCTGCTGATCAAGCCATTACTGGTGGACAAGATTATTGCCTAATTTGGGAAGTTTTTGCTCGAAGAGGTTTAGGATTAAATGCAAGTTCTGGAGATACAGATGTTGCTACTGACCAAGTTGAAGACTTTACTGTCCCTGAACCTGGGCCTAATTGTAGCTTAGGCATTGATTATTTTCAGAATGACGATTTAGTAACCGTTTTCCCAAACCCAACTTCAAATGACTTTACAATTAAAGTCAATAATTATAGTGGCTTTTTGGAAATTCAATTGTATGATTTAAACGGAAGATTAATTATGAAAAACACTATCGACTCTTTTTCTACAGAAGAACAAATTTCGGCAAAAAACCTTTCTTCTGGTGTTTATCTTTTGAAATTAAACGGAGAAAACATTAGCTCAACAAAGAAACTAATTGTAAATTAATTACAAATAAAAATTCCACCGATTTTGCAAAATTAATTGTAAAAATCTGTGGAATGTATTGTTTTTTTAAATAAATCTAGAACTATTGAAGCAACTTGTCCAATTGGGCTTGCAATTTAGGGTTTGAAGGTCGAGCAGCATCGGCATCCAACACATTTCCATTTGGATCAATGATAATAAATCTTGGAATCGAGTTGATTTCAAAAGCTTTTGTAAAATCAGAATTCCAACTTTTATCAGCATACAATTGTATTCCGCCTAACGCTTTATCAGTTACAAAAGTTTTCCATTTATCATGATCTTTTTCAGCATCTACCGAAATACTTACAAAAGCAATATTTTTTCCGTGGTATTTTTCTTCAATCAATTTCAAACTAGGAATTTCTTGTCGACAAGGTCCACACCAAGTAGCCCAGACATCAATGTAAACGTATTTCCCTTTTAAATCTTCCAATTTTGTTTTTCCACCAGCGTGATTTTCATAGTCAAAGGAAGGCGCTTTAGTATTATTGAATTTTTTATTTTTTTGAGATTCGTTGTAATATTGTTTAATGCCTTGAACGCCTCTATCAATGTTTGTTTTTTGAAGCTCTATGAACTTAGCATCCAATTTTGACTTCTCAAGCTTTCCTTTTTCGCTATTGATTTTATCTTCTAAACTTTTATTAAAATCGGCTTCATTCATTGCCAACAAACCTTCGTAGTCGAATTTTTGATCTAGCAAAGCGGTTTCAGCTAAATAGTTATTCTCATCTGAACCTTTTCCAGTAAATTTAATAGATTCATCAAAGTTTTTGGCGTCCATTTTCAATTTCAAATCATAGCCATTTTTCAAAAACAATTGCGCGTATTCCACTCCATCAAACAGCAAATAAAAATTATCTGAAACCGAAAAAGACCCTACGAAAATCCCTTTTTCGTCTACTTTAATTTCTTTCACAGGTTTGTTCATCATATCTTTAATATAAATCACATCGCCGTTTCTGTTGGCAATATCGGCTACAAAAGAAACCGTATCTTGCGCTAAACCAGTCATTGCATTGGCTGCTAAAAACAACAGCATTATTACTTTTTTCATGTCTATTTTTTTAATTTCGAATTCAAATATATTACAATTATATAGTTCAAACGTTTTGTTTAACAAAAAATTTCAATTCAACTTTACTCTACATAATTGATTTTTGTTTTTTACTTTTGCCAAAAAATTATTCTAATGTACAGAAGTCATAATTGTGGGCAATTAAACGCCTCAGACATCAATAAAGAAGTAACGCTAGCCGGTTGGGTTCAAAAATCACGCGATAAAGGATTCATGATTTGGGTAGATTTGCGCGATCGCTACGGAATTACCCAATTAATTTTCGACGAGCAACGCACTGATAAAGCGGTTTTTGAAAAAGCAAAATCACTTGGAAGAGAATTTGTAATTCAGGTGAAAGGAACTGTAATTGAGCGCGAATCAAAAAATCCGAACATGCCGACTGGAGCTGTTGAAATTTTAGTTACTCAATTGACTGTCTTAAACAATGCCATACTTCCACCATTTACTATTGAAGATGAAACCGATGGCGGCGAAGACATTCGAATGAAATACCGTTATTTAGATATTCGAAGAAATCCAGTAAAAAACAGTTTACTTTTCCGTCACAAAGTAGCAATGGAAGTACGTAAGTATTTATCTGATTTGGATTTTTGCGAAGTAGAAACGCCTTATTTAATCAAATCAACTCCCGAAGGTGCTCGCGATTTCGTAGTTCCGAGTAGAATGAATGAGGGACAATTTTATGCTTTACCACAATCGCCACAAACCTTCAAACAATTGTTGATGGTAGGCGGAATGGACAAATACTTTCAAATTGTAAAATGTTTCCGCGATGAAGATTTGAGAGCCGATCGTCAACCTGAGTTTACACAAATCGATTGTGAAATGGCTTTCGTAGAGCAAGAAGATATTTTGAATGTTTTTGAAGGATTGACACGTCATTTACTCAAAGAATTAAAAGGAATTGATGTAGCCGAATTTCCAAGAATGACCTACGATTATGCGATGAAAACCTACGGAAACGACAAGCCAGACATTCGTTTTGAAATGAAATTTGGCGAATTGAACGCGGTAGCACAACACAAAGATTTTGGTGTATTCAATTCGGCCGAATTAGTTGTCGGAATTGCTGCTCCGGGTTGCGGAAATTATTCAAGAAAAGAAATCGATGCCTTAATTGATTGGGTTAAACGACCACAAATAGGCGCTTCTGGATTGGTTTATGTAAAATGCGAAGAAGATGGCACATTCAAATCATCAGTAGATAAATTCTACGATCAAGACGATTTGAAAAAATGGGCTGAAATTACCAATGCCAAAGCAGGCGACTTAATTTTAGTTTTATCAGGTAACGCCAATAAAACCAGAACACAACTTTCGGCTTTACGTATGGAAGTAGCCACACGCTTAGGCTTGAGAAAACCGGATGAATTTGCTCCGCTTTGGGTTGTAGATTTTCCATTGTTGGAATGGGAGGAAGAAAGCGGTCGTTACCATGCGATGCACCATCCATTTACTTCGCCAAAACCTGAAGACATGAAATTGATCGAAACAGAGCCTGGAAAAGTACGTGCTAACGCTTACGATATGGTGTTGAACGGAAATGAAATTGGCGGTGGATCAATTCGTATTCACGATAAAGATTTACAAAGTAGAATGTTCTCTTTGTTAGGATTTACGCCTGAACAAGCCGAAGCTCAGTTTGGTTTCTTGATGAATGCGTTCCAATTTGGCGCACCTCCTCATGGTGGATTGGCCTTTGGATTGGATCGTTTGGTTGCGATTTTAGGTGGACAAGAAACCATTCGTGATTTTATCGCTTTTCCAAAAAATAATTCTGGAAGAGATGTCATGATTGATGCACCTTCTGTAATTGATGACTTACAATTGAACGAATTACATATCAAGTTGGATGTAAAATAAAAAACTATTAAATTCTCAAATATCAACTAAGCAACTATTTAAATATTAATAAATAGTTGCTTTTTTTATTTAAAATCTTTCAATATTTCAAATACAAGATTGAAAATCATCTAATTATAACTTTAATTTATTATAATTTTTTTAACTTTTTAAGCGCGTTTTGTTTGCTATGTCAGAAATAAGTATATCTTTGACCATTATTAATTTTTTTTATATTACAAAATGCGCACAGGTACAGTTAAATTTTTCAATGAGTCTAAAGGTTACGGATTCATTACAGATGATGAAAATGGAAAAGACATTTTCGTTCACGCAACAGGTATTAAAGCTGAATCACTAAATGAAGGTGATAAAGTTTCTTACGAAGAAGAAGAAGGAAGAAAAGGTAAAGTAGCTGCTCAAGTAGTAGTTATCGAAGACTAATATATATTATTTTTTGGTTACCTCAATGGTCTAACGCCTCGATAATCTCGGGGCGTTTTTTTATGCACAGAATCAATTATTTAGAATTAGTTTAAATAAGCATTTTTAGCTTATAAATAACAAACGTTTATCGATTGATTTTTGCGAATTAAATTAAGCGCAGTATATTTGTGGCTATTTTATTTACGTCTAATTTTTTAGAACTATGCAATCAACTCCATCTGATTTTTTACCGATACTAATGCAAGCTGGTTTGGCCATTGGATTCGTGGTTTTAACCATCATTGGATCAAGCTTTTTAGGTCCGAAAAGACATTCGAAAAGCAAAGATAAAAACTTCGAATGTGGTATCGAATCGGTCGGAAACGCACGTATTCCGTTTTCCGTAAAATATTTCTTAGTAGCGATTCTTTTTGTGCTTTTTGATGTGGAAGTTATTTTCCTATATCCTTGGGCGGTAAATTTTAAAGAATTAGGAATGGAAGGAATGATCAAAATGATCATTTTCATGGCATTACTTTTAATTGGCTTCTTCTACATCATTAAGAAGAAAGCACTTGAGTGGGAATAAACAATTATTTTAAATTATAAATGTTAAATTTTAAATTAAGTTTCATTTAAAATTTATATTCAAAATTCAAAATAAACATGGACAATAAACCAAATATGGTAGCTCCACCAGAAGGAGTAACAGGTGAAGGATTTTTCGCAACCAAATTAAATGATGTGGTAGGATTAGCTCGCGCCAATTCGCTTTGGCCGCTGCCTTTTGCTACTTCATGTTGCGGAATTGAATTTATGGCTACGATGGCATCGCATTACGATTTAGCGCGTTTCGGTTCTGAGCGTGTGAGTTTTTCTCCTCGTCAAGCGGATATGCTAATGGTAATGGGAACTATTTCTAAAAAAATGGCACCCATTTTACGTCAAGTATACGAGCAAATGTCAGAACCTCGTTGGGTAATTGCCGTTGGAGCTTGTGCAAGTTCAGGTGGTGTTTTCGACACGTATTCTGTGCTACAAGGCATTGACAAAGTAATTCCTGTTGATGTTTACGTTCCAGGTTGTCCGCCAAGACCTGAACAAATTGTACAAGGTGTAATGCAACTACAAGAATTGGTGAAAAACGAATCGGTTCGTCGCAGAAATTCTCCTGAATACAAAGAATTATTAGCTTCTTATAACCTATAATATGGCATTAGAAACCAATTTTATACAAGAAAAATTAGCACAACAATTTGGCAATAACGTGCTGAATTTTGAAATGAAAAGAGATGTTTTCACTTTTGAAGCCACTCCAACTACCATTCACGATGTAATTCGATTTCTAAAAGAACAAGAAGAATTGAACTTCCATTTTCTTACCGATTTAGCCGGCATTCATTTTCCAGATAACGATGATCAACACCAATTTGCAGTAGTCTATCAATTACACAATTGGATTGAAAACGTTCGCATCAGAGTAAAAACCTATTTGCCAGAAAACCCAGAAGTACCAACAGTTACCGATTTGTTTCTTTGCGCCAATTGGATGGAAAGAGAAGCGTGGGATTTTTACGGAATAGAATTCAGTGGACATCCGCAATTGAAACGAATTTTGAACATGGACGAAATGGTGTCGCACCCAATGAGAAAAGAATTCCCAATGGAAGACAGCGGAAGAACCGACAAAGACGATCGCTTCTTCGGACGTACACCAGCCAATTGTTAAATAAAATAATTCAACATTATAAATGTCAGATTTATTATTACCACCAGAGCATCGATATGCTAAAATCATAGAACAACGACGCAACGAAGACGGAAGCGAGCTTTCCATATTGAATCTTGGCCCAACGCACCCTGCAACTCATGGTATTTTTCAGAATATTTTGTTGATGGATGGTGAGCGCATTATAGATGCCGAACCCACTGTAGGTTACATTCACCGCGCCTTCGAAAAAATCGCCGAAAATCGTCCGTTTTACCAAATCAATGTGTTGACCGATCGAATGAACTACTGTTCGTCGCCTATCAATAACATGGCTTGGTGGATGACCGTTGAAAAATTATTAAAAATTGAAGTACCCAAACGCGCTCAATACCTAAGAGTTATCGTAATGGAATTGGCTCGTATCGCCGACCACTTAATTTGTAATTCGATTTTAGGTGTAGATACTGGAGCATATACGGGTTTCTTATATGTATTCCAATTCAGAGAAAAAATCTACGAAATCTACGAAGAAATATGTGGTGCTCGTTTGACAACTAACATGGGAAGAATTGGCGGTTTTGAAAGAGAATGGTCGGAAGAAGCTTTCAAAAAATTAGATGTTTTCTTAACCGATTTCCCAATTGCATGGAAAGAATTTGAAAACTTATTCGAACGCAATAGAATTTTTATTGATAGAACTGTAAATGTTGGAGCTATTTCGGCTGAACAAGCCATGGCTTACGGATTTACAGGTCCGAATTTACGCGCTGCTGGAGTCGATTACGACGTTCGAGTAGCACAACCGTATTCATCGTATGATGATTTTGAATTTATTGTTCCAGTAGGAAAATCAGGTGATACGTACGATCGCTTTTGTGTACGCAATGCAGAAGTTTGGGAAAGTATCAGTATCATCAAACAAGCCTTGGCAAAATTACCAGAAGGTCCTATTCATGCTGATGTTCCTGATTATTATTTGCCTCCAAAAGAAGACGTTTACCATAACATGGAAAGCTTAATCTATCACTTCAAAATTGTGATGGGAGAAGTTCCTGTTCCTGTTGATGAAATTTATCACGCTGTTGAAGGTGGAAATGGTGAATTAGGATTTTATTTAGTAACGGACGGAAGCAGAACACCTTATCGCTTAAAATTCAGAAGACCTTGTTACATTTATTACCAAGCGTATCCTGAAATGATCAAAGGCGCGATGCTATCGGATGCTATCGTAATATTGTCGAGTTTAAATGTAATTGCTGGAGAATTGGACGCGTAGAAATTATGAACTAAGAATTTAGAATTCAGAATGATTCACTTCTAATTTCTAAATTCTAATTTCTAAATTAGAAAAAAATGGAAAGATCACACATCAAACAAGAGATAAATCTAACTGAACCGTTGATGGCTCGCATCAATGAATTACTCAGTCATTATCCTGCTGATAAAAAGAAATCGGCCTTATTGCCTGTTTTACACGAAGTACAAGACGCTCACGACAACTGGTTGAGCATCGATTTGCAAAACAAAGTAGCCGAAATATTAGAAATTCAACCGATTGAAGTGTACGAAGTAGTGACTTTTTACACCATGTTCAACCAACGTCCAATCGGAAAATACATGTTTGAATTCTGCCAAACTTCGCCTTGTTGTCAAAACGGCGTAGAAGATTTGATGGATTATACTTGCAATAAATTAGGAGTAAAAGTAGGCGAACCAACAGCAGACGGACTTTTTGAAGTGCGTGGTGTAGAATGTTTAGGCGCTTGCGGTTATGCTCCCATGATGCAATTGGGCGATTTCTACCAAGAACATTTAACGCCTGAAAAAATTGATCAATTGATTGACGATTGCAAAGACGGAAAAATCACTTTACACGATAAATAATATCATGGGAAGAAAAATATTATTAGAAAAAATCAATGTTCCGGGCATCAAAACCTACGAAGTGTATCGCCGTGAAGGCGGTTATGCGTCAGTAGAGAAAGCCTTGAAAAAAATGACACCAGACGAAGTAGTGGAAGAAGTAAAAACTTCTGGGCTTCGTGGTCGTGGTGGCGCCGGTTTCCCAGCGGGAATGAAATGGAGTTTTATCGACAAAAAATCGGGTAAGCCTCGTCATTTGGTTTGTAATGCTGACGAATCAGAACCTGGAACATTCAAAGATCGTTACTTAATGGAATACATTCCGCACCTTTTAATAGAAGGAATGATTACCTCAAGTTACGCTCTGGGTGCTAATTTATCCTACATCTACATCCGTGGAGAATACATGTGGGTGTATAAAATTTTAGAAAGAGCCATCGCCGAAGCTAAAGCTGCTGGTTGGTTGGGTAAAAATATATTAGGTTCGGGCTACGATTTGGATTTGTACGTTCAAATTGGTGGTGGTGCCTACATCTGCGGAGAAGAAACAGCGCTTATCGAAAGTTTAGAAGGAAATCGTGGCAATCCTCGTTTGAAACCACCATTTCCTGCTGTACAAGGTTTGTGGCAAAATCCAACTGTAGTAAACAACGTTGAGACCATTTCGGCTGTGCCTTGGATCATCAATAATTCGGGTGCTGATTATGCTAGTATAGGAATTGGACGCTCTACTGGAACCAAATTAATCTCGGCTTCGGGTAATATTAAAAATCAAGGTGTTTTCGAAATTGAATTGGGTGTTTCGGTATACGAATTCATGAATTCAGATGAATATTGTGGTGGAATGCAAACGGACCGACCTTTAAAGGCTTTAGTTCCTGGAGGAAGTTCGGTGCCGATTTTACCTTCTAATTTGATTTACAAAACCGCCGCTGGCGAAGATCGTTTGATGACGTATGAAAGTTTATCCGATGGTGGATTCGCAACAGGTTCAATGTTAGGTTCAGGCGGATTTATTGTTTACGATGACCGTGCTTGCATCGTTCGAAATACATGGAATTTCTCACGTTTCTATCATCACGAAAGTTGCGGACAATGTACACCATGCCGTGAAGGAACAGGTTGGTTGGAAAAAGTATTGTGGAGAATCGAAAATGGTCAAGGCCGCGAGGAAGACATTGAATTGTTGTGGAGCATTCAATCTAAAATCGAAGGAAATACGATTTGTCCATTAGGTGACGCGGCTTCATGGCCTGTTGCAGCAGCCATTCGTCATTTTAGAGACGAGTTTGAATACCACATTCGTTTCCCAGAAAAAGTAAAAAATAGAGATCACTTTGTAGCTGAACCTTTTGAAAAAGTAAAGCATTTAGTAGCAAAGCAAACAGTTTAAAATAGCTATAAGCCATAAGCTGTAAGCCATAAGCCATTATAAGCTTATGCTTAGAGCTTAAAGCTTACAGCTTAGAGCAGAAAAAATATGAAAGTAACCATAGACGGTCAAGAAATTGAAGTAGCTCCAGGAACAACTATCCTGCAAGCGGCTCGTATGATTGGTGGAGAATCAGTTCCGCCAGCCATGTGTTATTATTCGAAATTAAAAGGAACCGGTGGAAAATGCCGTTGTTGCTTGGTGGACGTCACCAAAGGCAGCGAAGCCGATCCACGTCCGATGCCAAAACTTGTGGCTTCTTGTGTAACAGGTTGTCAAGACGGAATGGAAGTGGCGAGCAAATCGTCGGAAAGAGTAACCGAAGCACGCAAAGCCGTAACCGAATTTTTGTTAATCAATCACCCATTGGATTGCCCAGTTTGCGATCAAGCAGGTGAATGTGATTTGCAAAATTTAAGTTTCGAACACGGAAAATCGGAAACGCGTTTCATTGAAGAAAAAAGAACCTTCGAACCCGAAGATATTGGTCCGTACATTCAATTGCACATGAACCGTTGCATCGTTTGTCAACGTTGTGTAGAAGTAGCTGATCAATTAACAGATGGTCGCGTTCACGGAGTATTGAACCGTGGCGATCACTCCCAAATTTCGACTTGTGTTTCAGCAGCTATCGACAATGAATTTTCAGGCAATATGATTGATGTTTGTCCAGTTGGTGCTTTAACTGACAAAACGTTCCGATTCAAATCGAGAGTGTGGTTCAACAAACCGTTCAACGCACACAGAGAATGCACAACACCAGGTTGTTGCGGAAAAACAACACTTTGGATGTTCGGTAACGAAATTCAACGTGTAACCGCTCGTAAAGATGAGTACCACGAAGTTGAAGATTTCATCTGTAATACGTGTCGTTTCGACAAAAAAGAAGTTTCAGATTGGGTAATTGAAGGTCCGCGTAAATTCGAAAAAGACTCGGTTATCAACCAAAATAATTATACTAGAAAATTAGATAAAGTAATAATCGAAACTGAAAAAGGAATTCTTCAAGGTAGAGACATCGATCGTAAAAAAATCAGTATGGCTGAGATTGATTACAATGAAAAAATTGACGGAAGTAAAATAGAAAGCAAGAACAATGGATAATGCCTTAATTATAGAAAAAAGTATTTTTATAGTAGCAATTTTCGCTATCACTATGGTCATGGCGATGTATTCTACTTGGGCAGAACGCAAAGTAGCTGCTTTTTTACAAGATCGTGTTGGTCCGAATCGAGCCGGTTGGGGCGGATTATTGCAACCACTAGCCGATGGAATGAAATTATTCGCTAAAGAAGAATTTGAACCCAATACACCCAACAGATTTTTATTCTTCGTTGGTCCAGCCATAGCGATGAGTACCGCTTTGATGACCAGTGCAGTAATTCCGTGGGGCGACAAACTCGAAATGTTTGGCAGAACCGTAGTCCTTCAAGCGACTGATATTGATGTTTCGTTATTGTACATTTTCGGAGTAGTTTCAGTAGGCGTTTACGGCATCATGATTGGAGGTTGGGCATCCAACAATAAATTCTCGCTAATGGGCGCTGTTCGTGCGGCTTCGCAAATGGTTTCTTACGAAGTTGCTATGGGATTGTCAATCATCGCTTTGATAATTATGACAGGAACTTTAAGCTTGAAAGAAATTTCGTTGCAACAACAAGGCATGAACTGGAATGTATTCTACCAACCTGTAGGATTTTTGATTTTCTTAATTTGTGCTTTCGCTGAAACCAACCGAACACCTTTCGACTTAGCAGAATGTGAATCGGAATTGATTGGTGGTTACCACACCGAATATTCTTCCATGAAAATGGGGTTCTACTTGTTTGCTGAATACGCGAATATGTTCATTTCATCCGCTATTTTGGCCATTTTATATTTTGGTGGTTACAATTATCCTGGCATGAGTTGGGCAGTTGAAAATTGGGGCGTAAACATCGCCAACGTAATCGGAATTATCGTTTTATTTATCAAAATATGCGGATTTATTTTCTTCTACATGTGGATTCGTTGGACGATACCGCGTTTTCGATACGATCAATTGATGAATTTGGGTTGGAAAATATTAATTCCACTTTCCATCATCAACATAGTAATAACAGGAATTTGCATTTTAGCTTTTAAATAAGAAAAGAAATTATGTCAACATCGATACAAAGTATATCATTATCAGGAAGAAAAAAGCAGGTTTCCAATAAGGAAATGACTTTTTTAGAACGTTTATACCTGATTGCTATTGTAAAAGGTTTATGGATTACCATTAAACACTTTTTCAAGAAAAAAGCCACGATTCATTATCCTGAGCAAGTACGTGCTTTTAGTCCGGTTTACCGTGGCAGACACATGTTGAAGCGCGATGAACAAGGTCGCGAAAATTGTACTGCTTGTGGTTTGTGTGCCTTATCGTGCCCAGCTGAAGCGATTACCATGAAAGCAGCCGAGCGTAAGAAAGGTGAAGAACATTTGTACAGAGAAGAAAAATATGCCGAAATCTACGAAATCAACATGTTGCGTTGTATTTTCTGTGGTTTGTGTGAAGAAGCTTGTCCGAAAGACGCCATTTACCTCACCCTTTCAAAAGAATTAGTGCCAGCACAATACGATCGCGAAGATTTCATTTTCGGAAAAGATAAATTAGTAATGCCACTCGAAATGGCGATGGCCAATACTAAAAAACTGAATTAATTATGTCATTAGTACTTATACTTTTTTACATCTTATCGGCCATCACGTTGTCAACGGCTTTTTTGACTATTTACACACGCAGACCGATTCATAGCGCCATTTACTTGGTGATTTGCTTCTTTTCTATCGCGGGTCATTACCTGTTATTCAACGCCCAATTCTTGGCAATTGTTCACGTGATTGTATATTCGGGTGCGATTATGATTCTCTTCTTATTCACTATCATGTTGATGAATTTGAATAACGAAGACGAAGTACACAAACCACGTATCAAACGAATTGGTGCAATTACCATTTTCTGTTTGTTGTGCTTGGCGTTGATTGCCATTTTTATGAATTCAAAACCAATTGTGGGCGAATACTATACATCGGGTGAAGATTACCAATCCATCAAAGTACTCGGAAAAGTATTATTGAACGAATACATGGTACCATTTGAATACGCTTCTATCCTACTTTTAGTAGCGATGATAGGAACGGTTTTATTGTCTAAAAAAGAAAAATCACAAGAATAAAATGAATAATATTTTAAATGAAGTAGGCATTGAAAACTACTTGTTTCTTTCGGTTCTACTATTCTGTATCGGAATTTTAGGAGTTTTGTACCGCCGAAATTCCATCATCGTTTTTATGTCTATAGAAATTATGTTGAATGCGGTAAACTTATTATTTGTTGCTTTTTCAGCTTACCATCAAGATAGCGAAGGCCAAGTTTTTGTGTTCTTTTCGATGGCGGTTGCCGCAGCAGAGGTTGCAGTAGGATTGGCCATATTAGTTGCTGTATTCAGAAACATTGGCTCGATTGATATTTCGAAATTGAAAAATTTAAAAGGATAACCCAAGATGGAAAATAGTTTAATTTTACTTTTATTATTGACCCCGTTTTTTGGGTTTTTATTCAATGTTTTCTTCGGAAAATCGGTTTCCAAATCGGTTGCTGGATTCATCGGAACCGCAGCTGTTGTGGTTTCTTTTATCATCAGCATCATTTATTTTATGCAAGTAAATGGTTCAGGCCAAGCGATAAAAGTGTCATTGTTCGACTGGATTTCGGTAAGCAATTTCAAATTGGATTTTGGTATTTTACTTGACCAATTGTCACTACTTTGGTTGTTGTTTGTGACGGGAATCGGTTCATTGATTCACTTGTATTCTATCAGTTATATGCACGATGATGAAAACATGCACAAGTTTTTTGCGTACCTCAACTTGTTCGTTTTCTTTATGATTACGTTGGTCGTTGGAAGCAATTTATTGGTCATGTTCATCGGTTGGGAAGGAGTTGGTTTGTGTTCGTATTTACTGATCGGATTCTGGTACAAAAACCAAGATTACAACAACGCAGCGAAAAAGGCCTTTATCATGAACCGCATTGGTGACTTAGGTTTCCTTATCGGAATGTTCATATTAGCGTATTGCTTCAATTCATTGGATTATTCACTAATCCAAACCGGAATTATGGTGAAAGGCCCAGTAAATGCTGATCATTTAATTTCAATTGCTGCTTTGTGTTTATTCATCGGAGCAACTGGAAAATCGGCTCAATTACCACTTTATACTTGGCTACCTGACGCGATGGCTGGACCAACTCCTGTTTCGGCTTTAATCCACGCAGCCACGATGGTAACAGCGGGAATTTTCATGCTAACACGTATGAACTTCTTGTTCGATTTAACACCATTTGTACAACATATTATTGCTGTTGTGGGTGCTGTAACGGCATTAGTTGCTGCTTCCATCGGTTTATTGCAAAACGACATTAAGAAAGTATTGGCGTATTCAACCGTTTCACAATTAGGATTAATGTTCTTAGCCTTGGGAATGGGCGCATACACTGTAGCTGTTTTCCACGTAATAACTCATGCGTTCTTTAAAGCGTGTTTGTTCTTAGGTTCGGGTTCGGTTATTCATGCTTTACACGGCGAACAAGACATGCGAAAAATGGGCGGTTTGCGCAAAGCGATGCCAATTACTTTCATCACCATGTTAATTTCGACATTAGCCATTGCTGGAATTTTCCCTTTTGCAGGATTTTGGTCTAAAGACGAAATTTTGATGGTCGCTTTCGAACACAGCAAAGCGCTTTGGATTGTAGGTTCAATTGCTTCAATTATGACGGCTTTCTATATGTTCCGATTGATGTACTTGACATTCTTCAAAGAATTCCGCGGAACCGAAGAGCAAAAACACCATTTGCATGAAAGTCCGAGTTTGATTACGTTTCCATTGATCATATTGGCCGCTTTAGCCACTGTTGGTGGATTAATCAACTTACCAGGAAGTATGTGGTTGACTCATTTTATCGAACCAATTCTTAAAACTAAACACGAACATCATGCTTTAGGCAATCAAGAGTATGCATTAATGGGTGTTGCTTTAGCTGGAGCGGTTATCGGAATTGCTTGGGCGTATGCTAAATACATCAAACAAAGTTTTGTTCCGGGTGAAGATGCTCAAATTCAAGGATTTTCAAAAACCATTTACAATAAATATTATGTTGATGAATTCTATACGTTCTTAATTGTAAAACCATTGAACAGCATTTCTAATTTCTTTAGAACAACATTAGAACCTGCACTTTCAAAATCGGTTTACGGATTAGGAACTGTTGCCAACGAACTCGGAAACAAAGGAAGAAAATTACAAAATGGCAGCATCGGATTTTATTTGTTTGCTTTTGTAATTGGTTTCTTTACAATTATCATTTATTTATTTTTAGTTAAATAATTCTTTACTAATGGATGTAACTGCTATATTATTATTACTCTTTATTGGTTCATTGATTACCTATTTTTCAGGTGATAAATGGGCCTCAAAAATAGCTCTGGTGTTCAGTTTGGGCGCATTTGGAATGACAATGTACTTGCTGAATTTATTCCAAAGCGGAACCAACATCAATCACCTTTCTAATTGGATTGATGTGCCAAAAGTGTATTTCGCTTACCAAGCTGACGGACTTTCATTAGCCATGGTTTTATTGACTACAGCTTTGACTCCTCTTATCATATTCTCCTCTTTTGGAAACCAATTCAACAAATCGAAAAATTTCTATGCCTTAGTATTGTTCATGGCTTTTGCGATGACAGGAACATTTTTAGCTGCTGACGGTTTATTGTATTATGTTTTCTGGGAATTGGCCTTATTACCTATTTACTTCATTGCTTTAATTTGGGGGAATGGAGATGCTGATGAACGTAAAAAAGCGGTGTTGAAATTCTTCATTTACACCTTGGCTGGATCGTTGTTTATGTTGATTGCATTTGCGTATTTATACACTATTTCAGGAAGTTTCTTATTGAAAGACTTGTATGCCATTAACTTAACAACACAAGAACAATTCTGGATATTCCTAGCGTTTTTTGCTGCTTATGCGATTAAAATTCCAATCATTCCATTTCATACTTGGCAGGCTAAAGTATACCAAAAAGCGCCAACTGTAGGAACGATGCTTTTATCGGGAATTATGTTGAAAATGGGATTGTACAGCGTCATTCGTTGGCAATTACCTATTGCACCAGAAGCAGCCAAAACCTATATGCCAATTCTAATTGGATTGAGTATTGCGGGTGTGATTTACGGTTCGATTGTAGCGTTGCGTCAAAAAGATTTGAAAAAATTATTAGCGTATTCATCGCTAGCTCACGTAGGGTTAATCGCTGCCGGATGTTATACTTTGACCGTTGACGGATTAAACGGCGCTGTGTATCAAATGATCGCCCACGGATTTGTAATCGTTGGATTGTTCTTCTGTTCGGAAATCATATACAGAAGATACGAAACCCGTAAAATCGAAGATATGAGTGGTATTCGTTCGCAAACCCCTAAATTCTCGTCGATGTTTATGATTTTGGTTTTGGCTTCGGTAGCCTTGCCAGGAACGTACAACTTTGTCGGAGAATTTACGGTATTATACAGTTTAAGCCAAGTAAATCTTTGGTTTGCTGTTATTGGTGGAACAACGATTATTTTAGGTGCTTACTACATGCTTAGAATGTTCCAAAAAGTGATGTTAGGAGCCACAAATGAAAAGACATTTGCCGATGTAACTACCAACGAAGCTATTACATTAGTAGTAATTATAGGTTTCTTATTGTTCTTCGGATTGTATCCAAAACCGTTTACAGATTTGGTTTCACCTGCGATAGAAACTACTTTACAACAAATTAACAGTATATCATAATGGATAGTTTAATAGCAATTATTGCACTTGGCGTTTTTTGTTTAATAGCTGAAATTTTCAATTTTAGAAAAGCCATTATTCCTGTAGCTATTGGAGGTTTATTGGCTATTTTAGGCTATTCGTGGTACAGTTACACTGGCGAGGCTTCGTTTTACAACAACATGATTGTCATCAACAAGTTTTCGTTGGCATTTTCTACCTTATTTATTTTATTGACTATATTCTTGATTGCTTTAGGAAGCGATTTTTACAAAGATAAACCTACTAAATTTTCCGACTTTATTGCTATCAAAATATTCCTTTTATCAGGAGCGATTTGTATGGTTTCATTCGGCAATTTATCGATGTTTTTCCTCGGAATTGAAGTGCTTTCTATCTCGCTATACATATTAGCAGCGAGCAGTCGATTGAGTTTAAAGAGCAACGAAGCGGGAATGAAATACTTTTTAATGGGTTCATTCGCTTCGGGAATTATTTTATTCGGAATTTGTTTAATTTATGGTGCCACAGGTTATTTTGACCTTGCCGAAATTTACGAATTATCCAAAGGAGCTGCTTTACCAAGTTGGTTTTACATCGGAATCATTTTGTTGATTATAGGAATGTTGTTCAAAGTAGCCGCTGTTCCTTTTCACTTTTGGGCTCCAGATGTGTACGAAGGTTCACCTGCTTTAGTTACTGCAACCATGAGTACTTTAGCCAAAGTGGTCGCTATGGCATCGATGTTCAAATTGATCAGCTCGTTAGATGCTACCATTTTGTACCGAATGGAAATTGTGATTGTAGTGGTTTCCATTCTTTCGATGACGGTTGGAAATATCATGGCATTACGTCAGAAAAACGTGAAACGTATGTTGGCCTTTTCAGGTATTTCACACGCTGGATTTATGTTGATGGCGTTGTTGAGCTTGTCGACTTCTGCGAGTACATTATTGTATTATACATTTGCTTATGCCTTGGCGGGAATTGCCGCATTTGCCGTAATTATATTTGTGTCGAAAAACAAAGAAGACGAAGCCATTTCCAATTTTAATGGTTTGGGAAAAACCAATCCTGTGATGGCGGGAATTTTGACTGCATCGTTATTGTCGATGGCTGGAATTCCGGTATTCTCTGGATTCTTTGCTAAGTTTATGTTGTTTACCCAAACGATTGACGCAGGTTATTTGATTGTAGTGATTGCTGGTGTAATTAACTCAATCATCAGTATTGGTTACTACTTCAAATTGATTTTGGCCATGTACACCAAAGAACCTGCTGAAGATAACCACAGCAATGCGTTTGTATACAACGTTATTGCCTTAGTAGCGATTTTATTGAACGTAGTAATTGGATTGTACCCAACGTTGATTACTTCATTATTGAACTAAAAATTCACCTTAATTAAATAAGAAAAACCACTTGAAGCGATTTGAGTGGTTTTTTTGTTTGCTCGATACAGGAAACCTGACAGGTTTTGAAAACCTGACAAGTTTAACGAACTGAATAAATAACTTGATTAAGTTGAATTAGCACTATTATTTTGGCAAAAGACGTTTCTTCCCTAGCCCCGATTGCACGGAAAGCTTGTGAGGAACGAACAACTTGGAGAAAAAGCGGGAAAATGGATTGCAAGAAAGCCCAAGCCATTTGCTTCGCCAGTTCGCTATCGCTCGTGTGCTACTAAAAACATATCAACAACTGCTATTTTTAACAATTGTGTCGCACACAATTTTGTATTTTTACAAGATGTATGCTTTAGTCGATTGCAATAATTTTTACGCTTCATGCGAACGTGTTTTCCAGCCACAACTGATTGGAAAACCAATTGTTGTATTGTCTAACAACGACGGTTGTATCATTTCGCGTAGCGACGAAGCTAGAGCTTTGGAGATCCCAATGGGCGCGCCTGAGTTTAAGGTTCGAAACGAATTAAAGCAGAAAAACATTCACGTTTTTTCGTCCAATTATGCGTTGTATGGTGATTTGAGTAATCGGGTGATGAAAATTTTGGAAGGATTTACTCCGAATGTAGAAGTGTACAGCATAGACGAAGCCTTTTTGAACTTTGACGGCATGCCAATTCCCGATTATTTTTCGTACGGTTTGGAGATGAAAAAACGTACACTGAAATGGTTGAGCATCCCGATTTCGGTTGGATTTGCCTCTACGAAAGCCCTCTCGAAAGTAGCCAATAAAATTGCGCGTAAATTTCCCGAAAAAACGAATGGTGTTTACCTAATCGACAATGATGAAAAACGCATCAAAGCCTTGAAGTGGACGAAAATTGAAGACGTTTGGGGTATTGGTTTTCGGTTGAGTAAAAAGATGAAAGCCCAACAAATTTTTACTGCCTACGATTTTACTTTAGCACACAACGAAGCGTTTATCAAGAAAGAAATGGGTGTGGTTGGCTTGCGGTTGCGATTGGAATTGCTGGGCGAATCGGTTTTGGAAATAGAAGAACCCAAAGCCCGAAAAAACATTGCCATTACCCGAAGTTTTGCGGGCAACATCACCACGTTGAGCGAAATGAAAGAACGCGTTTCGACCTTTGCTACAGTCTGTGCCGAGAAATTACGCAAACAGCAGTCGTGTTGCAATGCGGTAATTTTGTACTTGCGCAAAGACCATCACAAAATCCAACGTGATCGGTATTCGTTTTACCGTTTGGAAACCCTGCCGTTTGCCAGTAACTCTAACATTACCATCAGTTCAGCAGCTGTGCAAATGCTAGAAAAAGTATTTGAAGAAGGCGAAATTTACAAAAAGGCGGGTGTGATTGTAACTGATATCATTCCGGAAAACGCCAAGCAATTTCAGTTGTTTGAAGAAGAAAATCCGAAGCACCAAAAATTAATGCAAGTGATTGATGATTTTCATAAACGCACCGGCGAACGCAAAATCAAATTGGCTAGTCAAGATTTAGAGCGCACGTGGACGATGAAGCAGGACCATTTGTCTCCTAAATACACCACAAATTTTAACGAAATACTAACCATAAAATGTTAACCATATAAGGCATGTAAGTTCATATAAAATTATAGTTTTCTTATATGTCTTATATGGTTCAAAAAAAAATGTCAAAAAACAAAATAACATTCTTCCTTCCGGATTTTGAAAACAGCCACGAACTGCCGTTTATTGCGGGTGGCATCAAAGCGGGTTTTCCATCGCCAGCGGCTGATTTTGACGAAACGCGGATTAGTTTAGACAACGTGTTGGTCAAAAACCGCGAAGCGACTTTTTATGCCAAAGCGTCGGGAACCTCGATGATTGGTGCGGGTATTGACGATGGCGATATTCTGGTGATTGACCGCAGCATTGAACCCCAAAACAACAAGATTGCCGTTTGCTTTATTGATGGTGAATTTACCGTAAAACGCATCAAAATAGAAAAAGACGGTGTGTATTTAATGCCTGAAAATCCGCAATTTCAACCTATTAAAGTCACCGAAGATAATCAGTTGATTATTTGGGG
>JAEUTY010000015.1 GCA_016787805.1 Flavobacterium sp. | reverse complement strand
AGACCAATGCTTTTCTAGATGTGAATATACAAAATTTTTGAGTTTTGGATTACTCTCAATTTTGGATTTTCCGAGTCTTCTATCGAGTAGATTATGTACATAATTTTTCTCTGCTTTTAGGTTGTCATAAGCTCCTTTTTTGAGTCGTTTTAGTTCCCTAGAAATAGTACTTGGATGTACTGATAGAGTAGAAGCAATTTCTTTCAAACACTTCTTTGCATAGATGAGTTTTTCAATCTGAATTCTGTCTTGACGATTGAGTCTTTTGTACGTTGTTTTCATACTACAATTTTAAGTTATTTTTCTGTCTTAAAATTGCGTTAGATTCTTGAGTCTGCGATTTTACCATGCTAAACGTACAAAACCATTTACGTCTTCTATAGCTTGATAATAGTTAAGTAAAGTAACTTTGTCATGGTAGTTCAAATCGATTTTTTTAGCACTCACATAATCGGTTCCTGGCGAATGAAAACGTTGGTAGTCACTGTAACAATTGTAACCAAAAATCAATACAATTACAATCAATATAATGATGAGAATCTGTTTCATAAACAATACAAATTAGGATTCAAAAATACGTATTTATGATGAACAAATGTTAATTTATTTTAGGTCTTTCACTCGAAGTTGAACCGTTAGATTACCGTTAAATTCATTTTCATCAACACAATACACAGCATCAAATGGGTTTTGGTTTTTTGTGATTTCCAATTTCTTTCCTAATCCAAAACCAATTGCTCCAAATCCTTCGGAGTCGTTTTGCTTCACAAAAAGCTTTAAATGTTCATCATTTTGGCCTAATGTTTTGGCATAACCAGTATCTTTTAATTGTTTTGATAAAAAAACGGGCGTCATATTTTGCGGACCAAATGGCTCAAATTGATTCACCAATCGAATGAATTTTGGATGAATGTCGGTCAATAAAATTTCGGCATCAATGGCAATTTCAGGAATAAGCAATTCTGGAGTTATAGTCTCACGAACCACTTTTTCAAATGCATTTTTGAACGCGAGATAGTTTTCCTCTTTTAACGTCATTCCAGCCGCATACATGTGACCGCCAAATTGTTCCAAATGTTCCGAACATGCTTCCAACGCATTGTATATGTCAAATCCTTTTACCGAACGTGCTGAAGCCGCTAGTTTGTCGCCGCTTTTTGTAAAAACAATCGTAGGGCGATAATACGTTTCTGTAAGACGAGAGGCCACAATTCCAATCACGCCTTTATGCCAGTTTTCTTGATAAACAACTGTTGTAAAGTTTTCTTGTTCGTTATTGGTTTCAATTTGTGCTAAGGCTTCTATGGTAATTTGTTTGTCCAAATCTTTTCGGTCGGAGTTGTGTTGCTCAATTTCAGAGGCAAATTGTTCGGCTTGATTCAAATTAAATTCAGTCAACAATGCAACCGCTTCGTTGCCGTGTTTAATGCGTCCGGCAGCGTTGATTCGTGGTGCAATGATGAAAACCACATCAGTAATGGAGAGTGTTTTCTTTTTTACATTTTGAATTAAAGCTTTAATTCCAGGCCGCGGATTCGAGTTAATTACTTCCAGGCCAAACTTCGCTAACACACGGTTTTCGCCCGTCATCGGAACAATATCGGCAGCAATGGCTGTAGCTACCAAATCGAGATACGGAATCAAATCATCTATAGTTTGGTTGCGATTTTGTGCCAACGCTTGCACGAGTTTAAAACCAACACCACAACCACATAATTCGTCGTAAGGATAACTACAGTCGTCGCGTTTTGGGTCGAGCACAGCCACAGCATTAGGCAATTCGTCGCCAGGGCGATGGTGGTCACAAATGATGAAATCGATATTTTTGTTATTTGCGTAAGCGATATGATCGATACTTTTAATACCACAATCAAGTGCAATAATTAACGAAATTCCGTTGTCGTCGGCGTAATCAATTCCTTTATATGAAATGCCATAACCTTCGTCATAACGATCAGGAATATATGTATCAATATTGGGGTAAAAACTTTTCAAGTAGGAAGAAACAAGAGAAACAGCAGTGGTTCCATCTACATCATAATCGCCAAAAACGAGAATATTTTCTTGATTTTCAATTGCTTTTTCGATTCGAGTCACGGCTTTGTCCATGTCTTTCATCAAATACGGATTGTGCAAATCATTTAACGTAGGACGAAAAAAAGTACGCGCTTGGTCAAAGGTTTCAATGCCACGCTGTATTAATAATGCCGCAATGATTTCGTCTACTTGAAGTTCGTTTTGCAGTTGCTGAACTTTTTGTTTTTCGGGCTTAGAGGTAATATTCCAACGCATGATAAAGGTGTTTAATGGTTATTTTGGCTTGTAACTTTTAACAAATATAAAAATATTTTTGGAACACAGATGAAACGGATTGGCACAGATTTTTAATTCTGTCTTTTAAAGGATTTAATATAAAAAATATAATAATTTAGTCAAAAACTCAGTTTTCAAATACTCATCACTCATCACTCATCACTCATCACTCATCACTCATCACTAAAAACCTATTTCTTCCCACCAACCACAGCCACAATTTCACCTTTCGGCGCTTTGGTTTCAAAATGTTTTAGTACTTCTTGCGCCGTTCCGCGGATGGTTTCTTCGTGCAATTTGCTCAATTCTCTGGAAATCGAGATTTGTCGTTCTGCTCCAAAATACTGTACAAATTCGGCTAACGTTTTGACTAACTTGTGTGGTGAAACATAAAAAATCATGGTGCGAGTTTCTTCTGTTAAAGCCAAATAACGTGTTTGTCGTCCTTTTTTTTCAGGCAAAAAACCTTCAAATACAAAGCGATCGTTGGGTAAACCGCTATTCACCAAAGCTGGAACAAAAGCCGTTGCGCCAGGCAAACAATCCACTTCGATGTTGTTTTCTACACAAGCACGGGTGAGTAAAAATCCAGGATCGGAAATCGCTGGTGTTCCTGCATCCGAAATTAGTGCTATGGTTTCGCCACTTTTTAATCGTGCAATAATATTTTCAACCGTTTTGTGCTCGTTATGCATGTGATGGCTGTGCATGTGCGTGGTAATATCAAAATGTTTCAATAATTTACCACTAGTGCGCGTGTCTTCGGCCAAAATCAAATCGGCTTCTTTCAAAACAGTGATCGCTCTAAAAGTCATGTCGTCGAGATTGCCAATGGGCGTAGGGACTATATATAATTTTGACATAAAAAGACACAAAAAACACAGATTTTATAGTGCAAAAAGCGAATCTCTGTGTTTAAAAATGGTTATAAAAATTTCTTCTCTACAAGTCCAATAAATCGTTCGGCAAATTCGTCAGCGCCTTCCCAATTGTTGTAATCAGGCTTGATGATTTCTTCGATAAAATCTTTGGCTTCTTCGAAAGTACTAAACGTGTTCAATTGCGATAAAACGCGGTTGTAATCTTCAGTGCTGTCGCCAAATAAAAATTTTACAAATCCCATGCGGTCGTTCAAACCAATGTTGATGGTTTTGGATAGCTTGTCGTTCAATGAAAGCGGTTTTCCTTCTTCGCGATCTACTATAACGTCGCTTTTTTCTTCTATTTTTTCCTTTTTGGAAATGGGTTTTGTAATGTCATTTGGTTTTACAAAAACAGGCTCGTTATAATTTTCGCCCAACAATTCTTCAAACGAAATTTGCTTGGTTTCGGCTTTTACTTCTTCTACAACTGGTTTTTCATCTTCAATTTCATTCGGACTTTCAGCAGCCAATTCAAACATAGCAGCAAAATCAATGTCGCTTTTTACTTCTGTTTCCTCTTCAGGTTGTTCTCCAACTTCTTCAATTTCTTCCTCTTCTTCCAATGTGATTTCACCAACAACAATGGTTTCTTCTTCTGATGTTGCTTCAGAAACAACTTCTTCCTCAACAACTTCTTCCTTAGTTTCGGCTATTACTTCTTCTTTTGGTTCTTCTATAGCAATAGGTTCAGCTACAACGATTGGTGTTTCTGGTGTTTTTATTTCAAGCGAAGCACTCAGTTTTTCTTCCAAATCATCAACTGCAATTTCCGATTTAACCTGCTCATAATTATCGCTATAAAATTTTAAAACGGTCAACGCTTCGTACAGTTTTTGTGTTTCATGATACAATTGGTCGACTTCCGATTTGTTTTTCAATTTCAAAATTCGGTGGGCAATGCTGAGTAATTCGGCTTCCAATCTTTTTTTCATAAGTTTAAAGAATTATGATGAGTTGCTTGAGTAAATTTAATATTTTTGTTTGCGTTACAAAGTAATAAAAAGTATTCAAATTAATACGTGAAAAATACAAAATGTTTCTCGAAAATACAGTAAATCATAAAGAACAGTTTGGTTGGATCGAAGTCATCTGTGGTTCGATGTTCTCTGGAAAAACCGAAGAACTCATCCGAAGATTAAAAAGAGCACAGTTCGCCAAACAGAAAGTAGAGATTTTCAAGCCTGCTATTGATACACGTTACGACGAGGAAATGGTGGTTTCTCACAACAAAAATGAAATCCGTTCTACACCTGTTCCAGCAGCAGCCAACATTGCTATTTTGGCTCAAGGTTGTGATGTAGTTGGAATTGATGAAGCACAGTTTTTTGATGACGAAATTGTAAAAATTTGTAACGATTTGGCCAACTCTGGCATTCGTGTAATCGTTGCTGGTTTGGATATGGATTTTAAAGGGAACCCATTCGGACCAATGCCCGCGCTCATGGCAACTGCCGAATACGTGACCAAAGTGCATGCTGTTTGCACCCGAACTGGTAATTTAGCACATTACAGTTTCCGAAAAGCCGACAACGATAATTTAGTTTTGTTAGGTGAAACGGAAGAATACGAACCGTTGAGTCGTGCAGCTTATTTCAAGGCCATGCGCGAAAATATGATTGTAAACGATCCTGAAAACGTCTCTGAAGACAACCAAAAATAGTCGCTAGTGACGGTATCCATCCGAAATATCACTCCCATCATCAAAGCGCATTTCAATGGCGCTAATGCTATTGCTATTATCGACAATATATCCATCGATAGTCGTTCGTTGCAAAACAGCGAAAGCACTTTGTTTTTTGCCATTGTTGGACCCAATCACGATGGTCATCACTACATTGAGCAACTCATTGAAATTGGTGTTTTTAATTTTGTAGTCAATCACATTCCAGAAAATCTCACAGGAAAAGCTAATTTTTTGGTTGTTGAAAATACCTTAGAAGCACTACAAACATACGCTGCTTCGTACCGTAGTGATTTCGACTTTCCAATTATCGGAATTACAGGAAGCAATGGAAAAACCATCATCAAAGAATGGTTGAATTTTTTACTGAGTCCAGATTACAATATTATTCGCTCGCCCAAAAGTTACAATTCGCAAGTTGGTGTTCCGCTTTCGGTTTTGGGCATCAATGAAAAACACAATCTCGGCATT
Source organism: Flavobacterium sp. (assembly GCA_016787805.1). Classification (GTDB taxonomy): domain Bacteria; phylum Bacteroidota; class Bacteroidia; order Flavobacteriales; family Flavobacteriaceae; genus Flavobacterium. The sequence continues at coordinate 76,045 of JAEUTY010000015.1, read as the reverse complement.
TTCGAAGCTGGAATTTCAACAGTGGGCGAAATGGAAAACCTCCAAAAAATCATTCAACCCACCATCGGAGTTTTATCCAATATTGGTTCGGCGCACGACGAGGGCTTTCACGATGCAGGCGAAAAAATCAAAGAAAAATTGAAGCTTTTTACTTCTGTCAATGTGTTGATTATGAATAAAAATCGCACGATAGAAGCGTTCTTGAATCCAAAAATCAAGACGTTTACGTGGAGTTCCGATGATGGTAAAGCCGACGTTTTTATCATCGCGAAAGAAAATGGTGATCAAACAGAGTTGAAAATTACGTACGATAAATTGTGTTTCAAAATCGTCATTCCGTTTCAAGATCAAGCATCGGTTGAAAATGCAATTCAATGTTTGATGGTGATGCTGTATTTAGGCTACGAACAAAATACGATTCAAGATCGAATGGCATTGTTGTATCCGGTAGAAATGCGTTTGAAAGTTAAAAATGGCATCAACAATACGATGTTGATAGACGATAGTTATAGTTCTGATTTTCAGTCGCTCAAAATTGCACTCGATTTTTTAGAAAGTCAAAAACAATACAAAAAGAAAACCTTACTTCTTTCCGATATTTTTCAAAGCGGATTGATTACCGAAGAATTGTATTCAAAAGTATCTCAATTGATTATTTCCAATAAAATCAATCGTGTGATTGCTATTGGTGAGACGATTTCGAGCTTTAAGAATAAGTTTCCGAATTGCTTGGCCTTTCCTTCAACCAATCATTTTATTAACGAAATAGATAAAATTCCATTTGAAAACGAAACCATATTAATCAAAGGCGCACGTCATTTTCATTTTGAGGAAATCGTTTCTTTATTAGAGGAAAAAAATCACGAAACGGTTCTCGAAATCAATCTCAACGCCATTAGTCATAACTTAAATTACTATAAATCGCGACTCAAACCAGCCACCAAAATGATGGTGATGGTTAAGGCATTTGGTTATGGTAATGGTGGTTATGAAATAGCCAAATTACTCTCGCATCACAAAGTAGATTATTTGGGTGTGGCTTTTGCCGATGAAGGAATTGCGCTCAAAAATGCTGGAATTGAATTACCAATAATGGTGTTAAATCCAGAAAGCACGAGTTTTGCGGCGATGATTCAATACCATTTGGAACCCGAAATTTATTCCATTAAAGGGTTGAATGCTTTTCTGAAATTGGCCGAACAAAAAAAACTCAAAAACTTCCCAATCCACATTAAAATTGATACAGGAATGCACCGTTTGGGATTTGAAGAAGAAAATATAACGGAGTTAATTGCCAAACTCAAAGACAATAAAACCGTTCAAGTCAAAAGTATTCTCTCGCATTTGGCGGCAAGCGACGATATGCAACATATCGACTTTACCTTATCGCAAATCAAATTGTTCGACCAACTATCAATGCAATTGATGACCGAACTCAACATCAAACCGATTCGTCATATTTTAAACTCTTCGGGGATTTCCAATTTTCCACAAGCACAATACGATATGGTGCGATTGGGCATTGGTTTGTACGGAGTTTCCAATGATGAAGAAGAGCAAAAATACCTTGAAAACGTAGGTACGCTCAAATCGATTATTTCACAAATTCGTACCATTGAAGCAGGCGAGAGTGTTGGCTACAGCCGTCGTTTTATCGCAACTAAAACTACTAAAATTGCCACAATTCCTATTGGTTATGCCGATGGAATTTCGCGTCATTTGGGCAATGGGGTGGGTTATGTTACAATAAAAAACAAAAAAGCTCACATCGTTGGAAGTGTTTGTATGGACATGCTCATGGTTGATGTAACCGATATTGATTGCAAAGAAGGAAACGAAGTCATCATCTTCGGAAAAGATCCTTCGGTGCAACTTATTGCCCAACAATTAGAAACCATTCCGTACGAAATTATGACCAGTATTTCGCAAAGAGTAAAACGAATTTTTTATAGAGAATAATTTTCTTTAAAAAATATTTACCTTTGGCTTTCAAATATTTATAGTGTATGAAAAAGTTTTTTACTCTGTTAAGTTTATTATCATTGACAATTATTTCCGCACAAATTGTCAATATACCAGATGCCAATTTTAAAGCCAAGTTGTTACTGGCAAGCTCGGTTAATCAAATAGCTTCCACAGCAACACCAAATGCTACCACTGGTGTTGTGTCAACATACAATTCGATTGATACAAATGGTGATGGAGAAATTCAGGTGAGTGAGGCAGATATGATAACCTATTTGAATGTTGGAACTTCTAATATATCCAGCCTGATAGGTGTTGATGGTTTTACTAATCTAAAAACATTATTTTGTAATGCGAATCAATTAACTAGTTTAGATGTGAGTGGTTTGATTAATTTGCAATTTTTGTTTTGCAATCATAATGTTTTAACTAATTTAAATGTGAGTAGTTTGATCAATCTACGACGATTGCTTTGTTATAATAATTCATTAACAAGTTTAAATGCAAGCGGTTTGATTAATTTACGGGAATTGGTTTGTTTTAATAATCAATTGGAAAGTATAAATGTGAGTGGCTTGACGAGTTTACAAAATTTGCGTTGTGAGGCAAATAGTTTAGATGCTTTAAATGTAAACGGCTTGACTAATTTGCAATTGTTGACATGTAATAATAATGGTTTAGACACTTTAGATGTGAGTGATTCAAGTTATTTGCAAAGTTTGAATTGTAGTTCGAACAATATAACATCGCTTTTTATAAAAAACAATAATGTCAGTTGGACTTCACTGCAATTTACATTGAATACAAATATATCATATATTTGCGCTGATGATGAAGATATAGCTTATGTTCAACAAAAACTAAGTCAATTCGGCTATCCTTCGTTTCAGTGTCAGGTAAACAGTTATTGTGGTTTTACTCCTGGAGGTACTTTTTATACTATTCAAGGAAATAAAAAAATAGATGTAGATGGTAACGGTTGTGATATTTCCGAACCAGATTATCCTCATTTAAAGTTTAATATTTTTAGCCCAACTATTGAAGGGAGTATAATTTCTAATGGTTTTGACGATTATTCCTTTGCGGTCCAGGAAGGTACACACATTATAACACCGCAATTAGAAAATCCAAACTATTTTACTGTCTCTCCTACCACAGCAACAATAAGTTTTCCTTCTTCGACAAGTCCTTTTACTCAAAATTTTTGTATTACTCCAAATGGTGTTCATCATGATTTGGAAGTGGTTGTGGTTCCTTTTAGCTGGGCAATTCCGGGTTTTAATGCGACCTATAAAATAAAAATCAAAAACAAGGGCAACATGGTTGAAAATGTCAGTATTGCTTTTAATTTTAATGATGCCATCTTAGATTATGTTTTTGCAGATATAACCCCTGCATCTCAGGGATCGGGAGTGCTTAATTGGAACATTGGTAGCCTTGCCCCATTTCAAACAGGTCAAATAGAAGTGGTATTTAATCTAAACTCACCAATGGAAACACCTGCTGTAAATTCGGGGGATATTTTGATTTATAGTGTTGTGGTAAATGGATTGAATACAGATGAAACTCTGGGTGATAATGCTTTTTCATTGTGTCAAACGGTTGTAAATTCTTCTGATCCGAATGATAAAACATGTTTGGAAGGAGCAACCATAAACACTAATATGATTGGCGAATATGTACACTATCAAATTCGTTTTGAAAATACAGGAACATTTTTTGCACAAAATGTTGTAGTTAAAGATATGATTGATACCACAAAATTTGATTTAACAACATTGCAAATTACGGATGCATCACACAGTTGTGTTGCAAGAATTACTAATCCTAATAAAGTAGAATTCATTTTTGAAAACATCAATCTTCCTTTTGATGATGCCAATAATGATGGGTATGTGGTTTTTAAAATTAAAACAAAATCAACTTTAGTTGCTGGTAATACAATCAGTAATTCAGCTAGTATCTATTTTGATTATAACTTTCCGATTGTAACCAATACAGCTACTTCAACTTTTCAGGTTTTGAATAATGATACTTATGAGTTTGATGACTATTTTGCAATTTATCCAAATCCAGTCACAGATATTCTAAATATAAATTACAAACAGACAATTGAAATCCAAAGTTTAATGATTTATAATCTTTTAGGACAGCAAATCCATACGGTTATTAACCCAGAAGAGAAAGTTGACGTTTCAAACTTACAAGCAGGAAGTTATATTGTAAAAGTTAACACAAACAAAGGGGTTTTTAATAGCTGCTTCATTAAAGAGTAAAACTTTTCATCATCTTTTGAAAGATTCTTCAGTGCAACTTATTGCCCAACAATTGGGTACGATTCCTTACGAAATCATGACTAGTATTTCGCAAAGAGTAAAACGAATTTTTATAGAGAGTAGTTTAAATTCTACAAAAATTATGTTAATGTATTGAATTTTTATTTAATTTAGCGTCATTAACCAATTAAAACTATAACTCATGGGAATGATGTCCGAATTCAAAGATTTTATCGCAAAAGGTAATGCAATGGACCTAGCGGTCGGAGTAATTATCGGTGCTGCTTTTGGCGCCATTGTTAATTCATTAGTGTCTGATGTAATCACGCCAGCATTATTAGATCCAGCGTTAAAAGCTGCAAAAGTGGCTAATTTAGCCGAACTAAAAACGGATGGCGGAATTTTATACGGTAAATTCTTAGCCGCAGTCATCAGCTTCATAGTAATTGCATTTGTAATTTTCATGTTGGTAAAAGCCATGAACAGCATGAAGAAAAAAGAAGAAGAAGCTCCAGCTGCACCAGCAGGTCCAACTCAAGAAGAATTGTTGACTCAAATCCGCGATTTGTTAAAAAAATAACCAACCGCTACATACATATTCTAACTAAACCACTCGTTGACTCGGGTGGTTTTTCTGTTTCTAAGAGTAAAGTAGCCAGTCATTGCGAGGAGGAACGACGAAGCAATCAGTAGCTCATCCAGCTATCCGTTGCAAGTCCTCAGCCTACAAAGTGTTTTTGTAAGTCTTCCAAAAGCTTCCGTTGGTCGCTCTTGCAAGTCAACAAAAAACTACTTTTTAGTCTTGCGGGCTTTCCACTGCTATCTGGGCTAGGGCAATCGTTTTTTTAAGGACTTTTGGTGTCAAAAAATTCAACATTCAAAATTCCAAGTTGAATATTCAAAATTTTTATTTTTCAAACAATTTTCTCTCTACTTTTGTACTTCCTAAATTTTAAATATACTGATATGAAAGTTGCTGTAGTGGGCGCAACCGGAATGGTTGGCGAAGTAATGCTTCAAGTTTTAGCCGAACGAAATTTTCCCGTAACCGAATTAATTCCAGTCGCTTCCGAAAAATCGGTCGGAAAACAAATTGATTGGAAAGGAACCAATTACACTGTGGTAGGTTTGCAAACCGCAGTCGAAATGCGTCCTGATATTGCCTTGTTTTCGGCTGGTGGCGAAACCTCATTGGCTTGGGCTCCCAAATTTGCCGAAGTCGGAACTACGGTTATCGATAATTCATCGGCTTGGCGCATGGACCCTACCAAAAAACTAATCGTTCCTGAAATCAATGCAAATTTATTGACTAAAGACGACAAAATTATTCCCAACGCCAATTGTTCAACGATTCAAATGGTAATGGTTCTTGCTCCATTACACAAAAAATACAAAATCAAAAGAGTCATAGTTTCTACCTACCAATCCATCACTGGAACCGGAGTAAAAGCGGTACAACAACTCGAAAATGAATACGCTGGAGTACAAGGTGAAATGGCTTACAAATACCAAATTCACCGCAATGCTATTCCACACTGTGATAGTTTTGAAGAAAATGGCTACACCAAAGAAGAAATGAAATTGGTACGCGAAACCCAAAAGATTTTAGACGACAAAACCATCGCTGTTACAGCAACTGCTGTAAGAGTTCCAGTTGTGGGCGGACACAGTGAAGCGGTAAATGTAGAGTTTGAGCGTGATTTCAATGTAAGTGAAGTACGCGATATTTTACATCATACACCAGGAGTTGTTGTACAGGACAATTTAGACACATTCACGTATCCAATGGCGTTATTCGCCCAAGGAAAAGACGATGTTTTTGTAGGTCGTATTCGTCGCGACGAAAGCCAACCGAATTCCCTAAATATGTGGATAGTTTCAGATAATTTAAGAAAAGGAGCCGCAACCAATACTATTCAAATTGCTGAATATTTGGTAGCGAACGGATTGGTGTAACCGAACAAAGATTTTCATAAATCGTTTGTGTTGGCAATTAAAAAAATTGTTAATACAAACGATTTTTTAAGTAATGATCGCTACATTTGCCTTGATGAGAAAAAACTACCTACTTCGAAGTTTTAGTTTAGGATTGATTGTTTTGGCTGCTATGCTAATTCAATCAGCGCATTCTTTTCATCACCTTATCGAAGATTTTTCAAAAGAGAAATGCCATCATCATTACGCCGAAAATCAAACCCAATTTACGCATAGTCATGAGTTAGAACATTGTTTTGTGTGTGAGTTTACTTTTGGTAATTTCGATGCAACATCAATATTTCATTTTGATTATCAGAAAAACGAAACTACTTATTCTTATTCGTTTTTCTATTCCAAACAAATCACCCAATTTTTTAAAGGAAGCCTTTTTGCTCTTCGGGCTCCACCGCGTTTTATTGTTTAATTCAAGATTACAGTTAGTTTGATTCTTTAATTGAATTGAACACTATTTTTTAATTTTTAACAATAAAATCATTTATATGAAATCAATTTTCATGGCCTTATTTTTGGGGCTAACTTCTATTGTATTTGCTCAAAATAAAGTAACAGGAACAATTGTCGATAAAGACAATAATCCAATCAGTGGAGCCACTATCATTTTGCCCGAACTCCACAAAGAAACTATTTCAAATGAAAAAGGAAACTACACCATAAACGCAATTCCAAACGGCAATCATAAAGTAATTATTTCTTTCATTGGCTATGCGACCCAATCGAAATCTGTTTCATTTTCGGGGAGCACGGTTGTAGTTGACGTTACTTTACTAGAAAGCGAAGAGCACATGGATGAAGTAATTGTGTCAACTGCTTTCAACAAATTGCAGTCGCAAAATGTGATGAAAGTAGAACATCAAACCGTAAAAGAACTACAACAAAAAGGCGCTACAACGTTGATCGAAGGATTGTCAACGATTCCTGGAGTTTCGCAAGTTTCCACAGGAGTTTCTATTGGGAAGCCTGTAATTCGAGGGTTGAGCGGCAATCGTGTTTTAGTTTACACGCAAGGTGTTCGCTTAGAAAATCAACAATTTGGTGAAGAACATGGTTTGGGTTTGAATGATGCTGGTGTTGAAAGTGTTGAGGTAATCAAAGGTCCAGCTTCACTATTATATGGTTCAGATGCTTTGGGAGGCGTCTTGTATTTTAATACTGAAAAATTTGCGACTCCCCATACTGTAAAAGGCAATTTCAATCAAAAGTTTTTCTCAAACACACACGGCAGTAGCTCCAATTTTGGTGTCAGTACTTCTACCGAAAAATGGAAGTTTTTGACACGTTTAAAATACGATACGCATTCCGATTATAAAACAGCCGATTCCAATAGAGTGACCAACACGCGTTTTAATGAAACCGATTTTAAAACCGCATTTGGTTTTTCTAACTCAAGAGTTTCAAGTACCATTCGTTACAATTTTAACAAACTAAATCTCGGAATTCCAGAAGAAGGTTTTGCAGTTCAAACAACAGATAAGAAACCAGAATTTCCCAGACAAGGTGTAAAAAACCATGTGATTAGTTGGAATAATATAATTTATTTAAATCAATCAAAATTAGAAGCAAATGCTGGGTTTATTACTAATGATCGCAGTGAGTTTGAAGACAGTAACATTCCTGTTTTGAATATGAAATTGAACACATTCAATTATGATGTGAAATATTATTCACCTAAAATCGGTAAAATCGAAAGCATTTTTGGAGTACAAGGAATGAGTCAAACCAATCGAAATTTTGGTGAAGAAATTCTTATTCCAGATGCTGATGTAAATGATTTTGGAGTATTCGGAACCGCATTGACCGAATGGAAAAAAAACACATTACAAGCAGGATTACGTTTTGATAACAGAAAAATTACCACACAAACGCATGGAACGGAAAGTGAAGAAGGTTATTTCCAATCGATTGATAAATCTTTTTCAAGTTTTAATGCTTCATTAGGCTATAAAAATAATTCTATAGAAAACTTTATTTTCAGGTTGAATGTAGCTTCTGGATTTAGAGCGCCGAATTTAGCAGAACTAACATCCAATGGTGTTCACGAAGGAAGCAATCGTTATGAAATTGGAAATCCAGAGTTAAAAAATGAACAAAACATTCAAACTGATGTAAACGTAGAATTCAAATCATCGCATTTTGAGTTTTTTGTGAATGGATTTTACAATCACATCAACAACTATATTTTTATTCAACCTACAGGAAATGTTATCGAAGGTAATGATGTGTACAATTATGTTCAAGATAATGCGCAGTTGTATGGTGGTGAAGCCGGAATTCATTTTCATCCGCATCCTTTGGATTGGTTGCATATTACTTCAAGTTTTGAAAGTGTAACAGGCAAAAAAAGTAACTCAGAGTATTTGCCATTACTTCCTGCCAACAAAGTGAACGCTGGTTTAAGAGCCGAATTTAATGATGGTAAAACGTTCAAAGGAAATTTCATTTCGTTTAATATGGAGCATTTCTTACAGCAAAATAATATTGGTCAATTTGAAACAAAAACTAATGATTATACACTATTCAATATGGCTTTAGGAGGAAAAATGGTTTTGTCAAAAGTGGCGATTGAATTGCATTTTAATATCAATAATTTGCTCAACAGAAATTATGTTTCTCATCTTTCGAGATTAAAAACAGATGGAATTCCGAATATGGGTAGAAATATTGTGTTTGGGCTTAATTTATCGATATAAGTGTTAAAATTTTAAAACCTCAATTCAGCTAAAACAATCTTATTGCTATATTTGTTTAAAACAACTAAACATGAAAAAATCAATAAATATTGGATTAATTCTTTTTTCAATGATAGCCAATGCACAATCAGGGTCGTTAAAACTAACAGGTATGGATTATCCTACAACTCAAAAAGGTAATCAAGTAGATGACTATTTCGGAACTAAAGTAAATGATCCTTATCGATGGCTTGAAGATGATCGTTCGCCTGAAACCGCTGATTGGGTAAAAAAGCAAAATGAGCAAACGTACAGTTACCTCGAGAAAATTCCGTATCGAAATGCCATCAAAGGGCGATTGGAAAAATTGTGGAACTACGAAAAAATTAGCGCTCCCTTTGTGGAAGGTGATTTTACTTATTTTTATAAAAATGACGGTCTTCAAAATCAATCGGTTTTGTGGAGAAAAAACAAGTGGGGAAAAGAAGAAGTTTTTTTAGACCCAAATACATTTTCTAAAGACGGAAGTACATCGTTGGGAGGAGTTGATTTTTCTAAAGATGGGTCGTTGGTAGCGTACTCTATTTCAGAAGGTGGTAGCGATTGGCGCAAAGTGATTGTGATGGATGCTTTGACCAAAAAAATAATCGGAGAAACAATTCTTGATGTGAAGTTTAGCGGTGTTTCTTGGTATAAAAATGAAGGTTTCTACTACTCAAGTTATGACAAACCTAAAGGTAGCGAGCTTTCGGCCAAAACCGACCAGCATAAATTGTATTACCATAAAATGGGGACTTCTCAAAAAGAAGATGAAGTAATTTTTGGATTAAATGAAAAGAGAAGGTATGTGAGCGGAGGTGTTACCGAAGACGAAAATTACCTTATTATTTCTGCGGCTAATTCAACTACTGGCAACGAGTTGTATTACAAAGACTTGTCAAAACCCAACAGTTCAATCGTTAATTTGATTAATAATTTTGACAACAACCACAATATCATTGATAATATCGGAACGACATTTTACATGGAAACCGATTATAAAGCACCGAATAATAGAGTGGTTTCTTTTACAATTTCAAATAAAGATCCAAAAAATTGGGTCGATTTTATTCCAGAAACAGAAAATGTCTTGAATGCATCTACTGGCGGAGGTTATGTTTTTGCGAATTATATGAAAGATGCAATTTCCTATGTTTCGCAATACGATATGACAGGTAAGTTAGTTCGCGAAATTCGTTTGCCAGGCATTGGAACTGCTGGTGGATTTGGAGGTAAAAAGAAAGAAGAAGTTTTGTATTATTCGTTTACCAATTATATTACTCCAGGCGCTACTTATTCGTTCAATGTTAAAACTGGAGTTTCTGATTTGTACAAAAAACCAAATGTTGACTTCAATTCAGAAAATTACGAATCCAAACAAGTGTTTTATACTTCTAAAGACGGAACCAAAATTCCGATGATTATCACTTACAAAAAAGGATTGAAGCTGGATGGTAAAAACCCAACTATTTTGTACGGTTATGGTGGATTTAATATTAGTCTGACACCATCTTTTAGTGTAGCCAATGCGGTTTGGTTGGAAAATAACGGAGTATATGCGGTTGCCAATTTGCGTGGCGGTGGCGAATACGGGAAAAAATGGCACGATGCAGGGACCAAAATGCAAAAACAAAATGTGTTTGATGATTTTATTGCTGCGGCCGAATATTTAATTAAACAACAATATACATCCAAAGACTATTTGGCAATCAAAGGTGGCTCAAACGGTGGTTTGTTAGTGGGTGCTGTTATGACTCAACGTCCAGATTTGATAAAAGTAGCTCTACCAGCTGTAGGAGTGTTGGACATGTTGCGTTATCACAAATTTACGGCTGGTGCAGGCTGGGCTTATGATTACGGAACTGCCGATGATTCTAAAGAAATGTTTAATTATTTGAAAGGATATTCGCCTGTTCATAATGTTAAATCAGGAATTCAATATCCGGCTACTTTGGTTACAACTGGAGATCATGATGATAGAGTAGTTCCAGCACATAGTTTCAAATTTGCTGCCGAATTACAGGATAAGCAAACTGGAACCAATCCAACATTAATTCGAATTGACGTTAATGCAGGACATGGCGCAGGAAAATCGCTTTCGTCTACCATACAAGAAAGTGCCGACATACAAGCGTTTGCACTCTTTAATATGGGGATTAAAAGTTTAAGTAAATAAAAAAGCGGCTTATTTAAGCCGCTTTTTTATTAAAATCGATTATCGCCATCCAACAGCCTACCTATTCCACCTAAAAGGCTTCCTTCTTCACGTCCGTTTCCGCCCGCTTTAGGTGCCGAAGCAATAATTCTATCAGCCAATCGACTAAATGGTAATGATTGAATGTATACGGTTCCTGGTCCGCGCAAAGTAGCGTAAAACATTCCTTCTCCACCAAAAATAGTGTTTTTGATACCGCCAATGAATTCGATGTCATAATCGACGTCTTTACTAAAACCAACGATACAGCCAGTGTCTACTTTAAGTATTTCGCCAGCAGCTAATTCTTTTTTGGCCAACGTTCCGCCAGAATGCACAAATGCCATTCCATCACCTTCTATTTTTTGCATGATAAAACCTTCACCACCAAAAAGACCACGACCAATTTTTTTAGAAAATTCAATTCCTACCGAAACGCCTTTAGCAGCGCATAAAAATGAATCTTTTTGACAAACAAATTTTCCTCCAAATTGAGTCAAGTCGATAGCAACAATTTTACCAGGATAAGGTGAGGCAAAAGACACTTTGCTTTTAGTATTGTTTTGATTGAGATAAGCCGTCATGAACAAACTTTCGCCTGTTAAAACTCTTTTTCCGGCCGATAGCAATTTGTCAAATAGCCCGCTTTGTTGTTGTGAACCATCACCAAAAATGGTTTCCATCTTGATGCCGTTGTCCATCATCATAAAACTGCCCGATTCAGCTACTACAATTTCTTGTGGATCGAGTTCGATTTCTACGTATTGCATTTCTTCACCATAAATATGGTAATCTATTTCGTGTGCTTTCATTTGATTATTGTTTTTTTGAATTAGTAGTTTTCATTAGCAAAATGTTACAATTGCAAAGACTTTAAACTTTATGAACTATAAAATGTTTACAAAAACAGCTAACTAATTGTAAAATAAGTAATTATTTAATAGTATTTTTACCATATTAGTAATCAGTAAATCAATATATCTATGAATTCTCAGTTCACAAAAATCATCAGAATTGTTTTAGGGCTTTTATTAGTAGTATTTGGAGCCAACAAGTTTTTGCATTTTATTCCTATGGAACCACCAACTGGAACCGCAGGTGATTTTTTAAATTCACTTGGAGCAACGGGATATATTTTTCCCGTAGTTGGAATTTTAGAAGTTTTAATCGGCGTTTTACTTTTGTTAAAAAAATGGGTTGCTTTTGCTCTTATATTATTAGCGCCTATTTCGATTAATATTTTGTTGTTTCATCTTTTTTTAGATATTCCTGGAATTGCAATATCAATGGTGGTTGCTATTTTTAATGGAATATTGATTTATAAATTATGGCCACAATACCGTCCTTTATTTGCATAAAAAAAGCTCCAATCGGAGCTTTTTTAATATTCTACAGGACCAATTTGTCGCATTACTCGTGTTATTTTTCCTTTTCTTCTATTGATGTAAGAACTAGAGTTAGATGCTTTAAATTTTCGAGGATTCGGAAGAATAGCCGCTATTCCGGCTGCTTCTTTTGGAGTTAAGTTGGAAGAGCTTTTTCGGTACCAATGTTGAGCTGCTGCTTCGGCACCATAAATTCCATTACCCATTTCAATGCTGTTTAGGTACACTTCCATGATGCGTTCCTTTCCCCAAATTAATTCAATTAAAACGGTGAAATAGGCTTCTAAACCTTTACGCACATAGCTTCTGCCTTGCCATAGAAAAATGTTTTTTGCAGTTTGTTGTGAAATAGTACTTCCACCTTTTAATTTTCGACCTTTGTTATTGTTGTCGAAAGCTTTTTTCATGGCTTCAAAATCAAACCCTTTGTGTTTTAAAAAGTTGCCATCTTCACTGGCAATTACGGCTTTCTGTAAATTAGGTGAAATGTTTTCCAACGATTCCCAATCGTGACTAAAAATTGCGTCTTTGCCATCCATTTTGTTTTCAACAACGCGAGTAATCATTAAAGGCGTGAAAGGAACTGGAACCCATTTGAATAGGATTACCAAAAAAATAGAAATTCCAAAAAACCAAAGCATGGCTTTTTTGATCCAATTAAATATTTTTTTTATCATAAGTTATACTAATTCTGCTAATTCTTTTCCGATTAAACTTCCGATTGCAACACCCATTCCACCTAGTCTCACACCACAATACACATTTTCGGAAAGTTGTGAAACGATAGGTGTTTTGCTTGAACCAATCCCCATAATTCCGCTCCAACGGTGCTCAATTTCGAATACTTGATTGGGTAAAATTACATTTTTTAATAACTCTTCCAATTTATTTTGAATTTTTTCAGTTTGCTCAAAATTGGTGGTGGTTTCTCCCTCAAAATCTAAATTTCGTCCTCCACCAAGTAGAATTCGATTTTCAAAATTTCTAAAATAATAATAGCCTTTGTCTAAATGAAAAGTACCTTTGATATCTAAATTTGGAATAGGTTTGGTAATCAAAACTTGCGCTCTTGCAGGTTTTACGGCACCATTCGTTAGTTTTTCTGCAAAACCGTTTGTAGTGAAAAGCAATTTTTTTGTGTTAAATGAAAAGTTGTCAATCATCACATCAACACAATTGTTTTTTTCAGCGTAAGACGTTACTTCTATTTGATTTAAGATTAAAATATTTTGCAAAACAGCTTCTTTCAAAAGACTCTGCATCATGTTTCCAGTGTCTATTTGGGCTTCATAAGGGTTGAAAATGCTATATTCTTTTATGTTTCCAAATCCAAAACGATCAATTTCTTTAGAAAAAACATCGTTTTTAAAAAGAGGTTTCAAAAGTTCATTGATAAAAGGCAGTTTGTTCAAGCACTCGCTATAAGTATTATCATCTTCATTTAAAAAAAGTTCGTATCCGCCATGAGGTTTGAAATCTATGGTTTCATCGCCCAATCGTTTGCGTAATAATTGCAATCCGTTCCATCGTTTTTGAACTAATTGTATGACTTCTTCTTCAGAGTGACTTTTTAAATCGTCAATAATTTCTGATAAACTTCCAAAACAAGCAAACCCAGCGTTTTTTGTACTTGCGCCATGAGGCAAAATTCCCTTTTCTAAGACAAGAATTTTACTGCTTGGAAATCGTTCGCGAAGATGTAAAGCGCAGTGCAATCCAACAATTCCGCTTCCCACAATGGTAAAATCTACAGATGAAAACCAATTTTTAAGTTCCCAATAGCTTAAATGCATTTTGAAATATTTTTTTATAAAAATAGTTTTTTTTGATTTTATAAGAAAATTATTTAGGAAAATGTACTATTCGTATGAATTTTCATTAAAATATATCGATTAGACAATAAAATATAGTGCATTTCATCGATTTGTTAATATCTTTTTCTGTTCGTTAAAAAATTATCAGTTAAACTTCTATAATTTCGATGTTCTATTTTTAACCTAAACCCAATTTATTATGAAGTACAATTTACTATCTGTTGCGTTATTAGCCATGACGAGCTTAGCTTTTGCGCAACAAAAAGACTCATTTTGGGGCAAGTCTACACGATCCAATGCAGTACAATTGGAAAGTAGAGCACAGCTTCCTCAAAACAATCTTTACGATTTGAACGTCGAAGGGCTTAAAGCAAGTTTGGCTCAATCTCCCGCAAGGAGTGCAACGTTAAAGAATTCATCGGTTATTATTACTTTGCCGAATGCTGAAGGAACCACAGAGCGTTTCACAGTGTATGAAAATTCTATTATGGATCCAGCTTTAGCTGCGCGTTATCCAGAAATTAAATCGTATGTTGGTATCGGAATCGACAATCCTACATCAACTGCTTATTTTAGTGTTTCGCCACTTGGATTTAAGTCGATGACTTTGAACGCGAATAAACCAGCTGTTTTTATTGAACCTTTCTCGCAGGATTTGACAACTTATTCTGTCTACAGAAAATCGGATAAAGTAGCTGCATTTACCAAATTTGAATGTTCAGTTATTGATGAAGTAAATGCTCAAATTGATCCATCAGCTTTAAGACCAAATGCAGATGATGGTTTTTTACGAACTTTCCGTTTGGCAATGTCATGTACAGGTGAATATACGGTTTATTTTGGTGGAACAAAAGCATTGGCTTTGGCGGCTATCAATAATACAATGACACGTGTAAATGGTGTTTTTGAAAAGGATTTTGGTGTGCGAATGGTATTAATTGCTAATACAGATGCAGTTATTTATACAAGCGCTGCTACTGATCCGTATTCAGCAGCATCAAGTATGTCACAATGGAACGCGCAATTACAATCAACTTTAACTTCTGTTATTGGTGAAGCTAACTACGATGTTGGACATTTATTTGGTGCTTCAGGAGGTGGTGGAAATGCAGGTTGTATTGGTTGTGTTTGTGTGAATGGTCAAAAAGGAAGTGGAATCACTTCTCCAGCTGATGGAATTCCATCAGGAGATAATTTTGATATCGACTATGTAGCACACGAATTAGGCCACCAATTTGGAGCAAATCATACTTGGACTCATGGTGGAAACGAAGGAACAGGTGTTCAAATGGAGCCAGGTTCTGGATCAACTATTATGGGTTATGCAGGAATTACTACTTTAGATGTGCAACCTCATTCAGATGCTTATTTCCATGCTATTAGCATTCAACAAGTAACTAATAATATCAAAACAAAAACTTGTCAAACTAATACAGCTACAGGAAACACGCCGCCAACCATTAATGCTGGTTTGGATTATACAATACCAAAAAGTACACCATTTATGCTGACAGCTGTTGGATCAGATGCTAATGGTGATGCTTTGACTTACAATTGGGAACAAATGAATTCGCAAACAAATTCAGCTGCTCCTAGTGCTACTAAAACAACTGGAGTTAACTATAGATCATACAATTCATCTACTTCTCCAATACGTTATTTTCCGAGAATGCAAAGTGTACTTACAGGAGCTACAACCACTGCAGGTTCTGAGATTACAGTTGAAGCTTTGTCATCTGTTGCAAGAACGTTAAACTTTAGAGTAACAGCTCGTGATAATAGAGCAGGGGGTCCTGCCAATAATAGTGATGATATGATTGTAACGGTGAATGGAACAGCAGGGCCGTTCTTAGTCAATTCACCTAATACAGCAGTTTCTTTTGCAGGAGGAAGTTCTCAAACCATTACATGGTCGGTAGCAGGTACTACTGCAAATGGTGTAAACTGTGCCAATGTTGATATTTTATTGTCTACAGATGGTGGAACAACTTGGTCAACTATTTTGGCTGCTACTCCAAATGATGGTACACAAGCGGTAACAATTCCTAATACTCCTAGTACAACATGTAGAATAATGGTAAAAGGAACTAATCATATTTTCTTTGACGTTTCTAATGCTAACTTTACTATTACAGCTGGTTCAACCGATACGGTTGCTCCAACTGCTCCAACATTATCTGCTTCTGGAACAACTTCAAACTCAACTAATTTATCTTGGTCTGGTGCTACAGATAACGTTGCTGTGACAGGATATGATGTATACAGAAATGGTGCTTTAATTGGTTCTACAACTACTGCTACAACTTTTGCTGTAACTGGGTTGACAGCTTCGACAACCTATACTTTCACAGTTCGTGCTAAAGATGCTGCAGGAAATGTTTCTGCAGATAGTAATACTGTAAGTGTAACAACTACAACTCCACCAGCAGACACAACTGCGCCTACTGCGCCAACACTTTCTGCTTCTGGAACTACGTCAACCACAACTAACTTGTCTTGGAGCGGAGCAACAGACAATGTTGGTGTTACAGGTTACGATGTTCTTAGAAATGGAGTGCTTATCGGAACTACAACTACAGCAACTACTTTTCCAGTTTCAGGATTAACAGCAGCTACTACTTATACATTTAATGTTAGAGCAAAAGATGCTGCTGGAAATGTTTCTGCAAATAGTAATACTGTTTCGGTAACTACAACTTCAACTACATATTGTACTGCTACTGCTACTAATACCAACGATGAAAGAATTCAAAGAGTTCAATTCGGAACCATTAATAATCCTTCAACAGGTACAGCTGGATACGAGAACTTTACAGCTATTTCTACTAATGCAGTGAGAGGTTCGGCTAATACTATAACAATTACTCCATTATGGACAGCAACAGTTTACAGTGAAACCTATGCAGTTTATATTGATTATAACCAAAACGGCGTGTTTACAGATGCAGGAGAAACTGCTTACACTAGAACAGGAACTACAGCAACTTCTGTTTCGGGAACAATTACAATTCCTACTACAGCTGCTTTAGGATCAACCAGAATGAGAGTGATGATGAAATACAGCACATTGCCAACTTCTTCTTGTGGTTCATATACTTATGGTCAAGTTGAAGATTATACAGTAAATATTACTGCTGCAAGAATGACTGAAGAAAGCGAAGGTATTTCGTTTAATTTATTCCCTAATCCTGTAAAAGGAGATGTGTTGAACATTTCTAACCTTGATGTTGATTCTAATTACAGAATTTTCAATGTAATGGGACAAGAATTAGGAAAAGGAAAAATCGAAAATGAAACTATTAATGTTGGAAACTTAGCAACAGGAACTTATTTAATCGAAGTTTCTAATGAAAAAGGTTCTCTAACCAAACGTTTCATTAAACAATAAACCAACCAAAAACCATTTTTTTAGCATCCCGGTAGTATTATCGGGATGTTTTTTTTTAGTACTTTTAGCACTTCCAATAAAAACAAGAACAATGAAAAAATTAGTAGTTTTAATTGCTTGCATTATGGGTATAACGGCTTCGGCACAAAATGTTTTGACTCCCGAACTGTTGTGGAGATTAGAAAGAATAACGGTTTTAGGTATTTCAAAAGATGGAAAGTCAATAGTGTATAAAGTGGCCACGCCTTCTGTTGAGGAAAATAAATCCAATTCAAAATTCTTTACTATTCCAATTTCAGGAGGATTAGCAACTGAAGTAAAAGAGACCAAAGACTTGTTGACCGATAAAAATATTTCTTCTGATGGGAAATACATTTTGTCATCTCAAGAGGTTAAAATCGATAAAGTTTTAGGCAAAGATATTTATCCAAACCTTGACAAATCAAATGTTCAAGTATACAACGGATTGGATTACCGTCATTGGGATACTTGGAGTGATGGTTCGCACAATCATGTTTTTTATGCAGAAAATAAAGATAAAGCAACACCAATTGATATCATGCCAAACGAACCCTACGATTCTCCTCAAAAACCTTTTGGTGGTGATGAAGATTTTGTTTGGTCGCCCGATAGCAAAAGCATTATTTATGTTTGTAAGAAAAAGAAAGGAACACAGTATGCCATTTCAACCAATACAGATTTGTATGAATACAATATAGAAACAAAAGCTACTAAAAACCTTACCGAAACCAATTTAGGTTATGATACCAATCCAGTGTTTTCTCCAATGGGTGATTTGACATGGTTACAAATGAAACGTGATGGTTATGAGGCTGACAAAAATGATATTATTGTTCGTTTCAAAGGAATGGACATGAATTTGACTGCCAATTGGGATGGAAGCGTGGAAAATTTTATGTGGAATCCAGATGGTAAGAAAGTTTATTTTACTGCTGCTATTGATGGAACCAAACAGTTGTTTGAAGTCAATTTTCCAGGTTTAAGCAAAATCGCAATCACGGTTAAGCAAGTAACAAGTGGCGATTTTGATGTAGCTGATATCTACGGTTTTTCAGGAGATAATGTAATCGTGACTCGTACTGATATGAACCATGCAGCTGAAATTTATTCTTACAATTTAAAGAAAAAAACATGGTTGCAATTGACCAAAGTCAATGATGAATTGTATGGCAAACTAGTATTACCAAAATACGAGAGACGTTATGTAACAACTACTGATGGCAAAAAAATGTTGGTTTGGGTGATTCTTCCTCCCAATTTTGATAAAACTAAGAAATATCCAGCGCTATTGTATTGTCAGGGTGGTCCACAATCGCCATTAACACAGAGTTATTCGTTTCGATGGAATTTTTCGTTGATGGCTTCACAAGGTTATATCATTGTAGCGCCTAACCGCCGAGGAATGCACGGACATGGTGTAGCTTGGAATGAACAAATTTCGAAAGATTGGGGCGGACAAGTAATGGACGATTACCTTTCGGCGATTGATGATGTTGCTAAAGAAAGTTATGTAGATGCATCACGCTTAGGTGCCGTTGGTGCTAGTTATGGCGGATATTCAGTTTTTCAATTGGCAGGAATTCACAACAATCGTTTTAAAACATTTATCTCGCATTGTGGAGTTTTCAATTTAGAAAGCATGTACGGAACTACAGAAGAAGTATTTTTCAATAATTGGGATCACGGTGGTGCTTATTGGGAAAAAGATAATGCTGTAGCACAAAAAACCTATTCCAAATTTAATCCAATAAAAATGGTAGACAAATGGAACACACCCATTTTAATTATTCAAGGTGGAAAAGATTACCGTGTGCCAATTGGTCAAGGACAAGAAGCTTTTCAAGCAGCACAATTGCGAGGCATTAAAAGTAGATTTGTACTTTTTCCAGAAGAAAACCATTGGGTGTTGAAACCACAAAATGCGTTAGTTTGGCAAAGTGAGTTTTACAAATGGTTGAAGGAGACGTTGTAATTAAAGTAGTTCAGTTTATTCTACAATAGTTCAGTATACTACTAAAACCCTAGCCCAGATAGCAGCGGCATCCTTTTGTGTAACGCAGTGGAACAAAAGATAGAGCGAATAGCTGGAAATAGCTTCTGATTGCTTCGCTAAAAAAGCTCGCAATGACTGTCTTTTAATGTTAGATAAAAACCCCGACTTCAATTGAAATCGGGGTTTTCTATTTTAAGTATCTAAAGATCTAACTATCTAAATCAGTCTAAGAAACCTGATTAGTATCTGTAATACTCTGGTTTAAACGGACCTTGAACTTCTACACCAATGTAAGCGGCTTGTTCTGGGCGTAAGGTTTCTAGCTCAACGCCTAATTTGGCCAAGTGTAATGCTGCTACTTTTTCATCTAAGTGTTTGGGCAACATGTATACATTGTTTTCGTATTTGTCGCTGTGATTCCACAATTCGATTTGTGCCAAAGTTTGGTTGGTGAATGAATTACTCATAACAAAACTAGGGTGACCAGTAGCACAACCTAAATTTACCAAACGACCTTCAGCCAAAATGATGATGTCTTTTCCATTCACGTTATATTTGTCCACTTGTGGTTTGATTTCGATTTTAGAAGCGCCGTGGTTTTTGTTCAACCAAGCCATATCAATTTCGTTGTCAAAGTGACCGATATTACAAACGATGGTTTTGTCTTTCATTTTTTCGAAATGAGAACCAAGAACGATGTCTTTGTTTCCTGTTGTAGTAATAACAATGTCAGCATTAGCAATAACAGTATCTAACTTTTTTACTTCGTAACCGTCCATAGCTGCTTGTAATGCGCAAATTGGATCGATTTCGGTAACGGTTACGATAGAACCTGCGCCACGGAATGAAGCGGCAGTTCCTTTACCTACGTCGCCGTAACCACAAACAACTACTCTTTTTCCAGCTAACATCACATCAGTAGCTCTACGAATGGCGTCTACAGCCGATTCTTTACATCCGTATTTATTGTCAAATTTCGATTTAGTAACCGAGTCATTCACATTGATAGCAGGCATTGGTAAAGTTCCTGCTTTTACTCTTTCGTACAAACGGTGAACACCTGTTGTTGTTTCTTCTGATAAACCTTTAATACCTGGAATTAATTCTGGGTAACGGTCAAAAACCATGTTGGTCAAATCACCACCATCATCCAAAATCATGTTCAATGGTTTTCTGTCTTCACCAAAAAATAAGGTTTGCTCAATACACCAATCAAATTCTTCTTCGTTTAATCCTTTCCATGCATACACCTGAATTCCGGCAGCAGCAATGGCAGCAGCGGCTTGATCTTGGGTCGAGAAAATGTTACAAGACGACCAAGTAACTTCTGCACCAAGAGCAATTAAAGTTTCAATTAAAACAGCCGTTTGGATGGTCATGTGTAAACATCCTGCAATACGAGCACCTTTTAAGGGTTGTTCGTTTTTGTATTCAGCTCTTAACGACATTAATCCTGGCATTTCAGCTTCTGCTAATTCAATCTCTTTTCTTCCCCAAGCTGCAAGCGAAATGTCTTTCACTTTGTAAGCTACATAAGGTAATGTTTGTGTGCTCATGTATTTGTATCTATTTAATTTTAAAAAATGTGGTGCAAAATTACGAAATAACTTTTTATTTATTCAAATGTTTTTTAATGATTTGTGAATTGTTTAATGATGTAACATTTTGAAAAACAATATGCTACTTTTAATGTGATGTTCATAAAAGTAGCATTCCTTTTTTCAATTTTTAATAAGTAATTATTTTTGATTACTTTTAAAAAAATTTAAATTGAATGCAGTTCACCGATCGTCGTAGCTCTACCCGTTGGATGATTATTATAGCATCATTTGTTATAGTATCGCTCATCATGTGGAATACGTATACTTTTTTTCAGATTTTTAAAAATGAAGAACGAGTGAAGATGGAGCATTGGGCATTGGCACAAAAGAAAATTAATTCTGAGGATATCAATGCAGATTTGGAGTTGCCATTAGCGCTTATTCAAAACCCAAGAATTCCAATTGTACTAGCATTAAATGATTCTATTATTAATACAAATGGTATAGAGGAAGAAGTATTAAATGATAAAATCAAATTAAAAACATTTATTAAGAAATTAAAGGCTCAAAATGATCCGATAATAATGAAGATTTCAAGTGATAAAACACAATATCTTTATTATGGTGATTCGGATTTATTAAACAAATTAAAATACTATCCAATTGCATTATTATTGATCATTTTTCTCTTTGGCGCCGTAGTTTATAATTTTTATAAGAGCACCAAAATGGCGACGCAGAACAAACTTTGGGCTGGAATGGCAAAGGAAACCGCGCATCAAATCGGAACGCCATTATCATCGTTGATTGGTTGGCTCGAGATTATGAAAGCCGACAATGTGGATGCAACAACTGTAGCCGAAATTGAAAAAGACATCAATCGTTTGCAAACCATAACCGATCGTTTTTCAAAAATTGGCTCGGAACCTATTTTGGAGGATAAAGACATCATTCAAGAAACAAAAAATTCATTTGATTATTTAAAATCACGCTTTTCGCATCAAGTTGAATTTAGTTTTTCAGCGCCTAAAAAACCCATTATTGTTGCTCTAAATCCAGCTTTGCACAGTTGGACCATCGAAAATTTAATGAAAAATGCTATTGACGCGATGAAAGGCAAAGGAAAGCTTAAAATTACTATTGAAAATGATGGTGCGGCAGTGAAAATTAATGTCAAAGATTCAGGTAAAGGTATTCCAAAAAACCAATTCAAACGCGTTTTTGAACCCGGATTTACCACCAAAAAAAGAGGTTGGGGTTTGGGTTTGTCACTTACCAAACGCATTGTAGAAGAATACCATAAGGGGAAAATAAAAGTTTTAAAGTCGGAAGTCGGAAAAGGAACGACGATGCAAATCAGTTTGAAGATAAAATAAAAGCTACACTTTTGATGTAGCTTTTGTTTTTTATAGATGTGAAGCAATTGTTAAAGCCAAGTCTTCAAATTCTTCTTTGGATAAACTCACTTTTCGTTGAAATCGCATGTCATCCATGTCTTGTAAAGGAATCAAATGTACGTGAACATGCGGAACTTCCAAACCAACCACAGCCACGCCAATTCGTTTGCATTCAACTGATTTTTCAAGCGCTTTGGCCACTTTTCGTGAGAATTTCATCAAGCCTACATAAAGATCTTCCTCCATGTCAAAAATCTTATTGATTTCTTGTTTTGGAATGCACAACGTATGTCCTTTTGCATTCGGATTGACATCCAAAAAAGCCAAGTAATTGTCGTCTTCAGCTACTTTGTAACACGGAATTTCACCGTTTACGATTTTGGTAAAAATAGAACTCATCACCCAATATTTAGTCGCGAGATATTTCTAAAACTTCAAATTTTAATGTTCCGTTTGGGACACTAATCTCTGCAATTTCGCCCACTGATTTTCCTAGTAAACCTTTTCCAATAGGAGAAGTAACCGAAATTTTTCCCGATTTTAAATCGGCTTCGCTTTCTGCTACTAAAGTATATTTCATCTCCATATTGTTGGCTGTGTTTTTTATTTTCACATTCGATAAAACCAAAACTTTTGAGGTGTCCAATTGTGATTCGTCAATTAATCGAGCATTGGAATACAATTCTTCCATTTTAGAAATTCGCATTTCTAATAATCCTTGTGCTTCTTTTGCGGCATCGTATTCGGCATTTTCTGACAAATCTCCTTTATCTCTAGCATCGGCTATAGCTTGTGATGCTTTTGGTCTTTCAACATGTTTAAGTTGATCTAATTCTTCTTTCAGCTTTTTTAATCCTTCTGCGGTGTAATAAGATACTTTACTCATAATTTTGTCGTTATATATAAATAGAAAAAATCCCATCGCAACGGGATTTCTTTTTTCAAAGATAGTATTATTTACTAATTATTTAATTTTATTTTGCACATTTGCGCATTACAAAGTTAATCAAATAAATTATTAAAAAAGTGAATTTTTCAAAAAAAATACTTCAACGCGTGGTTGTTTTTCCTATTCTTTTGCTAGCGATTTTGAGCTGTCATAAAGATAAAATCAACAATAATAATCCTTATTTAGCCAATTATAGTTTTAGTATTCAGGTTAATTTAAATTTACCTACATATAGTTCGTTACAATTTGCAGGGAATTCCAAAAAAGTTGATGAATTTGGTGTAGGAAACAGAGGAATCATTATATATAATTCAGGAACAGGATATTATGCTTTTGATGGCGCTTGTCCAAATCAAGAGCTCTCCTCTTGTTCAACTTTAGAAATAAGTGGCGCTACAGCAACTTGTCCGTGTGATGACGCAGTTTATAGTTTACTTGATGGTCGTTCACCAGGATTACAGTATCCTTTAAAACAATACCGAGCCGAACTCAATGGAACAACTATTATAGTTTCTAATTAAAAAAAGCCTGAATTTTCAGGCTTTTTCGTTTTATAATTTCAAAGTCAATCCTGCCAAAAAATTAAATCCAGCTTGCGGATAATAGCCAGCACCTTCAATTGTAGTTGTGGTTCCTGGGTTGGAATAGTCATCATCAAACGTGTAAAAATAGCCGTTGGAAACGTATTTTTGATTGAAAATGTTATTCGCTAATAACGAAATAACTACAGATTGAAACACTTTTTTAGGTTGAATTTCATACGAAACATTAAAGTCGGTTGATGAATAAGCCTCTAATTTTGAAACGTCAGAATCTATATTGCCCATGTATTGTTCACCTACAAATTTCGAAAACAAACTCGCTTGAAAATGTTTAAAAGGAACAATTGTTAACCGATTGTTGAAAATCAAATTCGGTGAAAAAGCAATGTTGGTGTCGCCTAGATTTTGTAGCACACCATCTCTTGTAAAGTAAAAATTGGAATTCTTATTTTGACTTAAAGATAAATTAGGCTGAAGAAAAATAGTTTTCAAGGGTTGAATTAAAGCATCGATTTCAACACCCAAACGGTAACTTTTTCCGCTATTTTCCCGAATAGGATTTCCTACATCGTCTAAAGCTCCTGTTAAAATAAGCTGGTTTTGGTAAAGCATAAAATAACCATTCACGTTCAATTTGGTTTTGGCTTTCTCATAGCGCCAGCCTAACTCAAAATCATCCAATTGTTCTGACTTTGGATTTCCGTTTTCATAATCGGTTCGATTGGGTTCGCGGTTTGCTCTAGCGTAAGAAAAATAAAGATTCGAATTCGAATTCAGCGTAAAGGTCATTCCTGCTTTTGGATTAAAAAAAGCAAAGCTATCGTCAACTAATCCTGTATCGCCGTTGGCTGAATAATTGACAGATCGCACTTGAAAATCGAAATACAATAAAAGATTTTTTACCACAGAATAAGATGTTTTCAAAAAAGTATGTACATCCTCTTTTCGGCCAAAATGGTCGTAGTAATGATCGCCAAGTTCACTTGTTGAAGCATAGCGAGCCCAAATTACTTTTCCGAAATGATCACCAAGGTATTTGTTCCATCCACCACCGTAAACAATGTCAAGGTTTTCGTTTTTGTAGTTCAGTGAAAATGTGGCGCCAAAAAAATCATTATCCAACCATTTTTGCCTTACCAAATCAGTTGTAGTTTGGCCAGCCACTGGAATTAAATTATAATCTTCAAAAGCTTCGTCTTCCTTGTAATTTTCATAATATCCTTTTCCTTTGGTATAATGAAACGCAACATTTGACTTCCAGTTTTTGCAAATAGTTTGATTCCAAATCAATTGGTAATGATCTTGTTGGTAGTTGTCGGTTTCATTGTCGTAAAAACGTACGTTTCCTAATTCGTCGGTAAACATGCCGGATGGATTGAAAGTTCGATCGTTTTCTAATGTAAATTGGTCAATTCCGTTCCAAGATTGGTAGGTTTTTTCGGTACCACCAAATACCAAAGCTTTGATCAAAGTGGTGCGTTTGGTGTTGGTAAAAGTGCCTTGCAAGAAGTATGATTTTAAATCTGAAAAAGCTCGGTCAATATATCCATCAGAAGCTATTTTTGATAATCTTCCGGTCAATTCAAAGTTATTATTCAACAAACCCGAACTGAATTTTACCGTATGTTTTCTGGAATTATAACTACCAAACGAATTGGAAATTTCACCATTGGCTATTTTCGAATAATTATCGGTCAACATATTCAAACTTGCTCCAAATGCTCCAGCGCCATTGGTTGAGGTTCCTACACCGCGTTGCAATTGTAAGTTTTCCACCGACGAAGCAAAATCGGGCATGTTCACCCAAAAAGTACCGTGACTTTCAGAATCGTTATATGGAATTCCATTGATGGTTACGTTGACACGTGTAGCATCGCTTCCGCGAACGCGAATTCCGGTATAGCCAAAACCATTTCCAGCATCGGAAGTAGTAACAACCGAAGGCAAATAGTTCATCAAAATAGGAATGTCTTGACCTAAATTTCGGGTAGCCAATTCTTCTTTTGAAAGATTGGAAAAAGTAATGGGTGTTTTTTTCTTCGCTCGAATCGAACTAACTACTACTTCATCAAGTTGGGTAGTATCTTTACTAGTTTCTTGTGCTTGCGTTGAATGGTTAAATCCAACAAACATGATTGTTCCTAAAAAAAGTTTTAGAAAACGTTGCTTTTTGTACTTTGTGCTTTGTACTTTGAATAAATCGTTCATTCGTAAAATAATTACGAATAACAGGGGTAAATTATTCTGGTTAGTAAATCAATTGGTTATTTTGGATCAAAACGCAACGTGCACCTTGTATTTTGATCGCTCTTTCCTTAGCAGCATTACCTGCTCAGGTTCAATGGGTATAATCTCAGCTCGTTATTTAGAGCACCCCGTGAGACAGTACAAAGATAAATCAATATCAATTAAAATTGCAAATATCAAATTCAAAAACAATATCAAAATTCAAAAACAATAAAAAATTACATTCGGGCATTGACATTGATTTTTGCCATTGCCATTGAATTTTAGATGTTGGGTTTTTTGCGGTTTTGCTTTATTTCTGCTGCTGATGATTTGTCTTTGAGTCGTTTTTCAACCACTGATTTAGGTACTTTGGTGGCTTTTCGTTCCTTAGGTACAACCAATGCTTTTTGAATAATTTCGAGGAATCGTTTGGTTACTATTGCTTTGTTTTTGAGTTGACTTCGGTCTTCATCGCAATTCAAAATCAAGATGCCTTCAACTGTCAATTTCGATTTTAACTTTCTTGTTGCCAACTCTTTTTCCTCATCTGTTAAGGCTAGAGAATTTTTTAAATCAAAAGTCAAAACGACTTTGGATGCTACTTTGTTCACATTTTGTCCGCCAGCACCACTGCTTCGTATGGCTTTATAACTGAGTTCAGATAGTAGAATGTTTTGGTCCATTAGTCGTGTTGGTGAGTAGGTTTCAATAAATCATTAACAGTTTTAACTGGGTTGAATGTAAAAATTGGGACTTCTACAAAAATAGTAATCCACTTGGCCATAGCGCCATTCCACAAGCCAGGAAGTTCAAAGGCTTTGATTGGTTTTCCATTTTTGGTTTTTTCAACAATAAACCCAGCATTTTCATCCACAAAATCAATCAAATTGAACTTTTCGTTCTTGTAATTTTTGATGCTGCACACCAAATCAACTGGATTAAAATGCGTTGCTTTGGCTACAATTGCGGCTTGTTTTTCGTTGGTCAAATCAATTTGAGAAGTTTCTACAATTTGCAAAGAAACTTTTCCGTTTTCGTCTTTTACCCAAAAAGGACCGCCACCAGGTTCACCTTCATTTTTTACCATCCCGCACACGCGAATAGGCTTGTTCAACTTTTTTTGAAGCGACTGAATTTGAAACTCCAATTGGTATTGCTCAAAATCATCGTTTAATGTAATCTGCAATTTATTTTGAACAAAATCGATAATTTCTTTTAGGCTAACCGTTGAAAAATCTTTCTTTTCTAAAACGGTTAAAAATTTAAAAACCTGAAACTGTATTTGCAATAAAACACCGCCCAACATCTTTTTATATTGTATAATATTGTTGAGGTGATTGTGTGAAACGTTGTCAATATTTTTGATAAAAACAATGTCCGATTGTAGTGCATTTAAGTTTTCAATTAAAGCACCATGTCCGCCAGGTCTGAAAAATAATTCGCCATTTTCCAATCGAAAAGGCGAATTGTCTGGATTGACAGCCAAAGTGTCTGTTGCACTTTGTTGGTATGAAAAAGTAATTTCAAAACCATCATGTTGTCCAGTTATTTTTTCAAATTCGCTTTGGTGTTCTTTCGATACAGTAAAATGAATTTTAGTTTTCTGGTTCGGATTGCGGTAAAATTCCGATTCAAAAATATGCTCTTCGATAGGAGAGAGGTTGGTTTTATTGACTCTATGAAATGGAAGAATGCCTTTTGGTTTGTTGGCAAAGTTGAAATGGTCTTTTGACAAAAGTGTTTTAATCAACAAATAATCGCGTTGGTCTTTCTCCAAATTGTTGAAGTTGGGATACAACTCGATGGTTTTTTCTTTTAGATTTTTATAAAAAGGAAAATTTCGTAATCCTACCAAAAACACGGATAAATCTTTGGAAGTTTTGTGATTAATATACGAGTTAATCGAATCGTTTTCGGGATCAAAATCATTAATAAATTCGCTCAAAAACTTGAACATTCTTGAAGCAGCTCCTGAAGCTGGAACAAATTTTTCAATCGAATATTTGTTTTTGTGTTTATCAAAATAAGCTATAAATTCTTGCTTTTCAGTTTCGTCAAAAACCCAAATTCCGTCTCCTTTTGAAGCCGATTTTACCAAATTCATTTTATTGATGCCGTCCTTAAAAAACTGAAGTTGTTGTTCCAATTTTTCTAGTGAATTTCCGCGTTTATTAATGAATGCTATATCTTGTTGTGTAAAATTTTCTTCCATTCTAAATAACCATAATAGGCAATTATAGTAAATATTAAATATTGCAAACTAGTAAATGTGTATCCTTTGGCAAAGTATAAAGGTATGGAAATGATGTTTCCAATAATCCAAAAAATCCAATTTTCAATTTTTCGTTTGGCCATGAGCCACATTCCAACAAAGAAAATGCCTGTAATGAACGTGTCTAGATACGACATCCAGTTGGTAAATTTATTAAAAAACAGGTAAACTAAAACGACAAAAATAATTGTACCAATAAAAAGTAGTAGTGCTCTTTTTTTCTCTTCATTAGTGATAGTTGCAATTGGATATTCAGCTTGATTTCCTTTTTTTCTGCTCCAAATGTACCAACCATAAATACTCATGATGAAATAGTAAGCATTGATCATCATATCGCCTAAAAGCGACCATTTCCACAACAAAAAAACATAAATGGAAGTGTTGATTAAACCTGTTGGAAACACTAAAATATTATTCTTTTTCGACATCCAAACGCTTAGTAAACCAAAGAAAATTGCCGTTAATTCGAGTGCAATTTCGTAGGTTGGATAGTTTTTGTATTGCGAAAAGAAGAATTCAATCATGATTTAGTTGAAAAAATTACTGTCGTTTTCAAAAGCAGTTCCAATTACGACCATAGTTGCTCCGGCTTTGTAGGCGTTTTCGATAGCTTCTTTTGAACGAATTCCACCACCAACAATTATGGGAATGGTAATGTTTTGAGACACCAATTCAATTATTTCAGTTGGAACAGCCCATTTTGCGCCACTTCCTGCTTCAAGATAAATAAGTTTGTTGCCAATCAACTCACCAGCTTGTGCCGTTTGCAAAATGTATTCGGCGTTATCGCGTTTGAGTGGTTGTGTTTGACTGACTTTTTGAACCGAAGTTTCGTTTCCGCTTTCAATCAAAATATAACCAGTTGAAATGATTTCTAAATTGGTTTTTTTTAGAAATGGCACTGCATTGACTTGGTGTTCGATTAAATAATCTGGGTTTCTTCCTGAAAGTAAAGTTAGGAACAAAATACCGTCTGCTTCAGCCGAAATTTGCGACGGATTTCCTGGAAATAATAATATCGGTAAATCAGTGTTTTTTTTGATGGTTTGAATTATTTCATCCAAATGATGACCATCAAAAGAGCTTCCGCCAACCAAGATATGCGTTGCGGGCGAAGTGTTTATTTTTGCTACTAATGACGCTAACGAATCCAAAGCTAATTTTTCAGGATCGAGCAAAATGGCCAAAAGTTTTTGGTTTTTTGAAGTTAAGATGGAGTTGTAAATGTTTTTCATTCGGTTGGTTGTGAAGCGCAAACAAAAATGTAATTTTCTATAAAATCAAAATCGACAGTAAATAATTCGATTTGATTGTTGAAA
The DNA here is from genome assembly GCA_016787805.1 of Flavobacterium sp. GTDB lineage: Bacteria > Bacteroidota > Bacteroidia > Flavobacteriales > Flavobacteriaceae > Flavobacterium. Next base: position 46,057 of record JAEUTY010000015.1, on the reverse strand, counting down.
TGCAAATCTACGTTAACTTTTGTATCTTCAATTGCAAAAGGTGCTTCAAAAATATGATCGAGAAAACTAATGCCAATTTGATTTTTTATTTTAAAAACACATTCTTTGATTCCCCAAACAATTGTAGCTTTAATTAATTGCTGGTCGGTTGACAGGTTTTCCAGATGTTTTACATCCATATAGCGTGAGGCAATTTTGAGTGTTTTTTCTTTTAAAATTTCTAAGTCAATGCCAATATTTTGGTCGCTAATTGCGATGCAAGAAAATTGATGTGAGTGAGAAATGGATATACACTTATTGTCGTTTAAATGTGGCTTTCCAAATTCATCATAAAACAAATCATAGTCGTTGTAGCCTAAATGTTGCAACAGCATTCGAACGGCTAAAAATCCCTTTTGATGGCTTTCCGATTTCATTTGTTCCAATCGAGCCAACGAAACATCTTTAAGCGCAACGGAGCGAAAAAGAGTGTCGAAATCTTCATCAATTTTCCAAAAATACGCTGTGATATTGCGTTGAATGACTAGTGATTTATAAAATGGCATAAGTTGATTTTTGTAAATGGATTGTTTTAAAAATCTTCGACCAAAACGTTGTATTTATTGTTTAATATACTTGAAAGTACCATTGGATTTGAATTGGTATAGAATAATTGTTCGCTTTTGGTTTTTTGAGTTCGAAAACCTACTTTTTCGTTTAAGATGTTTTTGGTTTGTCGGGCAACAGCTTCACCAGAATCAATTATTTTAATATGTTGAGGAATTATTTTTTTGATTAGCGGAATTAAGTAAGGATAATGACTACAGCCTAAAACCAAGTAATCAATATTTTGTTCCACCATTGGTTCGAGATAGGAGCGAAGTAGTTTTTTCATTTCAGGCGAATTGATTTCGCCGTTTTCGATCAGTTCGACCAAACCATAACCAATTTGTTCGATGATTTCGATGTCTTGAAATTTCTCTACATTTTTATAAAATAATTCGCTGTTTAGTGTTCCTTTAGTGGCAAGAATTCCTATTTTTTGCGTTTGCGAATGCGTTGCTGCTGGTTTTATTGCAGGTTCTATTCCGATAAAAGGGATATCGTATTTAGTGCGCAATTCTTTGATGGCATTTGTTGTAGCTGTGTTGCAAGCGACCACTATAATTTTGCAATTTTTGTTGAGAAGGTATTCAGTATTTTTTTGACTGAGATGAATAATTTCTTCTTTTGATTTTTGTCCGTAAGGCGCATTTTTGCTGTCGGCTAGATAAATAGAATCCTCATTTGGGAGAAGCAAATGAATTTCTTTCCAGATAGAAGTTCCACCAATTCCTGAATCAAAAAGGCCTATAGGATTATTGTTTGTCATAGAAACAAATGTAAAAAAAAACTACTCAAATTGATTGAGTAGTTTTTGGTATTTTTTTGAAAATTTAGATTAGAATCCTAAATCTTTTTTTACGTCAGCTGTTAAATCTGGACCATCAGTTAAGAGTAAATCAGCAGTATTTAAAACGTATTGAAATCCTTTAGCTTTTCCAACTTTAGCAATCGAAGCTTTTACTTTTTCAAGAATAGGTTTCATTAAATCACCTTCTTTTTTCTGTAATTCTTTTTGTGCATTTTCTTGGTATTCGCTAATTCTTTTAGCCATATCTTGTACTTCAGTTTGACGCGATTGATTGATTGCATCACTTTGAGAGGTAGCTTCTGAATCGTATTTTTTAATTTTTGCTTGGTATTCTTGAACCATAGTGTTGTATTCTGCGCTATAGGTTTCTCCTAATTTTTGCAATTGCTTTTGAGCGTCTAATATAGCAGGCATTTTGGTCATAATTTCATTTACGTCAACATGAGCCACTTTTGCTTGTGCATTAGCTGTTTGAACACCAAAAAAAGCGATTGTTGCTATCAATAAAGTTTTAAATTGTTTCATCATTTTCATTTTAATTGTTTATAATTTTTATTTAAGGGTTTTTTATTTTGGTTTATTTTTTTCCTCTTCTTTGGCTTTTTTAGCTGCTTCTCGTTCTTCTAATAATTTTTTTCTTCTTTCTTCTAATTCTTTTTTACGGTCTTCAATAATTTTCTTTCTCTCTTCAAGCGTTTTTTTCTTTGCTTCTTCTGCTTTGGCTTTTTTGTCTTCCTTAGAAGTGTCTTCAGCGCCTGATTCCTTAGGGTCGTCTGCTACTTTTCCTGATTCATTTGTACCTTTATCAGAAACTGTGCCATTTTTTTTCGCTTCTTTATCTGCTTGTTGTTGTTTGCGTCGATCTTCAGCGGCTTGCTTTTTTTCTTCTAAGGCTAATTTGCGCTCTTCCGCTAATTTTTCACGCTCTAATTTTTTCTGAGCCAGAATTTTTTGTCTTTCAGTCAGGTTCGGATTGTCGTCAATCATTTCCTGTTTGCGTTCTTGTTCAGCCTCTTTTTCTAATTGTTTCTTCGTTTTTTGTTCTCTGTTTTGTGCTCTCACAAGAACACGAACCACTTGGTCACTAATGTCGTATCGTTGAGCAGCAAAAAGCATAGTCAGGTCTGAAGATCTGTCAAAAACAAAATCGTATTTTTTGGCTTCAGCAATGTCTTGCACAGCGTTGAAAACCTGGTCCTGAATCGGCTTTACCAATACGGCTTTTTGCGTTACTAAATCACCAGTTGGACCAAAGCGTTTTTGCTGGTATTCTAAAAGTTCATTTTCTTGAAAAGCTATTTCTTCTTCTCTTTCCTCAATAAGCTCTTTAGTTAAAAGAACTTTTTCTGATTTTAAAGTTTCTTTTAATTTGGCAATGTCTAATTTTTTTTCCTCGATTTCTTGTTTCCACTTTTGTGCTTTCTCTTCAAGGAGGCTTTTAGCTTGGGCATAATCGGGAACTTTTTCTAAAATATATTCCATATCAATGTACCCAATTTTTACGCCACGCGTTTGTCCTACTGCATTAAAAGTGACTAATACAGCGGTTATTGCAATCAAAAAATAGTTTTTCATACTCCTTAAAATTTAGAAATCAAAAACAAATATACTAAAATTGTTGTCCAATTATAAAATGTGTTTCCCAACCATTTTTTTGAGTCAAACCTGGAACGGCATCAAAACCATGTCCGAAGTCAATTCCAAGTAATCCAAATGCAGGCATAAACACACGTAAACCGAATCCAGCAGATCGTTGTAATCTAAACGGATTATACTCTTTAAAATTGTTGTAAGACGAACCTGCTTCCATAAATCCTAAGGCATAGATGGTTGCAGCGCCTTTCAATGATATAGGGTATCTTAACTCTAACGAAAATTTATTGTAAATAGTACTTCCGTCTTGAGAAGATAATGATTGATTTGGATAACCTCTTAATTGAATAACTTCGCGTCCGTCTAAAGAATAATTAGCTAAACCATCGCCGCCAAGGAAAAATCGTTCAAAAGGAACAGTTCCTCGTGCGCTGTTATAATTTCCTAAAAATCCAAATTCACCTAAAGAACGAAGCACTAATTTATCCCAAATTTTGGTATACCAATCGGCTTTAAATTTAATTTTATAATATTCTAACCAGTTGAACTTCTTTTGGTCAACCTTTCCTCTATTTACATCCGCATCTTGAGGATTAGCAACCCAAAAATAACCTGTTTCCCCAAGGTCATTGGTGCCATATTTCACATAATCACCGTATTGAGTGGTTTCTCCATTATTTGAAATAACGGGAAAAGTTGAATTTTCGTCGTATCTTAATTTGTATTCATCTTCGTTTTCAAGATTGCCATAATCCACTCCGTTGAACAATGAATAAGGCAATGTGAATTTAGCTGAAACCGTGAATTCAGAACCATACATTGGATAGATAGGGTTGGTTCCTTTGTTGTTTCTTGATAATGCGGTAGTAAAAGCCAAATTTCGAGAAGAACCATCTCCAAAGGTAAATAAACCAGTGTTATAATTATTCAAATCATAGTATTGAAAACTCACCGCATTTGACCATGTAAAGAAGTCATCGGGCACAGTTAAACGCTTGGCAACACCCACCGAAAGTGAAGTGATGTTGAAACTTTTGCTTTTGTCAACGTCTCTTGCGCCAGAATATAAAAATTGTTTACTGTGTGACAAAGAAGTTGAGAAATTAATTGGTTTTTTACCGCCTAACCAAGGTTCAGAAAACGACAAACTATAGGTTTGGAAAAAAGTACTGGCTTGCGCTCTCAATGAAACTTTTTGACCGTCTCCCATAGGAAGCGGTTTGTAAGCCTCTTTGTTGAATAAATTTCGAGCAGAAAAATTATTAAACGACAAACCTAAAGTTCCAATAAATCCGCCGCCGCCATAACCACCTTGAAGCTCAATTTGGCTGGAACCTTTTTCAACTAAATTGTATTCAATATCAACAGTTCCTGCAGTTGGGTCAACGTTTTTAAATTTTGGTTCAATAGCTTCAGCATCAAAAAAACCTAATTGTCCTATTTCGCGAACCGTACGAACCAATTCTTCTTTGCTGTATTTTTCACCTGGTTTGGTACGTAACTCTCTATAAATTACTCTATCGTGAGTTTTGTCGTTTCCTACGACTGATATTTTATTGAAATAAGCGATTGGACCTTCTGTAACTCTGATTTCAAAATCAATCGAGTCGTTAACGGTTTTAACTTCAACTGGATTAATACTCGAGAACAAGTAACCATTATTTTGGTATAAATTAGTGATATCTTCACTATCAGGTTTTGTTTTATCTGCAATTCTTTTTTCGAGTAAAACACCGTTATAAACATCTCCTTTGTTGATGCCCAATACTCTATTTAAAAGTTGGTCTGAATAAACCGAATTCCCTAAAAATTTAATATTTCCGAAGTAGTATTTTCTTCCTTCTTCGACTTTAATATTAACGGCCAATTTGTTTTTAGACAGATAAACAGAATCAGAAATTATGCGGGCATCGCGATAGCCTTTTTCTTTGTATTTATTTACTAAAGAAACCAAATCTTCTTTATACTTGTCTTTAATGTACTTTGACGATTTAAAAATACGAATTGGATTTTGTTGTTTGGTGTTCTTCATGGCTCTTTTTAGACGGCCATCAGTGAATTTTTCGTTCCCTTCAATATTGATTTTTCTGATTTTAACTTTTTGACCTCGATCAATAAATACTCTCATGTTTACCATATTAGTTTCAGAAGGGTCAGTTTCAGTAGTTATTGTAGCTTTTGCTTTATAATAACCATCTTTTCTGTATTTGTTTTCAATGTAGTTTTTGGACTTAGTAATCAAATTTTCATTAACAATTTTACCTTTAGTTAACTCAGTGTTTTTGATTAGTTCTTCAATTTTGCCTTTTTTGATTCCAGAAAATTTTACCTCATTGAGTTTTGGTAATTCGATGATATTTAAACCAAGATAGATACTATCGCCTTTGATTTCGTTAATGTAAAAATCGATGTCGCTAAATAATCCTAAATTTCCTAATTTTTTAATTGCATTACTGATTTCTTCACCTGGAACAGTAATGTTTTGGCCTTTTTCTAAGCCAGCAAAAGTAACCACAGTAAGTTCGTTAAAAGTTATTTTACCTGTCACATCAACATTGGCTAAGATGTATTTTTTCCCTTGATCAAATGGTAATCTTTCTTGGGCGTGTAGCGTATAAAATGTTCCTAAGAAGAAAAAGTATAGTAGTTTTACGATTGATTTTTGCACTAATGTATTATTTAATTTGTTCACTTGTTTTTCCGAATCTACGTTCTCTTTTTTGATAGCTAATGATGGCTTCATATAAGTCATTTTCTTTAAAATCGGGCCACAACACATTGGTAAAATATAACTCTGCATATGCTATTTGCCAAAGTAAAAAATTACTAATTCGGTGTTCACCACTGGTTCTAATCAACAAGTCTACGTCGGGTAGATTGTGTGTGTAAAGATGCTGATTTATAATTGATTCATCAATACTATCAATTGAAATTATATTATTTTTAACTTTATCACTAATATTTTTAACAACATTTAATAGTTCTTCTCTTGAACCATAACTTAAAGCCAAAGTTAAGGTCATGCGAGTGTTATTTTTTGTTAAATTAATGACTTCGTTCAATTCTTTGTAAATGGATTTGGGTAGTTTTTCTAAGTTGCCTATAGAATTAAGGCGAATATTGTTGTCTTGTAAGGTTTTTAATTCATTTTTTAGTGAGCTCACTAAAAGTTTCATTAAAGTGTCAACTTCAAGTTTTGGTCTGTTCCAGTTTTCAGTTGAAAAGGCATACAAAGTAAGGTTTTCAATGCCTAATTTAGCACAAGTTTCTACTGTAACTCGAACGGATTTTGTGCCATTTTCATGACCAAAAGCGCGCATAAACCCTTTTTGTTTAGCCCAACGACCATTTCCATCCATTATTATGGCAAGATGTTTGGGCAAATTATTTTTATCAATAGAGTTTATCAAATTCATAACTTTAGTCAAAGCAATAACAAGGTTTTTCTCCAAAAGTATACGTCAATGTAAAGCCTGTAAACATATACCAATCGTTACTAAGAAGGTTTCCAAAACGCAAGTTTTCTAAATTCTCATTGGTTGGATTACTTCCATCAATATCGTCAGCAAATGAATAACGAGCACCAACTTCAACACCTAAAATCAAACTTGGTGTTATGTTTGACTTTATACCAACAAGCATTGGTATTGCAACTGTGCCGTGCTGAGCATCTGACTTGGCTATATCTCCAACAAAAAACAACCCGTCATAAAATGAATAGGCTACTCCTGTGTATATAAATGGCGTTATTTTTTGATCCATCTGATGCAAGTTAAAATCAAAAAAATTAAATTCCAACCCACCAGACAATTCGGTAATTGTGTTTTTAAAAGCTAACCCACGATTTTTTCTACCTGGCACTTTCGAATCGGCATCATTGGCGGTTATTTCACTATGGAAAATCGAAAATCGATACGCATGTCTAGGACTTCTGTTCCATTTATAAACCAATCCAAATGCAGGGTCTTTCGGATTAATATAAGTTGTGTTTCCTATATCTCCGATGTAATTACTTCCGCCCAAAAAAACACCGATTTCATTAATCTGAGCATTGGAGGTGGAAATACCAAACAATAATAAAAACAATACAAAAAATCTCTTCATTCAATCGAAAATAGCGTGCAAATATAATAATATTAGACACTAATAAAACATGATATTAGTATTAATAATCAATTATTTTACACAGTTAGTTGTTAAGCAAATAAATCATTCTGCTTTGAAACGATAAAATGAGTAGTTGTAGTATGTTACAATTGAATTAATTTCGCTTGTCTTCGCCCCACAAAAGCTTATTTCGTAAGGTTTTTAAGAATGTTTCATTAGGAATCTCCACCATATTAATTTTAAAATCAGATTTTTTAATAGTTAAAATGGTGTTGTTGCTTATGGAGATGATACGAGAATCAAGCGATACCAGATAATTTTCTTCTCTTCCTGAAACTTTTAGTTTTATTTCGGTGTTGTCGGGAATAACCAATGGGCGCGCATTTAGGTTGTGAGGCGCAATGGGCGTGATTACTAAACTTTTTACGTCGGGAGTTAATACTGGACCGCCACAACTCAAGGAATAACCCGTTGATCCTGTTGGTGTCGAAATAATTAAACCGTCGGCCCAGTACGAGTTTAAATATTCATCATTAAGAGAAGTTTCGATTGTAATCATCGAAGTCGTGTCTTTTCTGCTCACCGTTACTTCGTTCATAGCAAAATTTAAATGATGTAGTTCATTTATGCTAGGGTTGCAATCTAAATTCAAAAGTGTTCTTTCTGAAAGTGTATATTCTTTATTGATCACAATTTGTAAAAAGGAATCGATATTTTCTTTTTGAACTTTGGCTAAAAAACCTAATCTTCCTGCGTTGATTCCAACTATTGGAATTCCTGAATTTCGCACGTATGTTGCGGCTCTTAAAATGGTTCCGTCTCCTCCAATACTCACTAAAATATCAAAACTTTGATCTAAATCAGAATAACTAGAGAACGTTTTGTATTTTTTTTCAATAATCTGTTCTTCGTATAATATTTTCAAAAAATGTTCTTCAATAACCATCTCAACATTGTTTCTATTAAAAAAAACAAAAATGTCCTTAATAATAGGCCGCGTGTCGTTTTGATAATATTGTCCGAAAATAGCAACTTTCATTTAAAAAGTAATTTTTTAGATATTGAGGTATTTATCTAAATATTCTGATCGTTCTTTTAAACTGTTTAAATAATTGTCTTCATGATGTTCAGATATAATCTCGTAATTATATCTTCTAAAAGTTTGGATAATATCATTCATTCCACCCAAAGCAATTTTTATTGTAACGTGTATCATTTCAGCATTGGCTTCAGAAACGAACAAACCAAGCAATTTCCCATTATTGCTTTCAACAATTTGAGATATTTGACTCATTGAATAATCTTGTATGCTTTTTTGAATAACAATAATTCCACCTGGCTCTTTTAGAAATGGAGTTTCATGAAAAAATTTCACAATATCTTCAAGCTCATAATAGCCAGTATAGTCATTTTCTTCGTTTAAAACAGGTACAATATTAGTGTGATTTTTTGCAAAGACTTCTAAAACATCCAACCAAATCATGTTTTCTCTAGCAAAAAATGTCTCCAAAGTATAACGGTATTCGCTAACTTTTTTGTCAGAATCAAAAGTTTCAACGTCGTCTGCGGCAATATTTCCGATAAAAACACCTTCGTTCAAAACAGGAAAATGAGAAAACGGAACATCAATAAAAAAATCCTGAACATCAGTTATTTTTTCACTGCTATCTAACGCTTTATAGTCGTTGGTTATATAGTCTTTAATTTCGGTCATAATTTGTGCTAGCAATATTTGTTGCAAAATAATCAAATTTTAGAACATAAATCCTTATTTTAACTTTGTATTTTTGCAATTGAAACAAAACACCTAAAAAATGTTTCATAATATTCATGACAAAATTAAGTGTAAACATCAATAAAATTGCCACATTGCGAAATGCTCGTGGTGGAAATGTCCCCAATTTATTACAAGTAGCTGCAGATATTCAAAAGTATGGAGCCAACGGAATTACCATTCATCCTCGCCCAGATGAAAGACATATCCGTTACCAAGACGCGCGCGATTTAAAACCAATTGTGTATACCGAATTTAACATTGAAGGAAATCCACAACACAACTTCATTGATTTGGTTTTAGAATGCCAACCAACACAAGTAACTTTAGTTCCCGACGCTATTGGCGCAATCACATCTAGTGCGGGTTGGGATACGGTGAAAAATCAAGTTTACTTGACAGAAGTTGTGGCCGAGTTTAAAAGAAACGGAATTCGAACATCCATTTTTGTAGATCCAGTTTTAGAAATGATTGAAGGAGCCAAAAAAACGGGAACTGACCGAATTGAACTGTATACAGAAGCTTTTGCACATCAATTCGGATTGGGAAATTTGAAGGCAATTGAACCCTATACAAAAGCGTCAATTTTAGCCAATGATTTAGGCTTGGGAATCAATGCAGGGCACGATTTAAGTTTAGAAAACATCAAATTCTTTAAAGACAATATTCCGAATTTACTGGAAGTTTCAATTGGTCATGCGCTAATTGCAGAAGCATTGTATTTAGGCTTAGATAATGTGGTGAATATGTACTTGCAAAAATTAAAATAAGATGTTGTATTCAAGAATTGAAGGGCAAGGCAAGCCCTTACTCATCATTCATGGTTTTTTGGGAATGTCTGATAATTGGAAAACATTGGGATCACAGTTCGCTGCCAATGGATTCGAAGTTCATTTGCTGGATTTAAGAAATCATGGACGAAGTTTTCATTCCGACGAATTCAATTATGAGATGATGGTAAATGATCTTTTAGAGTATTGCAATCATTATCAGCTGAATGATGTGTCAATAATTGGTCACTCAATGGGCGGAAAAGTAGCTATGCTCTTTGCTGTTACTTATCCTGAAAAGGTTGAGAAATTAATAGTAGCAGACATTGGGCCTAAATACTATGCACCACACCATCAAGATATATTAGCTGGATTGAACGCAGTTGATTTTTCTCAAAAACCTAGCAGAACCGAAGTGGAGGAGATTTTATATCCTTACATTCCCGATTTTGGAACGCGACAATTTTTAATGAAAAATTTGTTTTGGAAAACACCTGAGCAATTGGATTTCAGATTCAATTTAGAAGTCTTTAATAAAAAAATTGAGGAAATTGGAACAGCATTACCTGAACAGACTATTTTCGAAAAGCCAACACTTTTTATTCGAGGTGGAAACTCAAAATATATTGTTGAAGCTGATTTCCCAAAAATAAAGCAACACTTTCCACAGTTTCAATTGAGCACAATTCCGAATGTTGGACATTGGTTGCATGCTGAAAATCCAAAATTATTTTTTGAGGAAACCTTAGAGTTCTTAAAATAAAAAAACCTCCATTGTTGGAGGCTTTTTTTTATAAAACGATAATTCGAATTAGTTTTTGATGAATTTTTTAACCGCTTTACCAGCAGTTGTGTTGATGTTCATGAAATAAACACCAGAGCTTAAGTCAGCTACATTAACTTGAACTTGCTCAACATTGTTGAAATCCAAAGTTTTAACAGTTCTACCGTTGATGTCAGCGATTGAAATGCTTTCAACGCTAGCATTGTTAGAGTTGGTTAATGTAATAATGTCATCAGCTGGGTTAGGGAAAGTTGTAAAGCTTGAAGATAAAACTTCATTTACACCTAAAGTTCCTGTAACTGAGATGTCGTCAATAGACAAAGAGTCAGCATCATTACCTACATAGTGGAATCTAACTCTTACAGTATCAATACCAACGTAAGGAGTTAAATCAATTGTAATTGCTAATGTTTCATAGTCAGTAAAAGTACCATAATCTTCTTCAACCCAAACACTTGTGTAGCTAATACCTTGATTAGTACTAATTTCAACAAAAAGATTACCATTTGGAAATGGATTTACCATATACTCATAACCTAATTTAGCGTTGAAAGTTAAAGTTGCATCACTGTATCCATATAAGTTAAAATCAGGAGATGTTAAGTGTGCATCTTGATCTTGTGCAATCCATCCAATAGCTGCCGATTTACCGCCTGTAATGTTAAATGTTGCTTGACCTGTAGCGTTAAAAATAGTAGTTGTAAAACCCCAAGGTCTAGAAGCTACGTTAGTTTCAGTAGTCCACCCTGTTGGAGGCCAATCAGTTCCTTGAAAATCTTGTGTTAAGATTTGTGCGTTTCCTAAAAAAGAACCGAACAAAGCAATAGAAAGTAATAGTTTTTTCATACTGTGTGTTTTTTTTGTTATTAATAATCCGCGAAATTAAATAAATTTGAGGGATATTCCAATTTTTTTCTAATTTTATAAAAAATTTAAGAATGAATATTATTGTAAGAATATTAGTTACATCAATTCTGGTTATGGTTATTTCCTATTTGATGAAAGGAATTGTGGTCGACACTTTTACCACTGCACTGACTGTCGCAGTTGTATTGGGCTTGTTGAATTTCTTTGTAAAACCAGTATTAGTACTGTTTACATTGCCAATTACGATTTTTACTTTAGGTCTTTTTTACCTTGTTGTTAATGCCATTATTATACTATTGTGCGATAAATTAGTCGACGGATTTGATGTGAGCTCGTTTTGGACAGCTCTCTTTTTTAGCATCGTTTTATCTATCTCACAATCATTAGTTTATAAACTTACAGAAAGCAAGAAGTAAAACTTTAAAAATCAATAAAATAAAAACTTGGTTGGGTTGCAGAAATGTTATAATTTTGCCACCCAATTTTAGTTTATAATAAAGATGAATATTACAAGAAATAACGTAGATGCTTTGAATGCTGTAGTAACAGTTGAAGTTTCCAAAAATGATTATGCTACTAAAGTAGAAAAAGTATTGGCCGATTATCGTAAAAATGCCACTATTCCTGGATTCAGAAAAGGAGCTGTGCCAATGAGTTTAATCCAAAAACAATACGGTAAAGCTGTACTTTTAGAAGAAGTAAACAAACTATTACAAGAAGGTTTAAACAACTTCCTTATTGAGGAAAAATTAGACATTTTAGGAAATCCGCTTCCGAAAGTAACCGAAGATTTCAATTGGGATGCCGACGATTATACGTTCGAATTCGAATTAGGTCTTGCGCCTGAATTCAGCGTTGATTTAACGGCTAAAAACAACGTTACACAGTACAAAATCGTAGCCGACGAAACCATGCTGAATGCACAGGTTGCTCGCATCCAAAAACAATACGGAAAAATCATTTCAACCGATGTTGTTGCTGAAGGTAACGATGTTTCTGGAGTATTCACCAACGAAGAAAAAGGCATCAACCACCGCACTACTCTTGATTTAGAATTGTTTGCAGATGCCAAAACAGCCAAAAGCTTTATTGGTAAAAAAGTAGGCGATGCTGTTGTCCTTAAAACCAAAGGTTTATTTGCCGACGACCACAAATTAATGGATGTATTGAACATCGGTCACGATGATGTTCACGGCTTAGATATCGAAGTAACTTTCACTATCGACGAAGTAGTGGCTAGCGAACCAGCAAACCTCGACCAAGAATTGTTCGATAAATTGTTTGGTCCTAAAGTAGTAACTTCGGTTAACGAACTGAAAGACAAAATCAAAGAAGACGCCGAAAAACAATTCGAACAACAATCCAACCAACGCTTCCTTAACGACGTTACAGAAGCGTTAATCGAAAGCACAAAGTTCGATCTTCCAGCCGAATTCCTTAAAAAATGGATCCAAACTGCTGGCGAAACACCACTTACTCCAGAACAAGCGGAAGAAGAATACAATCGCTCTGAAAAAGGCCTACGCTACCAACTAATCGAAGGCAAAATCATCTTCGAAAATGGCTTGCAAACGACTTTCGAAGAATTAAAAGATTTTACGTCGGTGCTTATCAAAAACCAAATGGCACAATTCGGCCAAATGAACCCAACCGACGAAGATGTGCAAGGTATCGTTGCTCGCGTTTTGTCAAATCAAGAAGAAGTAAAACGCCTTTCGGATCAATTGATGGGCGAAAAAATCTTACGCCTTTTCAAAGAAAAAGTAAAAACCAAATCCAAAGAAGTAACGTACGATGAGTTCATCAAAATCATGTACGGCGAAGCGTAATCAAAAAAAATACTATATTTGAGCGTCAAAATCAGTTGGTTTTGACGCTTTTTTTATTTTTTTAGAAGCTATTCCAGCTATACGTTCCAAGTTTTATCTCGTTGGCTAACAATTTTGAAGCAGTATAGCAGCTTCCGCTGGTCGCTGTATACTCCTGAAAATTGTAAAACCAACAAGACAAAAGCTTTCCACTACTATCTGGGCTAGGGCAATAGTAGTTTGACAAATATTGAGTACTAAATTATGAAACTAATTGTTTTTTTACTGCTTTTTTTTCTTTCCTTGAGCACTTACGCCCAAAAGGAAATAGTCAAGTTATCTAAAAAAGAAATCGAACAACGCTACCAAGATTCCATCGCCGAAATCAACGACATTACCAAAAAAATAGCTGAATCCGAAGCCAAAACCGAACGACTAGAAGAAAAAGTACTCAACTTTTACGTTAGAGTCATCTCCAAATCAGCTGAAGACAAATACGCCAGCGACGCTTCCTATGGCAAAGATGGTTCCAAATTCAATTTGACCAATTACGATGCAGCCAAAGAATTTTTACACCATTTTGTCGACACTCAAAAAGATACAAACCATAGTAAATGCAAGGCATATAGAACGTTGGCATGGATAGCCATCAACGAAAAAAATTACACTGAAGCCAAACAATACATCGACGAAAGTGAACGCATTCAATACATTTATTATTGCGGCAACGAACCCGAATCGGAAAAGAAAAAAGTAAAAAAAATGTACGACATTTGTGCAAAAGGAGCACAACCCGAAGAGAAAAATTAAAACAAATGTACGACAGTTTGTCATCTTCAATAAAAGGTACGAACTTTGCTTTGTTAAACAAAAATACATTGACCAATCGTCATATTGACAAATTAACACATTAACAAATGAATTACGGAAAAGAGTTTAAAAAATTTGCTACCAAAAAACACGGAGTAAATAGCTTGTACTACGACAAATTAGTCGCTAGTATGACACCTTATATTATCGAAGAACGCCAATTGAATATCTCACAACTCGACGTGTTCTCTCGTTTGATGATGGACAGAATCATTTTTATGGGAACTGGAGTTGATGATTATATGGCCAACATCATTCAAGCACAATTGTTGTTCTTAGAAAGTGTTGACGCTTCTAAAGACATCCAAATTTACATCAATTCTCCAGGCGGAAGCGTTTACGCCGGACTCGGAATTTACGACACGATGCAATTCATCAAACCTGATGTAGCCACAATCTGTACTGGAATGGCAGCTTCTATGGGCGCAGTTTTATTGTGTGCGGGTGCGGCCGGAAAACGTTCGGCATTACCTCATTCTCGCGTCATGATTCACCAACCATCAGGCGGAGCACAAGGTGTTGCCACTGATATGGAAATCAACTTACGTGAAATGTTGAAACTGAAAGATGAATTGTACCAAATCATTTCACACCATTCAGGGCAACCTTTCGATAAAGTGCACAAAGATTCAGAACGCGATTACTGGATGATTGCCGACGAAGCCAAAGAATACGGAATGATTGATGAAGTGTTAAGAAGATAATTCAGTTTTCAGTCACAGTCACAGTTCTCAGAAAAGGACCGCGACTGCGACTGCGACTGCTAACTAATAGAAATGGCAAAAGAAGTATTAGAATGTTCCTTCTGCGGAAGAAAAAAACCAGAAACCAATTTACTCATCGCGGGTATCAATGCACACATTTGTGATCGTTGTATCGAGCAAGCGCACGGCATAGTGTTGGAAGAATTAAAAACCAGCCAAAATAGCAAGTTGCCCAACGATTTGATTTTGCTCAAACCAAAAGAAATCAGAGCGTTTTTAGATGAATACGTAATTGGTCAGGACCAAACCAAAAAGGTAATGTCTGTGGCAGTATACAATCACTACAAAAGATTGATGCAACCTACATTGGCCGAAGAGGTTGAAATTGAAAAATCCAACATCATTATGGTGGGTCAAACAGGAACTGGAAAAACATTGGTAGCCAAAACCATTGCTCGAATGTTAGATGTTCCATTAGCTATTGTAGACGCTACGGTTTTAACAGAAGCAGGTTATGTTGGTGAAGATGTGGAAAGTATTTTAACACGTTTGCTTCAAGCTGCCGATTATGATGTAACCAAAGCTGAAAGAGGCATCGTTTTTATTGACGAAATTGATAAAATAGCGCGTAAGAGTGATAATCCTTCTATAACTCGTGATGTTTCAGGAGAAGGTGTTCAACAAGCGTTGCTAAAACTATTAGAAGGCACAGTGGTCAATGTTCCACCAAAAGGCGGAAGAAAACATCCCGACCAAAAATTTGTCGAAGTCAATACACAAAATATTTTGTTCATTGCTGGAGGAGCTTTCGATGGCATTGAACGCATCATTTCCAAACGATTGAATCGTCAAGCTGTAGGTTATAGTACTTCAAAAAATGTGGATAATATTGACAAAGATAATTTGTTGCAATACATCATCCCCAAAGACATCAAAGATTTTGGATTAATTCCAGAAATTATTGGTCGTTTGCCAGTCTTAACACACATGGATCCGTTGGATAGAGAAACGTTGCGATCTATTTTGACTGAACCTAAAAATGCGTTGATCAAACAATACGAAAAGCTTTTTGCTATGGATGATGTCAAATTCACTATCGACAACGAAGCTTTAGATTATATTGTAGATAAAGCCTTAGAATACAAATTAGGCGCTCGTGGATTGCGTTCGTTGTGTGAAGCTATTTTAACTGATGCGATGTACGATTTGCCAAGCTCTGATGAAAAAGTACTTCACATTGACAAATCCTATACGGAAGACGCACTCAATAAAAATTTATTAAAACGATTAGAAATCGCTTCATAAAAAAATCCCGATTCTGTTTTGAATCGGGATTTTTGTTTTACTTATTTCACTAAGCCACCACCAGCTTGCTTTTTCTCTACTTGAATGTCGGTGTTCTCTTTTTCTAGTTTTAAATTTCCAAAGTTGTAGGTCAACGACAATCGAAAGGTTCTACTGTCACGTTTTTGCGCGAAATTACTCTCTAAGTTTTGACCTGCAATCAATGCACTAATTTCATTCGAATTGAATACGTCAAAACAATGCAAACCAATTTTTAGCTTGTTGTCCATAAAATCGCGATTGAAAGAAATGTCAAATTGTTGGATTGGTTTGGTGATTTTATAAATTTCCCAATTTCCAGAAGGAAGTATAAAATACGTCATCGTGTTCTTAACTTTCCAAGGCAAAATGATTTGTGCTTGAGCTGCATAATTCATAATAGCCTTGTTGCTGTAAGGAAAAACATAACCTTTGATGTCGGATTTAATATAGTTGACATTCAAAAACACATAATTCATATTGTCAATATTGCTCATGCGGTTTTTGAATTCTTCTTTCCCTTTTAAAAAGTAATCCAGCGGAATAGGAAAACTGGCAAAAGCACTAAACGTATTGAACTGATCAAATTGTTGTGATGTTTGGTTACTAATCGCTTCAGTAGCATTCGCATCGGCGCTAAATACAAATAAATTCGCGTCTTTCGCACGCGTGTAATTCACTCCTAAATTGATAAACTGCATGGCCGAAATTTTGAATTCGTAGTTGTCAAAAAATGTCGGATTCAAAAACACATTTCCTTGCGATGTATTGTATTGGTCAAACACCGAGCCGTTATTTGGATCCATTCGGTTGTAATCGGGTTGGCTGATTTTTTTTGAATACGAAGCTGTAAAATTGATACTTTCATTCATTTCGTAAATTGCACTCAAATTCGGAAAAACATTGGTGTTTCTGAACTTTATTTTTTCTGCTATCGTTGAGGATACACGTTCAACATTAAAATCTTCAAAACGTAAACCGGCAGTGAAACTGAACTTTTTGACCTTTTTTCGGGCTTCAGCATAAAAAGCCAAGTTGGTTTCAGAATAATCGAAATTGATAGTGTTTACTATGGGTGTATTGACATAATAATTTCCCAAATTTTCTACATTCAACACATTGAATTTTCCACCTGTGCTCACCGAGAATTTTAACTTTTCAAAAGGAAATACAAAATCGTATTTTAAATAGTGGTTTTGCAAATTAAAGTCGTTATTTCCGTAATTATAAAAATTGGTGTTTGAAATAAAATCGCGTGCATTCGAATCTGTAATTGGTTTTCGATCAAATAAATTGCTGTAAGCTACTACGTCAAAAGTACGACCCAAAGTGTCTAATTTGGTTTTGAATTGCAAACTCAACTCGTGGTTGCTGTTTTTGTTTTTAGAAATCCCTTCATTAAAATAATTGATATTTTCTCCCAATGTTTTTGCATCAAAAGTACTGCGGTCGTTGCCGAAATTTAAATTGTAGTTTAGCAACAAATTTGATTTTTGCGATAGTCTGTAGTTGGTTCCAAATCGAGCGTAAATATTTCTATTGGTAGATTGAGAGAAATTTTCTTGATTCAAATATTTATTTGGATTGAAAGCGGTAAATGTTTGGTCATAAGTAGTTTTATTTTCCTCGTCAATGTAATTATAACCAATCATGGCTTGCCAACTCAATTTTTTTTCTTTTCCGTTGAGTAAAATCTGCGGACTGGGTTTTTGGTATTTGTTAAAGTTGTAATTGATGTTAAAACTTGCGTTTATACCTTTCAATCGTTTAGTGCTTGTGATGATATTTATAATCGAGCCACTCGCATTAGCATCAAAAGAAGCGCCAGGATTATAAATGAGTTCTACTTTTTCGATTGCATTGGCAGGCAATGAATTCAGGTAATTTTGCAAATCAGTTCCCGATAAACTACTTGGTGCGCCATCTATATAAATTGCAACTCCACGACCATTCAATGTGATGCTTCCTGTTGGTGATGTAATGACTCCAGGTAATTTTTTAACAGCTTCCAAACTATTCCCGCCGTTGAGCATTGCATTGTCTTTGACTGAAATGGTGGTTTTGTCGGATTCGACTTTGATGTATTTTTTCTTTTGAGCTACTTTTACTTCATCTAGTAGTATTTCACTTTTTTTGATGGAGTCGAGTTTTTTTTGCTCAGGATTTTCTTGGGCATAAAATACGCCCGTGACTAGTAAAACTAGTGCTGTAAATGTTGTTTTCATTTTGATTGATTTACTGAACGTCAGTTCGCTGGCGCTCGTGTGATTGATGATTTCAGATAAGACTTGTAAATTTTGAAATTGTTACAGCAAAAGATAAATTATTTCACTTTTTTGTAATTCACGATAACAACACCACAAATGATTAACGTTGCGGCAACTAAAATTCGAGCTGTGATAGTTTCATCTAAAATTAGCCAACCTAGAAACAGTGCAACGACTAAATTGACATACGACAAAACCGAAACTTTAGTTGAAGGCATTTGCGAAATCAAATAACTGTAGGCAACATATCCCACCACCGATCCAAAAATGGCTAAATATACCATTGCTAAAATGCTATTTAAACTCCAATTTACAGTCGAAATTTCGGGTGTAAAATAAAATTGACTAATAGTGAGTACAACACCAGCAATCAACATTTGTAAACTCACATTCATCAACATTGATAGCGAATTGGTGCTTCCTTTTTTGGTTATGATGGTTCCAACTGCCCATGATAAAACGGCCAAAAGCAAGGCAAAAACACCTATTCTGTAATTTGGATTTAGTAAGTCGGTCAAACTATTTTGGTAGATTAAGAATATGCCCAACATGCCTAAAGCAATTCCGAGTGTAGTTTTCACGGATAATTTTTCGTTTCCCAAAACTAAATTGAGCACTAAAACAAAAAATGGGGACAAAGTAGAAATTAACGATGCCAAACCACTAGTGATGTACTTTTCGGAATAGGTGGTTAATCCGTTGGCCAGAACAATCATCAAAATGGCGAGCAGAAAAGCTCTTCCCAATTGACGCAACGAAACAGGTTCTAACTTTTTTTGAAATACTAAAAATAAAAAGATGATGGAACCCGAGATTAAATTACGAATCCCAGCCAAGATAAATGGTGGAATCGTTTCAACACCAATGCGAATAGCCAAAAAAGTAGTTCCCCAAAAAAAAGCTACACAAAATAAAGCGAGGTAAAGTTTTGTTTTCAAGAAGAATTACGAATTTTGTTTTTCGTTAGAAATGCCTTCTTTTTTTATAGAATGTTCTACACATCGTTTTCCGTAACAACTCGCCCTTTTAGGAGCACACGAAACAACAAATGATGCGATTAAAACCAATAAAACTAATTTTTTCATAGCATTTTAATTTAGCAATTATTCATTCGAACTTTTTACCATCGTTTGCATTCCGATGAGTTGCTCCAAATAATCACGTTGGTTAGACAATCGCGGAATTTTGTGTTGTCCGCCTAATTTATCTTGTTCTTTGAGCCAATCGTAAAATAAATTTTCACGTGCTACATTAATAGATAACTGGTTTAATGTCATATTATTGTACCGTTTGGCTTCGTAATCAGAATTAACGCTTTGTAAGGTCTCGTCAAGTACTTTAGTAAACAATTTCATATCCTCTGGATGTTTTTTGAATTCAATCATCCATTCGTGAGCACCTTTTTCTTTTCCATTCATAAAAATCGGCGCTACAGTATAATCTTTGACTTCACAATTCAATTGTGAACAAGTTTTAGCAATTGCCGTGTCTGTATTTTCTACCATTAATTCTTCTCCAAAAACATTAATGTAATGCTTGGTTCTTCCAGAAACACGAATTCGATAAGGTTTGAGCGAAGTAAATCGAACAGTATCACCAATCATATAACGCCATAAGCCTGAATTTGTAGTAATAACGATGGCGTAATTTTTATACAATTCAACATCAGCTAAGCGCACTATTTTTTGGTTTTCTGTGCCAAAAGTCTCCATGGGAATGAACTCGTAAAAAATTCCGTAATCCAACATCAACAATAAATCATTGGAATAATTCAAATCTTGAATGGCAAAAAAACCTTCAGATGCATTGTAAATTTCGTAGTATTTGAAATTGTTGTTCGGTAAAATTTTTTGGTATTGTTCACGATACGGTTCAAAATTTACGCCGCCATGAAAATAGACTTCCAAATTGGGCCAAAGTTCGTATAAATTAGTGTTGTTGGTTTCGGTCAAAATACGATTCAACAGCACCAACATCCACGAAGGAACTCCAGCAAAACTGGTTACATTTTCACTTTTAGTTTCGTTGATGATTGCGGTTAATTTGGTTTCCCACTCGCTCATTAACGAAATTTTGTTGCTTGGAGTGCTGCTAAATTCGGCCCACATCGGCATGTTTTCAATTAAAATGGCCGACAAATCGCCAAACGACGTATTGTTGTTTTCGTAAATTTGAGAACTGCCACCCAAGCGCAAACTTTTTCCCAAAAACATTTCCGAATTTTCGTTGTTGTTCAAATACATGCACAACAAATCCTTGCTGCCTTTGTAATGACAATCTTCTAAAGCTTCGGTACTCACTGGGATGAATTTACTTTTAGCATTGGTCGTGCCACTTGATTTGGCAAACCATTTTATGGGCGTATTCCAAAATACATTTTGCGCGCCTTTTCGAGTAAGTTCAATCATGGGTTCCAATTCTTCATATGTAGAAACAGGAACGCGTTCGGAAAAGGTTTTGTAGTTTTTAACGGATTCAAAATCGTATTTTTTTCCGACAACAGTTTCTTCACAATTGCGAATTAGATTCATCAGCAATTCGTCTTGTACTTCATGCGGATATTTCAAAAACAACTCAATCTGATGAATGCGCTGTTTTAAAACCCAAGAAGCGATCGAATTAATGATTGGAAATGGCATTGGATATACGAATTACAAATTACGATTTTTGAATTATAACTTTAGAAGCTTAACTTTACCAAAAATAATGATTTTTGTTGAACTTGAAACGTTAAACCTGAAACTTTAAACAAATGACCTACGAAGGTGTACTTACCAAAATGCAAACCGAATATGCTAATCCGATTCAATATTATTTGGTTTTTGAGAATAGTTTTCTGAATTTGAATCAGTTGTTAGACAAATCACTCGAAATTAATTTTGTGGGTTACCAATGTTTGGAATGCGGCAAAAAGAAGAAAATTTTCCGTCAAGGATTTTGCTACGATTGTTTTATGAGCAGTGCAGCTGCAGGCGATTGGATTATGAAACCCGAATTGAGTACCGCGCATTTGGGTATTGAAGACCGCGATTTAGAATACGAAAAGCGAGTACAATTGCAACCACATATTGTGTATTTGGCCTTATCGAGTGAAGTCAAAGTAGGTGTAACACGCAAAACTCAAGTTCCCACGCGATGGATTGATCAAGGAGCAGTGCAAGCTATTCCGATTGTGGAAGTTCCGAATCGGTATTTGGCTGGAATAACTGAAGTTGCGTTGAAAAATCATTATGCTGATAAAACCAATTGGCAAAAAATGCTCAAAAACGAAATTCCAGCAGTCGATTTGATTAAAGAGCGAGCCAGTTTGAAATACTTAATTCCAAAAGAAGTACAAGAGTTTTATTCTCCCGAAAAGGAAGATTTGTACGAGTTGAGTTTTCCTGTTTTGGTATATCCGAAGAAAGTGTCAAGTTTAAATTTAGATAAATCACCTAATTTCTCTGGAAAATTAATAGGAGTCAAAGGGCAATATTTGATTTTTGAAGATGGAACGGTTTTTAACATTCGTACTTTTGAAGGCTATGTAGTGAAAATTCACCTATAAAAAACCCTTTCATCACGAAAGGGTTTTTAGTTTACTGTTTTTTCTTTTTATTGAACAAACCTTCCAGCAACTCTTTGCCTTTGGTTTCGGCTTGTTTTTTTACTTCTTCTTCGGCTTTTTTCTTGATTTCCTCTTTGTTTGTTGGGATTACAGTTTTGCTTGTGTCGCCTGGTTTTTTGTTTTTATCTATCAAACCACCCAAAGCCGTTGCGCCTTTTCCAATCAATTGGTCTTTTTGTTGTTTGACCAAATTGGTTACTAACGAAGTGGTGGCTTGTTTAACATCGGTAGTCACTTTTGGATTAGTAAACGAACCACCCAAAATAGCATTAACTGGAATGTTTTCGATTTTCGCAGCATTGGCTGGCGTAAGTTTTCCGAGTAAATTATTCACTTCTGTACCTAAGTATTTAGCAGGAACGTCGAGTTTGATATTGTAATTCATCAATTGATCAAAACCATGTGTTCCGCCCACA
Source organism: Flavobacterium sp. (assembly GCA_016787805.1). Classification (GTDB taxonomy): domain Bacteria; phylum Bacteroidota; class Bacteroidia; order Flavobacteriales; family Flavobacteriaceae; genus Flavobacterium. The sequence goes on along the minus strand of JAEUTY010000015.1, from coordinate 23,774 downwards.
GTTGCGGTGATGTCTTGGTATTTGATGTTAAAAGGTTTTACGGCTACTTTTCCGTCTTTGAATGTTAAAGCCGCTTTCAAATCGTTCAAGTTCAATTTATTTACATCGATAAATTTGATGTTCGAACCCAAAGCACTAATGATTTTTGAGTTGTTTGGATTGACAGTTGTCGAAAGCAATTGCCCTAATAAATCGCCCGAAAGTGTTTTTAAATCAGGGGTCATTTCGTTTGCATCTAAATTCCCGGATAATTTTATCGTCGAATTCAATTTTCCATTAATCGCGCCAGCAATTGGAGCAATTTTTTTCAACATATCCAATTGGGTAAAGGTTTGGAAAATATCCACTTGATTCAAGCCCAAATTCATGTTGAAAGTTGGTGTTTTTTCTTTAGTCGAAACCATTCCAGTTAAACCAATTTGTCCACCAAAAACATTGGTTTTTACATTTTCTAAAGTAACGGCTTGGTCTTTTACAATCAATTTTCCAGCGCAATCTTTTAACGTTAAATTATCGTACAAAACCGTATTGGCTTTTGCGGTAAGCGAACAATTCAAAAACGCTGGTATCTTCATGGCTTCTGTTTTCTTCGCTTCTCCTTCTTTTTTAGGTTCGGATGTAGTCATAAAATCGGAAACCGCTAAAACATTTGAAGTCATGTTGAAGTTTCCTTTTAACTCTTGATTTCGGAAGACAAATCCGTAGAAATTTTCCAGCACACCGTTTACACTAATATCACTTTTTCCTGTGGTTGCATTGAATTGTTGTAAGTTCACTCGACTTGGATTGAATTGTACCAAAGCAGTACTGATGTTCATTCCTTTGCCGTTTTCATCAGTATATTTGAAACCCGACAAACTCATGGTTCCCGCATTATTGATGTTTTGGTACTGACTGTTTTCAACCGATTGCATATCGAATTTGGTCGTCACGTCGGCTTTTAAAATTCCGGTTAACGGTTTGTCTAACTTAATAGGATAAGCTTTTGACAAATTACCCAAATTGATGGTTCCTTTTAAAGCAGCATCCACCAAAGCATTGGTTGCTACATTGCGGATATTTGCTTTAGCGCTAAAAACATCTTGATCGATGGCGAACGATAATTTATCCAAATTGACATACGTATCGTTCATCAAGCCAGTTTCATTCACGATTTTAGTGTCGATAACAATATTTTTAACCGATTTTGGTAAATCAGGAAATTGGAACGATGCATTGTTCGACGCAATTGCAATATTGAATTTCGGAACCGTAGTGTCGGTCAGCATTCCTTTGGCAAATCCTTTTACGCTAAATTCACCCGAAGTTTTTACGTTTTCGATATTACTTCTGTAGGCTTCTGGAATCAATCCGAGGAAATTTTTAAACGAAGAAGTTGGCGTTTTAAAAGTCAAATCGTAATTCTGACCTTGTTCAACTAACTGAATAAAACCATCAAACTCTAGCGGTAAATCATTGATTTTGGCTTTATTTTCTTTAAAAGTATATTTGCTTTTGTTGAGGTCAATGCCCAAAATAGCATCCAACGAAACTTTGACATTGTTCAAATAATTCATTTTGTCCATCGTCAACGAAACGTTGGTGGTGGTTTCAGTGTCTAAATCCAATACATCATTCGAAAAATCACCTGTTCCAGAATGGTTTATGCTATCAAGAACCATTTTGATTTTGGAAGCTTCGTCAGTAAACTTGAATTTGAAGTTTTCAACATCGTATTCTTTGATTTTTAAAGCTAAAGGTTTGCTTTTGCTGTCGTCTGTTTTTTCGTCTTTATTTTTTAGTGCGATATCAAAATTGCCAACGCCATCTTTGTTGAAAATAATATTGATTAATCCATTTTTAGAAGAAAGACCTTCAATATTCATAGGTTCGTTATCATCGTTGAACAATTCCATCACCGACATTTTCAGATTCAATTCTTCGAAAGCGACCAAAGTATCACCTTCAAAAGGCGCTTTATTGATGATTGAAAGTTTGTCAATCGTTACGTTGGCTTTGGGAAAACTTTTGAATAAGCTCAAATCGGCGTCTTCAAAAGCTACTTTAGCATCTACATTTTCATTGATAGAAGCTAAAATTTTAGCTTTAATCTGATCTTCAAATAAATACGGAATTGTGAATGCTGCCACAATCAATACCAAAAGTACAACACCAACGATTTTAAGAATTTTCTTTACCATAACTGAACAAATTTAATGCTTCAAATGCACTACAATAATCTTGCCTTGATTGTAGTAACGCAAAATTAATGTTTTATAGATAATTCCTTTGATAATGTTTTCATAAATAAACCCATGTAGAAAAAATTAGACATAAAAAAACCGCCCTGATCGAAAGAGCGGATTTAAAAACAACTAACTCAACTGTCGTTTTTTGATTAATTGATATTGATTTCGTAAGGTAAAATGGCTTGAACGCCTTTGAGTTGGTTCAGTCTTTTTAGGCGTTGTAAAATCAAGTAGTTTTCTTCTCCCAATTCTTCTTTCATCATGGATTCTTTGCTTTGAGCGAGACCAAATTGTGCTAAAACATCGTCAAAATCTTTTTCGTACTCAGGGAAATCTTGTGTTCGGTATTCTTTGATTTTGGCTAATGCTGCTGCTTCTTTTAGTGCATCGTCCATTCCGCCAATTTTGTCAACTAAGCCAATTCGTAGCGCATCTTGTCCGCTCCAAACTCTACCTTGTCCGATGGCATCAACTTGCGCAAATGTCATTTTTCTTCCAGCTGCTACACGATTCACGAAAGTGCTGTAAATTTTCTCAACACTTTCTTGTGCAAAGGCTCTAGTGTTATCATCCAAAGGCACAAAAGGACTGTAATTATTGGCTCTTTCGTGTGTTTTTACTTGTTCGGTGTTGATGCCCAATTTGTTGAACGCTTGGGTAAAATTAGGCAACATGCCAAATACACCGATCGAACCTGTAATCGTATTGGATTCTGCGTAAATTTTGTTAGCATTACAAGCGATGTAATAACCGCCTGATGCGGCTAAATTCCCCATCGAAACCACTACAGGTTTTACTTTTTTAGTCAATTCAATTTCTCTCCAAATCAGTTCAGAGGTAAGCGCGCTTCCGCCCGGACTGTCAATTCGAAGTACAATTGCTTTTACGTTTTTATCTTTTCTGGCTTCTTGCAATGAGCGACGCATAGAGCCTTCGCCAATATATGTTACATCGCCTTCACCAGCCATAATTTCGCCTTGAGCGTAGATGATTGCAATTTTGTCTTTAGTACTGTAATCTTTGGTTGTTGTTGCAATTTTATCGGCATATTCTTCAATAGAAACCTTGTTATAATCATCATCTGCTTCTACTTTTAATGCTTTTTTAATGTCGGCATGATACACATCTTCATAGGCCACTTTATCTACTAATTTTTCATTCAAAGCCATTTGTGGGGTGCGTGCTAAAAGTCCGGTTGCAATTTCGTTCAATCGAGCCACAGGAATATTTCGACTTTTTGCAATTTCAGTAACGACTGAGTTCCAAACCGAGTTTAGCAAAGCCATTGTTTGTTCTTTGTTGGCTTCACTCATTTGGTTTTCTAAGAAAGGTTCAACGGCACTTTTGTATTTTCCGTGACGAATAACTTCCATTTTTAAACCTGATTTTTCCTGAAAATCTTTAAAAAACATGATTTCGGTAGACAACCCTTTGAAGTCAAAATCGCCAATGGGATTGATGTAAATTGTGTTGGCCACCGAGTTCAAATAATAGTCTTTTTGCGAATACATATCGGCATACGAATACACAAATTTGCCCGATTTTTTGTAATCCTCAAGTGCATCACGAAGCGCTTTGGTTTGGGCTATTCCTAAATTGGAAGTGTTATTCAAAATAGAAATTCCTTTGATGTCGTCGTCTGTTTTTGCATATTCAATTGCTCTGATTACATCAGATAAACCGTTGTGATCATCTTCATACCATTGAAAATCTTTGAAATTGGTTTTTCCGGCATAATCGTATTTGATTTTAGACAAATCCAATTCAATAACTGAATTTGATTTTACTTCTACAACATCATCTCCGCCGGCCAAGGCTCCAATAAGGATGAATCCGAAAAAAATAATCATAAAAAAGAGGAACAATCCTACTATAGTGGCTAAAACATTTCCTAAAAATCGCATAATTTTAATTTTGAGGTATAAGTAGTCTGTTAATCAGTTTTGTTACAAATGGGTCTTTAAAAAATTGAAAATAGTTATCAACACTAAGGGTTTTTTGGAGGTTTTGTAATTTTCTTTTAGTTATTTTGCGTGGTATGAAAACGCAGCATCAAGTCATTCTTTCGTTAGGCAGTAATTTAGGCGAAAAGCAGAAAAACATTCAGCTTTGTATTGATTTGTTGCACCAAGAAGTTGGAACAATTACTGCTGTTTCCTCGTTGTACGAATCAGATGCTTGGGGTTTTGAGAGTGAAGCTTTTTTCAATTGCACTGTAATGATGCATACGCATTTGAAACCGCAAAAAGTGCTAAAAAAAATCCTTAAGGTAGAAAGTAAATTAGGAAGAATTCGAAGTGAGGAAGAAGGTTATCAAGCACGAGTAATTGATGTCGACATTATTGCTTTTGATGATGAAGTTATAGTGGAAGAGCAGCTTCAGATTCCGCATAAACTAATGAAAGAGCGATTGTTTGTTTTGTTGCCTTTGCAAGAATTGGTGTTTGATTGGGAATATCCTAAGGCCAAAACAACAATAACAGAGTTGATTGCAAAATGTACTGATAAAGGCAATTGCAAATGGATAGGTAAACTACAATCACCTTTAAAAAAGATTGATTTAAGTAGATTCAATTACATTGCTATAGAAGGAAATATTGGCGCTGGAAAAACAACTTTGACCACCAAAATGGCTGAAGATTTTAATGCTAAAACCGTTTTAGAGCGATTTGCCGACAATCCTTTTTTACCCAAATTTTACAAAGATCAAAATCGGTATGCTTTTCCGCTCGAAATGTCTTTTTTGGCCGATCGATACCAACAAATTTCCGACGATTTGGCGCAATTTGATTTGTTCAAAGACTTTATCGTGGCCGATTATCATATTTTTAAATCGTTGATTTTTGCAAAAGTCACTCTGCAAGAAGACGAGTACCGTTTGTATAAAACGCTTTTCGATATTATTTATAAAGAAATGCCAAAGCCTGATCTGTATATTTATTTGTATCAAAATACCGAAAAGCTGCTCCAAAATATCAAGCGAAGAGGACGCAGTTACGAACAAGAAATTCCAGCTGACTACTTAGAACGAATCAACGAAGGTTATTTGGATTACATCAAAACCCAAAAAGATTTGAATGTATTAGTGATTGACGTTTCTGAAAGGGATTTTGTCAAATACCAAGAAGATTACCTTTTTATCTTGGAAGAAATTTATAAAAAGACGAATTAAGAATTTTGCAGTTTTTGAAATAAATCCCAAACCACTATTCCGGCACTAACCGAAATATTCAACGAATGTTTAGTTCCTAACTGTGGAATTTCAATGGTTCCGTTACAAATTTCAATAGCTTTTTGCGAAACACCATAAACTTCATTTCCGAAAACCAAAGCATATTTGGTGTTTTTTTCTACTTTAAATTCATTCAAAAACACCGCGTTTTCAACTTGTTCAATAGCAAAAACAGATACGTTTTCTGATTTGAGTTGCTCAATTACTTCAAGCACATCTTTAGCATATTCCCAGGCTACAGTGTCGGTTGCGCCCAAAGCGGTTTTGTGAATTTCTTTGTTGGGAGGCGTTGCAGTGATGCCACACAAATAAATTTTCTCAATTAAAAAAGCATCCGAAGTTCTAAAAACAGAACCAATGTTGTGTAAACTTCTAATATCGTCCAATATAATAATTAGTGGTGTTTTGGTAGCTTCTTTGAAATCGTTCACTGATTTACGGTCTAGTTCGCTATTGAGTAATTTTCGCATGTTGTAATTTTCACAAATGTATTCAAAAAAATCTCCTCTTATTAAATTAACAAGAGGAGAATATAATGGTAATTTGAAAAAAGTATTAGCTTTTAGTTGGTTCTGTAGCGGCAGGTTTATCAGCAGCTAAAACATTTCCTTTGATGGTCAAAACTTTCGTTTCTTGACCAGCAGCATTTGATTTTACAGTTACATTTTTTGTAAAAGGGCCAACTCTGTCGGTAGCATATTTAACCCCAATAACTCCTTTGGCTCCTGGTTCGATTGGGTCTTTAGGACTTGTTGGAACCGTACATCCGCAAGATCCTTGAGTGCTAGTTATAGTTAAAGCTTTATTGCCGTTATTTGTAAAAACAAACTGACGCTCACCGTTAGAGTGTTGTTGAATGGTTCCGTAATCAATGGTTTCGTTTTCAAAGACCATTCCTGCTCCTTCAATTTGTGGAGTTTTAGGAGCCTCAACCTTGACAACTTTAGCTTTGCTTTTGATTTTTTTCCCTTTTGCTTTTGCTTCTTGTGCATTTGCCGAAAAACTAAAAACGGCTAAAACAACTAATAGTACTATTCTTTTCATTTCTTTTTTGATTAAAAGTTATAAGCAAATGTAGACAAAAAGAAATGCAAGTGTTCTAATGAAATTTAAATTTTTATTAAATGAAATGTTAATGATGAATTTTAATTTTAAATAATTAATTTCGTACACTCATTTTTTAAATCAAATCCCTTGGCATCAAAAGAAACTACAGTGAAGGAAACTCCTTTAATGAAACAATACAACGAGATAAAAAGAAAATATCCCGATGCTTGTTTGCTTTTTAGAGTAGGCGATTTTTATGAGACTTTTGGTGAAGATGCCATTCGCGCTTCTAAAATTTTAGGTATTGTTTTGACTAAAAGAGGTGCAGGTTCTGACACTGAAACAGCATTGGCTGGATTTCCACATCATTCATTAAATACGTATTTACCTAAGTTGGTCAAAGCGGGTTTGCGAGTGGCAATTTGTGATCAATTGGAAGATCCAAAAATGACCAAAACAATTGTAAAACGTGGAGTTACCGAATTAGTTACTCCAGGAGTTGCGATTAATGATGAAGTATTGCAATCCAAATCCAATAACTTTTTGGCTTCTATTTATTTTTCAAAAGCAACTAACGGAATTGCCTTTTTGGATGTTTCAACAGGGGAATATTTAGTCGCTCAAGGCAATGATGAATACATCGACAAGTTGTTGCAAAATTTCCAACCAAGTGAAATTCTGATTGAAAAAAACAACCGAACTAGTTTTAAAGAAAAATTCGGAAGTGATTTTAATACTTTTTTTATAGAAGATTGGGTTTTTAAAGAAGATTATGCTTTTCAAACGTTGACCAATCATTTTCAAACCAAATCATTAAAAGGTTTTGGTATTGAAGATTTGCCTAACGGAATTATTGCTGCTGGAGCCATTATGTACTATTTGTCGGAAACGCAGCACAACAAAATCCAACATATTTCCAACATTCAACGTATTGCTGAAGACAGTTACGTTTGGATGGATAAATTCACCATTCGAAATCTAGAACTTTATCATAGTAATGCACAAAATGCAGTTACTCTTTTGGATGTGATTGACAAAACACTTTCACCAATGGGTTCAAGATTGCTAAAACGTTGGTTAGCGTTGCCTTTGAAAGAGATGGTTAAAATCCGTAATCGTCATGAAGTAGTCGCTTATTTCAAAGACAATCAAGAAATTTTAAAGCAAATCCAATACCAAATCAAGCAAATTTCCGATTTGGAACGATTGATTTCGAAGTTGGCAACAGGAAAAATTTCACCTCGAGAAGTGATTTATTTAAAAGATTCGTTGGATGCAATTATTCCAATTAAAACCTTAGCATTAGAAAGCAAACAAGAAGCAGTTCGTGTCATTGGCGACAGTTTGCATGCTTGTGAATTGCTGAGGGAAAAAATAAAAACCACTTTAAATCCCGATGCTCCAGTTGCTATTTCCAAAGGCAATGCGATTGCTGTTGGTGTGCATCAAGAATTGGATGAGTTACGTAATATTGCCTTTTCAGGAAAAGAATTTTTAGAAAATATTGAAAAACGCGAGTCGGAGCGAACTGGAATTTCCTCATTGAAAATTTCGTTCAACAATGTTTTTGGTTATTATATAGAAGTACGAAATACACACAAAGACAAGGTTCCTGTGGAGTGGATTCGCAAGCAAACCTTAGTCAATGCTGAACGTTACATTACAGAAGAACTAAAAGAATACGAAACTAAAATATTGGGTGCGGAAGAAAAAATCCACCAGATAGAAAGCCAGTTGTTCGAACAATTAATCGGTTGGATTGCAACGTATATAAAACCTGTTCAGCTCAATGCTAATTTGGTCGCACAGCTGGATTGTTTAACCTCATTTGCACAATTGGCCATTGAAAACAACTATTCTTGCCCTGTTTTGGATGATACTTTTGATTTGGAAATCACCAATGGCCGACATCCAGTCATTGAAAAAAGATTGCCAATAGATGTTCCTTATGTCGCTAACGATGTTTTTTTAGATCGTGAAACCCAGCAAATGATTATGATTACTGGGCCCAATATGTCGGGTAAATCGGCAATTTTGCGTCAAACTGCGTTGATAGTGTTGTTGGCGCAAATTGGAAGTTTTGTTCCTGCTGAAAAAGTAAGAATGGGAATTGTTGACAAAATTTTTACTCGAGTAGGAGCTAGCGATAATATCTCTATGGGTGAATCGACTTTTATGGTGGAGATGAACGAAACCGCTTCGATTTTGAATAATATTTCAGATCGAAGTTTGGTGCTGTTGGACGAAATTGGTCGTGGAACAAGCACGTACGATGGAATTTCTATTGCTTGGGCGATATCCGAATTTTTACATGAAAATCCAGCACGCCCTAAGACACTTTTTGCGACGCATTACCATGAATTGAACGAAATGTCAGAACAATTTGATCGTATTCAGAATTACAATGTTTCGGTAAAAGAACTAAAAGATACTGTTTTGTTTATTCGAAAATTGGTCAAAGGTGGAAGTGCGCACAGTTTCGGGATTCATGTAGCCAAAATGGCTGGAATGCCTCAGATAGTGATACAACGAGCTCAAAAATTATTAAAAAAATTAGAGAAAAATCATTCAAGTGAAGAGCTTTCGGGTGTAAAATCGATGAAAGATGAAATGCAGTTGAGTATTTTTAATTTGGATGACCCATTATTGGAGGAAATTAAAGAGGAAATATTGCATTTAGACATTAATACTTTAACTCCTGTTGAAGCTTTGATGAAGCTAAATGAAATAAAAAGAATGTTACAAAAAAAGTAAGGATTGGGTTTTCAGTGAGTTAAAACAAACCTGCTATTTTTTTAATAAAAACCTTTGTATAATTCATTTTTAATATTACATTTGCATCCGCAATACGAGATAAGTGTTGTTGTTCTTTTAAAAATTGATAGTGAAAAACAACTTATTAGAGTGCGATTTGGCTTCTGCCGAATTAATGTCTAAAGAGTTTAATAAAAATGCGAAAATAGCTCAGTTGGTAGAGCGCGACCTTGCCAAGGTCGAGGTCGCGGGTTCGAGCCCCGTTTTTCGCTCAACTACCTAATAATACTGGAGTAATGAATTTATTCATGTCGAAAGTGTGAAGCTCGAGTGGTGGAATTGGTAGACACGCTGGACTTAAAATCCAGTGAACGTTTAGTTCGTGCGGGTTCAAGTCCCGCCTTGAGTACAGAAAGCTTTATCCATAATGGATGAAGCTTTTTTTTTTGGAACTACAATTAATAAATAAATGGGAACTTTTGTAATCAGTAAACGCCAAAATGGATATTATAAGTATGAATTTACTTCCCGAAAAGGAAAGGTGATTTTTACTAGTGCTGATTTTGAATTGCGTTTTGAGTGTGAAGAAGCGATTGAACGATTGAAAACCAATGTTGATCAGCTAGTGTTTATGAAATTCAAAACTTCAAAAGGTAAATTGTATTTCAAAATTATATTAAATGATAAAGAAATAGCGACTAGCCGGAAATATTCTACTGTTTTATTGCTTGAAAAAGGAATTTGCGACGTCAAGAAGTATGCTCCTTTGTCTGAGTACCTAGACTTTTCTAACCAATTCTTCGAGTTTCCTAATTAGTTTTAAAGTTTGTTTAAAAAAGAAAAAGCCTCTCACTACGTGAAAGGCTTCATAATAGAAATTAAATTTCTAATTATTTTTTCTCAGCTGGAGCAGCAGCTTCTTCAGTTGCAGGAGCAGCCTCAGTAGCAGCAGAATCAACAACAGCAGCAGCAGAATCAACTACAGGAGCAGCTTCTTCAACAACTTCAGTTGCAACTGAATCAACAGCCTCAGTAGCTTCAGCTTCAGCTTGTTTACAAGATACTACAGTTAATGCAGCAACGATTGCTAAACTTAAAAATACTTTTTTCATCTTAATTAAATATAAAAGGTTAATTATTAATTCGGAGCAAAGATATAAATTTTTTTAATCGGAAAAACTTTTATTTCACTTTTTTTGAAATTTTTCTCTTTGAATTCCGGAAAATTACTTCACAAACACCGTGCCAAACTATAAATATTGATTAATTATTTCTTTTTTGAAGGGTAAATTATCTTTAATTCATTGATAATATTCTTTGCACCAGCGTATTTATCAATAATAAAAAGAATATAGCGTGAATCAACCATAATGTTTCTACAAATTTCAGGCGAATAATAAATATCACTCATGGTTCCTTCCCAAACTCTATCAAAATTCAGACCAATTAAGTTTCCGTTGGCATCCAAAGCTGGGCTCCCAGAATTTCCCCCTGTAGTGTGGTTGGTTGCAATAAAACAAACAGGCATTTTACCTTTAACTCCGTATTGACCGTAATCTTTGTTGTTGTACAAATCAATCAATTTTTGAGGAACATCAAATTCATAATCACCAGGAACGTATTTTTCCATTACACCGTCTAAAGTGGTAAAAGGTTCATAAAACACAGCGTCATTTGGTTTGTAACCTTTAACTTTACCGTAAGTCACACGCAAAGTGCTGTTGGCATCAGGAAAAATGCGGGCTGATTTTGGACTCAATTCCAAAATGGCCTTCATATATGTTCTTTGTAAAGCGATGTTTTTTAAGTTCAATTCGTCGTATTTAGGCGCTACATTTTTCACATACGAATCAGCCATGGCTTTAATTACTTGATAACCTTTATCATTATTAATGCGCTCAATAACGGTTTTGGAATCGCCTTCCAATAATTCGCGGAAGCTTGTCAAAGAAGTTAATTTTGTTGAACTATAAACATCTTTTGTAAGTTGCGATGCATCAATATTAGTTAGTGAATTCGGAACAAATTGTTTCGGTGATTTTGTAGCATATAGACCAATTAATTGTTCAAATATATTTTTATCTACATCAACATTGTAATCTTTATAAAAGTCTCCAATTCCGTCCGAAAGATTTTTTTTGCGATCGTTGAAGGCTTGCTCTCCTTTAGTAGTAAGTAACTGTTCTAATTGGTACAATTTATAGCCAACCGATAAAATTTCTGAATTACGTAAAGCAATTTCTGTGAAATAATCTCTAGCCAATGCGTATTCTTTGATGTCGGCATAATTTTTTTCAAATTCTGAAAGCAAGTTGCCATACTCGTTTTGTTTGCCCGCTTTGACAACTTTTTCTTGGAAGTTTTTTTCAAATTTTTGCTTGACTGCAACTGCATTTGATTTCTTCAATCCTTTGGTTTCACCAATCCATTTTTTCCAATAATTAGCTACGCTAGCATACTTCGATGCATATTGAATTTTGATTGCTTGGTCTTTGCGCATGAAACGATCTTGCACTTTCAAAGCGGCATCACGAATTTCAATTTTGGCCGGATTCAAATCATTTACAATCTGTTCAACGGCCATTGAAGGTAAGTATTCTTGTGTTCTTCCAGGGTAACCCATCACCATAGTAAAATCATTTTCTTTAATTCCAGAGATAGAAATCGGGAAGAAATGTTTCGGTTTGTAAGGAACGTTGTCGGGCGAATAAGGTGCTGGACGATTGTTTTTATCAGCATAAATTCGGAACAACGAGAAATCGCCTGTATGACGAGGCCAAACCCAGTTATCAGTATCCGAACCAAATTTTCCAATCGAACTTGGTGGTGCGCCAACCAAACGAATGTCTTTGAACGTTTCGGTTACAAATAAAATGTACTGATTGCCATCGTAAAAGGTTCTGATTTTGTTTTCTTGCCATGATTCTTTGGGTAACGAATTGCTCAAAGCACCAATATTATCTTGGATCTTTTTCTGTTTTTCAGCTTCAGAAGATAGACTGCTAACGCCTTCTAGTACTTTAGTGGTAACGTCTTCAATGCGAACAACAAACATCACGACCATGTCTTTGTTCAACAATTCATCTTCCATTTTGTAAGCCCAAAAACCATCACGCAAATAATCGTGTTCTACTGTGGAATGATTTTGTATGGCATCAAATCCGCAGTGGTGATTGGTTAAAATCAAGCCTTTGTCAGAAATTACTTCGGCAGTACATCCGCCATCAAATTGTGGAACAGCATCTTTCAAACTCGATTTATTTACGGAATAAATTTGCTCGGCGGTAATTTTCATACCAAGGTTTTTCATTTCGCTTTCGTTCATTCCTTTTAATAAAGAAGGAATCCACATGCCGCCTTGTTGCGCTTGGGTTTGAAGTACAAATAATAAAAGAAGTAATTTGAAGTATTTCATTTTTTAGATTATTAGAAAGTTAGATTTCAAGAATATTTTGATTTTGTATTCATTATTTTTAGAAATGATTGGCAATTTACAATTTTAGTTTTTTATTGAATTTAATTTAGGTTTTCGTTAAGAATATGCTTCAAAATAATGTCAGTCGCACCTTTATTCATTTGTACAAAAGACGAGCAAATATGCCCTTTTTCGTAGCGTTCGTCTTCGTTATTGAGGAGTAAATCGAATGCTTCGTTGAGTTGTTTTTGATCGGGTACAGAAATACATCCGTTCATATTGACCAAAGCGGTTGCTTCTGCAAAATGCGAATAATTGGGTCCAACCACAATTGGCACACCAAAAGTGGCGGGTTCTAAAATATTGTGAACGCCTGGATTTCCGAATCCGCCACCAACATACGCGATGTCGGCATAGGAATAAATTTTGGTTAAAATTCCTATAGTATCGATGATGAAAACTTGAAATTCAGTCAGATTTTTGTTTTCCTTTTCAGAAAATAGAACTGTTGTTTTGGTGATTTGCTGTTTGAGATTTGCAATTTGTTCCGATTTTATATTGTGCGGCGCAATAATAAATTTCACATTTTCAGATGAGTTATTGATGTAATTCACCAATAAGTTTTCATCTTTTGGCCACGAACTTCCTATAACGATAGTGGTTTTGTCGTCTTTAAATTGTTCGATAAAATCAAGCAAATTATCGCGTTCCAAAATGGAAACTACACGATCAAAACGCGTGTCGCCTGAAACTTTTACATTGTTAAATCCGATGCTTTGAATTAATTGTTTGGAAGAATCGTTTTGTACAAAAAAGTAATCAAAAGTTTGCAAGGCATTTCTATAGAAGCCACCATACCATTTGAAAAAAGCTTGATTTTCTCTGAAAATTCCCGAAATCAAATAGGTTTTGGTGTTTTGTTTTTTCAGTTCGTTCAAATAGTTGGGCCAATATTCGTATTTGATAAAGAAAACCAACTCGGGATGAACTAATTCGATGAATTTTTGGGCATTTGATTTTGTGTCTAAAGGCAAATAAACCGTCACATCAGCAATCGAATTGTTTTTGCGCACTTCATAACCTGAAGGTGAAAAGAAAGTAACGATGATTTTGTGATTGGAAAATTGTTTTTTTATTTGCTCCATTACAGGCAAACCTTGTTCGAATTCGCCCAAAGAAGCCGCGTGAAACCAAATCGTTTTGTCGTTGGGAGCGATTTTGTTTTTTAAAGTAGGAAAAACGTCTTTTCGGCCATTGACAAATAGTTTCATTTTTGGACTGAAAAGAGCCAGTATTTTTACTATTTGCGACGCGAAAAGGACAACTAAATTGTATAAAAAAAGCATTTCGGTTGGTTTGTGTGGCTAAATTAAGTTTTTAAACACATAGAAACATAGATTTTAATAAAAAAATAAAGTCGTTTTACTCTTTCAAAGAAAACAGAGTAAGTGTTAACAGAATTAATTAAGTTTTTTTGCCACAGTGAAACAGATTTGACAGATTTTCACAATTTTTCTATTGATATTCTGATTTTACAAAAGGCGATTACCAAATTAGCCCCGATTGGATTGAAAATAACCTTTGTCAAAGTTTCAAACTTTGACAAAGGTTATTGTAATGGAAAGCGGGAACATGGATTGCAAAAAAGCCCGAGCCATTCGCTTCAAAATAAACAGAAAAAGTATACTTTTGTAATTCCAATTTTTACATGATGAAAAAACTGCAAATGGTTGACTTAAAAAGTCAATACGAAAAAATCAAAGACGAGGTGAATGCGTCGATACAAGAAGTTTTAGATACCAATACTTATATAAACGGACCTTTGGTTCATCAATTTCAAAAAGACTTAGAAGATTATTTGGGCGTGAAACACGTGATTCCGTGTGCGAATGGAACTGATGCGTTGCAAATTGCCATGATGGGTTTGAATCTAAAACCAGGCGATGAAGTAATTACGGCCGATTTTACGTTTGCTGCTACAGTAGAAGTGATTGCATTACTTCAACTGACGCCTGTTTTGGTTGATGTAGATATGAACAATATGAATATTTCGTTGGACGGTATTCGTAAAGCGATTACTCCTAAAACCAAAGCGATAGTTCCGGTTCATTTGTTTGGTCGTGCGGCCAATATGGATGCGATTATGGAAATTGCTCGCGAGCACAATTTGTATGTAATTGAGGATAATGCCCAAGCGATTGGTGCCGATTATACTTCGAAAGACGGTTCGAAAACCAAAGTAGGAACGATTGGACATGTGGGAGCAACGTCGTTTTTTCCTTCTAAAAATTTGGGTTGTTATGGCGATGGTGGAGCGATTTTCACCAATGATGACGCCTTAGCTCATGCTATGAGAGGTATTGCTAATCACGGAATGTACGAGCGTTACCATCACGATGTAGTAGGAGTGAATTCACGTTTGGATAGTATTCAAGCCGGAGTTTTGAAAGCCAAATTGCCGCATTTGGATGCGTACAACAAAGCACGTCAGGAAGCAGCAATAAAATATTCGCAATTGTTGAGTGTAAGCTCAAATATTTGGGCGCCAACGATTTGTGAAAGTTGTGATTGTCACGTGTTTCATCAATATGTTATTCGCATTTTGAATGGCAAACGTGATGGTTTGTTGGAGCATTTGCAAGGAAAAGGAATTCCGTGTGCCATTTATTACCCGATTCCGTTGCACAGCCAAAAAGCGTATGCTGATTCGCGTTACAAAGAAGAAGATTTTCCAGTAACGAATCAATTGTGTAAAGAAGTGATTGCTTTGCCAATGCATACTGAGTTGAATGATGAGCAAATCAAGTTCATCACGGATAGTGTGTTAGAATATGTTTAATTTGGTTTTCAGTTTTACGCTTGCAGCAGAGTAGCTGTTGGCTATTGGCTGTTAGCTGTTAGCTAAAAAAAATGAAAATAGTAGTTACAGGAGGTTTAGGTTTTATCGGTTCGCATACTGTAGTTGAATTGCAAAATGAAGGTTTTGAAGTGGTAGCCATTGATAATTTGTCTAATTCATCAGAAAGTGTTTTAGATGGAATAGAAAAAATTACGGGCAAAAAACCCATCTTCGAAAAAATGGATTTGCGCGATAAAGTAGCCGTTCAAAGTTTTTTCAAAAGACATTCTGACCTTAAAGGTGTGATTCATTTTGCGGCATCTAAAGCAGTAGGTGAAAGCGTTGAAAACCCTCTATTGTACTACGAAAACAACATCAATGCTTTGGTGTATCTTTTGCAAGAATTGAAGAATTTACCGAGTGCTAATTTTATTTTTAGCTCGTCGTGTACGGTTTACGGTCAAGCCGAAAAGATGCCGATTACTGAAGATGCTTCTATACAACCCGCAATGTCTCCGTATGGAAATACAAAGCAAATCGGCGAAGAAATCATAACAGATGTGGCTAAAGTAACCAACATCAATTCAATTTTATTGCGTTATTTTAACCCAATAGGTGCGCATCCGAGTGCTGAAATAGGCGAATTACCGATTGGTATTCCTCAAAATTTGGTGCCTTTTATTACTCAAACCGCTATTGGTTTGCGCGAGAAATTATCGGTTTACGGAAATGATTATCCAACTCCAGATGGAACGGCGATTCGTGATTATATACATGTAGTAGATTTGGCTAAAGCACATGTGGTGGCTTTGCAGCGTTTACTCAACAAACAAAATCTTGACAAAGTAGAAATATTCAATTTAGGAACTGGAACAGGAAGTTCGGTTTTGGAAGTCATCAATACTTTTGAAAAAGTATCTGGACAAAAATTAAATTATCAAATTGTGGGTAGAAGAGAAGGCGATATCATTGAAGCGTATGCCAATACTGATAAAGCAAATGCCGTTTTGGGATGGAAAGCACAATCGTCGTTAGAAGATAGTTTGGAAAGCGCTTGGAAGTGGGAACAAAAAATTCGAAATAAATAAAAAAATAAAAACCCAAACTTATTACAGTTTGGGTTTTGTTTTTCTAAAAGAAGCCTGTTTATTTTTTTACAGCCTCTTTTACTTCTTTTGCAGTTTCTTCTACTTTTTCTGCTCCAGCTTCAACAGCTTCTTTAGCATCTTCAGCTACTTCTGTTGCAGTAGAATCAATTGCATCACCAGCCGCTTCAGTAGTTGCTTCAATTTCTGTTCCCACAGCTTCAGTAGCATCCTCTACTTTGTCTTTTGTTTTGTCTTGGCAAGATACCATTGCAACAGCCATAAAAGCTACTGCCAAAATTGTTTTTTTCATTTTAAAAAGTTTTAAAAGGTTAATACTGCTGAGAGCTATACAAACCGAATGCCAAAAAATAAAAAAGTTCCATTTTTTTATGGAACTTTATAAAAATTTATTTCTTTACAGCTTCTTGTATTTTTTTGGCGCCTTCTTCAACCTTTTCAGCACCTTTTGCTACTACTTCTTTTACTTTTTCTTTTACTTTAGAAGAGTCGATTATTTTTTTGGCTTTAACAGTGGTTGAATCAATCGATTCTTTTACGTCGGCTGTTACTGCTTCGGTGGCTTCTTTTACCTTTTCTTTGGTTTCGTCTTTGCACGAAAATGTTAAAGTTGCTAATGCAATTATCAAAATTATTTTTTTCATAATGGTTATGTTTGAATTCTACTTTTAAAGGTACAAATTAAATGCCAATTTTAGGTTTTTTTACTGAAAACTGTAACTGTGACTGAAAACTAATCTATGCCGAAATTGTTTCGACGTCTTTATCAATTTTACCAACCAATCCAACCAAGACTTTTCCTGGACCCACTTCGGTAAAACTTGTTGCGCCGTCTTTGATCATTTGTTGTACCGATTGTGTCCATTTTACGGGAGCCGTCAATTGAATGATTAGGTTTTTTTTGATTTCTTCAGCATCCGAAACCGCACTTGCTGTTACATTTTGATATACTGGACAAATTGGAGTTGAGAAGGTTGTTGCCTCGATTGCTGCAGCTAATTCTTCTCTTGCAGGTTCCATCATTGGAGAGTGAAAAGCGCCACCAACTGGTAAAATCAAAGCTCTTTTGGCACCCGCTTCTTTCATTTTTTCGCACGCCAATTCGACCGCTTTATATTCTCCTGAAATTACTAATTGCCCAGGGCAGTTGTAGTTGGCAGCTACCACAACACCATCAATAGAAGCACAAATTTCTTCCACAATTTTGTCTTCTAAATTTAAAACAGCCGCCATCGTTGAAGGTGTAATTTCACACGCTTTTTGCATGGCCAAAGCACGTTGCGAAACCAATTTTAATCCGTCTTCAAAACTCAAAGCACCATTGGCAACTAAAGCCGAAAATTCACCCAATGAATGTCCGGCCACCATATCAGGTTTGAAATTGTCTAATGTTTTGGCTAAAATAACCGAATGTAAAAAAACGGCTGGTTGCGTTACTTTGGTTTCTTTTAATTCGTCGGCTGTACCTTCAAACATGATATCAGTAATTCGGAAACCTAAGATATCATTGGCTTTTTCAAATAATTCTTTGGCTAAAGTTGAATTTTCATATAATTCTTTACCCATTCCGGTGAATTGTGCACCTTGACCTGGAAATACGTATGCTTTCATTTTATTGTGTTTATTGTTCTTGGTTTTTCGTTTGAGGTTTTGCCAGAAACTTTAGCAAAAATAACATTTTTATTATAATTCGATTGCGTTTATAATTTCCAAGAGTTGATTCTTTAAATCGGGGTTTGTAATGCCTTTTTCAGCATCAAAATTATCGTTGAAACTCGGTAATGAAAAACTTCCTTTTACAATTCCGCCTTGAAATGGAAAGCGATTTTTAGCCATTTCCAATACTGAACTTCCGCCACGCGCTCCAGGTGAAGTTGCAAGTAAAAGCATTGGTCTTTCTTGAAAGGTTTTACCGTTAATGCGAGAAATCCAATCAAAAATATTTTTAAAAGCCGCCGAGTAAGCGCCGTTGTGTTCGGCAAACGAAATGATGATCAAATCGGCAGTTCCTAATTGGTTGTAAAAATCGTGAGCCAAAGTTGGAATTCCATTAGATTTTTCTTTATCTACCGAAAATAAAGGCAATTCGTAATCGTTTAAATCAAGAACTTCAACCGAACAATTTTCAAAAAGAGAAGCGGCATAAGTTACTAGTTGTTTATTAATTGAGGTTGAACTTGATGATGCTCCAAAAGCAATAATTTTTTTCATAGTTTATTTTCAATAAAATCTTTGGTTTTTAAAACGGCATTTTTCATAATTTCAGGATTTTCATAAGCCATTTGTGTTTGCTTGTCCATCCAATTCATTGTATAGGTCAGTTGTGTTTCATTTTCGGAAACAAAAACTGCTTCATTATCAACGAAACCATTAAATTTTGGATGTTCTAACAATTCAAAATGAACCGAATAAGGCGAGAAAGTAATTTTTTCCATCACTTTAGATACAACATCATTCATAGTAATCGTCATTTGACGCACTACATATTCATTGTTTTTTTCTAAAATAAGTACATCACTTACGCCAGGAACAAACGCTTTAGGATATTCTATTTTATAGAGTAAATGTTCCCAAACCTTTTCTATTGAAGTGTTGATAATAGTAGAAAAAGAGGCCATTTATTTCGAGTTCATGTAATACGTTAACGCTCCTGAAGGACATTTTTTTACCGTTTCAACAATTTTTTCAGTAGTTGAATTTTCAGGATTAATCCATGGTTTTTCTCTGGGTTTAAAAACGTCAGGATTGTTTTTAACGCATTCAGCAGCGTGTTGGCAAAGCGCGTTTTTCCATACAATGGTTACTTCGCCATTGCTGTATTCTTTGGTTAGATCTTTTGCATCCATAAATTGAATTATAAAATTATAAAACGTCTCTAAATTCGGGAGTTTTATCAAAAACACTTTTGGCAAACGGACAAAGCGGAATAATTTTGATGCCTTTTTCACGGGCAAATTCCACTGATTTTGTGACCATTTTTTTACCAAAACCTTTGCCTTCGTTGCCTGGTTTTACTTCAGTGTGATCAATAATGATTTTGTCTTCACCAGCAAAAACAAAAGTCATCATTGCTTCGTGTTTGCCGTCGACATCAATATAAAAAACACCGTTTTTATCATTGATCTTGAGTTGTACTTCGTTATTCATACAAGTTGTATTTATATAATTGTTTTGAAGTGAACTATTTAAGAATCTAAATCTTGTAAAGAATTATTTGGTAAGATACAGATTTTATGGTAGAAAAATGCAACAAAATGTTAATTTAACAAATGCAAAGAAAGAGGTTTCAAGCGCATTGTTATTGTAGAAAAAATAAGTAATGTGAAATGTATGGAGAAGAGTTAACGCATAAGACCAACATTGTTTACCATTAGTATTGTAGTAAACAATGTCGGCTGACTTTATGTTTGAGTTAGTTTATGAAAATAATCTAAAAATTATTCAGCATTTCATAATACTGTTTATCAATGGTTTCTTGATGAGTAGGATGTGCAATTTTAACCAATTCGGCAACGCGTTGTTTGAGTGTTTTTCCGTACAAATCGGCAATTCCATTTTCGGTTATGATGTAATGAACATGTGCTCTTGTACTTACAACTCCTGCGCCTTGTTTTAGATAAGGAACGATTCGGCTTTCGCCTCTTTTGGTTATGGATGGTAATGCAATAATGGCTTTTCCACCTTGACTCAGTGATGCTCCTCGAATAAAATCCATTTGGCCACCAACACCTGAAAACATATTGGGTCCGATAGAATCAGCACAAACCTGACCTGTAACATCTACCTCAATAGCGGAATTAATCGCCACCATTTTAGGATTTTTGCGAATGCGTGCTGTGTCGTTGACCATTGATGATTCTTTCATTTCAAAAAACGGATTGTCATCAACATAGTCATAAAGGCGTTTAGAACCCATTAAAAAAGTTGCCAATACACGTCCGCGCAACGTTCCTTTGTAATTGCAATTGATGACGTCTTTTTCGATTAAATCAATTACACCATCCGAAAACATTTCGGTATGCAAACCTAAATCTTTGTGATTGGTCAATTTGCTTAGAGCCGCATTTGGTATAGAACCAATTCCCATTTGCAACGTACTTTGATCGTCGATTAAAGAAGCGATAAAACCACCAATTTTTTCTTCTTCGGCAGTAAACGGAACGGGTTCGTGACCATAAATTGGAGTGTCTACTTCAACCAAATAGTCAATTTCTGAAAAGTGTAGAATTCCGTCACCAAACGTTCGAGGCATATTTGGATTGACTTGAGCGATCACAATTTTAGCATTTTCGATGGCCGCCACTGTTGCTTCTACAGAAACACCAAGCGAGCAATAACCATGAATATCGGGTGGTGAAACATGGATAAATGCCACATCCAATGGCAATACATTTTTTCGAAATAAATGAGGTAACTCACTTAAAAAAACAGGTGTATATGAACCATTTCCTGCTTTTAAAGTGTGACGAACATTGGCGCCAATAAAAAACGAGTTGACGTGAAAACTAGCTGCAAGTTCGGGGTTAGCGTAACGAGCTTCTCCTTCTACATGTAAATGACAAATTTCTACATCGCGCAATTCGGCGGCGCGTTCGGTTAGTGCATTGGCCAAAATGGTTGGCGCTGCGGCTGCGGCTTGAAGATAGACTCTATCGCCTGATTTTACTACTTGTACAGCTTCTGCTGCGGTAACATATTTACTCATACCTTTGAATTTTGTACAAAGTTAAAACGAGAATTGGGCTCAAAATATGACAAAACTCATATCCTATAAAATTACAAAATGAAAGCGACAAATAACAAAAAAGGTTGATGAAATACTGAACACTTTTCACTATTTTTGCGGTCTGAATTTAGTACCATGATTATCCCAAAAACACGAGAAGAAATTGAATTGATGCGCGAAAGTGCCTTGTTAGTTTCGAAAACATTAGGCGAAATTGCCAAAGTAATCCGACCAGGAGTTACCACATTACAATTGGATAAAATTGCCGAGGAATTCATTAGAGATAACGGTGGAATCCCTGGTTTTTTGGGATTGTATGGTTTTCCCAATACGCTGTGCATGAGTCCGAATGCACAAGTTGTTCATGGTATTCCTAACGCAAAACCTCTAGAAGAAGGCGATGTAATTTCGGTAGATTGTGGAGTTTTGAAAAACGGATTTTACGGCGATCATGCTTACAGTTTTGAAATTGGAGAAGTAGCACCAGAAGTAAAAAAACTGCTTAAAGTTACCAAAGAAAGTTTATATGTTGGCATTCGCGAATTTCGAATTGGCAATCGTGTGGAAGATGTTGGGAATGCCATTCAAAAATACTGCGAAAGTCATGGTTATGGAGTTGTGAGAGAATTGGTGGGTCATGGATTAGGCAAAAAAATGCACGAAGATCCCGAAATGCCCAATTATGGTAAAAAAGGAAGAGGAAAATTGTTTATAGAAGGAATGGTGGTTGCCATTGAACCTATGATTAATATGGGAACCAAAAACATCAAGCAATTGAAAGACGGTTGGACGATTTTAACTGCCGACGGAAAACCAAGCGCCCATTTTGAACATGATGTAGCTTTGATTGACGGAAAACCTGAGATTTTATCAACGTTCCAATATATCTATGATGCTTTGGGAATTGTGAGTAATGAGGAAGATGAGTTTAGAAAACAGCCTTTAGCCATTAAATAAAAAACGCAACTTAAATTTTCTTTTGTGCCTTATATGGTAAAATAAAAAATGAAAAAAATATTCAAGTTCATATTAAATACTATTCCTCGACCTATATTAATTAGGTTGAGCATTGTAGTAAGACCTATTTTAGCGTTTTTATTAAAAGGCAATCGTTTTACAGATCCTATTGATGGAAAAAGTTTCCGAATGTTTCTGCCTTATGGCTACGGAAATCAGCGTAACAATGTTCTTTCTCCAAGTACGCTTTCGCTTGAAAGACACCGATTGCTTTGGTTGTATTTGCAAAATGAAACTGATTTTTTTACCGCAAAAGAAAAAAAGAAAATCTTGCATTTTGCTCCTGAACAAGAATTTTACAAACGTTTCAAAAAGCAAAACAATATCGATTATACCACAACTGATTTGTTATCGCCATTGGCCGATGTAAAAGCGGATATTTGCCATTTGCCCTTTGAAGACAACAGTTATGATGTGATTTTTTGCAATCATGTTTTAGAACACATTCCCGATGACACTAAGGCGATGAAAGAGTTGTATCGTGTGTTGAAACCAGGCGGAATGGGTATTTTTCAAATTCCACAAGACTTAACTCGAGCCACAACTTTTTCAGACGACAGTATTACCGATCAAAAAGAGCGAGCCAAAATATTTGGGCAATACGACCACGTTCGTGTGTATGGTCGCGATTATTTTGATAAGCTCAGAAGTATTGGTTTTAAAGTTGTAGAAGAAGATTACACGGCTAAAATTGCTCCTGAATTAGTAGAAAAATATTGTTTGGCCAAAGGCGAAATTATTCCGGTTTGTTTCAAATAAAAAACCCGACTTTCATCGGGTTCTTTTTAATTATTCAGGCATTAAAACACCTATTGTTTTATCTTTTGTTAAGTACTTCTTGGCTACTGCTTGAATGTTTTTAGCGTTTACCGAATTGATTTTACTTTCAGACTGCAATATTTCATTCGGACTTACACCATTGATGTACGAGCGAGTGAAATTAGTCATCCAATATTTATTTTCTTTGATTTGTTTTTTGTACTCCAAAAGTTCAGCTTCTTTAAATTTGGCTATGTCTTTTTCTTCCGGGCCATTGTCAATGATTCTTTGAAGTTCATTCAATGCTGAAGCTGTTAGTTTGTCGGCATTTTCGGGTCCGCATGGAAAACTAATATTAAAGTTATACGAACCATACGGAATTTTATTCATCGATCCACGAGCATTTACTCCATACACGCCACTTTCATTTTCACGCAATTGCTCCACTAATTTAATAGTTAATACTTCGCCTAAAGCACGCATGCTCAGTGCTTCTTCTGGTGAATATTCGGCATCGCCATAAAACATAATGGTTACATTACTTTTTGGATCTTTGCCTTTGTTGACTACTTTTTTCAAATCACCTTTAAGCATTCGGTAACCCAAGTCAGTAGGTTGTTCTTTTTTATCTGAAGAAGGTAAAGAAGCAAT
>JAEUTY010000035.1 GCA_016787805.1 Flavobacterium sp. | reverse complement strand
GTTTCACCATCGCAAAACGTTTGATTAGCTAATCCACTTGGCGCAGCTGTTGGTGCAATTGTTGCTGTAACGGCTGTTCTTGATGAAATACAATCTCCGTTTTGTGTCTCCACATAATAGGTTGTTGTAGTAGTAAGAACTGGTGTGGTATAACTTGTTCCTGTTGCCAGTATATTTCCACCCGTTGGCGCATCATACCAGCTAATCACACCATTACTTGAAGTAGCTTGAAGCGTTAATGATCCAGCATCACAACGAGAATCAGGAGTAGTTGATGTAATTACAGAAACTGCATAAACCGTTGCTACTACTGCCGTTCTGGCTGATGTACAAATTCCGTTTACTACCTCAACATAATAGGTTGTAGTTGTACCTAAAACTGGAGTTGTAAAGGTTCCACCTGTTGCTACTAATGTTCCTCCTGTTGGCGCATTATACCAATACACATTTCCAATGCTAGCTGAGGCAAGTAACGTCACACTACCGTCACCACAACGGCTTGCAGGAGTTGTTGATGTAATTACAGGTTGCTCATTGACCGTAGCTGTAACAGCAGTTCGCGTTGCAGTAGTACAACTAACACTAGATGACTCAACATAGTAAGTTGTCGTTGCTGATAAACTTGGTGTTGTGAAACTAGTTCCAGTGCCTACTAAATTTCCGCCAGTTGGTGCATCGTACCAATTGATTGTTCCAATGTCAGTTGTTGCTCCTAAGGTTACTGTTCCTGCATCACATCGACCAGCTGGTGTAACTGAAGTGATGACTGGAATAGGATTATTTGTATAATTCACAGGTACTCTTGTTGAAACACAACCATTACTAATGGCCTCAACGTAGAACGTATATGAAGCGCCACTTACTGGAATTGATGTTCCTGTAGCAAACGCTGTTCCTCCGGAAGCAACACTGTACCAATAAATGGTTCCAGCACTCGCTGTGGCGGATAACGTTGCGCCAACATTTCCACAAACGGTGGCATCGTTTGTTGATGTAATGGTTGGTGTGGCATTAACCGTTGCTATAACGGGCACTCTTACCGAAGTACAAGCACCATTTACAGCTTCCACATAGAAAGTTGTGGTTGTACTGATGGATGGTGTTGTAAAACTTGTTCCTGTTCCTAATACACTTCCACCAGTTGCGGCATTATACCAATTTAAGGTTCCGGCATTGGCAGTTGCGCCTAAAGTCACTGTTCCTGAATCACAAACTTGTGAAGGAGTTGTTGATGTAATACTTGGCGTTGCATTGATTGTAGCCAAAACAGCAGTACGAGTTGAAGTACATGTACCATCAGTGCTTTCCACATAGAAATTGGTTGAAATTGAAATTGATGGTGTTGAAAAACTGGTTCCAGTACCTAAGGCTGTTCCTCCTGTTGGTGTGTTGTACCAACTTAATGTTCCGTTAGAAGCGGTTGCTTGTAAAGTTACACTACCTGAATCACAACGACTTGCTGGCGTGGTAGAAGTAATTGTTGGAACATCGTTAACCGTAACAACAACTGCTGTTCGTGGTGTTGAAGTACAACCATTCAAAGTTGTTTCCACATAATAGGTTGTCGTAGCAGTTACATTAGGAGCAAAACTATTGCCCGAAGCCAAAGCTGTTCCACCTGTTATTGCACTGTACCAAGATACTGTTCCAGCACTAGCTGTAGCCGAAAGGGTTACTGAACCTGAACCACAACGTGTGGCTGGTGTAGTTGAAGTGATGGTTGGAACATCTGTAATCGTTGCCGTAACAGGTACTCGTGGAGATTCACAAAGTCCGAGTAGGTTAGCTGCTGCCGAAACATAATACGTTGTAGTCGTTGTAAAAAATTGTTGGTATGTTCCCGGAGTTGCAATAGTTCCTAATAAATTTCCACCTGTTGGTGCATCGTACCAATTAAGAAACCCAGAGCTAGCCGTTGCAGATAGTGTAACAGAACCCGGACCACAGTTACTTCCTCCCGTTACAGAAGTAATTATTGGATTAGCATATACCGTTATGTGGTCGGTTGCTATTACTGTATTTGTTCCGTTATAATTTGCTGCAACCAAAGTTACATCATATGTTCCAGGTGTATTATAGGTAATTACTGGATTTTGATCGGTAGAAGTCGCTGGAGTTCCGCCTTCAAACGTCCATGTCCAAGCCGATGGAATGTTGGTTGATGTATCGGTAAAAGTAACACTTTGACCAACACAAGTGAAAGTTGCAGACGCAGTAAAACTAGCTACTGGAGGTTCTGTTGGACAAATTGGCGCTGTTTTATCTAAGGTAAATCCGTCACCGTCGCCACCAAAATAAGCATAAAATTGTGGTGGGAATGCACAGGTATTTTGTTCGATAGTTTCTACGCCTGCTCCGTCATTATTTCCTCCCATATAAGCGAAGAAAGACGGCGGAATACTACAGGCAGTAGTACTGAGTTCTTCAGTGGCTGCGCCATCAGCACTACCGCCCATATAGGCAAACTGGAATGCTGCTGTTCCGCAGGAAGTTGTGCTTAACTCTTCGACACTCGAACCGTCGTTGTTCCCTCCAAAATAGGCATAAAAATGCGCTGGGATTGGACAACTAGTAGTACTTAATTCATTTGCTGTTGAACCATTTGAGTTTCCTCCGTGGTATTGAGCAAAGGCATTAAACTGTGTCAAAATAAATGTTAGGCAAACAACTATATAGAGTTTTGTTGTTTTCATCTAATTTGATTTTAAAAATTATTATACTTCTTTTGTTACAAGTTGACATAACCTGTACATCAAATTAGATGATTATCTTACACCTCTACCTCCATAAAGAAAATATCTTGAAGCATCGGTTGTTCCAGCTGAAGTTCTATCTGAAGTTCTAACATAGGCCGCTGAATTGTAGTAATCACCACCTCTAAACCCTACACCAGTTGCAGTTGTTACTGATGGCCAAGTAGCTTGGTTTGCGTTTCCTATTGCGGTTAAAGTTCCGTCACCTAAAGTTCCATTAAAAGCGACACCAGAAGCATTAGCAACCGTAATTGTTCTTTCTAACACATTTCCTCCCATTTCCATTGCTCCATAGTACGAAGCGCCTGCAGATGATCTACCTGAAGTTGCAGTTGCAAAAACACCTACTTTTAGTGGTCCATAGATTACACTCGTACTACCTAATCCATAAGCACATCTTCCGTTTACTACATTGTTTGCTACTTCTGTTGGTTGAAGTGGATTCAATACAGTGGTACTATAAAACGGATTGATATTAGTGTCTCCCCAAGGATATTCACCAGCTACACGTGGCATAGTTCCACGACATACTTTTTCGTATTCCAATTCGGTCATTGGACGTAATGCTGACCAGTCTAAATAAGCTGCCAAATCAGCCCAACTTAAATTGGCCATAACTACACTTTGACCATCGTTTACATTATTAATTACTCCATTGGTTGCATCACAACCAAAAACAGCAGGAATCGCAGCATTGTTACCAGGTGTTTCTATTACAATTCCATTTCTATAATAATTAGCTCCGAAAGTCACATAGGTTCCAGCTGCAGATGTTGGATCCGTAGCAATTCGAGTTTGTTGTTGAGCAAAAGTCAATGAATTTAAAAACTCAACATATTGCAATTGAGAAATTTCGTATTTCATACAATAAAATGAATTGTAGCCCATTGGAAAAGTAGCTGGTACTGTTGGTCCGCCACCACCGATTGTAGCTGAAGTAATTCCAGATGTTTGTGAAGTAGCATTTACAGTGATACTATTAAATGTTGCTGTACTTGTGCCATCACCAATTTCAAAAGCAGCCTGAGGAACGTTGACCATTTCTATTCCAAAAACTTTGAAATTGTAAGGTCCAGCACCTAAACCTGTCATTCTTAATGTAATTGAAGTAGCTGAAATATTTCCACCGCCAAGAGCACTTCTTCTGATGAAAACACCTTTGCCGTCTGCTACAGTGTCCACTTGTAATGGAGAAGCCGCAGAGTGATCACCTGCAACAGTGCTTAAATTAGTGTGAGCCCACAAACGTGTGTTACAATCTTGGTATTTTACAAATACCCAAACGGCATCCCAATTGGCTGGGGCTACGTTGGCATTCCAACTGTTTTCCCATGAGATGTTAAACGTAATGTCATTACCAGAAACGCTTGTTCCTGTAATTTCTACATTATTTGCATTGGATTTAACCGCAAATAATAAAACTATTGCTAAAGCAATTTTTGAAAAATAATTTTTTGATTTCATCGTATTGATTGTTAAAAGTTATACGACAAACTTAGGCGGGATAAAAGCACAAAAAAATACGCAAAAATGCGTATTTTAACATTTTTTTAATTCTGGAACATCACAAAAACTATATCAATTTATTGCTCTTCGCTTTTTGAATGGCTTCTAATTTATTGTGAACTTGCAATTTGGTATAAATATTTTCTACATGCTTTCTGATGGTTCCTACCGATAAAAACAAGTTTTCGGCAATGGCGTTGTATTTTAAACCTTTGCTCAATTGTTCTAATACTTCAATTTCACGCGAAGTCAAATTGTACTCTTCTTTGTTGGGAATATCTTCAAATGCTTCAGGATTTCGGAATAGTTTTAATGTTTTTAGAGCGATGGAAGGCGTCATGATCGCACCACCTTTCAAGGTTTCGATGATCGCATTGTGCAGTTCTTCGGGGTTGACT
Source organism: Flavobacterium sp. (assembly GCA_016787805.1). Lineage (GTDB taxonomy): Bacteria > Bacteroidota > Bacteroidia > Flavobacteriales > Flavobacteriaceae > Flavobacterium. The sequence goes on along the minus strand of JAEUTY010000035.1, from coordinate 10,022 downwards.
TCTTTTAATAAATAACCATCGGCTCCAGCCTTGATGGATTTGAATATATTTTCATCATTATCAAAAACCGTTAGCATGATAATTTTGAGGTGAGGATATTTTGTTTTCACTGCTTCAGTAGCCTCAATACCGTTCATTTTAGGCATTTCGATATCCATTAAAATCAAGTCGATGTTGTGACTTTTTTCTAATTTTTCTAGTAATTCCATCCCGTGATTAGCTTTGAATTTGATCTCAATATCATCAAAAAAGGCTAATTTATCTTGAATGGCTTTTTGCAAAAATGTATTGTCGTCGACGATAGCTACTTTTACCATGATTATTCTTTTTTATTAAGTAAAACACTAATTGTTGTTCCTTTATTAATTTCTGAATGAATTGAAAAAGTTCCATCAACCTCTTCAATTCGTTTTTTCATATTGTGCAATCCATTTCCAAAATCAACTGTTTCTATATCAAACCCTTTTCCGTTATCGGTAATTTCAATATTGATTTGATTGTCTTTGTTTAACACTTTGACTTCTATTTCAGTAGCATCCGCATACTTAACAGCATTATTAACAGCTTCTTGCATGGTGCGATACAAATTGATTCCTACGATGGATGAAAAAGTGGTTTCTTTCAAGCTATCATCTACAAAAAACTTAAACGCAACTTCTTCCTTGGCTGACTTGGCTTTTTCGATAAAATTAAAAATACGGGAGCGCAAATCGTCAAACGAAAATTCGCTATTGTTCATCGCCCAAATGGTATCGCGCAGTTCAATGATGGTCGATTTGGTAAAATCACTGATTTTGGTTAATTGATTGACCACACGACTATCGCTAATTTGGTTTCCGTATTTCAAATTATCTACTGAAGAAATTACAAAAGTGAGTTGGGCGCCAATGTTATCATGCAAATCTCTGGATATAGAAAGTCGTTGTTCTTGCAATTGATTTTGAGTTTCAATTTGAGCAATGGCGGTTTTGAGTTGAAACTCTTGTTCTTGTTGCTTGTTTTTGAGTTTTTGTTGACGGTAAATTAGAAAACCAACCAAACTACTAAAAATAGTGAGCAGTGAAACAATGATAATCCAAGTAGTTTTTCTTTTGTTTTCGGCTTCTTTTTCCAAAATTAGTTTTTCTTTTTTCGCGGTTTGGTATTTGGTTTCGAGCTCATTGGTTTGTTTGACCATATTTTCTTCAAACAACCGATTGTTTAACTGCGAATACTTTTCAAAGTAAAATGCTGTACTATCCGCATTTTTAAGATTCGAGTGTACTGTAACCAATTGATTAAGTGCTATAAGCAGGTTATCTTTAGAATTTTTTTCAATAAAAACTTTTTTTACTTGCAAGAGTAGTTTTTGTGCTTCTACAAACTGTTTCTTATTCATCAATTCTTTGGCATAATTCAAATTCAAACCTGCTTTTTCCAATTCAGAGTTCAAATCTTGTCTTACCAACATCGATTTGTCGTACATTTCAACAGCTTCTTTCGATTTATTTTGAGCGGTTCGAATGGCTCCTATGTTATTGTAAGCACTTGATAAGGTGAGTTTGTTTCCAATTCGCTTGGCTATTTTCATGCTTTTATCAAAATACGAAAGCGCATTTATGGTATCATTCAGCAACAAATAGTTATTTCCCATTGTTAGATAGGAATTACACAACTTTTCGTCAATTTTGTTATTCTCTTGAAACGGAATCGCTTCCTTCAGGTATTGAATAGATTTTTTATAATTCTTCATTTCAAAAAACAAAAGCGCAACATTCGATTTGGTTTCGCTAACTATTGCTGGATTCCCTTTTTCTTCAAAATATTTTATGGCATTCAAATAGTTTTTCAATGCTGGTTGGTATTCTTGGTTTTTGACATACAAACTACCTAAATTGATATTTAATTTGGCAATTCCGTTGTAATCTTTTATTTTTTTTCGAATCGAATAGGCTTTTAGATAATTCTTTTTTGAGTCATTGTAATCTCCTTTTCTAAAGTAAACCGCTCCCACATCACTATACACTTGAGCAATTAAAGTAGAATCTTTGAGCAATTCTGATTCACGAATGGCTTTTTTACCATAAGCCAAGGCCGAATCAATGGAAACATTTGAATAATACCAAGTTAAATCGGAGTAAATAGTTGCTAAACGCTTCTGCTCAGGATTGGTTTTTAGTTCACTTTTTAAACCCTCTATTATCTCTTGAAGGTTTTGAGCATTGATAAAGCCCGAATACAATAACAGTAGTACCAAATAGTTCTTCATCTTATCCAATTAAAATGGTTATAGTAGTTCCTTTATTTAACAGCGAAACTAAATTGAAAGTTCCTCCCAAATCTGTAATTCTTTTTTTCATATTATGAATTCCATTGCCTAAATCAGTGACATCCAAATCAAATCCTTTTCCGTCATCATGAATAGTAATTTTAATTTGACTGTTGATTTTTTCAACTTCAACTGTAATGTTTTTAGCCTCGGCGTATTTCATTGCATTGTTGATGGCTTCTTGAATGGTTCGGTACACATTGATTCCGACTAAAGAGGTGAATTTTTTTTCGCTCAACTGTTGGTCAACGTTAAATTTAAAATGTACTTCTTCTTTGGCCGATTTGGCTTTTTCAATAAAATTAAAAATCCTCGATCTCAGATCGTCAAAAGAAAATTCGTTTTTGTTCATCGCCCAAATCGTGTCGCGCAATTCGATGATAGTTGACTTAGTGAAATCACTAATTTTGGTCAATTGATTGACAATTTTACTATCATTAATTTGATTGCCAAATTTCAAATTATCTACTGACGAAATCACAAAAGTGAGTTGAGCACCAATGTTGTCGTGCAAATCGCGTGAAATAGAAAGTCGTTGCTCGTGCAATTGATTTTGTGTCTCAATTTGTGCAATGGCTGTTTTGAGTTGAAATTCTTGTTCTTGTTGTTTATTTTTGAGTTTTTGTTGGCGATAGATCAAATAGCCAATGGTAAGCAAAGCAATAGAAATCAATGATAATATTTGAAACTGCGTGTTTTTTTTCTTGATTTGGAGTTCACTTTCAGCTATTTTATTTTTGGAAATTAGGAGTTCTTTTTCCTTTTTTTCGGTTTCATAAATGGCTTTAAACTCAGCTGCCGCGATTTCTTTTCGTTCGTTAATTAAGTTTTTATAGCTTGTTAAGTATTTATTGTAATAGTCAAAAGAGCTTTTATAATCTCCTTTTCCTTTGTAAAAATCGATTAACAATCGGTAATTTTTCAAAACTCCAGGATTGTAGTTTACCTTTTCTGCAATAGCAATGCTTTTTTGAGTGTTAGCAATTACCTCAGAGGATTGGTTCGAAAAAACAGCCAATTGAGCCAAATTAGCATACGAATCAGAGATTTGCTTTTCGTTTTTACTAATTAAATCGAGTTTCAAACATTCATTAAAATAATACTTAGCGCTATCCAATCGATTGGAAAACATGTAACAGTTGGCTTTGTTATCTAAAAATGTGGCTTTTAAATTATCGGATTTAATTTGTTCGCATAATCGTAAACCTTCTTCATCTATTTTCAATGCTTCATTGATGTTGCCACTCATTCCTTGCAAATTGGCCATAGTGTGAATAGCAATTAAGTAATGCGGATTTTTTTTATGTTGCTTCAAAAACTTTATAGCATTTAGCAAATAACTATTGGCCTGTTTTAGCTCGTCTTTTTGAAGATACAATTGCCCTAAATTGGCACTAATTCCTCCTATCATTATAGAATCTTTGATTTTTTCAGCCATTTTTAAAGCTGTCAAAAGGTTCTTCAATGACTTTGGATAATCTCCAATATGCTTATAATAGTTGCCTAATCCGGCAAAAGTTGAAATGTGTAAACTATCGGTTTCTGATTTTTTTAATAAATTAAGAGCTGCATTATAATTTTTAAACGACAAACTATCGTTGTTGATGGAATTGTAATATAGTCCTTGTGTAATATGTCCGACGGCTTTGAACTCGTCCGTTTCATTGGCTGTCAACGTCTGAATACTATCAGCATAATTCTTTATCAAAAAGTGATTTTTATTGCGAAGTGATTTGGCTATACGAAACCATTCAACAATTTGCTTTTGATTTTTGGAAAGCTCAACATTTGCTTTTGAAGTTTCCGTCTTCTTGTTGCAGGAAATTAAAAAAAAGATAACTAAAACTAATGCTATAGGACTTTTCAACATACAATATGATTTCTATAGTATAAAGTTAGTTATAATTTTTATTGGAAATGATTTCCACAAAAACTTTTTGGAGTTCAACTACTTCGTCACCCAATGCTTTCATATCTCGCGTATAATTAGACTTATATTCTGTTGAGATGATAACTTTATCATTGAGTAATTGCTGTTTGGTATGCAATGACGAAATAATTTCTTGCAACTTCGACATATTTTTTAAATGAGCTTCTCTAATTTTATTGTTTTGAATGAACAAGTAAAAAATAATCGAGAGCAACAACAGTATGAGTGATAGCAAAATATAAACCATAAAATAGTCATTAAATCAATCACAAATTTGACTTAATAACTCTGATGAATCAATACGTAAATTGTCGTATTTATCCCGCGAAATTTTGGATAGATTTTTCTGAACTCACTTCTTCTCCATTGTATTTTAATGTCCAACCCATCGAATTGGTAACAATCAATATTTTAGACAACTCACTTACCAAACGGTTTTTAGCATTCGATTTTAAAGTAGATTTTTCGATTTTCTTAGCCAAATTTTCACGCGCTATTTTATTGATTTTGTTATAATCTTCTCCTGTAAACTCGTTGAACGTGCTTTGCTCTACATCATAATATTTGATATCAGGACTAATTTTGAGTTCTTCTTCGGGAATACTTTTGATAGTAACCACTTTATTTTGGGCATCGATGTCGTATTTCACTTTGCTCAAATCAAAACTTACCGTAACATCAGCATTGATTACAACAATTGCTTTTTTGTCAAAAGATATCAAATCGCCCAAGTATTTGTTTTGGTCTTTGTAAGTCATCACCTCTGAAAAATGACCTTCTGTAACGACCAATTTTCCCACATTTTTAATTTGTTGTTGAATTAAAGCGGTATCGTATTCTACCGAAGAAGAGTCTTTTTTGACTGTGAGCAATTGGTAAATTAAAAATCCAATTATAGCTAAAAGTATAACATACGTGATTTTGTTGGAACGAAGCAAAGCCTGTACCAAAGGCGTAACTACGTTTTTAACATCGGTTTCTGTTGATGATTGTTGTGTCATTTTAAAACTTAATTTGAGGATATTGTTGTACTAAAGTAGCTATTTTTTGATTCAAATTTGACAGAAACTTTTGGTGACTTTCGGAATACGGATTGAATGGTTTGTGATGTAATGAACGTTGAATTTCACAAATTTGATTCATCAGCCCAAACTCGGTTTCAGCAACATAATTTTCGAAGAATTTGATCCAAATATAGTCAATTGCGGGCGGACTTGGATGCAACATATCATTGGCATAAAATCGGTAATCGCGCAATTCGTCCATCATGATTTCGTAGGAAGGAAAATAACCAGTATTCAGTGATCGTTTTTCAGTACTCAGAAAGTCTTGTAAAGCAGCAATCACATGTGCTTTACTGCGTTGATTTTCCACAAAACCATCTTTGGTATGGCGAACAGGTGAAATCGTAAAAATAAAATGGCAATTCGGATTGAGACTTTGAATTAAAGCAACTGTATTTTCAATTGATTTTTGAGTTATTTCAATCGATAGTAATTCTTTTTGAAACTGATTTTGTGGTACTTTGTGGCAATTGGCGACAATTTCATTGGAAGTTACATTTCGATACACCCAGGAAGTTCCATAGGTGATGATTATGTGTGTAGCTTCTTCTATTTGAATTCGAAAGTGATGCAGCATTTGATTGAGTTTTGACAAAAGTTCGTCTTTACTAAAATCACTGCACTCCGAATGCACTTCAAAACAATGCCATGATTCGTTGTGAAAAAAAATGTCGCTTTCTGTAAACTCGATTTTATGCACGGCACGATGAATTAATTTTTCAATGGAAACAGTATTGAAAATAATGCCAAACGGATTAACTGTGGTTTGAAACTTAAAATAGATGAACTTTTCGCCCATATTCTCGGCAAAACAGGAACCTAACAATATAATTTTAGAGTCGTAATTGATAGGTTGATTCGATTTTTGAAGCGGAATAGGCGTTGTAAAGTTCATTGGCTTTGTTATTATTTTCAAAATTACAAAATAGATTAAACTTTGAACAACAAAACCCATAATTAATAAAATGTTAAACTGCAATTGAAGCGTTTTTATTACTTATTTTTGCAACTCAAAATACACTATGAAACTACTCTATTCTTATCTTCAAAAGCATAAATTATTATTGTTTATCGCATTAATAATGGCTGCAATCAACATTTGCTTTAGCTTGAGCGACTCGATAATCACTGGTAAATTAATGCAAGATTGCGGTGTTGGCATTGCTAAATACAAAGGAAACGAACTTGGTTTTGTAAAAGCTGTTGGGTTTTGGTTACTGCTTTCTTTAGGCGCAGCGATGGTGTCGCGTTTGACTAAAAATTTTCAGGATTATTTTACCAATATTGTGATTCAACGCACAGGTGCCGAAATGTACACGGATGGAATTAAAAAATCGTTGGATTTGCCTTATGAAGATTTTGAAGACCAACGCAGTGGTGAAACGCTGAGCCAATTGCAAAAAGTACGTACTGATTCTGAGAAGTTAATTACCTTATCGATTTCATTGATTTTTCAAACCATAGTTGGATTCATATTTGTAATTATTTACATTTCTCGAATTGACTATCGGATTTCGTTTATCTTTTTAATTACAGCGCCAATTATTGCTTTGGTTAGTTCGTTTTTAGGAAAAAAAATCAAAGTGGTTTCACGTCGAATTGTTACCCAAACCAACTCGCTTGCAGGTTCAACCACCGAGAGTTTACGCAATATTGAATTGGTAAAAAGTTTGGGATTAACCCAACAAGAAGAACAGCGTTTGAACAGCAACACCTTGAAGATTTTAGGTTTAGAATTGCAAAAAATTCGGTTCATCCGAAGTTTGAGTTTTATACAAGGAACAACGGTTCATTTTATGCGAACTTGCGTCGTTTTTGCTCTATATTACTTTTTGTTTGGTGATAAAATTTTGGTCGGCGATTTGCTTACCATGGTCTTTTTCACCTTTTTCATCTTTGGTCCGCTGCAAGAATTAAGTTCGTTTATCATTGTTAGGAATGAAACGAAAGTCTCGATGGAAAACTTTGAAAAACTATTGAACGCTACTTCAGAATATCGTCCAACGAACCCAAAACCAATTGGAAAGATTGAGTCGTTGCATTTTAATAATGTCAGTTTCAAACACAAAAGTGCGCAATTTCCAGCTGTAGAAAACATCAATTTTCACATTAAAAAAGGTGAAACTGTAGCTTTTGTTGGACCTTCTGGAGCTGGAAAAACGAGTTTGGTGAAATTGTTGGTTGGATTGTATCCGCCAGCGCAAGGCGAAGTGTTGTACAATTCGATCAGTTCAAAAGAAGTAGATTTGTTAGAATTGCGTCAACAACTCGGATTTGTGACCCAAGATGCGCAATTGTTTTCGGGAACAATCCGTGAAAATTTGTTGTTTGTTAAACCTAACGCTACAGACGAAGAATTGCTCGATGTATTGCAAAGAGCCAGTTGCGACAACTTATTAAAACGCGCACAAGACGGCTTGAACTCCACAATTGGCGAAGGCGGAATTAAAGTTTCGGGTGGCGAAAAACAACGACTTTCTATTGCCCGAGCGATATTGCGTAACCCAAATTTATTGATTTTTGACGAGGCAACTTCAGCTTTGGATTCGATTACGGAAGAAGAAATCAACTCAACGATTCGTTCTATTTCCGATACTAATCGAATTACCGTTTTGATTGCACACCGACTTTCGACGATTATGCACGCTGACAAAATTTTTGTGTTAGAGCAAGGTAAAATCATCGAACAAGGCAAACACGACGATTTATTATTGGAAAAAGGATTGTACTATGCGATGTGGAGACAGCAAATTGGGGAGAGAAAGTAAACTATACAAATCAAAATCTAGAATAATAATACAAATAAACAATAGTATTATCAGGATTTACAACTGTTTGTTTTAGTTGCATTTCTGTATCTGTAAGGTAAGTAATCTGATAAACAATTGAAACTATAAATTGATTTTCATTTTCAGTTATTAAAGTCAAATTATTATTGTTTAAATTCCAAAAAGTGGTCAATGAAGAAGTGATTTCACAATTGGCATCATAGGAAACTACGTCAACATTGCCATTTTCTAAAAAATCTCTGTAACTTTTTATTGATGCACACGGCTGTTGAAAAGGGATGAAGGTTCCTGAATTTATTGTTGAACCTTGGTAAAACCATTTGCCTTTAACATTTTGAGCTGTAAATTGGTAATTGTTGAGTATTCTGCTCCTTATTATCACTCGAACACGACATAAATACAATAAAAACAAGGCTAAAAAGCAGGAACAGTTTTTTCATAAAATGATTTTATGTGACTAAAGTAAATAAAAAAACATCGGTTTTTGAAATTAGAGAAATGCTACGGTTGTTGGTAGAAATATTTAAATTCTATATCTCCGCTACCATCATCATAAGGGTCTAATAATTTTTGTGTTATCGGAAATCCGTATGAATTATAAGTATATTGTATCACATCAACATCAATAATAGTTGCATTAGTAGCTGAATAAGTATAAGAAATTAAATTGTGAGGGCTGCCATAATTATCATTTTCATACAGTAACAATTTACTCATTCCTAAAATTGCATTTTTAGGATTTTGTTTATTATCAAACGCCACTTCAGTTGTCAATGTCTCTAAATTACCATCAATTACCATGCTACGTTGCTTCTTTACTACAACTCCATTTTCAAAAAACAACTTCCTACTGAAATTTGTATCAGGTGTATCTTGGGTTTGCAAATTACCTGTAAAAAGAGTTACAACACATGTGCCGTTTACATCATTGTAGGTGTAAACAAACCGGCTTCCTAAGCCTGTTTGATAGTCCAATACTTTGTAACTTGATAGGCGCTGATTCCCGTCATAGTAATAATATTCGTTGGAACGTAGTTGTCCTTCATTAACAAAATCCATTTTTGTAATCAAATCACCTGTGTAATGATATTTAACATAAGTGGTCTCATTACCGCATCGGTCTAACTTATTGCCATCATAATACCATACTCCTCCTATTTGTTGTGTAGGGGATAAGATATCCATTCGCTTCAGCACGAAACCATCATTAGTTAATGGTGGTTCTGAAACGGGCGAATCCTCACTCGAACACGACATGAACACAATCGAAACAACACTTAAAAGCAGAAACAGTTTTTTCATAGAATAATTTTAAAAAACTAAAGTAAATAAAAAAACACAGATTTTAGAAATTATAGCAATTTTTAAAATCTGTGTTGCTAATATAAATAAAACTAATTAGTTTTTATTATTTAGCATTATGGCTTGTTTTATCTTTAAGTCTCTTTTTATCTGCCTCGACTTCTGATGCTAACTGAGCCACTATCTTCTCAGCATCGGCTAATTTTATTTTAACTTTATCTATTTTCTTTTGAATTTTAACCTTTTGTTTTGAATCATCCGTTGTCTTCAACTCTTGTTCTAAATCTTCTACCTCATTGCGCAATTTTATCATTTTTATTTCTTCTTTTTCAAGATTGTCAATATTCGAAACATTCCTATCTAAACTGTTCCTCATTGTCATCATTTCATTGTTAGTTTGTAATTGTCTGCTTACTTGCGCAGCTTGAGTATTGAAATGTTGTGCGGAAAGAATTCCCGAAAAAATAAACATACCAAATAAAATGAACCTTGATTTCATAATTTAAAAAATTGAATTATAGAACAAAATTTATTGCTTTTTCGAGTGCTTCTTTAATACCAGCCACATTTTTCCCGCCAGCTGTCGCGAAGAAAGGTTGTCCGCCGCCACCGCCTTGAATGTATTTTCC
>JAEUTY010000023.1 GCA_016787805.1 Flavobacterium sp. | reverse complement strand
AAAGGGAAACCGCTACGTAATTAATTATTTTGAATTATAAATTCTAAATTTTAAATGATTCTCAATCATCTAAAATAAACCTAATTTAAAATTCATAATTTAAAATTTAAAATAGAAAACATGAAAACAGCATATATAGTACAAGGATTCAGAACTGCAGTTGGTAAAGCTCCAAAAGGAGTTTTCCGTTTCAAACGTCCCGACGAATTAGCGGCAGAAACTATTGAACACATGATGGCTCAACTTCCTGATTTTGATAAAAAAAGAATCGACGATGTAATGGTGGGCAACGCCATGCCTGAAGCCGAACAAGGTTTGAATGTAGGTCGTTTAATTTCCCTTATGGGATTGAAAGTAACCGATGTTCCGGGTGTAACTGTAAACCGTTATTGCGCATCAGGATTGGAAACCATCGGTATGGCAACGGCAAAAATCCAAAGCGGAATGGCACATTGCATCATCGCGGGCGGTGCCGAAAGCATGAGTTTTATTCCAATGGGCGGCTATAAACCAACTCCCGATTACGCTGTGGCGAAGGAAGGAAACGAAGACTATTATTGGGGAATGGGATTGACCGCAGAAGCTGTGGCTAAGCAATTCAATGTTTCTCGTGAAGACCAAGATGAGTTTGCGTTCCATTCGCATCAAAAAGCGTTAAAGGCGCAAGCCGAAGGTAAATTCGATAAGCAAATTGTTCCAATTACTGTAGAACAAACGTTCTTGAACGAAAACGGCAAAAAGGAAACCAAATCGTATGTTGTGAACAAAGATGAAGGTCCGAGAGCTGACACTAACAAAGAAGCATTAGCCAAATTGAAACCTGTTTTCGCAGCTGATGGAAGTGTAACCGCCGGAAATTCATCTCAAATGAGCGATGGTGCCGCTTTTGTATTGATTATGAGTGAAGAATTGGTCAAAGAATTGAACATCACTCCAATCGCTCGCTTGGTCAACTTTGCCTCGGCTGGTGTGGAACCACGTATCATGGGAATTGGTCCAGTGAAAGCGATTCCGAAAGCCCTACAACAAGCAGGTTTGACATTGAATGATATCGATTTAATTGAATTGAACGAAGCTTTTGCCTCACAATCGTTGGCAGTTGTACGCGAATTAGGATTGAATCCTGAAATCGTAAACGTAAACGGTGGTGCGATTGCCTTAGGTCATCCACTGGGCTGTACGGGAGCAAAATTATCGGTGCAATTGTTTGATGAAATGCGATTACGAAAAGCCAAATATGGAATTGTGAGTATGTGTGTGGGAACTGGACAAGGAAGTGCGGGGATCTTCGAGTTGATGTAGAAGAAAGACCGCTGCGCTGAAAGAGGCAAGATCGCTGCGCTGAAAGAGACAAGACCGCTGTGCTGAAAGAAGAAAGAGAAAAAATACTATAAACCAATTAAAATAATTATATGCCATGAATCACAATTTTAAAAATTTAAGAATCTGGAGTTTATCAATGGAAATTACAAGGGAAATACATAAAATTTGTTTAGGATTTCCTAAAAATGAAATGTATGGTTTGGTCAGTCAAATGAATCGTGCATCAGTATCCATTCCTTCTAATATTGCTGAAGGTTCAAATAGAGGAAATACTCATTTTGTTCATTTTCTAAATATAAGCCTCGGATCTTCTTTCGAATTGCAGACACAACTTTTAATTGCCAACATGAACAATTACATTGAAACAAGAAAAACGATCGAATTAGAAAACAAAATCATAGAACTTCAAAAAATGATTGCAGGATTTATCGCCAAACTGAAGTAGTCTTTCCTCTTTCAGCGCAGCGGTCTTTCCTCTTTCCTCAAAATAAAAACAAAATTTAAAATAATATAAAATGGAAGATATCACTCGTGGAGGTCAATTCCTCGTAAAAGAAACCAAATGTGAGAACGTCTTTACACCTGAAGATTTCTCAGAAGAACAAATCATGATGCGCGATTCGGTAAAAGAATTTGTTGACAAAGAAATTTGGCCTAATAAAGATCGTTTTGAGCACAAGGATTACAAATTTACCGAAGAAATGATGCGCAAAGCAGGTGAAATGGGCTTTTTGAGCGTTGCTGTTCCTGAGGCATATGGCGGAATGGGAATGGGATTTGTGGATACGTGTTTGGTATGCGATTACATTTCGGGTGCTACAGGTTCGTTTTCTACGGCTTTTGGCGCACATACTGGAATCGGAACAATGCCAATTACATTATACGGAACAGAAGAACAAAAGCAAAAATATGTTCCTAAATTAGCTTCAGGCGAATGGTTTGGCGCGTATTGCTTGACTGAACCAGGCGCAGGATCGGATGCCAACTCTGGAAAAACCAAAGCGGTTTTATCGGAAGATGGAACGCATTACAAAATTACTGGACAAAAAATGTGGATTTCTAATGCTGGTTTTTGTTCTCTTTTCATCGTTTTTGCCCGAATTGAAGACGATAAAAACATCACTGGTTTTATTGTAGAGAATGATCCAAGTAACGGAATTACAATGAACGAAGAAGAACATAAGTTAGGAATTCGTGCTTCTTCTACACGTCAAGTGTTTTTTGCTGATACCAAAGTTCCAGTTGAAAATATGCTTTCTGAAAGAGGAAACGGTTTTAAAATTGCGATGAACGCTTTGAATGTAGGTCGTATTAAATTAGCGGCAGCATGTTTGGACGCGCAACGACGTGTGACTTCTAATGCCATCAATTATGCTAACGAGCGTATTCAATTTGATGTGCCAATTTCAAGTTTTGGTGCCATTCGTTACAAATTAGCAGAAATGGCAACTTCTACTTATGCTGGTGAAAGTGCTACTTATCGCGCGGCTAAAGATATAGAGACCAGAATAAAATTACGTGAGGCGGAAGGAACTTCACACCAAGAAGCCGAATTAAAAGGTGTAGAAGAATTTGCTATCGAATGTTCGATTTTGAAAGTAGCGGTTTCGGAAGATGTTCAAAATTGTGCCGACGAGGGCATTCAAATTTATGGCGGAATGGGATTCTCCGAAGATACTCCAATGGAAAGCGCATGGCGCGATGCTCGTATTGCTCGTATTTACGAAGGTACCAACGAAATTAATCGTATGCTTTCAGTGGGAATGTTAATCAAAAAAGCATTCAAAGGTCATGTTGATTTATTAGGTCCAGCCACTAAAGTACAAGAAGAATTAATGGGAATTCCATCGTTTGATACACCTGATTATTCTGAATTATTTTCGGAAGAAAAAGAAATGATTGGCAAGTTGAAAAAAGCCTTTTTGATGGTGGCTGGCGGCGCTGTACAAAAATACGGCCCCGATTTAGAAGGTCATCAGCAATTGTTGACTGCTGCTGCCGATATGTTAATTGAAATTTACATGGCCGAAAGTACGATTCTTCGCACCGAAAAAATGGCAAAAAAACAAGGCGAAGACAATGTAAAAGAACAAATTGCTATGGCTAAATTGTATTTATACAAAGCTGTTGACATCATTACTCAAAAAGGAAAAGAAAGTATTGTTTCATTTGCAGAAGGCGATGAACAACGCATGATGCTAATGGGTTTACGTCGTTATACAAAATATACCAATATGCCTAATATCGTTGGTTTAAGAGAAACTATAACGGCGAAGTTAGTCGCTGAAAATAGTTACTGTTTTTAATTTTAGTTATGTTAATTGTTGCTGGAAAAGTCGCTCTTTAGTTTGAGCGACTTTTTTTGTTGAACCTTTTTAAAAGATTACTTTTTTAGAAGCACAACAATCCCAGTATAAATCTACATAATCAATATTTGGCTATATTCATAATGTTACAAAAAGTAGGAAAGTCAAAAAAGAATTATGACTTATTTTTGTTAATTATTTAAAACACTTTCATTATTTCAATTGTGGTTTTATATTTTTGCAATTGTTGAACTTTTTAAAAAGCTCCTTAAAATCAATTTCTATGAAAAGAATTTTACCTTTGATTGCCTTAATTGCGAATGCTACTTTTTCTAATGCTCAAGATCCAACTGTGGGTTTATTGTATCATGATCAAAACGTATCCGAAGGATATGTCTTATTTTCACCTTTAAGAAACAAAGAGGTTTTTCTGATAAATCCATGTGGGGAAAAAGTAAATCAATGGACATTTACCGAAACACCTGGTGCTACATGCTACTTGCTTGCCAATGGCAATTTGCTTCGTGCTGGAAAAGAAAACCTCGAAATTCGTGATTGGGATAATAATGTAGTGTGGACTTACCCTACAACTGCCAATGGCATTGAACAACATCACGATATTGAACCATTACCGAACGGCAATATCATATGTATTGTACGTGATATTTACTCGCAATCGCAAATGACGATAGAGGGAAGAAATCCTGCAAATACTGATGCTGAATTTAAATTGGAAAAAATTATAGAAATTCAACCTGTAGGAGCTAATGGAGCAAATATTGTTTGGGAATGGAAGTTTATTGACCACCTTGTACAAGATTTTGACGCTACAAAAGAAAATTATGGCGTAGTGGAAAATCATCCAGAGTTATTGGACATTAATTTTGCCAATGGAGCTACAACTGATTTTATTCATTTTAACGGAATTGACTATAATGCCAATTTAGATCAAATACTTATTTCTGCAAGACATTTGAATGAAATTATGATTATTGATCATAGTACTACAACCGCTGAAGCAGCCAGCCATACTGGTGGAAATTCAGGTAAAGGAGGCGATTTTTTATGGCGTTGGGGAAATCCACAAGTATATAGACAAGGAACAGAAGCGGATCGAAAATTATTTTTACAGCATAATCCAATGTGGGTAGAAGAGGGCTACTTGGATGTTGGTAAAATATCTGTGTTTAGCAATGGAGAGCCTAACAGTAGTCAACTATTTAGCTCTGTTCATTTAATTGAACCTGAAATAGTTGGTGGACAATATACGATGTCAAGCAACCGTTTCAATCCAAGTGATTATGATTGGTCATGGAATGGAAGTATTTTGGGAGTAACGGTAAGCCAAGATAGACAATCAGGCGCACAAAGCCAACCTAATGGAAATTTTATTATCTGTGAGGCGTTGTTAGGAAGAATATCTGAAATCACCAAATCGGGAACGCTTTTGTGGTCGTACAAAAACCCAACTTCAATTTATTATCCTGGAACTGGCATTACTACCTATCATGATCAATTTACCACTATTCCTGTAAATGTAAATGCTTTATTTAAAGCCGAAAAATACCCGCCAAACTTCATCGGTTTTACCGGAAAAGATTTAACCCCAACTACTATAATAGAAAATGCCAATTCGCTTTCAGCTGCTTGCAGTCAAGCATTGTCTGTACCTGAGCCTAGTTTAGACAATTTAACTTTTATAAACCCAGTAAAAAATGACCTCATTCAATTTGAAAACACAATTGATTTAGATGAAGTTAGTATTACTGATATGAATGGAAGACAAGTGTTTTACGAAAAATGGTTTTCAAACAATCATATTTCTATTCCACTTGAATCGTCTGTTTATTTTATGAAAATGCATAAAAATGGATTTTTCACTACTATCAAAATTATTGTTGAATAATTCATCTTATCAAAATGAAACAACTATTATGCTCTTTCCTAGTGGTCCTATTCATAAGTTTTTCGGCTATTGCTCAAAATAAAGAGGCCCTAAAAGTTGAAGTAGAAAAAATGTATGAAGCGTCGTACATACTTGATTATGATGCTATCTTAGACTATACACATCCCAAATTATTTGATTTAATAAGCAAAGAACAAATGACCCAAGTAATGCAAAACCTTTTTGAAAATGAAGCATTTCAAATCCGTTTTGTGCATCCAAAAGTGAGTTTTAATTATGGGGAATTTCAAAAAATAAATGGCACTGACTATTGTGTTATCAATTACAACAACGCCATGCGAATGACTTTTGATAAAAAATTATCGGATGAGGAAGTTGCTGAGATGAAAAAAAGCTTGTTGACTTCCAAAGAATACGAGAAAGTCACTTATGAAAAAGATCGTAATAGCTTTTTTATTGAAGGGAAGTCAATTCTTATTGGTGTGTTGGGTGAAGCTACTCAGAACCAATGGAAATTTGTGAATTATTCTGCTTCACAAGCGCAATTAGCCAAAACAATTTTGGGTGATGATGTAGTTGAAAAATTAGGTTTGTAATTAATGGTTTTCGTCTGGGAAAATCTTTCCAGGATTTAAAATGTTATTCGGATCAAACACATATTTGATGCGTTCCATCAATTCAATATGCGTTTTGGAAAAAGCAATGTCCATAAAGTTTTTCTGTACATAACCAATGCCGTGTTCGCCCGAAAGTGTGCCTTTTAAAGCAACCGTCAATTCAAAAATTTCGCGAATTCCTTTTGGAACTTCTGTTTTCCAATTGTCGTCTGTCATATCACCTTTGATGATGTTAACGTGCAAGTTACCATCGCCGGCATGACCATAACACACCGATTGAAAACCGTATTTTTTTCCTATACTTTTAATTCCAAATAGTAATTCAGGTAAAACATAGCGAGGCACAACTGTATCTTCTTCTTTGTAAATGGAGTTCGATTTTACAGCTTCGGCTACAGAACGACGCATTTTCCACAACGTATTTTTCTGGTCTTCAGTGTCAGCAAACAATACCTCATCGATTTCAAATTGTTCCACGACACCGAGAATTTTTTCAGCTTCTTGCATCAAAATTTCGGGATAATTGCCATCGACTTCTATGAGTAAATGTGCTTGAACTTGATCATTGACATTGATATTGATATTGTCATTGAATTGTAATGTCCAATCGATAGCGTCGCGTTCCATAAACTCTAAGGCACTGGGAACTATTCCGGCTCTGAAAATAGCGGAAACAGCTTCACATGCTTGACTCGCTTGGTAAAATGGCACCAACATCAACACATTGTATTGATTTTGAGGCAACAACTTTAAGACAATTTTGGCAATCACGCCAAGTGTTCCCTCACTGCCCACCATCAGTTGTGTGAGATTATAACCAGTAGAATTTTTTAACGTATTGGCTCCAGTCCAAATGATTTCACCATTGGGAAGTACGACTTCTAAATTGAGCACATAATCTTTGGTCACACCGTATTTCACGGCGCGTGCGCCACCCGAGTTTTCGGCTACGTTCCCTCCTATCCAACAACTGCCTTGACTACTTGGATCTACCGGATAGAATAAGCCTTTTTCGGCAACAGTTTCACGCAAAACTTGTGTAATTACAGCAGGTTCTACTATTACTTGCAGATTTTGTTCGTCGATTTCGATGATTTTATTCAGGCGTTCAAGCGATAATCCGATGCCTTGATAAATGCTTAAAGCTCCTCCACTCAAACCCGTTCTGGCTCCGATTGGAGTAGTTGGAATTTTGTGTTCGTTAGCCAATTGTAAGATTTTCGAAATTTCTTGCGCATTGGCTGGTTTTACCACTACACTTGGTGGAAAAACATAATCTTCTGTTTCGTCGTGACCGTAGTGATTGCGCGTTTCTTGATCAGTGAATACATAAGCTTCGCCGAGTATGTTGACTAATTTTTGGTGGATTTCTGGTGAAATAGACATAACTTACATTTGAAAGGTAAAGGTAAAAAAATATAGTATCATTTAAATCTCAGGTGGTGTTTTTTTGAACCACAAAAGGCATCAAAGGAAAATAAAATCGCACCCATTTACTAATAAAAACTTTCTAAAACTCCGATTTTCTTTGTGAAACTCTGTGAAATAAAAAAATGCATTTATTTCCTAAAGTAGTTCATATTAGTAATTCTAATTTTGCAAAAAACGTTCATACTCTGGCCCCGATCCCGTTTAGCAACGGGACAAGAAGCAGGAAAATGGATTACAAAGAAGCCTTCTCGTTCTACAAGCGAGATCGCTCTTTCTTTTTCAAATTGGGCAAAAAGTAACAAATGATGCCAATAATTGGAAGATAAGAACACACATGATACACGTATTCAATGGATCTGTAATCGGCTAATTTACCCAACATGGCCGATCCTAATGCTCCCATTCCGAAGGCAAAACCGTAGAATAAACCCGAAACCATTCCGAGTTTTTTAGGAACTAACTCTTGCGCGTACACCAAAATGGCTGGGAAAGCTGATGAGATGATAATTCCGATAATTACCATCAAAACGTCGGTCCAAAATAAGTTGACGTAGGGAAGCATTAACGCAAAAGGTGTTGCACCGAATACTGAAAGCCAAATCACGTATTTTCGACCGATTTTGTCGCCTAAAGGTCCACCGAGTATCGTTCCAATCGCATACGCAATCAAGTAAATGAACATGTGGTATTGCGCTTGTTGGATGGTTAAATTGAATTTATCGATAATGTAAAATTGGTAATAACTCGACAAACTGGCCGAATAGAAAAACTTGGAAAAAATAACGATCAGTAAAATAGCAATCGAGATTTGTACTTTACGTTTGGGCAAATTGTGCAAGTTGATAAACGGTTGCGCTTTGTGGTTGCGAAGCACCAAATGATCGCGGTACCAGAAAGCAATTTTGCTTAAAATTCCCAAACCAATAGTAGCAGCGATTAAGAACCAAAGAATATATTGTTGCGAATTAGGAACAACGATAAGAGCAACTAATAAGGGTCCGAGTGCCGTTCCGAAATTGCCACCAACTTGGAAAATGGATTGTGCTAAACCGCGTTTTCCTCCTGAAGCCAAATTTGAAATTCGAGCCGATTCAGGGTGAAAAATAGAAGAGCCAATGCCGATAAATATCACTGAAATTACTATCCAATAGAAATTATTAGCAAATGAAATGGAAACTACGCCCGCTATGGAAAATAGCATTCCGTAAATTTGAGAGAATGGTTTGGGATGTTTATCTGTATAATAACCAACTATTGGCTGAAAAATAGATGCTGAAAATTGAAACGCAAATGTAATTAATCCGATTTGAGAGAACGAAAGATGGTAATTTTCCTTTAAAATAGGATAAATCGATGGAATGATAGCTTGAATTAAATCGTTGATTAAGTGTGCAAAACTGATGGAAAATAGAATCGAAAAAACCGTTTTCTGAGCGAGTTGTTGGTTGGATGTTGAGATTGAACTATCGTGCGCCACTGTAATGATTTTGATGGTACAAAAATAGTTTTTTTGATTTAGGTTTTGGTCAATTCGTATTCATTTTGTCATTATTGAAATAGTTAAAATTGATAATTCCATTTTACAGTAGACTAAATTCTTGAAAAAAGAACAAGCGATTTGGTGCATGGCTCGTTCATTTATTTTAAATTTGTGATAGAAAAACAGATGTTACTTTGAAGCAATCTTCCAAAAAATCGGCGTTAACAGAAAAAGAAGGAGTAGAACAACCGCAAACATTCAGCGCTAGTTCGATGCAGGTGATTAAGCAGAAACGCAAGCAGCAACCTACAGCCGAAGAATTGATTGACGGAATTCTGAAAGGCGACAAAACTGCTTTGAGTAGAGCGATAACTTTGGTGGAAAGCACCAATCCAGATCATTTGGAAAAGGCCAATTCCGTTATTAATGCTTGTTTGCCTTATGCTAATCAATCGGTTCGTATTGGAATTACAGGCGTTCCAGGCGTTGGAAAAAGTACTTTTATTGAAGCTTTTGGAAAATATTTGACTTCACTGGGAAAAAAAGTCGCTGTTTTGGCTGTTGATCCGAGCAGCACTATTTCACATGGCAGTATTTTGGGAGATAAAACCCGAATGGAAGAATTGGTAAAGGATGAAAATGCGTTTATTCGACCCAGTGCTTCGGGTGAAAGTTTGGGTGGCGTAGCACGAAAAACACGTGAAGCAATTATTTTGTGTGAAGCCTGCGGATTTGACACGATTATTATAGAAACGGTTGGTGTTGGTCAAAGCGAAACAGCTGTACACAGTATGGTTGATTTCTTTTTATTATTAAAAATAGCAGGAGCTGGCGATGAATTGCAAGGCATCAAACGCGGAATCATGGAAATGGCTGATGCTATTGTGATTAATAAAGCTGATGGTGACAATATTGCCAAAGCCAAATTGGCCAAAACCGAATTCAATAGAGCGCTCCATTTGTTTCCAGCTAAAAATTCAGGTTGGACACCTACAGCTAGCACATGTAGTTCGTATACTAAAGAAGGAATTGCTGAAGTTTGGAACACCATATCAGATTACTTTACCTTAGTCAAATCCAACCATTATTTTGAACAAAAACGGCAAGAACAGAACCAATATTGGATGTTGGAAACCATCAACGAACAATTAAAGTCGAATTTTTACCATCACCCAGCGATTTTCCAATCGTTAGAAGAAAACAAAAAAGCCGTGCAAAACAATGAGTTATCACCTTTTGCAGCGGCTTCGCGTTTGTTGAAAAAATATTTTGATAAAGACTAGAACATTCGAATGGCTCTTACATATCCGCCATAAGAATTAGTATCGTTTTTGGTGACATTTCCAATATATCCTGTATACGAAGGATAATTATTAAAAATAATATTGGCAGTGTTAGCGTCTACTTGGTTAGAAGTCCAATAACCCGTAACATTGCTTATCACATTGTTTGAAATGGCAGTTCCTGAACACATTGCTATCCAATCTGCATTGGATGGTAAAAACCAATCCGAATAACCATTCAATACCAAATTATCACATAGTTGTGCAGCAATTCCTGGTGAAGTACAACCTGTTACAATATCGGTAGTATTTTGTGCGCCGCTACCAATAGTATTACCACTCGCTCCAGAAATAAGTGTTCCTATACAACCCCATTGCACGCCAGTCCCGACGACGTTGGGTGAAATTATAATTCCGTTTAAATTTGGACCAACATAACCTGGATCACTTGGTTGCAAAAAGTAAGCTATTAATCCACCTTGGTGGAAACTTCCAATTGCAAGGTTTGGACCAGCTGTAAATGTTTGTTGATTGCCATATGCCGTACCAGCTACATTGGTGGCATAAGCTCTAACATAATAAGTAGTATTTGGTACCAATCCGTACATAATACTTGTGAATGTCCCTGTTCCAAATCCATTATTCGTAAAACTATCAGCTATTGTAGGATTGGGTGATGTACTCCAACAAAGTCCTTTTTGTGTAACCGCAGCTCCACCATCATTGGTTACAGTTCCACCTCCATCAGCTGTTCCGCCAGTAATATTGGTAATTGCCGAAGTGGTAACAGTTGGAAGAGTTGGAGTGAAAGTAGTAAAACTTTGTTGATTACTATAGGAAACACCCGCACTATTCCTTGCGAAAGCACGAACATAATAAGTAGTACTTGGCAACAAACTGTGAACAATCCCTACATAATTTCCTACAGGTGCACTTACGGAAAAAACAGATTGATTGTCAGCAACTGTCGGATTAGGATTCGTACTCCAACAAAAACCTGCTTCAACATAAGCTGAACCTCCAGCTGCTGTTAATCCAGTATTTGTAATAGTACCTGATGTATTTTGGAAATTAGCAAAATTAGCTACTTGATTTGGAATTGGATCAAGTGTTAATGTTGCAAAAGCTCCTCCACTCCAACTTGGAATATTGGAAGGGTTCAGTTGCAAAAACTGCCCTGGCGTACCCACCGGAATCATTACCCACGAAGTTCCGTTCCAGTATTTCATATCGCCTACTGCTGTTCCTGGTGTTTCACTTCCGCCTGCATTTGCTGCAAACAAAGCATATGGTACACTTGATAATTGAACTGTTCCTGAAATTGTATAATTGGTCCCACCAGTAGGATCCGTTTCAGTTTTAATAAAGTAGGGACCATTAGCCCAATTGATAGTTGAAAAACTACCTGAAACGACAACACCTGTTCCAATTTCTAAAGAAACCAAACCGTTGGCATTGGTTGAGAGGGTTTGCGTTTCAGTATACACACTTGGTCCTAACATGGTGCCTTGCAAAATACTAATTCGCATTCCAACCGTTGCAGAAGTAACCAAAACATTTGAATTGTTTCTGATAACTGCTTGATAGCTCATTTTTTGAGGAGCCTGAGCTTGAATTACATTTGCAAATATGCAAACAATTAGCACGACAATTAGATGTATTTTTTTCATATTTTTTATTTTAATTTATATTAGAAGCTTCTTACTGCACGAACTCTGTAGGAACTTGTTTTGACACCAAAAAAATAAGTAGAGAAAAAATTATTGGAATAGGCATTTGAAGGTCCCGTTTCAGTCGAAGACCAATAGGCAGTAGGTGCAAAACCACCCAAACTGGCATTATCTAAATTCAAGTCCATAATAATTAACTCATCAATAGAAGGCAAATACCAATCGTTGTATCCGTTAAGGACTAAATTATTACATATCTCAGCAGCAATTCCTGCCGTTCCACAAAATGAAACAATAGTATTCGTATTAGGAGCTCCGTCAAAAACCAAATGCGATGAAGCACCAGTTGCAATTCCATCACAACCCCATGTAGCACCTGTACTTTGATCAGAAGTAGCACAAACTACACCATGTGAATTTCCATCATTATAGAACACTAAGCCTCCAAAAATATTGGTTCCTATCAAATAGCCAGAATTAAATGAATATTGATTTCCATAACCTGTTCCGAAACTATTAGTAGCAAAAGCGCGAACATAATAAGTAGTATTTGGAGTTAAACCTGTCATAACAGCCGTAAATGAAGTAGTAACGCTATTGGCTGTCGTTGGATTTGGACTAGTACTCCAACACAATCCGAAAGCAGAAATACTACTAAGGCCATTATTGATAATATTCCCACCAGCACTTGCAGCATTTCCTTTGATATCGGTTATAGGACTGGTTGATACAGTAGGCGCTCCTAAAGTAAAACTAACTTGACTACCGTAAGAAGTTCCTGCTGAATTAGTCGCGTAAGCACGAACATAGTAAGTATTTCCTGCTGTTAATCCGAAAACTGTATCATTAAAAGTAGCTGTTGGTGTAGTATTTATTGTCGAATTATTAGCTGTAGTTGGGTTGGGTGATGTATTCCAACACAAACCATAAGCCGAAGGAGTTTCACAACTATTGGGTGCTATTAAATTACTTGTAAAAGCTACAGTTGTACTTGTTGCAGTTCCCATACTTCCTGTAGTAACAACTGGTTGAGTCAATGCTAATGTTGTAAAAGTGATTTGATTACCATAAGTAATTCCAGCACAATTGGTGGTGTATGCTCTTACATAATAAGTTGTTCCTGCTATCAATCCAGTCAAATTTGCCGTAAAATTGGTTAATGTGTCATAGTTTGGATAACCTGGATTATAAGGAATATTGCTGTTTGATGTAGTAGGATTTGTTGTCGTAGCATAACAAATTCCAGACATCGTTAAAGGCGAGCCGCCGTCAAAACTTACGGCACCTGCAAGGTTTGCAGTACAAGCTGTCACTGAAGTCGCACTTGCTGTTGTGAGAGTTGCCGCTCCTGTTGTGGTTGTAAAACTGATTTGATTTCCATAAGTTGTTCCTGCACAATTGGTGGTGTAAGCTCTTACATAATAAGTTGTTCCTGCTGTCAATCCAGTCAAATTTGCCGTAAAATTGGTTAATGTGTCATAGTTTGGATAGCCTGGATTATAAGGAATATTGTTGTTTGATGTTGTAGGATTTGTAGTGGTTGCATAACAAATTCCTGAAATCGTTAAAGCTTCCCCTCCATTATAAGTTACATTCCCAGCAACATTTGCCGTACAAGGGCCAACCGACGTAGCAGAAGCAGTTGTTAAAGTTGCCGCACCTGATGTGGTTAAAAACGACATTTCATTTCCATAAAAAGTCCCAAAACCATTAATAACAAATGCTCTGTAATAATAAGTGGTATTTCCTGATAAACCTGTTAAATTTGAAGTGTAATTTGTACCGCCAGTATAAACCGCAAAATTGGATGTTGTAGGATTGGGAGCCGTATTCCAACAAACTCCAACAAAAGAAATTGGTGAACCACCATCACTAATTACTGTTCCTCCCGACATTGCACTACAAGCTGCTATAGTGTTTGCTGTAGTCGTTGTTACTGTTGCTGCTCCATTTTGAGTTGTAAATGTCATTTGGTTCCCATAAGCTGTACCTGCAATTGTCGTAGAAAACGCTTTAACGTAGTATAGTGTATTAGGCGCTAAACCATTAATCATACTAGCAAAACTTCCTAATCCAGCGCCAGCAAGAACTACGTTATTGGAAACTGTTGGATTAGCGGAAGTACTATAACAAAACCCTCTACTCAAAACGAGTTCACCGCCTGAATTTGAAACCGTTCCGCCTACAGTAGCATCTTGTGCTTGCACTGATGTTACATAATCACTCGAAACAGTAGATAAAGGACTACCAGCAGTCCATTGCGGAATATTAGAAGGAGACACTTTTAATGTTTGACCTGGAGCTCCTATTGGCACCATTACCCAAGCTGAACCATTCCAATATTTCATATCACCCACATTAGTTCCGGGAGTTTCTCCGCTTCCGCTAGTTGCTGAGAATAAGGCATAAGGAACACTTGTTAATTGCGTCGTTCCTAAAATTGTATAGCTATTTCCACCTGTTGGGTCGGCTTCAGTCTTGATAAAATAGGGTCCAGTTGCCCAATTGATAGCTGAAAATGTACCAGAAACTACTGTTCCTGTACCAATTTCTAAAGAAACCAAACCATTGGCATTGGTTACTAATGTTTGGGTTTCGGTATATACACTCGATCCTGTTGATGAACCTTGTAGAATACTAATTCGCATTCCTACAGTAGTTGAAACTACCAATGCATTTGAAGTATTTCTAATGACTGCCTGATAACTCATTTTTTGAGGTGCTTGTGCTTCCATCTGTTGGGTAGAAAAACAAATAATCAAAAGAAGAACTTTTATAATGAGGTTGTAATATATTTTCATGATGCTATGTATTTAATTTTTTTCTCTTTTTTGTGGACTATTAATCAATTATCGCTTAATAACCCTGAGGCTTTCTAGGTATTCGTCTTGAGCAACAATCACATTATAAACACCTGAAGCATATTTTTGGCCTATTTCTTTTTGAGATAGTTCATATATGTCTACTTGCCAATTTTCGACTAGCTTACCTAACATGTCGTAAACCCTAATTTCAATAGGAGAAGTACTATTTGTTTTAATTTCAAGCATAAAATTATCATTGTATGGATTTGGGGAAGCAAAAACAGCAAAATCACTTAACAAATCATCTGCAACTGCACGAATAACTGCAGGTGTTGTAATGGTACAAACCGATCCATACGGCCCGAAATTATTCCCAATTTTGACACTAACATCCACATTATAAACCGTATTAGGAAGCAAGCCAGTAAATTGATTTAATGTAAACAATCGTAAAGGGTTATCAACTGTACTGTTGTAGGCCAAACTAATATTTGTAAGACGGAATCGATAAACAGAAGCGGCTGCAATTAAATTTGCATAAATCGTTTGTGAACCGCTAGTTGCTGTAATTCCGCATTGTGATAATTGAATTTGTGTAGTTGGAAAATTGGGTGTTGTAACATTACAAACGGGTCCAAAAGCGGTATAAGTTCCATCATAGTTTTTTAATGCCACATCAACCTTGTATGTGGTTCCATAATCAATTGCTGGACTATTAAGATAGGTCATTTTGTATACACGCAAAGGGTTGTCATAGGTTTGTGATACCAAAGTAACTGAGTGCGTAATTCTGAAACGATAGCCTGCAACATAATTCACATTGTCGGCAAAAACATCATCGTTCATGTTGCTTAAAGTAGTATTGCATTGAATTGCTCTTACTTTTGTGAAAGCATTTGGAGTTGTAACATTACAAGGAACTCCATAAAATGGTTGCCATACCAATCCAATTTTAATCGCGACTTCAATCTGATAAGTAGTATTGTAGGCAAACATCGCTAAATCAGTGATTTTGAATGACCGAGTTGGCTTATCAATTGATTGTATGTCTATCGGATTTGTGCTTGGGACATTGGCAATTACTTTAGTTACTCGAAAACGATATCCAGTAGCAATAGGCACATTATCGGCAAAAATGCTGAGATTTATAGCGGCCAGAGTAATTCCGCATTGTGAGTTCTGAACTTTGGTCAGTATCGGATTGACTGCCGTTTGTTGTACACCTTGAATGGCCGAACCATTTGCTCCAAAATTGGTTGTATAAAGCACTTGCCCAGCCGAGAAACTCATGGTTCCTCCAGTTCCTGATGCTTCGCCTCCAGAGGCAACAACAGATTGCTGTGCCTGAATTTTTGTGTATCCAATAAGAACTAATGCAAAAATGAGTAGTGTTTTTTTCATAAATAACAACTTATAAATGATACTTATTTGTAAATAGAAAGCTTGCTACTTAATTAGTCACAAACTAACTCATACAAATTTTAACATTTTAACAACACAAAAAATCCCTTAAATTAGGGATTGACTTTAGAAGTTAGATATTGGGAATTTTACTGTCGTATGTTTTTGTAGTAGTAAGCTATTGCCTCGCCTAATGAAGATATGTGCAACTTTTCATAGATATGTTTGGCATGTGTATTGACCGTAGTATAACTTAATCCCAGTTTATCAGCAACCATTTTATAGCTCAATCCTTCAGCCAAATGTGCTAAAACTTCAGTTTCTTTTGGAGACAGCGGACTTTTAATTTCTGAAGGTTTAAAATAATCCAATACTTTTTGAGCAATTGCAGGATTCATAGCCGCTCCACCTTGAAAAACTTCTTCTATGGCTTGTAGAATTCGTTGAGGTTTATCGTTTTTGAGAATATAGCCACTAGCTCCATTTTTGATACAAGTAAATATTTTATCGCTATCATCAAAAGCGGTTTGCATCAGCACTTTAACATCTGGATGATGCATTTTTATTTGGCGAAGACCTTCAATTCCATCAACTTCGGGCATGTTGATATCCATCAAAACCACATCAGGGTAAAAGGTTTCTATTTCGTGTAAAACATTTTTACAATTCATAGCTTCTCCAACGCATTTTAATTCGTCATTCAGCATAAGCAATGCTTTCAGACTATCGCGTCGTTCATTACTATCATCGTAAATAAATATTCGTATTGGCATAAAACAAATATAACAATCCTAATTATTGCAACACATCCCTTAATTAAGGTATAAACGGAATTTTAGCCTCAATCTTAGTTCCAACATTAATTTGCGAACTAATTTCAAATGTACCTTGAAGTTCTTCTATTCTTCTTTTCATATTTGTAATTCCATTTCCTGAAACATTATTTGGATTAAAACCGATTCCGTTGTCTTCAATACTAACATGGATTTTTTGCTTAACTAAATATAATGAAACTGTCAACTTTGAAGCTTGGCTGTACTTCGCAGCATTGTTTATAGCTTCTTTTACAAATAAAACTATGTTTTTACGTGTTGAAAAATTAGTAATTTCCTTATCCAATCGTTTATCAATATCAATTTGATAGTTGATATTAGTTGCGCCTAAAATATCATTTGCAAAATTTTTGATACGCGTACTCATCACCATGAACTCATCTTTTCCGGGTTTCATACTCCAAATAATATCGCCAATTTTATCGGCTAGATTTTTCGATTGGCTTTCAATTTTTTCTAAAACTTTTAAAGCTTCCGAAGGTTTCTTTTCAACTAATTGATGCGCAACAGCACTGTTTATTTGCAAACTACTTAAAGTGGCTCCTATATCGTCATGTAGGTCGGCAATTATTTTACTTCGCTGTTGTTCTAAAGCCATTTTTTGTTGAAAAACAATTTTTTGATGATTGAGTTTTCGCTGGTTATAAATCCAAAAAACGATTCCTGTTAAAGCAAAAACCAGTAATCCCAAAAACCAAATTGAATTGTAAAACGGAATCGATATGTCAAACTTTAAATGTTTAATTGTTCGACTGATATTATTATTAACGTCTTTGGCTCTAATGTAAAGATTATTTTCGCCACCTTTTAACGATAAGTTTAATGTAGCTCCATGCAAATCAACCCAATTATTTTTGTCGTTTAAGGAATATTGAAAATTTTTAAAATGTCCTGATAATTCAACTCCTGCCAATTCAATGATGATGTTTTTATCGTCTTTTTGTAAGGAATATTGATTACGAATCTGCATTTTTTTATTATTTACTGTCAATGAAACGACAGTTGGATTGATTTCGTAGCGCTCAAATTGAATCCCAGATGGAATAGCCGAAATTCCATTGGTTGTCGCTGCATAAATAGTATCTTTGTGAAAAGCCAAATCTTGGATTACATCTGAATTTAAACCATCCGATTTGGAGAGTTTATGAATGGTGAATTGTAATTTATTTGATTTAAAAGTATAGTTCAGAATATAAATTCCCGATTTACTTGCTATCCAAAGTGTATTGTTGTGAATCAGCATGCAAGAAATATTTTCGGGCAAACCTTTATCATTAGTTATAGAATAAATAGGCTTATTATCTTTGATTACCAACAAATCACCTTTGACTGTTGCCACCCAAAGTAATTGATTGTAAAAGGCCAAAGTAGAAGGTTTATTTCGTTTATAATCATTTGGCAAAGCAATTGATTGGTAATTATTTGAATGATAGTTGTATAAAAAAACTCCTTGTGCAGCTACATAATATACTTCATGATCCGATTTCTTAATCATGTTCAAAATTCGCCCTTTAGAACTATGTAAAAATTGAAACTTCTCACTCTGTATAGTAAGTTTACACAAACCGTTTAATGTTCCCAACAGCAAAATACTATCGTTGAGTTTTACGCCCGTTTTAAATGAAGTAACGCCTTTGTATTTAGGATCATAAACAACTTTGCACCGTTTTAAATCAGCACAATAACCTGCATCACTTAGTGCAAAAAGTTTGGTGTTAGTTGGAATTAACTTACGAACCCAAAAATCATTTTCATTTGCCTGAATAGCGCTCCATGAGATACTATTTCCTTTTTTTGTAAATATTTCTGCATTGTAATTTCCTGCAAATAAAGATTCGTTATTGACTGCAACACTCAAAAAATTGGTTTTATTCGATTCTTTTGTGGAGACAATTGACTTTATTTTTGATAAATTATAATACAAAACACCATTGTCTAAAGTACCAATCCACAATCGGTTTTTCTTGTCAATATAAGCACTATTGACTTGGTAGTTGAGTTTAATTTGCGTTTTGAATTGTAAGTTTTTTAAATTATAAATATAAATTGAACCAGATTTTGATATTATACTCAAATATTGATCAGAAATTTTGTACCATTTTATGTCATCTTGAATTTTGATAAAATCAGTATGAAATGAAAAAGGTTGTTGTTTAAAATTGGAGTAGACGTATATTGCGTTAGACCTGCAAAGGTTGTAAATTCTATTAGAATGAATAAATTGTGTTAATGATTTTGCGGAAGGAATTAATAAACTGTCATAAACTTTATCATTTAGAAGAAAGGTACTTACTATACAGTTATTTTTTAAATTGTCTTTGACAGAAATGGATAGTTGGTTTTTATTTAATTCTAGATAACCTTTTGAATACGATAAGCTTATTTTTTGAGCTTTTCTATTTTTTATATCAAAAAAACCGTAATCACTAAAAAAACGAATGGCTCCATTGGGCAAATAAGAGTAGTTTAATAAAGCATTACAAATTGTATTGATTTTATCACTAGACTGAATTGCAACAAATGTGTTAGTTGAAGTATCAAAATAACTCGGTAATTCTTTATAACAATTGGCCCAAATAGTACCATTATTGTCTTTAATTATTTGCAAAACGTCATTAGAAGGTAAACCATTTTTTACTGTATACAAGTAAAAATTCTTTCCATCAAAACGCGCAATTCCGTTGTCTGAAGTTATCCATAAAAAACCACTATTATCCTCTATGATATCATAAATATGGTTGCTCGGCAAGCCTTCTTTGGTTGAAAATTGATTGGCTAATTGATATTCTTGCGCGTACAGAAAGTTTCCCAAAAAAATGGGAAGCAGAATAGTAAATAAATAGTATAATTTTCTAATAATAATGATTTTAAAATAAACTAATAAGATTATTGACTATCAAATCTATTCAATTTGAATGAAAAAAAAAATAATTCAAAATAATGCTTCGGTTGCTTTTTCAAAAAAAACGATATTCTACACCAAAATGAAATTTAAATCATGTTTTTATGTTCTTTTTCTTACTTTTACAACTAACATTTTGTTAAAAAAAATAGTTTTTTAATAAATATTTAATTGATTTTTAAGCACTTAATTTTTAAAAAAAACTAGCGCTTTGTTCATTAAAAAAAGGGTGTTTTTCCTGTCTTTTTTGTAAGATTAAAACGATATTTTTGTAATAAACAATTCATAACTAAACTAAAAAACTTAAATTTATGTGTGCAAAAATTATTTCTATCGAAAAAGCCCTAGAGATGAAAAATGAGTACAAAACTCACATCAAACCATTGATCGAAAATTATCGAGGAAACGGGTATAAAGCAACCGAATTTGCTTGGATTGATATGGAAACACTCAAAGATTACATTCAAAAACTAAATGACGTTAAAACAAAAAACGGAAAAGAAATTTCTGGAATTCGAATCTATTTTGGGGCTCATCCCAAAAATTCAGTAGCAGAAACAATTACAGAAGAAATGTTTTCTGAAAGAGAAAGTGTATTTTTAGTGCCAACTGTAGAAGTTTCTTCAACAAGTGCTTCTTCGAACTATCCTAACCTACATCATGTGCCATTTTGTATAAAACCTGATGATTCCAACGATTCTTTAAAAGGTAGTTTTGAAATCATTGAAGGTCTTTTGAATTCAAAAGATGAAACAACAGGAAACGGAACTTCAAATTATAGTAATAGAACCAGTTTAATAATGGATGAAATGAGTCTAACACCACCTCCAGGATAGACAAAATTCGAATGATTATATATGGATATAAAAAATTTACCAATTGTTGAAATTAAAAATGGGATATTGATTTTACAAGTAGTTACCGCTATTGTTGGTAGTATCTATTTTGCAAAATACAAACACACCATACTAAAATATTTACTTTATTTAATATGGTATGTGGTCATAAATGACACGATTGCAGGTTATTATAGTGAACATGTATGCAAATATAATGCTCCTTTTTATAATGTTTTTCAATTGGTTTCTTTTACTTTATATTTATTAATTTTTAAAGATGCTGTTAAAAGCCTGCAATTCAAAAGAATAGTTTCATTTTTCATTGTTGCTTATTACGTTACATTTTTCATTAACTTATTGACTTCAAATTTTAAAGAGATCTATTTCTCATTTTCATATGTATTTGGAGCTCTGTTTATAATTTCAAGCATCATCATGTTTTATTCAGAAATTTTAAACTCTGATAAGATAATCAACATCAATAAAATGCTTATTTTTTGGGTCAGTATTGGTTTATTAGTAAGTTTTCTACCAAATATTCCCTTTTATATTATTAGAAAATACTATATAGATTCACCAACAATTCACTATATCTTTATAACCAAGTATTTTTTAGTTTTTACAAATAATATATTATTAATCTCAGGTTTTATATGGAGCAACAAGGAGCAGAAGGATTAATAGTAGCTATCATTGTTCTTTTTAGCTTATGTGTAATTTTAATTATACTGTTTACTATTTTCCAAAAAAAGAAAAACGTACTTTTACTCAAACAAGCCGAAGACAAAAAACAATTCGAAAAAGAAATCAATGAGTCTCAAGTAGAAATTAGAGAACAAATTTTGCGCAATATAAGTTGGGAATTGCATGACAACATTGGACAGTTATTAACTCTTGCCAAGATTCAGTTGCAAAATGTGGCTGAAAACCCTGAAAATATTGGTGAAATTAGAGATAATTTGACTAATATTTTAAATGAAGTTCGCTCTTTATCAAAAGTAATTAACCCAGATTTTATTACTAATATCAATTTGGGTGATGCCATTCAATTGGAAATTGATCGATTTAATCGTCTGAATTATATTAAATCCAAATTAGTTGTAGAAGGTGAACCCTTTATTATTGAGCCTAAATCAGAGATTGTTATTTTCAGAATTTTACAAGAATTTTTCTCCAATACAGTAAAACATTCTCGAGCAACAGAACTCAATGTTTATCTAAAATACGATCAAAACACGATTGAAATTGAAGCTCATGATAACGGAAAAGGGTTTGACATGACTAAAATTCCACAAAACGGAATTGGATTGAGCACCATGAAAAAAAGAGGTGTTTTAATTAACGCCGATATTAATATTGAGTCTGAAATCAACAAAGGAACTAAACTAACAATCAAATATTACCAAACGAATCATGGATAAACACACAGTAGTAATTTGCGAAGATCACACACTGCTTTCACAAGCAATTGCAGGTGTTGTAGAGGGTTTTGAAAATTTTGAAGTCCTTTATCTATGCAAAAATGGAGAAGAATTAATAGAAAAGCTCACGCTCGAAAATCGAAAACCTGAAATTGTACTAATGGATGTAAACATGCCAATTATGAATGGCATCGAAACAACCAAATGGCTGAACGACCATTATCCCAACATCAATGTTTTGGCTTTAACAGTCGAAGAAGACGAAAACACTATTTTAAAAATGATTCGTTCGGGTGCAAAAGGTTACCTTCTGAAAGACGTTGACAAAAAAACACTCGAAAAAGCACTTCACAAAATCATTGAAACTGGATTTTACCATTCGCACAATGTAGCCGATGTTTTAATGAATTCCTTTACAGGAAAAACCACTTATGAGGCACAACTTAAAGAACAAGAAATTGAATTTTTAAAGTTGCTGTGTACCGAATCTACTTACCGTGAAATAGCAGAATACATGAAATTAAGCCCTAAAACCATCGATGGTTATCGCGATAGTTTGTTTATTAAATTGGATGTGAAAAATCGAATTGGTCTAGTACTTTATGCTGTAAAACACAAAATTTTTATTCCATAATTACTCTTCGTAGCGCTCCATTTCGCGATCGTAAAATTCGCCAGCCAATGTAATTAAATGTTCCATTTCCGATTCGAGTTCTTGTTCGTCTTCTTCTTCTAATTCTTCTAAAAATTCAACAGAATCGTCTTTCAAGTTGATTAAAAAACGAGGATAGTCCAAATGAATAATAAAAATATCATCCGGAAAATCGGAATTGTCGGCTAAAACGAATTTTGGTAATTCCATAACTATTAATGTTGTAAGTTATATATTGTATGTTTTAAGCCGCAAGTTAAAGAACTTAAAACATACAACCTACAACTTTTTTAATCTACTTGTTTTTCAGCAATTGTTTGTATTAATTTTTTGGTCAAAAAGTGAAAACGAAGGTATAAAAACAACGCTGCAGTTGATAATCCGGCCAAAAGACCAATCCAAACGCCCACGGCTTTCAACGAAGTATATTCGCCCAAATAATACGAAATCGGAAAACCAACAATCCAATAGGCAACAAACGTAATGTACATCGGAATTTTGACATCTTGTAAACCACGTAAAGCGCCCAAAACCACAACTTGAATTCCATCTGAAATTTGAAAAACCGCTGCTACTAACAACAATTTTGAAGCAATCATTACTACTTCTTGGTTGTCTAACAATTGCATTTCATTGCTCATATCCAAAAAAAATGGAGGCAAAATTTGATGAAAAACAACAAACAAAATCGCAAAAACAATCTCAATTAAAATAGCCAACAAAAAGATAGATCGAGCAATTACAACCAAACTTTTATAATCCTGACTTCCTTTCTGATTGCTTACGCGTATCATCGAAACCACACTCAATCCCATGGCAAACATAAACGTCATCGAAGCCAAACTCAACGCTATCTGATTGGCGGCTTGACTAGTTTTACCAATGTTGCCACACAACCAAATGGCAGCCGTAAACAAAACGACTTCAAACAACATTTGCATCGCTGAAGGCAAACCTAAATTAACAATTTTCTTAATGGTTTCTTTCTTGATTTCATCAAAACTAAAACCTTGGAAATACGTTTTGAGTTGCTCTTGTTTCGCTAAAATAATGTGCATAAACGTTACCATGGCAATTCTGGAAATTACTGTTCCTAACGCTGCTCCAATAATTCCCATTTTCGGAAAAAACCAAACGCCATAAATCAAACAATAATTGATAATTACATGAACGATATTCGCCATGACAATAGCATACATAGAATATTTGGTCATCGACAAACCATCAGCAAATTGCTTGTAACCTTGGTAAATAATAAGCGGAACCAAAGAGAAAGCTACCCAATTCAAATAAGGCTTTGCCAACACAATAACTTCTTTGGGCTGGTGCAATAATTCCATAATAGGTTCAGCCAAAACCACCAAACCAAACAACAAAAAGCCTAAAATAGTGCATAAAAACAATCCGTGATGAAACGCCGAACGTATTTTTGATGTGTTCTTTTCAGCATCAGCTTCGCCTACAATGGGCGTTATCGCTGTTGAAAAACCAATGCCAAGCGACATGGCAATAAAAATCATACTATTTCCCAACGAAACCGCAGCCAGTTCGGTCGAACCCAATTTACCCACCATAATGTTATCAACAATTCCAATCAACGTATGACCCAGCATACCCAAAATAACTGGATAGGCCAATTGAATATTGTAGCGAAATTCTTTAGTGTATTGTGAAAAATTCATGACGATTTTATGAAAGCGCAAAGATAAACTAAACAATGGCAATCGCAATGGCAATGGCAATGTCAATGTCAATGACAATGACAATAACAATGACAATGGCAATGACAATGGCAATAGAAATCAAATTAGTACATCATTCAAATTTGATTTTTGTATTTGCTATTGCTATTGATTTTTGAATTTGCTATTGCTATTGATATTGATTTTTGAATTTGAATTCGAATTTGCTATTGTTTCAACTGCTCACGATAAACTTCAATATTTGCCTTTACTTTCGCATCCAATTCGGGCTCGGTAATATCAGCGAGTTTTTGCATTTCTTCCCAAATGGTTTGGGCCACAATATAACGCGCAACTCCTTTATCGTCGGCAGGAACAATGTACCAAGGCGCATAATCTGTAGAAGTTTTATTTATAGCTTCTTCGTAGTAGTTCATATAATCGTCCCAACGCTCTCTCTCTTTCAAATCGCCTGCCGAAAACTTCCAATTGTCTTCTGGGTTTTCCAAACGTTTTAATAGTCGAAGTCGTTGTTCTTCTTTACTCATGTGAAAATAAAACTTCAAAATCGTAGTTCCGTTCTGAGCAATGTGTTTCTCAAAATGATTGATTTGCTCAAAACGATTTTCCCAAAACTGAGGCGTAATATCTTCCACTTTCTCAATGCCCGGCAAATTTTCAAACAAAATATATTCCGGATGCACACGCGTTACCAATACATTTTCATAATGCGTGCGATTGAAAACGGCAAACTTCCCTTTTTCGGGCAACGCCAAATAATGACGCCACAAATAGTCGTGCTCCAACTCGGTCGAATTGGGAGTTTTAAAACTATGAACGACTACGCCACGCGGATTGAATTCTTTAAACACTTCGCGAATCAAACTGTCTTTTCCACTCGTATCCATGCCTTGCAAACAAATCAAAAAGGCATGCCGATTGTGCGCATACATCGCATCTTGCTTTTTGCTCAACTTAATTTGGACTTTATCCAAAGCTTCTATTTCCTCGTCTTTATCGGTGTCAATATCTAGTTTTGTGGGACATTTCGACAAATCTACTTTTCCCGTTACTTTAAAATGGGCAATGTTGATCGATTTCATATTATATTCCATTAATTGTGTTATTTTTGAGGAGCTATTTCCAGCTTTCGCCTTTATCTCTCCACTGCGTTACGAGGATATCGGCTCTATCTGGGCTAGACTTATCAGCAAACTTATGGAAAAATTTCAACTTTCACTACTCTTTAAAATCATCGGAATTGGTTCGGCATCTGGTTTGGTGTTCAACCACAATAACTTGTATTTGATTTCAGACAATAGTAATTATTTGTACGAATACCAAATTGATTCAACGCATCTGAACAAAATTGCTTTAGCAGAAAACGCAACTGAAAATATTGCTAAAAACCTCAAACCCGACTTCGAAGCGATTACTCACAATACTAGTTATTACTTTCTATTTGGATCAGGTTCGACCGAAAACCGCAACAAAATGATACAATTGGATGCGCAAACTCACAAGGTAGTCAAAAATTTCGATTTAAGTATGTTGTATTTAGCCATGCAATCATTTGCCAAAATGGAAGCCGACGATTTTAATATTGAAGGCGCTATTTACAAAGACGACGAATGGTTTTTACTCAATCGTGGCAACGGGAAAAATAAAAAGAATGTCATTTTTACCGTTTCAGGTGAAGATCTTGAAGAAAATTTCAGAATTATTGCCAACGAATACAAATTGCCTAAAACAAAAGGTGTGCGTTCAAGTTTCACAGACGCTATAGCCATTGACGATAAAATTTACTTTTTAGCTACAGCCGAAAATACCGAATCAACTTACCATGATGGCGAAGTTCTCGGCAGTTGGATTGGTCGAATTGATACTACAACTATGAAAATCGATTTTACCAAAAAAATATCCGACACACATAAATTTGAAGGCATAACGTTGTATAAGCGAAATGGAAATGAAATCGAATTTTTACTTTGCGAAGATAATGATACGGAATTGTTGGAATCGAATATCTATAGTTTGAAATTAGAAATTAGAAGTTAGAAATTAGAAGTTAGAAATTAGAATTCTGAAAACTGAACACTGAAACTGACCACTGAAAACTTTTTTTCACCTTCGTCCCAACCTTTTTATAAAAATAATCCTCTTTAGTAATAAAGACATCAATTGTGATCAACGAAACTATACTAATAGCGTGTAAAAAAATGCAGCGAGATGCACAGCGGCAAGTGTACGAGTACATGAGTCCGAAGCTATACCGTACCTGCAAACGTTATTTAAAGAAAGAAGAGGAAATAGAAGAAGTATTGGCCGATGCGTTCTATACTATTTTTACCAAAATGGATCAATTAAAGGAAATTGGTGCTTTTGAAGGCTGGGCGCGACGAATTGCAATCAATAATTGTCTTCATCAGCTCAAACGCAACGTAAACTTTAATCTTTATTTAGAAGATACCAAACTGCATCTACAACCTGAAAGTTTACCTGATACAAATTTGGAAGAAGAAGATTTATTGAACCTGCTCAACTTGATTCCAGAAGGATGTAAAACTATTTTTAACCTATTTGTGATTGAAGGTTACGGTCACAAAGAAATAGCCAACATGCTTCAAATTTCGGAAGGAACCTCAAAATCACAATTGAATGTGGCTAAAACCAAATTAAAAGAATTAGTCAACCATCATTATTATAAAAAAGTAAAATAAGTCATGGACAATCAAGATACATTATTGAATCAAATCAAATCGGCTGCCCAAAATGCCGAATCCAAAGAATTCCCCGCTATGGATAAGGTTTGGAACCGCGTCGAAGACAAACTCGACCACAAAGTATTGACCAAACAAAACACACTATGGAAAAAAATAGCAGTTGCAGCTTCTATTTTGCTAGTAGTTTCAATTGGTTACCAATTTTTAAAAGAAGAAGAAAAAATAATCATTACACCACAAAACACGACGGCTACCATTATAGATACAACGACTACTGTTTTGGATAGTACCGAAAATAAAAATACAATAGCTGTAGTTGCTGAGAAAAATCAAAACATAAAAGCAGATGCTGAAAAAGTATTGGAAAAACAAATTAACGAGGCACCAACTGTTGCAGCAAATGAAGTGGTGATTCCAGAGAGTGATGCTAAGGTAATGCAAGTTCCTGCAATAGTCGATCCTAGAACCTACAATATGGCTTCAGTTGTTACCAATAATGGATGGACAGCAGAACGAAATTTTCAATCGAGAGGAGTTACCTACAAGGATGCTAAAATAGAAGATAAAGAGGCTCCGAAACCTATCCAAACAATAAAGAAAAAAGAAGATCCTCTTATTGTTGTTGATGATAAAAAAGCAGATTTAAGCGTAGTAAAAGACGCTAATGAAGAAGATTTTGAATCTATTGTTCATTTGCCCAATCCTTTGTACATCATCAACGGAGTGTATTACACCGAACAAGAAGTTTTTGGCCCCAACCCAACCAGTCCGTATTCTCCTTTAAATAAACAAGAAATTGAAACCATCTCAATACTGCAGGACGAGAAAGCGATTTCTATTTATGGTGAAAAAGGTAAAAATGGAGTTGTTATCATCACAACAAAAAACGGAAAACCTACACCCAAGAAAAAAGAATAACCAGTACTAACATTTTAAAAATCAACGTCATGAAAAAAATTAAAACATTTTCATTAGCCCTTTCTATGCTCATTTGTTTCGTAACAATTGCACAGGAAAAAACCATTACTGGAACTGTTACAGACCAAAACGGGGCACTACCTGGAGTCAATGTAGTGGTAAAAGGAACCACTCGAGGTACACAAACTAATATCGATGGAAAATACACCATTAAAGCTAAGGAAGGCGAAACATTAGTGTATAGTTTTATCGGAATGCGCGATGAGCTTAGAGTTATTGGAAAGGCAAACGTAATTAATGTAATAATGAATACATCAATTGCTAATCTTCAGGAAGTTGTCGTTATGGGATACTCTCGATCTGACGATGATGAATACGACTCTTACAAAGGAAAATCAGTAATCGACAAAAATGCAAAACCTTTAGGCGTTAAGCGAACAAAAACAGCTGTGGCCTATGCCGCTCAAGCTACTACATTACAAGGTAGTGTCTCTGGTGTTAAGGTTTCGCGGGCAAATGGTCAAGTCGGAGCATCAAATGAAGTCATACTTAGAGGAGTTTCATCAATAAATTCAAAATCACCTTTGTACGTGATTGATGGAAAAACCACTACTGAAAAGGAATTTAAAAAATTAAAATCCACCGAAATTGCTAAAGTTGAAGTATTGAAAGACGAAAAAGCCACTTCTTTGTACGGTAGTCGCGCAGCCAATGGCGTTGTGGTCATTCAAACGAATAAAAGCATAACAACACAACCACCTGTTGATGTTGTTCCAGTGGTTGACGAACACGAAGACTACGAGGCTTTTGTTGAAAATGTGTTTGAAAGTCCAAGAACCTCACCTTTATCCACATTTTCTATTGATGTTGATAATGCATCCTATACTAACATTCGTCGTTTTATCAATAACGGACAAAAAGTACCCAAAGACGCTGTACGTATCGAAGAAATGGTGAATTTCTTCAAATACCAATATCCGCAACCTCAAAACGAACATCCATTTTCAATCAACAGTGAATACAGCGATTGTCCGTGGAATACTAATAATAAACTGGTTCGCATTGGTTTACAAGGAAAAAATATCGATAGCGAAAAATTACCAGCTTCAAACTTGGTTTTTTTGATTGACGTTTCGGGTTCGATGAGTGATGAAAACAAATTGCCTTTGCTAAAACAATCGCTAAAAGTATTGGTCAATCAATTGCGTAGTGAGGATAAAGTTTCGATTGTTGTGTATGCTGGTGCTGCTGGAATGGTACTTCCTCCTACTTCAGGCGATAAAAAAATGACGATTATTGATGCTTTAGACAAGTTGAATGCAGGCGGAAGTACTGCCGGCGGACAAGGCATAATGTTGGCGTATAAAACTGCCGAAGAGAATTTTATCAAAGGAGGCAACAACCGTGTGGTTTTGGCTACAGATGGCGATTTTAATGTAGGTGCTTCTTCTGATAATGATATGCAACGATTGATTGAAGAAAAAAGAAAATCAGGCGTTTTCTTAACGTGTTTGGGTTTCGGAATGGGCAATTACAAAGACAGCAAAATGGAGGTTTTGGCCAACAAAGGCAATGGAAATTACGCTTACATCGACAACATACAAGAAGCTAATCGTTTTTTGGGAAAAGAGTTCAAAGGATCGATGTTTGCTATAGCTAAAGATGTCAAAATTCAAATTGAGTTTAACCCTGTTCATGTGCAAGCTTACCGATTGATTGGATATGAAAACCGAAAATTGCGCCCTGAAGATTTCAAAAATGATGCGATTGATGCAGGCGAATTAGGAAGCGGACATACTGTAACCGCTTTGTATGAAATTGTTCCTCGAGGTGTAAAATGCGTTTTTTTTGATGAACCAACCGATTTGAAATATACGGTAATGGCTGAACCTTCTGACAAAAATTACAATCCAGAATTGGCTACAATTAAATTCCGATACAAAAAACCCGATGGAGACAAAAGCATCGAAATGGTAAACACGATTGCCAATAATGGAACGGTTTTGGCTAATGCTAGTTCGGATTTCAAATTTAGTGCAGCCGTAGCTTGGTTTGGATTGAATTTAAGAGATTCCAAATTAGTAAAAAACAAATCGTTGAAAGACATTAAAAAACTCGCCAAAGAAGGATTAAATGACGATACAGAAGGCTACAAAGCCGAGTTTATTCGATTAATTGAAGGCGGAAATCAATTGTTAGCATATGAAAAATAGAATTCATTTTTTGCTCGTAATCATCTTATTAGGTGGAATTAGCATAGCACAAAACAAAACCAAGTCGGATGACACTACTAAAACAGCTCAAATTAGAGTAAAACCCATTATTTACTTGTTAGGTGGAATTGTTTCATCTGTAGGCGAAAAAGAAATGGCATTTGCCAAAAAGTACAATATAGGATTTCACGATTTTGGTTGCCTCGCTCCTACTAATTTAGAAGATTATGAAGAATTGAACGCTAAAACATTTGATTTACTCAACATTCAATTTGGAACCAAATGGCAAGAAGAAATCAAGCCAACCACTTTAGGATTTTCAAAGTGGAAAGCAAAAAATAAATAGTTAGGTTAATTTTGGTTAATTGAAAAACCCGATAGTATCAAATGATTCTATCGGGTTTTGCTTATTTTTCTATTTCACGCAAACTCTCCATTTTTTTGTGCGCTAAGAAACCTTTGATGTCTTCAAAATGTTCTTTGACGCGTTTGTGTCCGAATTCGAATACTTTTTCGGCCAAACCATCCAAGAAATCCCTGTCGTGTGAAACCAAAATTAAAGTTCCGTCAAAGTCTTTTAAAGCATCTTTGATGATGTCTTTGGTTTTCATATCTAAGTGATTGGTTGGCTCATCCAGAATCAAAACATTGACTGGCTCAAGCAACAATTTAATCATGGCCAAACGCGTTTTTTCACCACCAGAAAGCACTTTTACTTTTTTAGTTGTGTCATCGCCACTGAACATAAAAGCACCTAATAAATCTTTTATTTTACTGCGAATGTCGCCAACCGCAATTAGATCAATAGTTTCAAAAACCGACAAATTTTCATCCAACAATGACGCTTGATTTTGAGCAAAATAACCTATTTGAACGTTGTGCCCAATTTCCAGTTTTCCATCAAAATCAATTTCTTTCATGATGGCCTTAATCATGGTCGATTTTCCTTCTCCGTTTTTCCCAACGAAAGCTACTTTTTGTCCGCGTTCAATGACCATACTCGCATCTTTAAACACCACGTGATCTCCGTACGATTTCGACAACTCATTTACCACAACTGGATATTGACCACTGCGAGGCGATGGTGGAAATTTCAATCGCAAAGCCGACGTATCAACCTCATCAACTTCAACTAATTCTAATTTTTCTAGCATACGAACACGTGATTGAACTTGTTCGGTTTTAGAAAAAGTTCCTCTAAAACGTTCAATAAAAGCCTGATTTTCTGCTATAAATTTTTGTTGTTCATCGTACGCTTTTTGTTGGTGCGCACGACGGTCTTTTCGCAATTCTAAATAGTGTGAATATTTGGCTTTGTAATCGTAAATTCTTCCCATCGTAACTTCAATGGTGCGATTGGTTATATTGTCTACAAACGCTCTGTCATGAGAAATGACCATCACGGCTTTGGCCGAATTGATCAAAAAATCTTCCAGCCATTCAATACTCTCGATATCCATGTGGTTTGTTGGCTCATCAAGCAGAATCAAATCGGGTTTTTTTAATAATATTTTAGCCAACTCGATGCGCATTCTCCATCCACCCGAAAATTCAGATGTTGGTCGTGTAAAATCTTCGCGTTCAAAACCTAAACCTTTGAGCACTTTTTCTACTTCAGCTTCATAATTCACTTCTTCAATCGAGTAGAATTTTTCAGACAATTCAGACACGCGTTCAATTAACTTCATGTAATCGTCACTTTCATAATCGGTGCGAATAGTCAATTGCTCATTGATTGCGTCGATTTCGGCTTTCATTTCAAATACTTCGGCAAAAGCTTTTGAGGTTTCTTCAAAAACAGTAGCATCGTCTTTGGTCAACAAATGCTGAGGCAAATAGGCAATTACTGCTTCTTTTGGCGCCGAAATGTTGCCTGTTGATGGTTTGCTTGCTCCAGCAATAATCTTTAAAAGTGTCGATTTTCCAGCACCATTTTTACCCATTAAGGCAATTTTATCTGTTTCATTAATGGCAAAAGAAACATCGCTAAACAAAGTGGTTCCGCCAAATTGAACGGAAATATCATTGACTGTAATCATTGTAAACTAGAAATTGGAAGTTAGAAACCTCGATTTGAATTAAAAGGTGCAAAGATAGCGGAAAAGTAGTATTGACAAATAAAATTTACAAACTCAATCGAAACTCCTCTACTATAGAATTGGCTTTGGAAAAATCGGTTTCTTGTATGAACAATTCGACTGCTTTTTTCGATTGAATACTCGGAAAAACGTTGGCTTGATTATTGTCGCGAATCACTGTATTTACTCCGATTGCTTCAATTTTTTGTTGTAAAGCTTGCGCTAAAATTTCGTCTCCTGAAAATAATTTGATTAATCCCATTTTTAATTGATAATTGATAATGGACGATGGATAATTGATATTATCCTGTCTTTTATGTTTAATTTTTATTACTCTTTTTACAATTGTTAATTATCAATTGTAAATTGTCCATTAATTTACTCCATTTCGAAGAAAAGCGGTTCAATCATGATTTTGTCGGCCAGTGCTTCAACTCTTTCGGTGATTTCAGAGCAAAAGAACAAACGTTGTGTTTTTTCGACACTCATTGAAAGGCGTTGAATAATTGCGTCATGACGCAGTCGGAAAATCAAATCGGCGTCGTCTACCACAAACATTTTGATGGTATTCATATTGAATCCAGCTGATGAAAACATAGCGTTAATTCGTGTTGGTGTTCCCACAATGATATCCATTCCGGCAGAAATGACATTTTTATCATAATCAATATTGCCTTTGTCGTGGCAACCAATGACTCTTAGATCCGTATATTTCCCAAACGTTTCAAAAAGGCCAACTATTTCTAGTACTTTTTCCTTGTCTAATGCAATAATCAAGGCTCTTGTGCTCTCGCCTACTGCTTTTTCCATTCGCTGAATAACATTCAGGACAATTGTTGACGTTTTCCTCGAATTTATTGGTGATTGAATGACTGCATCTGCACCGCTTTTGATAGTAGAAAACGTTTCTTGTTGCATTTCATTGGCGTCGGTGAGACCGTTTTCAATGAGCGCTTGTTGAAGGTTGGGATTTATTTTTTTTAATTGCATTTTTTTAGCTTTCAGCTTTTAGCTTTCAGCTTTCAGCTTTTAGCAAAAGTAAACTGCTAATGGCTAACTGCTAATGGCTAATGGCTATTATTTACTCGCAAACAACTTCACATCGGTTTCTGAAATTTCGCTTCCTCCAAGGATGATTAGTCGTTCTACCACATTACGTAGTTCTCGAATATTTCCAGTCCAGTCGTATTCTTGTAATAATTTTATAGCATCTTTAGAAAACGATTTTTGCGCATTACCTTGCTCTTCAGCAATTTTAGCGGCAAAATGTTCGATGAGTAAAGGTATGTCATCGCGTCGGTCATTCAATGCTGGAACTTTGATTAAAATAACAGCCAAGCGATGGTACAAATCTTCACGGAAACGACCTTCTTCAATTTCTTTTTTCAAATCTTTATTGGTTGCAGCGACTACACGAACATTGACTTTAATATCCTTGTCAGCTCCTACGCGTTGAATCAAATTTTCTTGTAATGCACGCAATACTTTGGCTTGAGCTGCTAAACTCATATCGCCAATTTCGTCAAGGAAAATCGTTCCGCCATCAGCAGCTTCGAACTTTCCGGCTCTGTCTTTTACTGCAGAGGTAAACGCGCCTTTAACGTGACCAAATAATTCGCTTTCAATCAATTCAGATGGAATGGCAGCGCAATTCACTTCGATTAGAGGAAATTGAGCTCGTTCACTTTTTTCATGTAATTGATGAGCAACCAATTCTTTTCCAGTTCCATTTGGA
The DNA here is from genome assembly GCA_016787805.1 of Flavobacterium sp. Lineage (GTDB taxonomy): Bacteria > Bacteroidota > Bacteroidia > Flavobacteriales > Flavobacteriaceae > Flavobacterium. The sequence goes on along the minus strand of JAEUTY010000023.1, from coordinate 5,485 downwards.
CCTGTAATTAAAACGCGAGCGTCAGTTTGCGCTACTTTTTCAATCATTTGTTTGATGTGATTGATTGGCTCTGAATTCCCTATCATTTCGTAGTTTTTACTGACTTTCTTTTTCAGAATTTTGTTTTCCACTACGAGTTGTTTTTTGTCTAAGGCGTTACGAACTGTATTCAAAAGTCGATTCAAATCAGGTGGTTTTGAGATGTAATCAAACGCTCCCAAACGCATGGTATTAATTGCGGTTTCCATATCGCCGTGACCCGAAATCATTACAATTGGAATTTCTGGTTTTATTTTTTTAACGGCTTCCAACAATTCTTCACCATCCATTTTAGGCATTTTGATATCGCACAACACCAAATCGTAATCGGTATTTTTGATTTTTTCAAAACCTTGAATGCCGTCTTCAGCTTCTTCTACTTGGTACGTATCGTTTTCTTCAGAAAGTATTTTGGTGAGCACTCTTCTAATAGAGGCTTCGTCTTCGATGATTAATATTTTTGACATAGTTCTTGTTTTTGCCACAAAGGCACAAAGGCACAAAGTTTTTTTAAAAATTATTTTTTCAAAGGTAACAAAAATTAAAATGGTTTCTTAACTAGCCCCGATCCCGTTTAGCAACGGGACGAGAAGCGGGAACATGGACGGCTGAAACAAACCAAGTCTTTCGCTCCTAATACTTTAACCATTTGTACAATTCTTTCCAAGATGGTTTTTTGCCGTACATTAAAATACCGACGCGGTAAATTTTGCTAGCAAACCATACTACTCCGAAGAACGTTGCAAACAATAATGTCATTGAAATAGCAATTTGCCACCAAGGCACACCAAACGGAATCCGCATCATCATAACGATTGGTGATGTAAGAGGAATCATTGAAAATACTGTAGCAATGGTTCCGTGTGGATCATTAATTACCGTGAAAAAACCAATGTAAACGCCCAAAATTAAAGGCATTATAATTGGAAGAAGAAATTGTTGTGAATCGGTTTCGTTATCGACTGCGGCTCCGATGGAAGCGTAGAATGAACTGTACAAAAAGTAACCGCCGATGAAATAGATGATGAAACTAATGGTTATAGTTGCAATTGGCAGATTTAAAATCTCTTTTAGATACAACTGAATGGTTCCGCCAGCTTCTTTTTGCGCTAATTCGAGTGCTTGTTGAGCTTGCGGACTGGAAGCTGCTCCCATTTGCACACCAAAAATGGACGACAAAATGAGCATAGCTGTGAGTCCGAGTAACGCCCAAATTAGGAATTGTAAAACACCTGCTAATGAGGTTCCGATGATTTTTCCCATCATCAATTGGAACGGTTTTACAGAAGAAATAATGACTTCGATAATGCGTGATGTTTTTTCCTCAATGACACTTCGCATCACCATATTTCCGTAAATAACAATAAACATCATAATAAGGTAACCAAAAGCGCCGCCAATTCCGATTTTGATTTCGTTCAATCCTTTGAGTGATTCTTCACCCGAAGCTTTGGTTAAATTGATAGCAACGTCGGCTTTAGCCTTATTAATTTTTAAGGTATCTAAACCTTGCGTTTGGTAATTTTCGGCTGTAATTCGTTTGGCAATTATGCTTTCTAATTCTTCAACAAACATTACACCTGGACTATCATTAGAAACGTATTGAATTCCTTTTTGAAGAGTTGTGTTATTAGTTGTTTTGGGAATTAATAAAAGACCTTCGTAGCTTTCACTAACGATACTGTCTTTTAATGTTTTGACATCAACATTGGAAAAATTCACGTATTTGTATTCTTCATCACTTTTGAAATCGTTGACAAATTTGCCTGTTTCATCGTGTATTGCAATGGTTTTTTGATCAGCTTTCATTTGGCTTAAATAACCTACAAAAACACCAATTCCGACGAAAAGTAGCGGACTCAAAAAAGTCATTACGATGAACGATTTGTTGCGTACTTTGGCGATGAATTCTCTTTTTATGATAAGGAGGAGTTTGCTCATTTTTTTAAAAATTTCAAAAAGCAAATAACAAAAAACAAACAATTTTCAATGTAAAAATTCTAAATTCAAAACAATTCGACCAATTTGGTTTTTTGAATTTTTAATTTATTTGTTATTTGACGTTTGTTATTTGTGATTTATTCAGTTACTGTTTTAATAAATATATCGTTTACACTTGGAATTTTCTCAACGAAATGGGTTACTTGACCACGTTGAATCAGCGTATTAAGTAGTTCATTTGGTGTTGAGTTGCCCAAATTAATTTCGAGTTTTAGCTCGTCATTGAGCGATTTAAAATCAGTTTGCGACAACGTGAATTTTTGTGACAAATCGTACATTAAACCTTCGACATTATTGGTTAGAATTCCGACATCATAACTATTGGTTCGGAATTGTTTTTTTACATCCGTTAACTTTCCTTCAATCAGCTTGTTTGATTTGTGAATTAAAGCAATATGATCGCACATTTCTTCAACGCTTTCCATACGATGTGTGGAAAAAATTACTGAAGTTCCTTGTTTGTTGAGTTCAATAATTTCGTCTTTAATCAAGTTGGCATTTACAGGATCGAAACCCGAAAAAGGTTCGTCGAGGATAAGCAATTTGGGTTGGTGTAAAACCGTAACCACAAATTGTATTTTTTGTGCCATTCCTTTGGAAAGTTCTTGTATTTTTTTGTTCCACCAACCTTGAATTTCGAGGCGATTGAACCAATAATCGAGTTGCGTTTTAGCTTGTTGTTTGGTCAATCCTTTTAATTGAGCCAAATACAAACATTGTTCACCAACTTTCATAGTTTTGTACAAACCGCGTTCTTCGGGCATATAACCAATTACAGCTACATGTTCGGGTTTTAATCGTTCACCATCGAGGATTACTTCCCCTTTATCGGGCATTGTAATTTGATTGATGATTCGAATTAAGGATGTTTTTCCGGCACCATTCGGACCTAAAAGTCCGTAAATACTGCCTTTGGGAACAGAGAGCGAAACTTCGTTAAGCGCGGTATAATCACCGTATTGCTTTACTACTTTGTTTACTTCGAGAATGTTGTTCATAGATTTATTAAATAACAATGTCAAAAATCAATATCAAGTTCAAGTTCAAAAAAAGAATTATTGTAATTGATATTGTCTTTGAAGTTGACAAAAGTACTGAATTAGTTAACAGCTCAAATGAATTGTTACAAAAAACCCACCCTTATTTTTACATAAGGATGGGAAAAATTGCTATGAAAAAGAAATTACTTGTTTCCAAGTAACATTCAAATGTAGAAATAATTTTTTTACTATGAAAACATATCTTTAACTTTTTCGAAAAAAGATTTATCTGTTTTTTCTGGATGTGGTATAAAGTTCGCGTCAGTCAAGGATTTCTCAAAGAATTGACGTTGTTCATTAGTGAGTTTTTTTGGTGTCCAAACGTTCACATGCACTAACAAATCGCCATTTCCATAGCTGTTTAGGCTCGGAATTCCCTTACCTTTTAGTCGCAAAATCTTACCCGATTGAATACCTTCTTCTAATTTTATACGCACTTTACCATTTACCGCTTCAATATCTTTGGAAACTCCGAGAGCAGCTTCGGCAAAACTGATGTATAAATCGTAGTGTAAATTTTCACCCTCACGTTTCAAAAATTCGTGTTCTTGCTCTTCGATAGCCACAATTAAATCACCCGCAATTCCGTTACCTGGAGCATCGTTTCCTTTTCCGGATACTTTTAATTGCATTCCGTCGGTTACACCAGCAGGAATTTTGATTGAAACGGTTTCGTCTTCCAATATCATTCCGTGTGCATCTGCATGCGAAGGTTTGCTTTCAATCGTTTGACCCGAACCGCCACATACATTACAGGTTGTTGCGGTTTGCATACGACCCAATATTGTATTGGTTACTCTTAAAACTTGACCTTGACCGTTACACGTTGAACATGTTTTATACCGAACACCTGGTGCTTGGATTTTGCGTTTCACTTTTACTTTTTTCTCGACACCATTAGCAACTTCTTCTAAAGTAAGTTTAACTTTGATACGAAGATTGCTTCCTTTCATGCGTCGTTGACCACTAGAACCGCCACCAAAACCACTAAAACCGCCACCACCAAAAGCACTTCCAAATATGTCTCCGAATTGGCTAAAAATATCGTCCATGTTCATGTGCCCACCGCCAAATCCGCCAGCGCCATCAAAGGCTTGGTGACCGTATTGGTCGTAGCGTGCTTTTTTGTTTGGATCACTTAATACTTCATAAGCTTCAGCTGCCAATTTGAAATTTTCTTCGGCTTCCTTATTGCCAGGGTTTTTATCAGGATGGAATTCGATGGCTTTTTTGCGGTAAGCCTTTTTAATTTCTTCGGGCGATGCGTTTTTGCTGATGCCTAATATTTCGTAAAAATCTTTTTTCATTATACCATATATTATATAGTTGAGACAAATAGTGATTTGTCACTACACATTTATTGTCCGATTACCACTTTTGGGAAACGAATGATTTTGTCGCCTAGTTTGTATCCTTTTTCGATTACGTCGACAATTTTCCCTTTTAAATCGTCGGTTGGCGCTGGAATTTGAGTGATGGCTTCAGCAAAATCAGCGTTAAAATCGTCACCAGCTTTTAACTCTACTTGCTCTAAACCTTTAGCAACTAACGTTGATTTTAGTTTTTCGTGAATTAATTCGACACCTTTGAGCAACACTTCATCTTCAGTTTTGGAAATTTGTGTCATGGCTCTGTCAAAATCGTCTAAAACAGGCAACATGGCTTGCAAAACTTCTTGATTGGCTGTTTTGAATAAATCAATTCGCTCTTTGGTAGTACGTTTTTTATAATTTTCGAATTCGGCAAAAAGACGTAAAAATTTATCTTTTTCCTTAGCTAATTCTTCTTCTAGTTTTTGCTCAACGGTTAACTCTTCAGCAGCTTCAACCTCAGGAACAGCTTGTTCTTCAATGTTTTCGGTTGATTGATTTAGCGTTTCATTTTCATTGTCAATTACTTCTTTTTCAGAATTCTCAGTATTCATTGTGCTTTTATTTTTAAATATATTTTTGATATTCATAGTGATTTTGGATTGCAAAAGTACTGCCAAATGTTTAAAAATGTCAAATTGTCACCTATTTTTTTATTTAAAGCAAAATGAACTTTACGGGTTTTGAAAACGGAACTTTCTACTCTAGCCCCGATTGTAGAGGAAATCCCGTTTTTGGACGGGATTGGAACGGAAAGCGGGACTAAAGTTGATTTGAAAAACAATATGCGTGCTACTTAAAAATTTAATAAAAATTTAAGACTATTACGTTTTCGTATTTGCTATATTTGGAAGTATAAAAGGTTCGGGGGTTGAGCTGAAAAGCGCAAAAAAGTATTAATTCACAATTAGATAGGAGAAAAGTTCGAGTAGAAATACTGGAACTTTTCTTATTTTACACCGATTGTATAAAATATTTAGCACAATAAATTGTCCTAGTATTTTATTACATCGGCATAACACCAAAACTCATGAA